>CAWBKA010000045.1:0-63207 GCA_963789065.1 uncultured Verrucomicrobiae bacterium | reverse complement strand
CGCAATGCTGGTCGCTTCTGTCCGGCGGACGCCGTGCGTGATTTTGAGCCGGCAGAGATTTTTAAATAAAACATGGTTGCTAAAATCGCTCTTCCCCGGATTCTGAGAATTGGCGGCGGCGCCTTCGCCGAGGCCCGGGAAGTTCTTCAAATCCTCGGACTGAACAGCCCGTTGATAGTTACCGATCCTTTTTTGCGGAAACGTGGCTTGGCGCGTGTCCTGTCCGAGTCGCTCAGCTCGTTGGGCGAGCCGCGGACTTTCTCCGAAACGGTTCTCGATCCGACGGTGGTCGCGGTGCGGGCTGGGCTCGAATTTTTTAGAGGCGGCTCCCATGATTGTGTGATTGGGCTTGGTGGAGGCAGCTCGATCGATACGGCAAAAGCGATCGCCGTTTTGGCGGTGCATGGAGGTCGCATGCGTGATTACAAGGCGCCACACGAACAAAACGAGCCGGGGCTGCCGATCATCGCCATTCCGACGACCGCCGGAACAGGCTCAGAGGCAACCAGATTCACCATTGTCACAGATGACGAAACCGGAGAAAAGATGCTCTGCATCGGACTCGCCTATTTACCGCAGGCCGCGCTGGTTGACTTCGAGCTGACTCTGACAAAGCCGATGCGATTGACCGCGGACACCGGGGTAGACTCCTTAACGCATGCCATCGAGGCCTACATTAGCCGGCGCGCCAATCCCTTCGCTGACAGCTTTGCGCTGACGGCGATGGGCGCGATTTGGAAGCATTTGGAAATTGCGTGCTTCGAGCCGCAAAACCGTGCTGCTCGTGAAGGGATGATGCTTGCTGCGACTCAGGCCGGAATCGCGTTTTCTAACTCCAGCGTTGCTTTGGTGCATGCAATGAGTCGCCCAATCGGCGCGAAATTTCATGTTCCACATGGTTTGTCCAACGCGATGCTGCTGCCGGCAGTGACAGAGTTCTCGGTACCGGCCGCCTTCGAGCGTTACGCGGAATGCGCAAGGGCCATGGGAATCGCCCGGCCGGGCATCCCCGCCAAAGACGCCGCGGCTGAGCTGATTCAGAATCTGCACGAATTAAATAAGAAACTCGAGGTGCCAACTCCCGGCGCGTTTGGAATTGATCGCCAGGCATGGAGAGAGAGTATTCCGATCATGGTGCGGCAAGCGCTGGCCTCCGGTTCGGCAGCAAACAACCCTCGTGTGCCCACACCGCAGGAAATCGAACGGCTTTATCACGAAATCTGGGCGCTTTGAGTTTTGCGTTTTGCGTTTTGAGTTTTGAGTGATCCTTGGCAGCTTACCGCAACGCAAAACCCAAAACCCAAAACTCAAAACCCAAAACGTTAAATGACGACGATCATCAATCCGTTTGAACGTGCGGCGCCGAGTGACGGCTCTGCAAATATCCATCATTATATCAACGGTCAGATCCGAGCTGGAACCGCCCAACGTTACGGCGAGGTTTATAATCCAGCTCAGGGGCGAGTTTCCGGTCGACTCGCCTTTGCGACGAGAGTTGAGGTTGATGCGGCGGTCTCGGCCGCAGCCGCCGCTTTTCCTGCCTGGTCGCATACCCCAACCGTCCGACGAGCGCGAATATTGTTCCGGTTCAGGGAATTGGTGGAGCGCGAAAAGCATCGGTTGGCGGCGTTGATTTGCGCCGAGCACGGAAAAATTCTGGAGGATGCGCGAGGCGAGGTGGTGCGAGGCCTTGAAGTTGTCGAGTTCGCCTGCGGAATTCCCCAGTTGCTGAAAGGTGAATATTCAGAACAAGTCAGCACCGATGTTGACAGCTTTTCGTTTCGCCAGGCCCTTGGAGTGGTTGCCGGGGTGACGCCGTTCAATTTCCCGGCCATGGTCCCGATGTGGATGTTCCCGATCGCGCTCGCGTGTGGCAACACCTTTGTTTTGAAACCGAGCGAGAAGGATCCGAGCACGAGCGTCGAGCTCGCCCTGCTGCTAAGCGAGGCAGGCTTACCGGATGGGGTCTTTAACGTGGTCCACGGCGACAAGGAAACCGTGGATGCGCTACTGGATCATCCCGAGATTCAAGCCATAAGTTTTGTCGGTTCGACCCCGGTGGCGGAGTACGTTTATCATCGCGGAACGGCGGCCGGAAAACGAACGCAAGCGTTGGGCGGCGCGAAAAATCATATGGTCGTCCTGCCCGATGCGGATGTCACTCAGGCTGCGGACGCGTTGATTGGCGCGGCATACGGCTCAGCAGGTGAGCGTTGCATGGCTGTTTCGGTGGCGATCGCCGTCGGCGACCGGTTGGGTGATCGACTGGTCGAAGAATTAATCCCGCGAGTTGCGGCGTTAAAGGTTGGGCCAGGTGATTTCTCGGGTGTGGAGATGGGTCCGCTGATTACCAAGGCACATCTGGCGCGGGTCCGTTCCTATATTGATCTCGGGGTCAAGGAAGGTGCGACGCTCCTGGTCGACGGGCGCGAGCTTGAGCCTCCTGCGGCCGAGGATGCCTTTTTTGTTGGGGGCTGTCTTTTCGACCACGTGAGACCCGAAATGCGAATCTATCGGGAGGAGATTTTTGGCCCGGTCCTTTGTGTCGTACGCGTCAACGATATGGGAGGAGCGCTCAACCTTGTGAACGGGCACGAGTACGGAAACGGTGCCGCGATCTTCACGCGGGACGGTGCGGCCGCCAGGGCATTTCTTGAGCAAGTAAGAGCAGGGATGGTAGGGATAAACGTTCCAATCCCGGTGCCAATGGCTTTTCACTCTTTCGGTGGGTGGAAACGATCGATTTTTGGAGATCACTATGTTCACGGACCTGAGGGAGTTCGCTTCTACACGAGGTTAAAAACGGTCACTAGCCGGTGGCCAGGCGCATTCAACCTGGGCGCAGAGTTTGCCATGCCCACGGCGCGGTAAGGGGGAGGGGGAACGTGTTGGCGTTTGGCGTTTGGCGTTTGGCGTTCGGCGTTCGGCGTTCGGCGTTCGGCGGCGCCCGGCGAACGGTGAACGGCGAACGCCGAACGCGGAACGCGGAACGCCGAACGCCAAACGCCTAGCACCTGACCTGTGAGCTGGCGATTAGTTCCTTCAACCAGTCTACCGCTAATGGGTGTGGCACCGGCAATGAGTGGACAATGTTCAGCGCTTCTCGCGCCATTCGATGACATTCTTCTGGTCTGCCTTCCAGAAGTGCGACGGACGCCGACACTCGTAGCCACGTATGGTGCGGAACCCTGGACCAATCAGTTACCCGCTTAAACGCCTCCTGGGCAGACAACTCGTCTCGTCTGAACCACGCCTCGAAAAACGCCTTCTCTAACATCACCCAGGAATAGAGCACCCGGGATTTCGGAATTGCCTTCGCGACCGCCTCGTCGAGATAGCGTGCCGCCCGTTCGATTTCGCGCAGGTCGATCGCCTGGTAATACGCGAGAAAACAAACCGTCACCCGCTCAGCAAGATCGGATTTATCTGTCAGCCGCAACACGTGATCGAGCATGCTTTGCGACCAATCGCGCGGCCGGACACCTTGCTGCCCGTTGTTGACCAGGGCGTTCACCAAAAAAAGCACTTCACCTGTTGGACGACCGCGAAAAGCATCCCAGAGGAGGGTCCCATAGCTGAGCGACCGGTGAAGGGGCAAAGGCAACAAAAGGCGCACTCCCAGCAAAACGCCAATAAAGGCCATCGCTCCAAGAAAGAGCGTATTAATCGGCATCCGCGTCGGATCGCTGACTCGTACCATTATCGTAAGAAACGATCCGGCCAGAATCATTGACGCTGGTCCGCTGGCGATGAGCCAGAGACAGCGCCAACGTAGACCCGCGATGGTTTTCGGTTCGAAAACCGTCGTCCCGCTTATCATCGTCTCCCGATTATTCCAGGTGAACCGCGTCCGACCCCGAATTCGCCGGATGGCGAACGGTCCGCAGGCGAACGCCAGAAGTTTCAACCCTAACAGTTTTGCGATCAGGATCCGCGCGAGATGTTGCAAAATTACCAGTATCTCGTAGGCAACGAAAATCAGGAAAGGTAATGGAACCAGGCTGGACGGTTGCGCGGCGATCGCGGCCAGACATTTGGGTTGGAGGAGAATCCACTGCCCGATGCAAACCGCCACCAAGATCAGAAGCGAAGTAACGGTCGAGCGCTGTCTCCATGACCAAGTTCCTTCCATAGGCAGAGGCGGAGTCTAACGACCAGGAAACCAGACGGCGAGCGTAATTCTCACTTGTTTTCCGTCGCATCCCGGTGGTGCCCACCATGAAGACAACGGCATGAGAAATTACGGGTTATTGAACCATGGCCTTGTATTGATCTTCGATTTGCAGGCCGGTCGAGTTGATTTTTTCTTTCAAGTCCTTGTAGGTGGCGGCGAGTTGCACGTTGTCGAAAGCGGCCGTGCCCGCTTCAGGACCAGGTTTCCAAGTGCCCCAGTTCTTGTCGTAGAATGTCAGGAGCTCAAAGTTTTCCGCGATGAACTCCCGCATAAGTTGGTTCTTTTTCTTGATCGTGCTCCACGGAAAGGATTTTAATAACTCATTTTTTATTTGTTCGGCGATCGATTGGTTAACCCTTTGCTGAGTGAGCGCGTTTCCCAAGTCTTGATCGGCGTTCGCGTAAAGCTTTTCCAGGAGGTCCTCTTTTTCTTTGAGTTGTTGGACGGACCCCTGCCATTCCGAGATTTCCTCTTTCGATCCGTAGGTGTTCGGATCAAGCCGCTCCGGTTTTCGGAGGTACGAGTATTTTATGCGCAGGTTAGTCTCCTCTTTTTGGATGCGACCAATGACCTGGTTTGCCGCGTTGTGGATTCGGTCTTCCAGCTTCGAGACCATCTCCTGCTTCTGGGCGTCGGTATATTGAGGTTGACCATCGCCGGGATTGGGCCTGGTGGCTGGTTGAGGCTTAGCGTCGCCCGGGCCAGGCTTTGCTCCGGGGTTTTGAGACGGCGGAGTCGCCTGGTTTTGCGCGTGAAGTTTCGCTGGCGCAAGAGCGAGGCAGAAGCAGAGAGTCAGCCAGGCCAACAGGGGAGAGACAGATTTCATATTTGGCATCTTGAATTGCTGTTCGGGCATTAGGGCATTATTGAGGGCAGGAATATCGGTGTCAGTCGACGAATATCAAAACAAATAGCCCCGCTCTACTCGCTCATCGCCTTGTACTCTTTTTCAATTTGGTCGCTGGTGGTTAAAATTTGCTCGCGGAGTTTCTTGTAGATGCTTGCCGCGGAAGTGGAAGTGAATTCTGGTTTGTTCGAATTGGTGGTCTGGGTCCAGGAACCCCAGTTTTTGTCGTAGAACGACAGGAGTTTCCCCTGTTCATCAATAAATTCGGCAATGAGTTTCTTCTTCTTTTCGATCTCTTCCCAGGGAAAGCCGGCGATGACTAACTTCTTGAACTGGTCGACGATCTCTTTGCTGGTACCAGTACCTTTGAATTCTGCGTCCAGGTCTTTTCCAAGATCGGCATAAAGTTGCGCGACTAGATCATGTTTCTCTTTCAGCTGCTGCAGTATCCCTTGCCATTGCGCAACCTCCTCCTTGGAGGCATAGCTGTTCGGATTGAGCCGGTCGGGCTTCTCGAAATAGTTGACTCGCAAATAGAGATCGTTTTCTTCGGTTTGGATGCGGTTTAAGACCTTATCGGCTGCGCTGGCCAACCGTTCGAGTTGTGGATTGCTCGCCGGGGATTCCTGCGGGGTGGCTTTACCGGACGGTCCGGGTGATCGGGCCAACGGCTGGTCAGGATTTGGCGGCGATTTCCGCGATGAGGAACCGGACTGGTCGGTTTGGCCAAACGCGATGCCGGAACTGGCGAGAGCGATGATCACCGGAATGCACGGTTTCAGCAGTTTGGCTCGGAATTGGCGGGTCAAGATCATCGGATTCAACTTTTAGAGAATGCTCGGCGCCGACGCAAGGAGGAGCCGCTAGCCGGCAAAAATTACGCCAAAGGTGAAGCGACGAGTTCATTGCGGGCCCGAAGGGCTTCGCGGTTTGGACGTTTCGAATCTTTGGACTGAAGTGGCAAAAAGCGTAGAAGCCCAGGGTTTACCCCATTGGCGCTAACTTGTTTCGACAAGTGGGTCTGCGCCCCGAAGGGGCAAGAAAGCTTAGCCCAGGGTTTACCCTGGGAATAGGGTTTACACCGCGTTGTGCCCTGAAGGGGCTGCGAAGGGAAACAGAAAACGCGCACCACCAAACCCGACGCCCCGACAGGGCGGTTTCCAAAGGGAAATTTACCCAGGGTAAACCCTGGGCTAGGCTTTCTTGGCCCTTCGGGCCGTAAGACCGGTGCTAACCGTTCGTGGTGTTAAAAAGTTGGGCAAATGAGCCGAGTCTTTCAGGTACCGACGACTGGTCGGTTTGAGGTCGATGTCGCTCACAAATCTCTAAGGATTTGTGCTCGACGCAGGCTCAATCGGCGGCTTCGCCAGCAGCGACGTAGTCGGCGTCAACATGGACGAACTCGATCAGGTTATTGAAAGGATCGCGCGCGAAAAATCGTGGCCGGAACGGGAGTGGTCGGGCCTCCACAATCGCCACTCCGGCGTCGAATAAGGCCTTGCGTTGGCGCGTAAGATCGTCGATTTCGAGACAAAAATGATGCCGGGAGTCAGCGGGGACCGGCTCATCATCTGGCACACAATGCAGTTCAACTCCCGGCGTACCGGTGTCAAACCATATCCATCCCAGCGGCTTGACCACTTTGGGAATCGGCTTTTCGCGAAATCCGAGAACGCCAACATAGAACCCACGCAACGGGGCTCCCAGACCAGGAGTGAAGGTAATCGTGACGTGCTGAAACCTTGGTAACGCCGAATCGTTTACGTTCATCCTCAGCAATCTCCAACGAATTTCTTCGAACGCAATTGCGGGTCAGCGAAGCAGGCGCTTCGGGGATTTTTGCGCCAGCTGCTTATACCGAAAGCAGGTCAGTTCGTGGTCGTTGACCATGCCGACGGCTTGCATAAATGCGTAGGCAACTGTTGGCCCGATGAATTTAAAACCTTCCTTCTTACATTCTTTCGCTAGCGTTTCCGATAGCGAGGTTTTTCCCGGAGCTTCGTGGTAATCACGCCGGCGGTTAACGACCGGCTGGCCCTCCACGATTCGCCACAAAAAGGAATCCAGGCTCCCGTATTTCTCCTGAACGTTGAGCGTCGCCCGGGCGTTGGCAACCGTCGCCTCCAACTTGGCCCGGTTGCGAATGATGTCTGAGTTTAAGAGGAGTTTTTCGATTTCTTCCGCACCGAACGTTGCCACCCGGCCTGGATCAAAGCCGTGAAAAGCAACTCGAAAGGCTTCGCGCTTCCGTAAGATAGTGATCCAGCTCAACCCGCTTTGCATGCTTTCGAGGACGATCATCTCGAAGAGACGATGGTCTTCGTGCAGCGGAACGCCCCATTCTTCATCATGATACGCCAGATAGAGCGGATCCTGCCCCGACCATTGGCAACGTTTCTTTTCCATATAAAGTCGCCAAGGTTTTCAAAATTTTAAGATCATATTTCCTTTGTGGCCTTCGTGTGAGTCATTCTCTGCTCACGGAAATCAGGCTAAAACACGCGGTTAGCAAGCTCCTCGGCACGCTCGTAGCGCTGAAGATTGTCGACGAAATGTTCGACAATCCGCAGGGATTCGTTGGCGTGTCCCCCGCCGGTATGAGGCGTGATATAGCAGCGGGGTGCCAACCAGAGTGGATGATCTGGTGGCAGCGGTTCGGGATCAGTGACGTCCAGGTACGCGGCGGCCAAATGACCGGACTCCAGGATCCGCGCCAACGCTTCCTGATCCGTGGTCGTGCCGCGTCCGATGGTGTAGTAACGTGCACCACGCTTAATGAGCTGAAGTCGTTCGGCATCGAAGAAGCGTTGCGTGTCGGTGCTTTCCGGTAAGATATTGATGACATGATCGGCCTCAGCCAAGGTGCTCGAGAGTTCTTCAAGGCCGATCACCCGAACGCCGGTATCCGGTTGCGGTGTGCGACGGTAGCCGATCACCCGGACCGAAAAGGGAGTGAGAAGTTCGGCTAACCGCCGTCCGATTGCGCCGTAACCGACGATTAAGATGGTTTCTTTGGCCAGCAGACGCATGTTTTGGCGCAATTCGTTCTGCGGCCAGCCGTGCGGGCCAAGCTGATTTTCGTAGGAGAGATAGAATTGCCGAGCATCCGCCAGCAGCCAGGCCATGAGATGTTCCGCACATGGTTCATCGAACACGCTCGAGCTGTTCGTCATGATGGCGGCTTGAATCTTTATGGCGTCACGGATTTCCGGTGCGCCGTAGCGCGCGTAACCGGCACTGGATAGATGAAGCCAACGCAACTTCCTCGACCGGACGATAGACTGCGGATCAGGTTGACCAAAGACGATCTCTGCTTCAAGGATGCGCGGGTCCGAAGATCCAACGTCCAGGACGTGCTCTGTCTTTCCGGCGATCACGAGCTGATGCGATTTTGTGGCACGGACGAGCAGCTCTTCGGCTGAATCCGTTAGAAAGGCGTTCGTCCAAATCTTGAATGTGGGCATGACCTGTTTAATGGGCTTCTTGAATTCTATCTCGTTCCTTCGCGGGTTTCGTCGCGTGCACCGAGAACCAGAGGGGTTCGCGCGTTATGTTTTGGCTTTGGTCCAGCGGAGGGTGATTTCGGCGATTCGTTTGCCATAAGCTTCGGCGGTTTGAATGTCTCCCTGGACTGGAGCAGTGGGTGGTGCGACCTGAAAGCTGGCTGCCATGGCACCGGTAAAGGAGCCCAGGCGGTTTAAAGCTTCCGGGCTTGGTCCGGCGATCGCATGCATGTCCTCGGGCCGGTTAGCGGCCGGCAACATCCCGGTGCCGACGTAGATCATGCCATGCTGCATCGCGTTGATGACCAGTCCGATCAACGTGTTGAGTTTGTCACCTGAAAAGCTGCTGGAATTGGTAAAGGCTCCGGCGATCTTGTCTTTCCACGCCAGGGTGAACCACTTCTGGGCTGCTACCTCGATAAACTTCTTCATCTCCGCGGACATGTTTCCCATGTAGGTTGGGCAGCCGAAGACGATCGCGTCGGCTTCATCGAGCTCGTCCAGGTTTGCCGCTGCTTCTTCAGTAGTGAGGATCTTAGCCTGGACACCTGAAACGGAGCCCGCCCCGTGGTGTACGGCCTCGGCTTGAAGCTTGGTGTGGCCGAAACCACTATGATAAACGGTGTAAACAATTGCCATAAGTCGAAGGATGCGTCTTGTGATCTTGCCAGTTGACGGTGGATCGATTCAACCGGTTTCTGGTTTTTCGATTCGAATCCATTTTTGGAGAGAAGAATTTAATCAGATTCCTTGATTCCGTGGAATCCGCGCAAAAACAGTTTGCTTCAATGCATCAATTTTTAAAAAGGCTCTTAAACAGGCGCGCAGCGTCTTTTTAAGAGCTTTCTAGCCCGCAATGAGTTCGTCGCTTCAGCTTTTGCGTGATTTTTGCGGGCTAGGCAAACTGGCGGTTCGTCCCGGTACTACTTTGCTCTCCCGCAAGGTGAAGAATAATGTCGGTTTTTGAGATGCTGCCGATGAGTCGTTTGGAGTTCAGGTCGTCGACCACCGGTAGACGCTCCGAGTTTGCCGCGGAAAATTTGTGTAAAGCTTCACTCATTCCCTGGAGCGGTGAAACGCTGGGAAAATCCTCATTCATGATATCTGCTGCGATGACCACCGTCTCGAGTTCCGGCCGGTCGAGAAAGGTTTTGACGTCGTGAAGGGACACCACGCCCAGGAACCGTTTCTCCTTATCAACGATATAGATATGCTGGAACCTGTGTTGGACAAATGTTTCAGCGATCTGGGCAAAGGTCGCGTTCTTCGGCAGCGTCAGCGGATCAGGGCGGACTAAATCGCGAATATTGACCTCGGCCAGCTGTTGGTTGAAGAAGGCGGCACCCTTTCGTTCGAGTGATTCGCCATACATGAAGCGTCTTTCGAAAATGCTGCTGCAGTAGTAGGCGACGACGCAATTCACCATCAGAAAGGGCAAGATCGCGTAATCCAGGGTCAGCTCAAAAGCCATCAAGATCGCCATCAAGGGGGCGCCCGTCGCTGCCGCAATGAAGGATCCCATCCCGACCAGACCGTACATCGCCGGATCGGAACGCAGGTTCGGGGCGATATAGAGAACTGTTTGGCCATATAACATTCCGATCGCTGCGCCGACGAAGAGGGTTGGTGTAAAGACTCCGCCGACCACCCCAGATCCGAACGCTGCCGCGGTGGCAACTAACTTCAACAAAAGGATTGCCAGTATCTCGTCCCAGAACCAATTCTGGTGGAACAGGGAACGCAACACCCCCTGACCATTTCCGCACACTGCGGGATTCAAGATCGCCAACGCTCCAACAATCGCGCCTCCGAGGGCGAGTTTTAACGGTATCGGGATCTGAATTTTCGAGAACAGGTGCTCAGCGGTGCGGAGGAACCTCAGATAGGCGGGAGCGATGAACCCTAAGACGATACCAATAAAACAGAGCGGGATTATTTCCCAGTGCGTATGCAGGTAGAAGCCCGGCGACTTGTACAGTGGCTCGCCCCCGTGCAGTGCCTGCGAAACAAACGCTGCGACAACGGAAGCCAGTATCAATGGGCCGAGCGATTCGACCACCACCGTCCCCAGGATGATTTCGGCGACAAAAAAGAGGCGGCGATCGGCGCGTTGTAGGCGCTGGCGATGCCCGCGGCCGCTCCGCAGGCCACCAGATGCCGACGCTGCGGAATCGGAAACCTTCGAAATCTCCCAATCAGCGAAGCCACCAGAGAAGAGAGTTGAACAAGGGGACCCTCTCGGCCGATCGACGTTCCGGTGCTGATCGAGAAGAGGGCTGACAAGCTTTTGACAAGGCTCGCGCGCAAAGAGATGATACCGCTTCCCACCACGATAGCTTCCATGTAGTCGGTGGTCGTTTTCTGTCGGATACTGGCGAAGAGACGGTTTCCCAACCAAAGAGTGAGGCCGGCGAGAAGTCCGCCGACGGTAGGCACAGCCAATCTCTGCCACCAGGGCAAACCGGCAAAGGTGGAGATGATGCCCGAATCCGAACCAGTTGCCAGGTAGTGCAAGACCTCACTTGCCTTGCGAAAGCCCTCTGAAGCGACCGCACCCAGAACGCCGATCAGACCTGCCCAGATGAGTGTAACCTGGCGCTCGCTCAGCCGAAAGCGTTCGACCGTCCAGACCTTCAGCTTCAGCAACCGACGGAAGAGCGGAGAAAGAGTTCGCTGCTGTTTGTTCTCCCCTGTCTTGTCCATGCGGCTACGCTATGGGCGTTCGGCGAACGCACTGAGCAAACTCGGCAAATCTTCCGCTTGCACGAGCTGGTCGATGATCCGATCTCCTCGCAAGTGCCGGGCCAGGAACGAGATCATCTCGAGATAGTCGGCTCCGGAATGTTTGGGAACTCCGATCAAAAAAATGAGCCGGACCAGCATATCGCCGAAGGGTATTGGCTGCGGACAGGTCGCCACCACCATGACCAGCGACGAGACGCTATCGGTCCGCGCATGTGGGAACGCGATGCCTCCTGGAAACAACGGTGGATCGGTTTGTTGGCGGTCAAATATTGCCGCGGACAATTCCGCCAGATCCTTGACTAGAGAGTGTCCTTGCAGCGCGCCAAGCAATTTGAAAATGGCTTCGTGCTCAGAGTTCGCGTCTAGATTTTTGATGAAAATCGCGGCTCGCAGGTGCTCAACCGATTTTCGACTGATCACTAATTAACCCCCCCTATCTCTTCCTCATATAACAGATAAGCCGCACCGGGAAAGGGGAGTTTCAAGCGAAGGAGGGAATTCTTCGGGAGCGGGTGGCGGAGGGGAGAGGTGAGAGGTGAGGGGGGAGAGGTGAGAGGTGAGAGGTGAGATGGTGAGAGGTGAGAGGTGAGAGGTGAGAGGTGAGAGGTGAGAGGTGAGAGGTGAGAGGTGAGAGGTATAGACCCCGTTACCCCTCTGCCCGCCAAACGCTGAACGCCGAACGGTGAACGCCGAACGCTGGAAATGGCGCGCAACGACGGGGAGGTGAGTTCACCATTCACCTCTCCCCATTCACCTCTCCTCATCCCCGCCTCTCACCAACACCTCCCCTTCGGCGCTCGGCGCCGATACGTTCCCTCACCCTTCCCCAAGCGAGTGAACAGCTTGTTCCACGACTTCGTCGAGCGGTTTGCGCGCGTCGACAATGATCGCGTCTTTCGGTTTCTCCAGCGTGGCAAACTGGCTTTCCAACAATTCTTTTGGGAAAAAATGGGCTGTGCGGTGTTGCAGCCGGTTGCGGATGGTTTCCGCATCGACATCAAGGTGGACAAAGGTCAGGGGCGATACGTGATCTCTTAACGCGTCGCGATAGGTCTCCTTCAGCGCCGAACACGCCAGGATGACGGAGTGGCCCTCCGCCAATTGATTTTGCAGCTCGTCGTGCAGCCGCTTTAGCCATGGCACTCGGTCCTCGTCATTGAGCGGGATTCCGTGCTTCATTTTTTCAATATTTGCGGCTGGATGGAAGCTATCAGCGTCGAGGAAGATCCAATGCAGGCGTTCGGCAATTTTCTTTCCAACGGCGGTCTTACCCGAACCGGCTACTCCCATGAGAATGACTGCTCGAGGATGGTCATTTGGCATAAATTTTGTGCGTTGGTGTGATTCAGGCGGATCAAATATACTGCTTAATCTCGGCCAAGCGGGCTCGGCTGACGAACATTACAAGCATTCCGTTCAACTGTTCGAATTTAACATGCCAACCATTGATGTCTCGAAAATCGGCACCGATATCAATCGGTTCGAGGGCCTTCTCGGCGATCACGAACAGATGGAGCAGTTCTCCGCTTGGGAGGCGAAAACAGGTTAGAGACAGGGTGTGGCCGTTCCAACGAAGGGTCTTGCACCCAGCCGTCGGTAAGGCAAGCAAAGAGGTGGGTAGGGAATGAATGCAGGGAGCCTGCATTTCCTCCAGATATTCCTGGGTGCTCGAGAAGCTTGCGGTGAGCAGGTCCAATTGCGGCGCGGGGACCGCGCTAAGCAATGCCAGGTTCGCCTTTTGATATCGGTCAATCGGGCCGCTCGTGGAATAGAGCCTGGTGAACACCGGGACGAGAACAATCGCGCTCAACACCATCACCGCCGCCAGAGCGAGAAGAGGTCGGATGGAAAAGCGACGCGCGACTGGGCGATTCTTGATTCCGGCCAGGATCGCAGGGCGTAGCGTGGTCGGGGGCTCGATGCTGGATAATTTCTCGGCGATCATGGTATCGAAGCCCCGCTGTTCCGTGAACCAAGCCCCTAATTCTGGATCACGCGTCGCCTGCTCAAGCGCGTCACGAAAGACCGGGTCCTGAGCGTCAGCGCCATTTGGACGATAGGCGTTCAGCAGGAACCTGGCGGTTTCATTCGTGATTTCAGTATGCGGCTTCTTCATCTCTGTTTAACGGAATGATTTTGTCACTGTTTTCCGCAATGGCAGTTGCCAAGATCGCTTTGAGGTGTTCTTTGCCGCGCGATAAGCGCGACATCACGGTTCCTATCGGAATATCGAGAGTCTCCGCGATCTCTTTGTACGAGAGTTCGCTCAAATAAAATAGTTCTACCGTGGTGCGATAAGTGGGCTCAATGCGGTTGAGCGCGTCGATCACGGCCTTCGCGTCCAAGGCGCGCAAGGCGTCGGCACTGGGAGAGGGGGAGTCATGGACCTCAGGCCGAAATTCGACATGTGGGTGGCTTGACTGGCTACGGACAATCCGCAGAAACTCGCGTCGGAGCGTTGTAAAGAGCCAGCATTTGACTTTTGTGATATCCCGGATCTGATGTGCCCGCTGGGCGAGAATAAAAAAAGTCTGCTGGGTCAAGTCGCCTGCTTCCGCCTCGTTCTTGGTGAGGGACAGGGCGAAACGATAGAGCGCAGCGTAAAAACGCTCAACAATCGCCTCCAAATCTAATTCGCGAGCCACAATAAAATAACAGTTACCATCTTGAGAGCTGGAAGAGCACCGCTTATTCCAAGAAGGCGTTTGGCGTTCACCGTTCGGCGTTCGGCGTTCGGCGGCGCAACGGCGTTTGGCGTTCGGCGGGCGCTCGGCGTTGACGGGTAGGGTTGCGCTCCGGCGCGACCGGCGTGGCAAGTCAGAAAAGCGATATCAAGGCGTGTGGCGGGTGGGGTTGCGCTCCCGCGCGACCGGCGTGGCATGTCCGGAAATCGCTATCAAGGCGTGTGGCGGGTAGGGTTGCGCTCCCGCGCGACCGGCGTGGTATGTCCGGAAAGCGCCATCAAGTCGCGTGGCGGGTAGGGTTTGCGCTCCCTCGCGACCGGCGTCGTGGCATGTCCGGAAATCGCTATCAAGGCGCGTGGCGGGTAGGGTTTGCGCTCCCGCGCGACCGGCGTCGTGAAGGTTCGACGTAATAAGTTGCTGTTTTGAGCGCTTTGGTCCCCTCCGCAACGGTCCGGGCCATCTTACCTTTCGCAGGTTATATGAACGCGCCACGCCGGTCGCGCGGGAGCGCAACCCTACCGCGACCGGCGAAACCCCGACACGACGTGTCAAGAGCGAACGGCGAGAGACGCCGGTGAACGCCGAACGCCAAACGCCAAACGCCGAATCCATTTCCAAGCTTGCGATAGCTGACTTTTGCGTTCACGGAATTCTTAGGTCAGAAGCTCGTGAGGAACTTTGCCGCCGTTCTCGGCCAGCTTTTTGATAACCTCTTTGTGCAGCCAGACATTCATTGTCGCCGAGTCGCTTTGATCGCCGGAATACTGCAACTCCGTCGCCAACTGCTTCCGGGCGGAAAGGCTGCTGTCTATTCCAACAAGCTTCATCAGGTCGACAATCGACTTTCTCCAATCGAGCTTCTCCGGATTCTTGGCGGCCAAATCATCAAGGATGGCCGTTACATCAACAATTTTTACCGGTTCAGCAGCAGGTGCGGGAGCGGGAGCGATGGCAACTGCAGCCGGGGTTGTAGGGGTGGACGGCGCCGCGGAGGCGACCGTTGTATTTTCAGGTGCAGCCGCCTTGGAGGGTGCCGTGGTGGCGTGTCCGAATATCTTCGACATGAGGTTAGTAAACATTCCCATAGTTGCGAAAGCTACGCTCTGTCGGAAGAAGTTGCCAGCGCTTCTCGACAGGGACCCAATTGGCTGCGCGATTGGGGCATTGACCGATCGGAACGCGAACATCAGGGCAATTTAGATCGGCGGGCTTTCTAGTGTCCTTTCCCGAAATAACCTGTTATTTCGGGGACAGGACACCAGATGAATGTCCCGCAAACGGGATTCATGTGGTAATTTGCGGGACAAAATTCCTTAAGCTTCTATAAATTCAGTGGAGACTGCACGCTCTTGAGATCCTATCACCGAATAAGACGCCGACCGCCGATACGCCGACCCGCCCCATGGCACGGGTGATGCTTCTTGGTAGCCTACGCAACCTCCCTCAGTGGGAAATACCGCCAAATGTCTAAGTTCAATTATCGAGCACCTTCCCCCGCCCAGGACCAGGCTGCGCAGCGAGCTGAATCAGACACCAACACCGCGAGCAATATTTCCGCGCCAGAAGAAGCGCGTCCCGCCTTACCTACCGGATTGGCGGGGAAGCCACGCAAAAAAACAATGGCAAACGGCAGACCTGGGGATGAACCAGTTTCCAAGGAGTCGGCGGAAGCGGCACCGCCGGGAGAGCCACCGGTCAGTGCGCTCGATGAAAATCATCCGGTGGGATCATCCACGCCGACAGCTAGTAGTATTCCTTACCAATTGGGGCCAGGGAGACTCTTTGCGTGGTTTGAACTCCAGCGTGAATTGGATGAGACGGGAGGGGTCTGGCTCGCTCAAGATTACAGCGTGAAGCGTCAAGCAGATCAGGTCGCATTAAAGTTTTTGCCTGAGCTCATTGTCAGCGACAAGAACGCTATCGAAGGATTGAAGAGCTATCTTGGCCGGAGAATCACGCTCAAGCATCCCAATATTGAACGCGTCTATGGCCTGGTGGAAAACAGGGGAAGAGTCGCTATCCAGATGGAATACCTGGATGGCCAAAGTCTATCGCGTTTGCGTTTGGCCAGGCCGAATCAGTTGTTCGAAGTTCGTGACTTGGAGAAATGGGCGAAGGAGTTGTGTCAGGCGTTAGAGTACGTCCACCAAGGCGCTGGACTTATTGACCGCCACCTCGTGCCAGGCAATCTGATCGTAAATCGCGCCGGAAATTTGAAGCTGAAGGGCTTTGGCTTGGAAAATGGCCTTCCCAATTCGAGGGGTTGGTTGAAGGAAATTCATGATTCTAGCGAGGCGCTGCCGTATCAGAGCCCGCAACGGGTCGCGGGGGAAAGACCGACAATCAGTGACGACTTGTATTCCCTGGGAGCAATTTTTTATGAATTGCTAACCGGTAAGCCACCTTTCTATGACGGGGATATCAGCGCCCAGGTGAGAGAGGAAATTCCCCCGTCGATGACCGAGCGAAGGGCCGAGCTTGGTATCCAGGGAGAGGCTATTCCCAAAATTTGGGAGGAGACAGTGGCCGCCTGCCTGGCAAAAGATCCAGTCCAGCGTCCCCGGAGCGCGGCCGAAGTAGAGGGGCGGTTGAAAAACGTCGTCTCACCATCAGCCATTGTCGCTAAATCCAAAGGCAAGTCTGTCTCTCATTTCGGGGCAAAACTACGGCTGCCGGCGGGAACTTGGCTTGGCCGGAAGCCGAGTCGGTTGATCGCGGGCATCATTTTTATCCTGGCAATTGGATCAGCGATCGCGCTCTTTTTGTTTCACTCGCACACTGTACAGAAACCAGGAAAAGTCGTTTTGAACACTATTCCTGACAGGCCGAATGCTTTCCTCGACGGGCCAGCAGAAGAATCTTCTCTGACGCCTGCCGTCCCGCCATATCCCTCAGGTGATGCCCGAAAAGAAAGCTCGCTGCCGGCCACGATACCTGCCCCTGAAGTGAGCCCTACACCTTACCCAGAGGTGAGTCCAACGCCCTCCCTCGCAGTACGCCCGACATCTTCGCCAGAGGTGAGTTCAACGCCCTACCTTGATGCAAGCCCGACATCTTCGTCTGAGGCGAGTCCGACGCGCTCCCTCGCAGCAAGCTCGACATCTCCGTCTGAGGCGAGTCCAACACCTTTGCGGCAAGAGGAGGCTGTCGCCCCGACCGAAGCCCGGTCCGCGGGATTATCTCCAACGCCGTTAGGACAAGGCGACCTCGACGCCGCTAAAGAGGAAGTGGTCAAGCGGATTAACGCGCTCCCTGGGATCACGGCCGAGAAAAAAGCGAATTTGATCGGTAAAATGAATAAGGCCCGTTCGATGGAACGCCTCACCGTAATTCCCTTCGAGAGCGGCCAGGCAACCTTACGCAGGGCCGCTGCTGACGAATTGGTAAAAACCTTCGATACGCCCGAAATGCGGGATAAGCTGAGCGACCCGACGATTGTTCTGGTGGTGGCCGGCTACGCGGACACCGGCGGGCACCCTGACCACAATCTGCGCATTTCGCAGGAGCGAGCGGAGAATATCAGCAAAATTCTTAAAGAGCAGGCAAAGTTGCTCAACGCGATTCAGACAATCGGAATGGGAGGGACTGAACTTCTCGATAGCAAACGACCAGAGCAGAATCGGGCTGTGGAGGTGTGGGAAGTCGTGCCCTTGTAACGGGCGGGAAAGCGCCTTAAGCGGCCAGAAGGGGGAATGGCTCGCACGGAGGACACGGTGGCCACGGAGGTTCAGAGAATTTTAGAGTTTGTTTTGGGTTGATCGATCGATGATGGCGCGGCGCAGCTTAAGAACGGCATCAAACGTTTGGTCAATATCAGAAAGACCCTCTCCGTGATCTCCGTGTCCTCCGTGCGAGAATTTCCCATCTTCTTTCTACCTTAGCGACCTTCAGGAGGACCTTCGCACGTTCTAAGGACATGCCGCGCCGGACGCGCGGGAGCGCGTCCCTATCGCGGCTTCGCCGCCACTCAAAACCCTAAACTCAAAACTCAAAACCCACCCCAATGCCGAGCTTTACCTGCTCCGTCTTCACCAACTAAATTGCCGACCTTGGATATGGTGTAATCTAACCGTTGCCCTACCGTTGCCCTCATCCCCCCATTTCGAACATGAGCGATCAAAGAAATCCTTCGGAGGTTCACGCCTGGCTCCGTCGCAATAAGGTCTATTTTGAGGCCGTCGCAGCGACCGTATTTATCCTCGCGTCCATTCTGGTCGCTTTTTTGCAGTGGCAAACGGCCCGGAGGCAGGAAGAAATTTCGACGAGCCAAATTCAACCCAACTTCGTTGTTGCCGTTCACACCAGCCTGAATCCAAAGGAAGACGCCTTTACAGACAACGAATTGTTGATCAGAAATTTTGGTGGTCCGCCTCGTGGACTGCATGATGAGACTACCACCTTTCTCCATATCACGACGCTCTCGAACGACGGCAAAGAGTATTCCGAGACTGACATTCCTTTCGTGGGTTACTACTTCTCCGAATCGATCGCCAGCGATTCCGTAGCCGGATTGATGATCAAGAAGACGGGCTATCGAAACAATGAGAAAATGGCGGTGCTGACGGATGGATTTCGCAAAATCGCGGCAGCCGACGGGTACATTTGCAATGTCCGATTGCGCGTTTTTGTAAAGTTGGCCTACACGGATCTCTTCGATCAGAGTCACCTCGAATACTTCTCTGTCGAGTCCGCTGGCGTGGCTTCACCGATTTCCGCGAGTGAAGGGAACAAGTGGGTCGACCGATTCAACCTGGTGCGTGCTGACGCCGTAGATTTAGATACGATTACGGCGCAAAAACTATGGGAGAAGTTACAGCCAAAGAAGCCGATGAACCCCATCGCAGTGCAGACTCCAACGGCAACGACGCCACCAACTCCTGCCACCACTACCTCGACCGCGGCCGCTGCGGAAACGCCCATCCCGAGCTCAACATCCACCGCGAGCGCTGAGCCTGTGGCCACACCTCTTCCAAGTCCCTCCAGCACGCCCGCCACCGAAAAGGCGGAACAGACTCCTGCTAAACATTCCCGGCCACGTCACCATCACCATCGATCGTAGTTTTAAGTTTTGGGTTTTGAGTTTTGGGTTTTGAGTTTTGCGTGGCGCTGGCTTTAGCTGGCTTTAGCGGGACAGAGGCATAGTGCTCCGGACGTCCCGCCGGTGTGTTGGTGGAACGCTTTGCACGCTGGGTTGTGAGTGAGCGGCCTGCAGCAACTCAAAACCCAAAACTCAAAACCCAAAACTCTTTTGACTCACCGAGCTACCAGGCGATCCGCGTTTATTTCCGCTGGCAACGATTCACTCCACGGTACAAAAACACCGATTGGAAACCAAAATGGGACCTCCAGGATCTCCGCGAAGGAGACCTCCCGATCGGACGATGTAACCTGGGCCTGACGGGTGACTTTCGATGCAGTTCTCCTTCCTGCAGAACTCGCGAATCAGCTGCGAGCGCAAATGGCATGACCCCGGAAGAAGAAAGCCTCGCGCGGAGGCCGCGGTGTTCACGGAGGACTAAAACAATCTCAAGGCCAAACGGAATGTTACTTCAGATTGACTGAAGCGATCAGCAGCGCAAGGAATAGGGTAAGAAGTTGCACCGTCAGCGTTACGAACTGCCACATGTAATCGCTGTGTGCGCGTTTCAGCACGCTTAGAGGATCTCTATTGTAAGCCTCGATCGCACGTTTCATCAGCGCAGAATAGGGCGGGGGAACGCTCTCTAGATACTCCTTCTGGACCTCTTCTCTGATTTTTATTAGTTGCTCGTCGATTTTTTGAATCGACGATGCAGGCAGCTGCAGGTCAAAAAGGTTGATGTCAACCGCAACTTTGGCTTCGTGCCCAGCTCTCAGAGCCAATAAATTGATCGTGTCTCTGAGTTGGCTGGTAAATTGATCGTCAAATTTAGAGGCTCTTAAAAAGTTGTTAACTTTCTCGAGGTTCGTGAACAGGAAACCCACGGCCAGCCCGGTTACGTCTAATGTCCAGGTCGACAAAGTGTCCAGAGTGGTATAGCGATCGATGACACTTCGAAAAACTGCTCGCGCAACATAGTAGGTACGTATCCCAATATAGTCGTCCAGGCTGGATCGCTTCATACAGTTTGCTAGTTCGGTGGATGTTCGGAGTCGGCCATTCCTTGCACCAGTGCGCAGACCGCAGGGCTACAGTTTGGAAGTCACTTGACCATCAGTTCGAATCTACCCGACAAGACTTTATAGCGCGTAAAAGCCCCCGTCATTTTTTGCTCAATCTGTTTGAAACTGGTGAAGGAGTAAAGACCGGTAAGCGAAGCGTCCCTGCTTTGCCTCCTCGAACCCCGCGCAAACCGGCGAAGTTTCCCTGGAAAGATAAGCCTGAGCAAGCGTCTGACAAATTTCCAGGCCGAAAGCCAGAGCGCGGCAGCGATACCGGTCGGCCGTTTGCGGCTCGCCGGAGAAGAAAAGCTCGCACGGAGGCCACGGAGGTCACGGAGGCGTTAAGCGATTGATCAGTGGCTTAAATTCCCGCGCGGAGGCTCGGTCGAAAATGAAACCACGTCTCGCGATCCAAGAATAACGGAATTAATGCCCAATCTCGCCTGATCAGTCGGGTCAGTCAACAATTCTTCTGGGTATGCACTTGACTCCACCTAGCGCCAGGTCTAAGGGGTGGAAATGGCAGATGTCGAAGATTATCCGCGAACCATTGCCTCGCTGGAAAGCCGATTTTCTCAAGAAGGAGACTGTTTAGACTATTTATTCGCGTTGCGATGGCCGGACGGTTTCTGTTGTCCCAATTGCACCAACGGTCGAGCTTGGAGATCATCGCGGGGGCTTTGGCTTTGTTCTGGATGTCGCAGGCAAGTTTCCGTTCTGGCTGGAACGGTTTTCCAAGACACACATCTGCCAATGAGAACTTGGTTTCGAGCGATGTGGTATATCACGAGTCAGAAAAATGGGGTGAGCGCTCTGGGGCTGCAAAGAGTTCTCGGCCTTGGCAGCTACCGGACGGCTTGGTTAATGTTGCACAAACTTCGGCAGGCCATGGTGAGGCCAGGGCGGGAGAAATTGTCTGGCGTGCTTGAGGTGGATGAAACTTATTGGGGCAGCGCGGAATTCGGAGGTGCAACTGGCCGAAAAACCTTGAGCAAAGTGTTGATCATCGTTGCCGCAGAAGCCGATGGCAAAAGGATCGGGCGCATCCGGATGGCCCTTATCGAGGACTTTGATCGAAAAACCCTCCACCGCTTCATTGAGGATAATATTGAGCTGGGAAGCATGGTTTGCACGGATGGTCTTAACTCCTACCGGGAACTCAATGGCTATATCCATAATCGAAAAGTTCAAAACCTTCGGCAGGGAGGCGAGCCTTTGCTTCCGCGCGTTCACTTGGTCATTTCCTTGCTGAAACGGTGGCTGCTCGGAACCCTCCAAGGCAGCGCTTCGGACAAATATCTCGATGATTACCTCAATGAATTCGTGTTTCGCTTTAATAGACGGAGATCTGCCTCACGCGGAAAGCTTTTCTATCGTTTGGCTCAACAGGCCATCAACGCCGAACCGGCGACATACTCGAAGCTCACAAGCCGGAGGATTTAGTGCCTGGTGGAGTCAAGTGCATACCCAGAACAATTCTTGACAAAGGTCGCGTGACGACGAAAAGCGCAGCCAATCTGAGCCATCAACAGAGTCGCTGAGAAGACACCCAGTGGAAATATCCAGGCTGAGGCGGCCTGACCTCCGGGGCCGGATTTCTTGGGTTATGGCAACAGTTGGCTAGGCGAAGCGTCCTCGCTTTGTTTCTTCAATCCGGCGCGAACCGAAGACACTTTTCTTAAGGGGTCAGTCAAAAAATCGCGTTCAAGTTGCGGCCAATTTCACCTTGCTGGTAAATTTGAGCGAGCGAGTGCCGAAATTGTAGGGGTGGAACACTTGGCGCGACAGAAGAATAGTCTCACGGCAAACGCCCGTTACTCATTTGTCGCCGTGAGGGAGTTGGCTGGTCGCCCAACGAATGCAGTTCACGAAGAGCTCAGATTTGCTCCGGACGTCACCGGACGTCCGCGCTTCTGCGCTGCGGTTCACGCGGTGCCATACTGGCGCTTGTCGCCACCTAGCGCCAGGTCTAAGGGGTGGAAATGGCAGATGTCGAAGATTATCCGCGAACCATGCCTCGCGGAAAGCCGATTTTCTCAAGAAGGAGACTGTTTAGACTATTTATTCGCGTTGCGATGGCCGGACGGTTTCTGTTGTCCCAATTGCACCAACGGTCGAGCTTGGAGATCATCGCGGGGGCTTTGGCTTTGTTCTGGATGTCGCAGGCAAGTTTCCGTTCTGGCTGGAACGGTTTTCCAAGACACACATCTGCCAATGAGAACTTGGTTTCGAGCGATGTGGTATATCACGAGTCAGAAAAATGGGGTGAGCGCTCTGGGGCTGCAATGAATTCTCGGACTTGGCAGCTACCGGACGGCTTGGTTAATGTTGCACAAACTTCGGCAGGCCATGGTGAGGCCAGGGCGGGAGAAATTGTCTGGCGTGCTTGAGGTGGATGAAACTTATTGGGGCAGCGCGGAATTCGGAGGTGCAACTGAAACGATCATGACAAACTGGAAACGCAAACTCGCCGCCTACCTGCACGATCCGCCCAGCAAAGCGTTGGAAATCTGGACGCACACTGAACGATCGGCGCTGGCGTTCCGACAGGCGGGATTCACCGAGGAGGAAGTGAACCGTTATCTCGCGTCGGCGGATCATGCCGCGGCGGCGGCGGACCGGTTGCCCTTCCCGAATTCGCTCGCGGCGGGTATGCAGTGCGTCTTCGATGGTGTGCGGAATTCCTTCATCCATCCACTCGGCGGGTGCCTGGGCGAAGGTGGGCCGCGACTTCGGTTCCACGCTGAGTTCACTTCGCCGGAGATCGGGATGGAGGCAGAACAGACCGTTCAGCCCGCGATTACAAACTTTGAATCGCTTCCGGAATCGGAGCGATGGCGGGCACAATTCTTCGCCCACTGGCGGCTCTGGCCGAAGAACGCGACAGAGCGAGATTACCGACTCGGCCTGCTCCCTGCGGATACTCGCATTCCTGATCACACGATCTGGAATCACATGCAGATCGTTTCTGCCCTGGCCGGGTGCCAGTACGGAGAGGGCAGTGCGCTGAAGCCGGCGTTCCTAAAGGTTCAAATCGGACCGGTGCAGGATTTCATCGCGCAGGCACGCAGCACACGCGACCTGTGGAGCGGGATCTGCTTTCGTGGCTGATGGCCGTCGGGCTAAAGGCACTCTCCGCCGAAATCGGACCGGATGCGGTGATCTTCCCGAACCTGCGAGGGCAGCCGCTTTTCGATCTCCAGTGGCGCGATGAACTGTGGGAGAAGGTGCGTATCGGCAATACCGCGGTTTGGGATTCCCTTGATCTCAGCCACCGGGATCTGCTCACCCCGAATGTACCGAACGTGTTTCTTGCTGTTGTCCCCGCAGCTCGCGCCGCCGAACTTGGCGTACTCGTCGAAAAAGCGATCCGGACCGAATGGAAGGCGATCGCGGAAAAAGTCTGGGCTTTTTGCGACGGCGCGGCTCTTGCCGCAGACCAGATTAATCTCACCGCCGATGAAGGTGCGATCAGTCGGGCGAAACGTGCGAAGCGCTTCTGGGCGCAAACGGAGCGGTTCCTTTCGATCGCCTGGCAGACAACACCATGGCCCGAAACATTGGATGCTTCGCTTGCTCTCGCACGCGGCTTCGCTTCCGACATGCCGGCACAGCAAGCCCGGGACCGTGTCGAGGCGGTGATACAAATGGCGACAGTGCAAATGCCGCAGGATCATCGCGACGGCCGCTACTACATCGATGCCAACAAGACCAGCCTGAACAATATCGGCCTCGGTTGGGCAGTGATCGCCGCAGTGAATTCGTGGCAACTTGATGCGGTTCGCCAGACGCGCAGCTTCGACGCCTGGAACGAAGGAGGTTGGTCAGCCGGAGCGGAGAATAACAAGGATGCGCTGAACGGACGCGATGAGGCGGTGGCAGGTGGTAGAACCTGGAGCGAACGTTGTGGAAAGCTGGTTGGCGCGTGGCCCGGCTTTTCAAAAAGGGCGACTGGATGGGAGCTGTCACGCTTATCAAGCGTCTCTGGCACCTTGCCTATCTGCGCGACGTCTGGGGCCTCCGCACCGAATCTCGGGGCAACAACAGTGAGGGGTTTCCAATGCCCAGCACGCGAAGCATCGCCGCGCATAAGCCATACGCCGACGATGACGAGTTCGACCCGGATACAGGTGATGGTGATCGCTATTTCGCGGTCCTCGCGCTGGACGGTGACGAAGTCGGGAAATGGGTCAGCGGCGAGAAGACTCCACCGTTCGCCAGCCAACTGGCCGACTACACCGATGCCGGCCGCGAACAGCGGTTCGGGAGTCGGGTCTATTTCGAACGACCCGAGTTTGCGAGATTCCGAGGCGCGAAACGCCCACTCTCACCGAGCTATCATCTTCAGTTTAGCGAAGCTCTCTCGAACTTTGCACTTCTTTGCGCGCGCCCCATCGTCGAGCATTTTGACGGACGTCTCATTTACGCAGGCGGCGACGATGTGCTCGCGCTGCTACCGGCCGATACCGCATTGGCATGCGCGTGCAGCCTGCGTCTCGCTTTCCGCGGTTTGGACCCCAACGTCGCCGGATTCGCATCGCCGGCGGATGGCTTTCTGCAATCCGATCGATGGCGCGAGCACACAGGCAAGCCGCAGCGTGAGCAGGAGCGTCCCATCCCGTTCCTGATGCCAGGTCCGGCCACGGATGTTTCCGTTGGCCTGGCCATCGCGCACTTCAAGGCGCCGTTGCAGGACGTGATCCGTGAGGCCCGCGCAGCCGAGAAGCGCGCCAAGGCGATTCTTAAGCGCAAAGCGATCGCAGTTACGCTTATCAAACACGGGGGCGAGATCACCCAATGGGGTTGCAAATGGGCGAGCGGCGGCGTTGAGCTGTTCGCGAAGGTTCTTGATTCCCTGACCGGCCGCCTAAGCGCCAAGTTCCCGCACCGTGTTGTCGAGTTACTCGAGCCCTATTTGATTCGGAGATCGGGGCTCTACGAACTGCAAGGAGCCACTGGTTTTGATGCCGGCGCGGTGATCCGCCGCGAGGTCTCATTCGCTGTCGATCGCCAAAGTACGGAGCGGGGCGCGGCGAAACTCGAGTTCCAAGAGGACCTTGACCGCTCGATCCAGGACTACCTTGACTTGCTCGGCAGCGACGATCGCGATACCCCTTTCCGCGCCGTCATTGGCCTTTGCGAAACGGTGGCCTTTGCCCACCGCACCCGTCCTGGCTCCGACTCAGCTCCTCGCATTCCATGAACACGATCCTGCTCTCACCCACTGATGTGCTGTTCTTCCGCGATGGCCGCCCAATGGAAGGCTCCCTCGCCGGTCACGGCGCCGCCTGGCCGCTGCCAAACGTGATCAGCGCCGCACTTCACGCTGCCCTGCATCGGGCAGACTTTCGCGATACCCACACCCATCGATTTATTCACCAGGGAAACGCGGCCGCCCGTTCGTGCCGGTTTGGGAGTCTGGTGACTGCGGGGCCGTTTCCCGTACGTGTCGACGAGACGGGGAGCCAGAGGTGGTTTTTCCCGCGCCCGCTGGATCTTTGTGGCGCGGGGCTCCAGCCGGATTTCGCGCCGAGCCGCGCGCAAAACTGGCGGCAATCCGGTTCATTAAGCGAACCGCTCCGCTTTCCGATCGCCAGCCTGCGACCGCCGAGCAAGGAAACTGGGGCGCCTGACTGGCTCACCGCTGCTTCGTGGGAGGCCTACTTGGCTGGGGAAAAGGGCTTCGTCTCGACAGGGCTGAAAGATCAGGATTTTCTCGACACGGAGCACACCATCGGCATCGGAATCGATCCCAGCACAGAGTCGGCGGCCGATGGCCAAATCTATTCCGCGCACTACTTGCGCTTGCGCGAAAGTTTCCGGCTTGGGATCGCCTATCAGGCGCTGGAGAAAGACCGGAGTGGCGGCGCGAACGGCGACGATATCATACAGCGGCTTTTTAGCATCCCCCGCCATATCGTGGTCGGCGGCCAGCAGCGCGTCTGCACCACGGAGTTGATTTCCAATCAGCTGGCCCTGCCTCTTCCGTTCGGGCACCGGAATGAATTTAGCGCCACGAACGAAGGTCGCGCTCTTGTTAAATGGATTCTGTTGAGTCCTGCGGTCTGGCCGGCAATTGCTGCAGGCAAAAGCCTCGGCGGTCAGACTATCAACCCCCATCCCGGAGGTTGGCTTCCGAACTGGATTGATCCTTCGACCGGCGATGTGCTGCTCAAGCGGCGTTCCGGAAAAATCTGGCGCTCCGGCCGCCGCAGACAGGCCGAGGAAGAGTCGCCAATCTGCGCCAGGCTCGTCGCGGCGCTCACGTCCAAGCCGGTCGTAGTCACCGGTTGGTCAATCGGTGACCCCGAATCGACCGAATCCGAGTCGGGCGGAGCCAAGAGCACGCACCTCGCCGTCCCAGCCGGAGGGGTCTATTACTTCGAAGCGGACGACGAAGCGGCAGCCGCCAAACTCGCTGACGCTCTCAACTGGCACGGCGATTCCTCGGGCGCGGCCATCCGCAACCGGCGCAGTACCCTCCTCGGCGAAAAGGGCTTCGGCTTGGGCGTTTGCGGCAGCTGGTAGTTCTTTGAGGACGTCCCGGGACGTCCGGGTTCAAGCTAAATTTCTTTCCCTCAGACATCATCCAACTCATACGCATGTACCAGAAACTCCTCTATATCTTCACCCGCACCCCACTCCATGTCGGCGCTGGTTCCAGTGTCGGTGCGATCGATCAGCCCGTGCAGAGGGAACGCCACACCGGCTTCCCAATTATCCCGGGGAGTAGTATCAAAGGGGTGCTGCGCGACGCTTTCCGACGCGACGAGGAGTTTAGAACCCACGAGGACGTTATCTTCGGCAAACAAGAGAGTGCAGGTCGTTTAGCTATTGGCGAAGCGAAAGTGCTGGTGTTCCCTGTTCGCTCAGCTAAAGGATCCTTCGCCTTCGTGACGTGCCAACTTGCACTCGAGCGCTTCCGGCGGGAAAACCCATCCCTATCAAATGCGGTGCTTCCAGCCGAACCTGGCGACACGACTTGCTTAGCCGGCGATACGGTGGTCATCACTCGCAATGGCAAGACCGGAGTGGTCCTGGAAGAGTATCAGTTCGAACGAAAGGCCTCATTTCCACTTGAGTGGGAGAATGTTTTGCTCACTCTCTTGGACGACGTTGTGTGGAAAACCGGCAAGGGGCGCTTCGTGTTACTCAGCAACGGCGACTTCTCGCATTTTGTTAAGACAGCTTGCGAGGTCAGCCAGCATGTCGGGATTGATCCTGAAAAAGGAACGGCCAAGCCAGGCGCACTTTTCAACCTCGAAGCTGTACCGGCAGAAACCCTTTTCTTCGCCCCGGTGATAGCACTGGCACGCGTCAACGGCGAAATCGAACTGCTAGAGAAGTTTCTAGCGCACAAACCGGTGATGCAGTTTGGCGGCGACAGCACAACAGGACTTGGGTTTTGCAGTGTCACCTTCAGCTAGGAACGGAGCCAATGAGAAATCTCGAACAGATTCGCGCGGCGAACGCGCTAGCTTATGCAAATGCCGGAGTCGAAACCCGTGGTGCAGAGGGGGGCGAAGTCGTAAGAAAATTGCCCGCGTTAGTTATGTCGAACGGTCTGCTGGCTGCGGCCGCATTTGCTTATGCCAAGGGGCCGGGCGAGGGCTGGTACGTTTGTTTTGACTATCTCGCGCAACACCTCTCGCACGAACTCGTCGGTGTGGCGCCGCGCCAGACCAGTGGGTTGAACGAGTTATTAGCATTTCTTACTTCGCGAGATGCGACCAGCGAGACGCTTAAGATGGCGACCGGAGAGTCTCTGGCATGGCTTGCCTACGCCAGGCGGTTCGTTAGGAATGGTCCTGGAGAGGAGGCCGAGTGATACCGATGAGTAAGGATGTATCGGACCTTGTAGGGGAGTTTGCAGAAAGCGTTGATAACCGTTCGCTACTCTATGAAAAATTCGCTTTCTCGAAGATTTGGGGACAACCGGTCAAGATTGATCACGCTGCGCGTTGGAACATCCTGCGCATTGTCACCCGGGGGAGCGAACTTCTCAAGAACGACGCCGCGAGACTACGGAATCAGGCTGCTCGAAAAAACGTGCGCCCCGATAAAGCGGAAGGACTCAACCGCGACGCTAAGATTGCTGAACAACTGGCCAAAATCGTGCCGCCGGACCCCGCGCTCGCCAAAATCGCCGCAGAGAACGCGACGCAGTTGCTTTCGAGCCTCCAACGATCTTATTCCGCGGGTGTCCTCACATTCTCGGCCACCCTCGGCGGTCGCCTCCTAGTGAACATGGCTGGCGGAGTTGTGGAGAATGCAGGCATCTGTCTCGATCGGTGCTTCGGTCTCCCCTACCTTCCGGGCAGCGCCGTAAAGGGGATTACTAGATCTCAGGCATTGTGGGAGATTCGCGAAGCAAAACAGGATGACAAATTTAATCTCCTTAAGAGAGCGATGCTTCTTTTTGGTTTCGGGGGTTCGGACATCGCGCGGGGAGGCTCTATAGCCTGGGCTGCGGGACGTGATCTTGCTACGGGGCTATGCAAAGAACTTGGGGCAAACGAACTGAAGGGTGTCGGGTCCTTTCTGCCAGCTTATCCGACAAAACCCCCACTTCTCGTCGCGGAAATAGTGAACCCACACTATCCCGCCTACTACGGCGGAAAGCGAAACCAAGCTCTTGACGATGAGAACCCAGTGCCTAACTATTTCCCCGGGATTGAAAAAGGCTCTGAGTTCGGATTTGCCGTTTTGCTTAATCGCAAACCCGAAACGTTTGGGATAGAAGCGGAAACACTGCTGTCGCAGGCCCGCTTATGGCTTGAGAGTGCGATCAAAGAAAAGGGCGCAGGCGCCAAAACGGCCGCTGGTTATGGGTGGTTCAACATCGTATCACCCAAGGTCGAATCCACCTCGACGGAAGTTACGCATGCTGGTCACCCGACGCCTGCTCCTTCGGGTGCTTCATCGCCGGAGGATGAGCTGATCGCGAAATGGCGAGGCAAACTTGCTACGCCAGCCAATTTCCCAGTCGCGCTTTCAGAGATCGCGGCGCTCGAAGACCTGTCCAAGCTACGCCTCGTTTTCGAAGCGGTCATACCCGAAGGCGAACGCCGACGATTACGAAAGAACCAACCTTACTGGCAGTCTTTCACAAGCGGCCGCCACGGCGAAGCGGGCAAGAAAATCCTTTTACGCCTTGGATTAAGACTGGGTTGAAAAATGAATTGGAAAAAAGAGATCGAATTTCTGACGCCGCTCTTCTGTCGCGGGGCTTACCAGGATACACCGGAACTTCGAGCGCCTTCCATCCGCGGTTTGTTGCGTTGGTGGTTTCGCACGCTGGACGGGGCCCCCGACGAAGAAAAATCAACCTTTGGCGGCTTGAATCGTTTTGGCCAAAGCACGCGCGGGCAGCCGATTGCTTCGCGTTTGGTCGTTCGCGTTTCGTCTTTGCAAGCCAAACGCGCCGCACCAGACCCGCTCACGCTGCCCCACAAGCAAGGCCGACAAGGCAGTCCTCAAGCTGCGTTCGCCGCTGGTGGGCGTTTCGTTCTCGAAGTATCAAGCCGTCTCGACGGTTTATCTCCTGAGCTGGCGCGGAAAGTTGAATCGGCACTGGAAGTTCTGCTTCTGCTTGGTGGGCTTGGACTACGCGCCAATCGCGCCGGCGGTAGTATCTGGCCGGCTGACGGTGCTGCCCCGAAGTCTGTGGGGGAGCTTCGCCAGCGACTTGATTACTGCCGCTGCGCCTGGGCGGTCTCTCTTGCAGGAGTTAACTTGGGAAAGACCGCTGAAGAGCTGCGGGCCGCTGCCACGAACACGGTTGAGGGCTATCCGGAAGTTTTTGGCCGAGCTCGGGGTGGTCGTCTGGCCTCGGCCGTCAAAATGAAAGTCATCCGCTTCGGGTCCGTCTATCGTCTTCTGTTAACAGCGCGCGAGCGCCGTTCCCTCGACCAGGCTAAGTGCATCCTCCAGCAGTCGCGTAAGCCTTTAGGGCAATCGGAATGGGAAATCGTTTAACGGAGAAAAGTATTTGATATTCAGGGCTTTGTTTCGAGGTAAGTAAATGCGCGAATTGAGGGTAACTGACCGTAGATAGATATGTCGTCCATGTCTTTCTCAGCAGCCCAAAACAACCAAAGTCAAAAATGCAAGGTTTTGCTGGCTCGCTTTAGAGCGATGAAAAATGATTTCGCGGGTGCCGCGGTTCCTTTGGCGCAACCTTGTTCCTCAATTTCACCCTAATGCCCGACTCCTCGATTCTTCTCTGCACCATGGGCCTGAACTGGCAAGTAGTCCCGGAAGCATTTTTCTACAGGCCAGAACAGTTTGCCGAAGTGCATTGCCTCACCACGTCGAATGAGAAGGTGAATCCGGCGCCGGTGATTGATTTTTTCGGGCGATATCCAGAGGTCCGGTTCACGCTTAGCCGGTTGCTGGACTTCATTGATCTTCAGACGAATGAGGATCACCAACGGTTCGAGGAAGTACTCTTCCGCTGGTATCTGCAACATCTGCGTTTGGCGGAAAGGTTGCCGTTTGTCTGCTTGGCCGGCGGCTACAAGAGCATCAGCGCCGCTTTGCAAAAGGCGGCGGGATTGTTCGGCGCCGCCGAAATCTTTCACGTGCTTGCGGAACCGCCGCCGCATACGTTGGAGCAAATCGAACAGGCGGCCTGCGCCGGCACCCTGAAGTTCATCTCACTCGGAGCGGAGCCGGGATGGTCGAGACTGCAAAACCTGAACCCTGAGAACTTCCCGTTGGAAAACCAGAACATTCCCGGCGGTCCGCTGATTGCCGTAAACGTCCATGATCGCACCCTCGGAGAGCTCATTCGGAGAGACTTGGGCCTTATCTCGCGCCGAGCCGAAGCGTGGGACCGGGCAGCAGATTTGCCGTTTGCCTCGCTCGCGCTCTGTGAACCTCGAGGCGCGGCATGGCTTGCCGCGGCGCTGGATGAGAGTACTGACGAGGACTGGATCCGGCAACTGCCAAAAGTCGAGCTTCATTGTCACCTCGGCGGCTTTGCGACTCGTGGCGAGCTGCTCGAGCAGGTGCGCGGCGCTACGGCGCAACCGGCATCGGTATGGCCCGACCCGCCGGAACTACCGAAAGATTGGCCACTTCCGCAAGAACCGATCACATTGGATAGATACATGCATTTGGGTGATGGCACTGGCAGTCGGCTATTGAAAGACTCTGGTTGCCTGACCCGGCATATCGAATTGCTTTATCAGCACCTGCTCGATGACCGTGTGATCTATGCCGAAATCCGCTGCTCGCCGAATAACTACAGCACGGAGGAGCGTTCCGCATGGCAGGTGCTGGAGCAGATCCGCGACACGTTCCAGCGCCGCATGGATGAAGCCAAGGCGTCAGGCAACTGCTTCTGCCACGTTAACCTTATCGTTATCGCTACGCGTAAGCAAAGCGGCGACCTGTCGGACATCAGCCGGCACCTCGCGCTGGCGATCACCTCGGCGCAGAATACCGGTGACTTACGTTGCTGCCGCGTGGTGGGGGTGGACCTCGCCGGATACGAAGCCGCCGAGACCCGTGCCGCCTATTTCGCGTCAGAGTTTACCGGTGTCCACCGGTGCGGAGTTGCCATTACCTCCCACGCCGGTGAAAACGACGACGCGGAAGGGATCTGGCAGGCCGTGTTCAAGCTGCACGCGCGCCGGTTAGGGCACGCCCTACGTCTTCGCGAAGCTCCTGACCTGCAGCGAACGGTCATCGAACGCCGCATCGGCGTGGAGATGTGCCCATTCGCCAACTATCAAGTCAAAGGCTTTGCGCCGATGCCACACCGGCAACTCTACCCGCTGCTCGAATACCTCCGCAAGGGCGTCGTTGTAACTGTAAATACCGATAACATCGGGATCAGCGGCGCGTCACTCAGTCAAAACCTGCTGTTCCTTCCGCGGCTCTGCCCGGGAATCACTCGGCTCGATATTTTGCGACTCCAAGCCAACGCGCTGGATGCCGCGTTCATGAGCCACTCGGAGCGGCAGGAGATTCGCCGCAAGGCGGAGGCGCTTTTGGTGAACGATCCCGCACTTCGAGGATGAATCCGTTCGATGAATGATTCCCTCCTCATCCTCACGGTCGGAACCGGGACAGCCGGACTCCATTCGAACCTCGCCCAAGGGTTGATCAATACGTTGTCCAAGGTGCAACCGCGGTTGTTCTGGTTGGTGCCAAGCGGTCATCCGGATTCAACAGGGATCGCTGATCTTGTGCGGGAATCGGCTCCAGCTGGTTCCTGTTTTCAGTCATGGAATACTTCAACTCTCTATTGTTCAATTGCTGAACCGGATGACCTATTCGTTTGCCGCTCGACGCTAAGGGGAGTGATTGCCTGCGCCCGCAGGTTTTTAGAGAAAGGCGACCGGTTACTGGTTAACCCAACGAGCGGCACCAAGCAGATGAGTGTCGCCGCTACCCTGGCGGCCCTGGATGAAGAGATTGGCGAGATCATTTTTACCGTCGGCGAGAGACACGAAGGAGTGGTCAGGACTGGAACTGAACGACTCGTAACCTTCAGTACGGAACGGTTCTTTCTCGAACGCACACTGAGGGAAGCTGAACGCTTGTTCCAGGCCGGCGCTTATCATGGCGCGGCACTGCTTCTGAGGCAATTCGGCCGGGCGGCTCGTGATGCGCACGATTTGGCAGCCTGTCTCCGAGAATGGCAACGGCTGAATTACGAGGAAGCCCGGCAGATCGCCGCCGGCTCTCTGACTCCAGTCCTTGTGAAGTTGCGCCATCACCTGACTCACCTTGCTCAGAGCCCGAAGGAGAGCCTGCTCGTGTTGGGCGATCTGATGAGCAGCGCGGAAGACTTGCTGGGTTGGGGCGACTACGAAGAAGCGCTGGTACGCTATTACCGAGCCACAGAACTAGCTGCCAAGTTGCGCTTGGCCGAAAAGCATCATTTGTCCGAACCATACAAACTCACTGCTCTGCGGGACGCCGCACCGTCGATGCGAGGCAGCCTTGAAGCGAATGCTCGCAGTGGCGTTTGTTATCTTGGTCTGCGGCAGGCAATGCAAATCCTAGAGGCCCTGGACGACCGGTTTGCCCACGACTATTTCGCCGACCAAAATCTTGGCGAACTGCTAAGTTTGCGAAACGAGACGGTCGCCGGCCACGGCGCTTCGGCTGTGTCTCGGGATAGCGTCGAAGGGGTTCGCTCACGTTTGGGAAAACTACTGCGAAACCATTTCCAAAAACTGGACCAAACGATCAATACCGCTCTGCGCCCCCGTTCACTCCTCGGCAGCAGCGAGTCTCTACAAGATTTCACCCATGCCTCGCCCCCCGACAAAACAAACTAAACGCCGTCCAGGCAAGCGAAGCCAAACTGGAGAGGGAATCGGGAAGGTAACCTCGAAGTCCGAAACCGTCCTTCTCGCCGTTACCGGCATGTCACCGGCAATTTTGACAGAAACGGTCTGGGCATTGGCCCGGGAAAATCCGCCGGTGCTGCCGGATCGTGTTGTTGTGCTGACAACGACGGTCGGCAAAAACCAGATTGAATGCGAACTGTTCACGCCGCAGCCGCACTTCAATCATCAATGCGGATGGGATTGTTTGCGGGAGAAGTTGCAGGAGAGGGGACATGATACGAAGGGCCGTCTTCGTTTCGACCCCGCGAGTGATCTGCATATCCTGGCTCGCTGGGATGAGAGCTCCCATCGCAATCTGCTCCTGAGCGATATCCGTACCGCGGACGACAATGAAGCCGCTGGCGATTGTATCCTGGAATTCGTCCGCAGCATGGTGGAAAACCCGGATACTCGACTCGTCGCCTCAATCGCCGGAGGACGCAAAACCATGGGTACGATGCTCTACGCCTGCATGACTCTAGTCGGCCGTGAAGATGATCGCCTTACTCACGTGTTGGTCACCGAACCATTCGACGACGCGCGGCTGAGTCCCAGGTTTTATTTCCCCGAACAGCCATCCGCCGAACTGAATACTCCAGACGGTAAAGCGGTTCGTGCCACGGAGGCCCACATCGACTTGGCCAACGTCCCTTTTGTTCCTTTGCGCAACCTGTTTGCCAGAGAGTTGGGTCGGATGCCCGGCCGCTTCACTGCCCTTGTGGCCCAATGCAGCGAAGGAATCAGGAAACGCTCTGGCGATAGCGTGAAGCTTGTCGTGCATCGCTCCCGGCCAGAAATTGTGGTCAACGACATTCACGTTAAACTTTCGCCAAGAGAGCAGCTCCTTGTCTTGTTCCTCGCTGATCGCGGCCGAAAAGCCCAGCCGCCATTTGCAGCGTACAAAGAGGCGGAGAATTCCCTGAATGAATATCGGAAGCAGTTGCGGCTGGAAGCCTCGGTGAATGATTTTTCGGATTGGCGCGGATCAAAAAGCGTCGCCTCCGATGTTGACGAAGAGGAAATCCGCAAAGCCGTTTCCAATCTCCGCAAAAAGTTGAGGGAGGCGGGGCCGGAGGCGATGGCGCTCCTGCCATTTATCCCAGAAGCGGGTCGCTTGTCGATCGACCTGCCGCACAAGCAAGTATCTGTAATCGGCTAATTTATTGCCCAAAAAGGCTCAAAAAGCGACTGGCCAGAATAGTGCTAAGATAAGTGCCTCTTCTGAGGCTGACGGGGCCAAGGCTAAGTAAGTAGTATCAGAACTCCTGAGACGCAGCGACTCATTGTGACATGGGCGTCCCGCCCGTGATCTTTGTGCGCCATGGGCGGGCCGCCCATGTCACAATGCGAGCCGACGGCTAACGCGAATTCTACCGAATCAAGAGGCCTGCGTCTCAAACTCACGTCTATTCCCGACAACATTCGGCGAGTGCGGACGTCTCCAGACGTCTTCTTGGACGGTAGCCATCTGGAAACGAGCGATTGTGGTGTCAAGAGAATGAAGACGCTGACTTGTCCTAAATGCGGCACGGAGATTCCGCTGGAAGAAGCCGTAACCCATCAGATCCGCGAAGAACTCGGGCGCGAGTTTCAGGCCAGGTCGGCCCAACGAGAGAAAGCCTTCGCCGATCGCGAAGCAAAACTCGTCACCTTACAGACTCAGGTCGACAAAAACCGGGAGACCTTAGATCAGGAGATCGAACGCCGGACACATGCCCGGGCCGATCAACTCCGCGCGCAAGCGAGAAAGCAGGCCGAAGCCGACCTAGAACTACAGCTGCAAGACCTCCGGGTGGAACTTGGAGAAAAGGAGCAGAAGCTCGTCGAAGCGAGAAGCGTTGAACTTGAAATGCGCAAGAAACAGCGCGAGCTCGCATCGCGGCAGCAGGCACTGGATCTCGAGGTCGCTCGGAAAATGGACGAAGAACGAGAGAATATTCGTCTGGCTGCGGCAAGCGCGGCCGCCGAAGAGCAACACCTGCGTTTCAGTGAGAAGGAAAAGCTGATCGGGGAACTGCAGAAACAAATTGAAGCACTCAAACAAAAGGCTCAGCAAGGTTCTCAGCGATTGCAGGGGGAAGTCCTTGAGCTGGAAGTTGAATCCTTGCTCAAGCAAAAATTTTTCACCGACGAGATCGTGCCGATCTCTAATGGCGTTCGAGGTGCTGATTTACTCCACCGCGTGAAGACAGCCTCCGGACTGGCGTGTGGCACGATTATTTGGGAAACGAAACGAACCCAAAACTGGGTGCAGAGTTGGATTGCCAAACTCAAGCAGGATCAGCGCGCGCAAAAGGCGGAGATCGCGGTGTTGGTCACCCAGGCTCTTCCTGTTGGGTTAAGAGCTCTCGAATTCATCGATGGTGTCTGGGTAACGGATCCCTCATCCGCCATTGGGTTGGCCACGGCGTTGCGACAGGGACTTGTCTTCATCGCCAACGCACGTCTGGCCGCAGACGGTAAGACAAGCAAAATGGAGCAACTCTACGACTACCTGACCGGGACTGAGTTCCGGCAGAAAGTCGAAGCTATTGTCGAAGCCTTCGTGACCATGAAGAACGATCTTGAAAATGAACAGCGTGCTTTTGCCAGGATTTGGGCCCGCCGTGAAAAGCAGATTGGACAGGTTATCACGAGTACAGCCCTCATGTACGGCGGCATCCAGGGGATCGTCGGCCAAGCAACGTTGCCGGAAATCGGGTGTCTCCAATTGCCTGGAGAAGACCATGTTTCGTCGATCGGAGAATAACACCGGATGCCTGCTGTTTTCCTGACCACACCCGGGACCCGCGCTTCTCTCGTCAGCGAGCGGCTTCGGATAGAAATCCCACCCTCGAATGGAGCCCAGGAACAGTGCGTGCGTGACATTCCACTGATCGATATCGAGCACGTCGTCGCGCACGAAACAACCCATATCACGGTGGCCGCGATGGCAGAGCTGATGCGCCGAAACATTCCCCTGGTTCTCTGCTCGAGCACCGACACTGTTCTTGGTCTGTGTCTGCCGCCAGCACCGCATTCGATGGTTCGCATCGGGCAATACCGCAAGACGCAGGACCCTTCCTTCGGGTTGGCCCTGGCCATCAACTGGGTGGAAGCCAAAATCCTAAACAGCCGCCGGGTTCTGCAACGTCTCGCCGCTAACCGGGAAGAATTGGAAATCACGCCCCATTTGTTAGCGCTCGGCCGACTTGCGGAGTGCTGCCAGCAAGCTGAGTCCACGGAGACACTGCGGGGATACGAAGGGACCGCTGCCGGCCGCTACTTTGAGTGCTATGCCGGATTCTTCCCGGGTCACGCTCCTTTCGAACGTCGGTCACGGCGTCCGCCGCACAATGCTCCCAATGCGATACTCTCATATGCCTACACTTTATTGGGCGCCGAAGCCGAAGCATGCCTGCACGCCATCGGACTCGATCCGGCAATGGGATATTACCACGAACCGGCCGACAGGCGGGCTTCACTCGCACTTGACATTATCGAGCCGTTTCGGGCCCCGCTGGCCGATGCTATGGCCCTGGATCTATTGACCCATAACGTACTCAATCCCCAGACCCATTTCGAGAATCGCAATGGAGGAGTTTACCTGAATTTTGAGGGCCGGAAGCGGTTTTACGTCGCGTATGAGCGGCGGATGGAACGCGAGTTTACCAGCGAACAGCACACCAACCGGACGAGCCTTCGTCGCGAACTCCATAACCAGTGCCGGGCCGTGAAAAAAGCCGTCAGCGAAGACGAGCCCTTTGAACCATTCTTAATGAACTAGCTGGCAACCATGCCCAATGATCCGCACCCTTCGTCCTTCAATCCATCTGACTGGCGGAACGCGCTTGCCGCGTGGGAGGAGGAGCGCGGTGTACCCGCCCCTGACGACAAACCCAAAGAAACGGGCAGAATTCCGCTTGGTTGGTGGGAAGACGCCTTTTGCAATAGACCAACCCCAAGCGAACAGCGTGGCCACGCCTGCGGAGAAAACCAAATGCTGACGATTGTTGCCTACGATATTACGGACCAGCGTCGGCTCCGCCAGATCGCCAAGATCTGCGAGAACTATGGCGTACGAGTGCAATATTCTGTTTTTGAATGCCGGCTGGAAGCGGATAAGTTTGACAAGTTCTGGGATGATCTCCTGGCTACCATGGATTCCAAAACCGATCGTCTTGTCGCCTACAAAGTCTGCGTGGCCTGCGCCCGCGACATCCGCTCAGCGGGAACGCAGACGCACCAGGAAAAAGTCGTCGCCTATGTCTTCTAGCGTGCGGCACCTTTCCGGGCGGCACTCTAAGATGGCCAAAAACCAGCCTCTGCCGACCGATAGAGCTAAACACAACAGGCTGTGTCCCTTATGGCAATCCGCCCCCTCTCCGAGCAGCTTTCTCAGCAATTCTTGTGCGAGCTGAAAAATGGCCTGCCGATCAAACTGCCTCTTGAGGCCCTGGCCATCAAGGCCTTACAGTGAGGCAGTCCGAGAGGACGCGTTAGCCGAAAGGCAATGGAGACCACTGAGCGTCTGGCGACCGCTCTTGAATGTCACTATGGTGGTCCGAGAGGACGCGTTAGCCGAAAGGCAATGGAGACATCTAGGTGCACAGTGTAGCATCCGGTGTTTATTCTCGTCCGAGAGGACGCGTTAGCCGAAAGGCAATGGAGACTGGTTTAAGCTCTTGGTATTTCGAGATCGCTTTTAGCTGTGTCCGAGAGGACGCGTTAGCCGAAAGGCAATGGAGACTAGTATGCTCTGAGCTTCCGTCTTCGCGAACCTTTAGTCCGAGAGGACGCGTTAGCCGAAAGGCAATGGAGACTCCGATCTCACCGATCGCCAATATGGTGAGGGTCAGGTCCGAGAGGACGCGTTAGCCGAAAGGCAATGGAGACTGACTCGCAATTGTGATTGTCTTGCTGTGCATTTATCATAGTCCGAGAGGACGCGTTAGCCGAAAGGCAATGGAGACTTGGTCATCCTGGCGTATGCCTGCTAACCGTTTCGCCTGTCCGAGAGGACGCGTTAGCCGAAAGGCAATGGAGACGTGCTTTTTCACCCATCCTTCGCAACGGGCGAAGAATTGTGGCTCTCCGCTGTTTTCTGTGGGTAACTCAATCGGTTAGGTTAGCCACGTAGTAGCGCTACGCTACGCCTGTTCAAGGTCGAATCCGGCATAAACGGCCTCCTCCCCACTTCGTGGGTCCCCTCCATTTATTCCGTTTCTCGCTTGAGCAGGCTTCGCTCCGCGCTGAGAGGGTTACTGCATTTTGCGTTCGAGAGCCCTTCGCTCGTTTCCTCGCTACGGTCTCTCAAGCGCAAAAGCTATTGGTACTTTGTTTCGGGGAGCAAAACCGGGGGGGTGGATTTGCATTTTAGGTGAGCGTGGACTCAATAAGAAGGATGACACCGGAGGAGCTTTTTACCACAGCATTGGGATTGGGTCGGCAATGGCGAGTGGCCGAATGCCGCTTTGAGGGAGAACCGAAACGCTTGGAATTACGACTCGAGCACGTGCCCGGGGAACACTTCGAGTGCCCGGTCTGCAAAGCTTCGTGTGGAATCCACGACACCATCGAAAGACGCTGGCGGCATATGAACTTTTTCCAGTACCGCTGCGAACTGGTGGCCAGGGTGCCCCGCACTTGGTGTCGCACCGACGGAGTCCATCAGGTGCCAGTACCCTGGGCCCGGGAAGGCAGTGGTTTCACCCTGATGATGGAAGCCCTCATGATGCTGCTCAGCGCGGAGATGCCTGTCGATGCCATGGCTGATTTACTCGATGAGCACGATACTCGTCTGTGGCGAGTGTTGATGCATTATGTGGAACAAGCACACGCTAAGAGCGACTGGAGTGCCGTCCGGCGGATTGCGGTCGATGAGACCAGTGCCAAGCGCGGACGCCGCTACGTGACTAATGTGCTCGACGCTGAGAACTCACGTCTGCTCCTGATGGTCGAGGGACGTGGTGTCCAGGCCCTGGAAGCCTTTGCCAAGGCGCTGCGCCGGCACGGGGGCGATCCCTCCCAGATCGAGGCCTTCGCAATGGATATGAGCACCTCCTATATCAAAGGTGCGACCCAATACTTTCCTCAGGCCAGCATCGTTTTCGACAAGTTCCACGTCATGGTGCTGGCCGGCAAAGCCCTTGAGGAGGTGCGCCTCCAATTGCAGCGCCAGGGAGCCCAGCTCAAAGGGGCGATGTGGAGCTTACGCGGCAACACCTGGAACCTCAGTCCAGAGCGTCAAGCGCAACGTAAAGACCTCTGTCGCCAGTACACTCAACTTGGCCGTGCGATGAGTCTGCGTGAGACTCTCCAAGCCATTTACGCAAACTCCGACCGGCAGCTTGCCGAAGCTGAACTCCGGTGGTGGTGTGGTTGGGCAGCGCGCAGCCGCCTCTGGCCCTTCCGCCATTTGGCCCAAACCGTTCGTCAGTATCTGGATGGCATCCTCGCCTACTTCGATACCAGGCTGACCTCCGGAGCAATCGAGGCTGTCAACGGTATCATCCAGCTCGCAAAACGAATGGCTCGGGGATTTAGAAACTTCGCTTACTTTAGAACCGCCGCCTACCATCGAGCCGGTCAGCTCAATCTAGATGTGCCAAACATGAGTTAACTTAGCAATTACCCACACCAAACAGCGAGGGACCAGAATTGTCCGAGAGGACGCGTTAGCCGAAAGGCAATGGAGACCTTCCCCCGCTATCCATGTCCAAGAGAGGTTGATAGTCCGAGAGGACGCGTTAGCCGAAAGGCAATGGAGACGACTGCAAAAGTGCTCTATTTGCTTGGCGTCCCCATTCACTTGTCCGAGAGGACGCGTTAGCCGAAAGGCAATGGAGACGGTCCATATAACCGGGAAAGCGTGCCGCTCTGATATGAGTCCGAGAGGACGCGTTAGCCGAAAGGCAATGGAGACTTAATCATGTATTGTGGGCAGTTTTCCCGATATTCCTTTGGTCCGAGAGGACGCGTTAGCCGAAAGGCAATGGAGACCTTAGGGTGAGTTTTACGCCCTTCTGCGCGCTGCCGCCTGGTCCGAGAGGACGCGTTAGCCGAAAGGCAATGGAGACGCTCTGGCGGTAGACTGGTCTAAAACATCGTATTTCTTATGTCCGAGAGGACGCGTTAGCCGAAAGGCAATGGAGACTGCTCTACGTATCGTAGAGCTATTACCTTGTCGTCCATGTCCGAGAGGACGCGTTAGCCGAAAGGCAATGGAGACGTCTTCGAAAGTGTTTTTGTTGCATGTGATCCAGTAAGCAAGTCCGAGAGGACGCGTTAGCCGAAAGGCAATGGAGACCCACCTCCGCTTAGAACGCTAGCCATTCGTAGCTCCTAAGCTATCGAGTCCGAGAGGACGCGTTAGCCGAAAGGCAATGGAGACTTGCTTGCATTACTATTTCTCTAATTGATCTAGTCCGAGAGGACGCGTTAGCCGAAAGGCAATGGAGACAGGTTAACATTGTGTAGTTGCATGCGGTCTATCGGAGTCCGAGAGGACGCGTTAGCCGAAAGGCAATGGAGACGGCGAAGCTGGCGATTAGGTATATGCAGGTGCCGGGTCCGAGAGGACGCGTTAGCCGAAAGGCAATGGAGACGAACCTTGCCTTTGGTCCTTTGCTGATCTCTATCTGGTCCGAGAGGACGCGTTAGCCGAAAGGCAATGGAGACGCGCCCGGGAATCGAACCGATATACTGCGTGCAAGAATCGTCCGAGAGGACGCGTTAGCCGAAAGGCAATGGAGACTTCAGCCCGCCCTTATCCTTGAACACACCCACCCAGTCCGAGAGGACGCGTTAGCCGAAAGGCAATGGAGACGACTGGCTCGATCCTGGCACGTTTGCCAGTCGAACAGGTCGTCCGAGAGGACGCGTTAGCCGAAAGGCAATGGAGACTCGCGTAATCGGGTAGTCGCTTGTAAATGCTGTCGCAGGTCCGAGAGGACGCGTTAGCCGAAAGGCAATGGAGACCTAGAAGATACCAGCTGACTTGCAGCTAGAAAATACCGTCCGAGAGGACGCGTTAGCCGAAAGGCAATGGAGACAGCATCTAACAAAAAATCTGGTGTCCGAGAGGACGCGTTAGCCGAAAGGCAATGGAGACTGGTTGATCTCACGTGATAGAAATAAGGCCAGCGGTCCGAGAGGACGCGTTAGCCGAAAGGCAATGGAGACTTTCGCTCGTTGCGCTTGTTGTGCGGCTTTAAATCGTGGTCCGAGAGGACGCGTTAGCCGAAAGGCAATGGAGACCTCCGCAAAGAACGCTAATGCTCTTGCCTTAGATTCGTCCGAGAGGACGCGTTAGCCGAAAGGCAATGGAGACAAAGGCTGGGACCAAATCCCTTGATCTCATCGTGCCGCAGTCCGAGAGGACGCGTTAGCCGAAAGGCAATGGAGACGACAACAAGATTGGACGGGATGTCGCCTAGACGGTTAACCGTCCGAGAGGACGCGTTAGCCGAAAGGCAATGGAGACTGACTTCGGCGTCAACCGCGGTTTCCGCCTCCACGACCAGTCCGAGAGGACGCGTTAGCCGAAAGGCAATGGAGACTCGCGTCAAGCTAACGGCTGAACTTTCAAAGAACGGCGTCCGAGAGGACGCGTTAGCCGAAAGGCAATGGAGACGAGTATTTCCTCTACTTGATGTCCCGTGATAGGCAACAGTCCGAGAGGACGCGTTAGCCGAAAGGCAATGGAGACAAAAAGCAAAGCCGCCCCTTGCTCCCGAAGCTGGGCCAGTCCGAGAGGACGCGTTAGCCGAAAGGCAATGGAGACCACGGCTTACCTGAACGGAACAGGAACAGGCGGAAGCGTGAGTCCGAGAGGACGCGTTAGCCGAAAGGCAATGGAGACTCGACTCGGATTCGTTCATACCACCACCTCCAGATCGTCCGAGAGGACGCGTTAGCCGAAAGGCAATGGAGACCTCCCAATGCGTGGTGCTCGGATTGTAGGTCAAGTAGCAATGGTCCGAGAGGACGCGTTAGCCGAAAGGCAATGGAGACCTTCGTGGTCTTGGTGGTGCTGCCACTCGTGAACTCTGGTCCCAGGGGACGCGTTAGCCGAAAGGCAATTGAGACTTGATCGGTTTGGGTCTTTGGTGTGTGTGTGTGCGGGCGGTCCGAGAGGACGCGTTGGCCGAAAGGCAATGGAGACCCGGGCAAAGTCGGATGCGTGAAAGCGAACATTCGAGTGCGAGAGGACGCGTGAGCCGAAAGGCAATCGAGAACCTTGAAACTTAAATAGGTTTTCAAGTCTCCGAGAGGACGCGCTCTCAACCGGAGGTTTCCCCGGCTCGCGGCTTTTTACGCTATCAGAAGTGGTTGGTGGTGTCGAACTCTGCGAAAACGGGGAAAGCCGCCGGCTCGGACGGAGCCTCGCCCACCCACGGGGCCGTGGCCGGCTCGAAGGGAGCCTCGCCGTTCGGAAACCGAAATGGGAGTTCCAGGAACCACGGAGGATCTCCTGATCGGACGACTTTCAATCACAGGCGACACGCTGGAAGCGCAGTTGCTGGACGCGGCGATCGTCGGCTTGCTCGACCGTAACGAGATAGCTGCCGATGCGCACCAGCTTTCACCAGTGCGCGGGAGATGACCGAGCCGGGGACGACGTAGCCGGCAACCGTGGTGACATCCTCGTCTTTCCAATCCAGACCTGCCAAGTCGCGCAACCCGTAAATGGCCATGCCGCCGTCTACTCGGAACTCGTCGTTATCATGGCGCTCGAACTCCTGGCGCTCCAGGCCGAACTCATCTGACAGCGGTGGGCGAGATCAACGCGTTCCGGACGTTCGCGCGGCGGTCGCGCGGGAGCGCAACCCTACCGGGCGCTGGGCGGGATCAACGCGTTCCGGACGTTCGCGCGGCGGTCGCGCGGGAGCGCAACCCTACCGGGCGGTGGGCGGGATCAACGCGTTCCGGACGTGCGCGCGGCGGTCGCGCGGGAGCACAACCCTACCGGGCGATCGGCGGGATCGGCGCGTTCCGGACGTTCGCGCGGCGGTCGCGCGGGAGCGCAACCCTACCGGGCGGTGGCGGGATCGGCGCGTTCCGGACGTGCGCGCGGCGGTCGCGCGGGAGCGCAACCCTACCGGGCGGTGGGCGGGATCAACGCGTTCCGGACGTGCGCGCGGCGGTCGCGCGGGAGCGCAACCCTACCGGGCGGTGGGCGGGATCAACGCGTTGCGGAAGTGCGCGCGCCGGTCGCGCGGGAGCGCAACCCTACCGGGCGGTGGGCGGGATCGGCGCGTTCCGGACGTGCGCGCGCTGGTCGCGCGGGAGCGCAACCCTACCGGGCGGTGGGCGGGATCAACGCGTTCCGGACGTGCGCGCGGCGGTCGCGCGGGAGCGCAACCCTACCGGGCCGTGGGCGGGATCGACGCGTTCAGGACGTCCGCGCGCCGGTCGCGCGGGAACGCAACCCTACCGGGCCGTGGGCGAGATCAACGCGTTCCGGACGTGCGCGCGCCGGTCGCGCGGGAGCGCAACCCTATCGGGCGGTGGGCGGGATCGACGCGTTCCCTACTGCGGTCGCCGGTGATGGCGGATACGGCTATCCGAAGTTTCTTGGTAGGGTGAGTTCGCGGTCGCCCACGGCAAAGGCGACGCGGCAAGCCCCAGCTCAGGCGGAGCTTCGCCCTCCTGCGCCGGAGCCTCGCCACGCGAAAAAGATCGGATTCAAAGCGATTTCTATTCGAGTCTATTCGTGTCCATTCGCGGTTGTTAAATTTCTTCCTCTTCGACCTGTGATCTTCAGAAGGCTGGGAAAAAGTCTAATAGCCTCTGGAAACCGCCAACCGCAAACGCGGAGGTCAGGCCAATAAAAGCCCAGGCAGCGATGGCCGTTAAGTGACCAAGTAATACGCACAAACCGTCCTTCTCCATCATGCCGATAGCCAGGAGCACTACTGCCCAGGCTGGAATGCTGTTCGAGAACGGAATAGGCAGTGGCAACATCAATCCGAGACCTGCGATCACGACGCCCAGGCCGATGAGTCGGATCATGCCCGGCCCGGCATGCAGGAAGGTTAGGCGCGGGCGAACAAACTTCTCGAGCTGGCGAGCCACTTTAATGGCGCCAGTCAAGAGCTGGGCCAAGCGGGTAGTCGATAGGCGCCGGTGCATCACGAAGCGGGGCAGCCATGGCTCGCGTCCAATCACGAGACAGGTGCCGATAAAGCCTATGGCGATCCCAAAAGGAGTGGACAGTCCGGGAATCGCAATAAAGCAAAACGGCAATGCTAACAGAATCAGCAGCATGGCGGAGCCACGGTCTTTCAGCGCCTGCTTCAACTCGCCAAGGGTGAGCGACTTACCTTTTATGCGGGCGCGGAGCATTTCAAGGTCGGTCGATAGTTGTGATTGGTAGACGTTTTCACTGGTGGTCATCGTAAATTGCTAACAGGTGGTGAATGATGGTCAGTTTCCGTGGTGGGCTCTATCGTCGCTGGACGTTGTCGATTTGCTACTAAGGAAAGACCGATCGCGGCTAGTAAAACCAGGCCAACAACGCCGAGAGAGGCTGCCGTTGGGATGTGGTAGACGTCAGCCAGGAGCATCTTGGCGCCGATAAAGGAGAGGATGATCGCCACGGCAGGCTTGAGATAGACAAACTTGTGCACGACCCCAGCGAGCAGGAAATAAAGCGAGCGCAACCCAAGGATGGCGCAAACGTTGGAGGTATAGACGATGAATGGATCATGCGAAATGCCAAAGATCGCCGGGATGGAGTCAACGGCAAAGAGAACGTCCGTGGCTTCGACCATGATCAGCACCATGGCTAACGGCGTCAGCAGGCGTCGGCCATGGTGCCGAACGGTGAAGCGCCCTTCATGGTAGGTTTCGCTGACCGGCAACAGCCTGCGCACGAGCCGGACGAGCGGATTCCGACCGATATCGACAGCCTTCTTTCTGCTGAAGAACATTTTCAGGCCGGTGCCGAGCAAAAAGGCGCCGAAAAGATAAAGCGCCCAGTGGAACTTTTCCACGAAAGCCGCACCAACTCCAATCATGAGACCGCGGAAGATCAGCGCACTCAAAATACCCCAGAAGAGTACGCGATGCTGGTAAGCAGCCGGCACGGCGAAATAGGAGAAGATCAGGACGAAAACGAAGATGTTGTCGACGCTGAGCGAATATTCCACCAGGTAGCCGGTCAGAAATTCCAAGGCTTTCGCGGGTCCCTCCCAGGACCAGACCAGGGCGTTGAACCCAAGCGAAAGCGCCACCCAAACCGCGGTCCAGATCGCCGCTTCCTTCGTGCTCGGCGCGTGCGCCTTGCGCTGAAAGCCGAAAAGATCGATCGCCAGCACGCAGAGCACCCCGACGTGAAAGGCGATCCAGAACCAGAGATTCGTTTGCATCTAGACTAAGTAAGGATTGAGCTTGAGACCCGGTAAAAAAGTAATATGGCTGAAAACCGATAACGACAGCTGCGACCGACCAGTCAAAGTAGATAGACTCTTCAACGTTTCACAAATATGAATAATGAAAGATATTATGCGCTTTTATCTAATTCACCGCGCTCACGGCCAGGATTAGATGCCGCAAACCAGGATTGATGCATCGTGCGCTACCCTAAATTGCCTCTGCTCGATTTCCGAATTCTCTTCCTTGCGCTATTGATGCTTACCGTCTTGGCCGGGATCGGCATCCGGTTGTGGTTCATCCAGATCAGAATGAATGGCTACTACCGCAACCGGATCCAAAGCCGTTCTGAAGTTGCCGTTCGCATCCCGGCGATTCGTGGCGAAATTCGTGACCGCAACGGAGTGGTGCTGGTCACAAATCGCCCTAGTTACTGCGTCGAATTCTATTTGCCGGAGTTGGTGAACGGGTACAAGAAGCGATACGGCCAGCCATCCATGATCGAATTTCAGGCTGAGGATTCCAATAGGATGTTCCGCGGCCACAAAGAAGCTGACATCGTACAGATCCTGGATCGGACGATTATTCCGCGCCTGGAGGAACTCAAGGTCGCGCAGCCGTATAATGCGAAACGGCTCCGAACACACTATCGAAACAACGCGCTCGTCCCCTTCACTTATCGGGAAGACATCGATTTCATGACCTTTGCCAGGTTTGCCGAGAAAGATCTGGGCCTGCCCGGCGTGCGGGTCAACGTAAAGCCGGTTCGCAAGTACGTCTATCATGCGATGGCCGCCCAGATACTGGGTTATGTCGGTGCGCCGGAAGACACCAGCAAATTGTCGGACCTCAAGGACTTTGATTCCTATGAACCCGACGTGCAGGGACGTACCAACTTAGAGTACTTCTTTGATGGCGTCCTTCGCGGGAAACCGGGCAAGCGGATCTTGAACAAGAACGTCAAGGGCAAGATCGAGGGCGAGCGAGACGTGATCCAGGCCACTGCGGGAGCGAACGTCTACCTTACGATCGACGCACGGATGCAATATATCGTGGAGCGCGCGATTCGAACAGTGGGTCGCGCAGCCTGCGTGGTGGTTGAACCGAATAGTGGCCAGATTCTAGCAATGGCTTCGGTCCCTTCATATGATCCGAATAGCTTTATTCCAGCGATTTCAGCACGGGACTGGGTTGCGCTCAAAGATGCTGAGGCCGATCCGCTGACCAACCGCGCAATCAGTGCGTATGCGCCCGGGTCCGCTTATAAGATTGTCGTGGCCCTCGCCGGCCTTAGCGTTGGTCTTGAAAAGGCGCGGTTCACTTGTGCCGGTGGGATCAGTTACGGTAATACCTACATGAAATGCTGGATCGCCGAAAAAGGTCGTTCGCATGGCGCTCAGACGCTGACCGACGCCCTCAAAAATTCCTGTAATGCCTATTTCTACCAGTACGGCAACGCTGCCGGGATTGAGGCGATTGACAAGGTGGGAGCGACCCTCGGATTGGGAGAACCTTCCGGCATTGAGCTGACTTGGGAAGATCCAGGGCTGCTTCCATCGCCGGACTGGCTCCACATCAATAAGGCGGAGAAATGGAGCCAGGGGCAGACAGCCAACACCTCGATCGGTCAAGGTTATGTCCTGGCCAATCCGCTCCAGATGGCGATGACCGCCGCGACGTTGGCAAATGGCGGCACAGCCTACCAGCCGAGCCTGGTCTATCAAATCCAGGAGGCCGACGGGACGATGATTCAGCGGCCGGCAAAAATCCGCGGGAATTTGCTGAAAGACCATGGCCTGAGGGCAGAACAGATTGAGCTCGTCCGTCGTGGGATGTGGCGGGTAGTCAATGATCCAGGCGGAACCGGAGGGCGAGCCCGGATCCCGGGAATCACCGTGGCCGGAAAAACGGGAACAGCCCAATTCTGGCGAGACGGGAAGAAAGACAATCACACCTGGTTTATAGCCTTCGCGCCCTACGAAAACCCGAAGATCGCTCTGGCGGTGCTGGTGCAAGGCGCCAAGTCTGGTGGTCAGGTTGCGGCGCCGATCGCCGGGAAGATTATCGAAGAAATCCTGGCGCTCGACCAAGGCTACGACCCTGGCGTGAAGGCGCTCGACCCGGCAGTGGGGAGCTTCAAATTTGTCGAGTCGGTCAATTTCAACGAGAGCGATGGACTTGCCCAACCGGCAATCCGAGAAGAAGAAACACCGGAAATAGCAGCTGAAGCGGTAGAGGTTAGGAAAAAAGTGACCAAGGCCAAAACGGCAAGGCCCGATATCCGTCCCGAAGCGGGTGACCATGGAGTGCCACCCCGGGCAGAGCCAGCGCCACCCGTCAAGCGGCGAAACTTCTTTGATTTCCTGAGGAAAAAGCCGAAAGCGGAACAACCAAACCAAGCGCCGCCGCCGCAGCCCGAGGAACAGAAGAAGAAAAAGCGGTTCCTATTTTTCTAGGAGAGCGCGTTCATTCGTGATGACGGGGTGGGGAAAGGTCGATAGGAGCAAATTTCAACCGCGAATGGACACGAATAGACGCGAATAACAACTGCCATTGGATCCGGTTCCCGCCTTCGCGTTCATTCGTGTTCATTCGTGGTTGCCTGGGCGCTACAGTTAGATACCGCGTGTCCGGCGCCGGGAGAACGTGTCGGCGTATTGGCGTGTGGCATGGCGCGCGCACGGGCATGGTAGGGACGCGCTCCCGCGCGTCCGGCGTGGCGGTCCAAAGAGCATTCGTGTCGGCGTATCGGCGTGTGGCATGACGGGGTGGGGACAGGTCGATAGGAGCAAATCAACCGCGAATAGACGCGAATAGACGCGAATAAGGACTACAATTGGATCCGGTTCCGCCTCGCGTTCATTCGTGATGACGGGGTGGGGACAGGTCGATAGGAGCAAATCAACCGCGAATGGACACGAATAGACGCGAATAAGGGCTGCCATTGGATCCGGTTCCCCCTTCGCGTTCCTTCGTGTTCATTCGTGGTTTTCCAATCTTCAGGGCCTGGGCGGTACAGTTAGATACCGCGTGTCCGGCGCCGGGAGAACGTGTCGGCGTATTGGCGTGTGGCATGGCGCGCGCACGGGCATGGTAGGGACGCGCTCCCGCGCGTCCGGCGTGGCGGTCCAAAGAGCATTCGTGTCGGCGTATCGGCGTGTGGCATGGCGCATCCCGCGCCGTTCGAAAACGGAAGCTTCGAGACGTGCCAAGACCACTCAAAACCCAAAACGCAAAACGCAAAACCCAAAACTCAAACCGTTGCTGCTGGCCTTCCGCGGATGCTTGCCATAGAGTGTCCACTCTTTTGCTTTATGAAATCGAATCCCTCCTACAGCCCTCGAACGTATTCAGGACCAATGTTAGATGGACCGGAAAGAGCTCCCAGCCGCGGAATGTTGTACGCCGTCGGATTCAAAAAGGAGGACTTCCAGAAGTCGATCATCGGCGTGGCTTCTACCTGGAGCATGGTCACTCCATGTAACATGCATATCGACCAGTTAGCCAGAGAAGCAGGCAGGGGCGTCGACGAGGCGGGGGGAAAGTCGATCATCTTTAACACCATCACGGTTTCGGACGGCATCTCGATGGGAACAGAAGGGATGAAGTATTCGCTGGTTTCTCGTGAGGTGATCGCGGACTCCATTGAGACCGTGGCTGGGTGCGAGGGTTTTGATGGGCTGGTGGCGATCGGAGGTTGTGACAAAAACATGCCGGCCTGCCTGATCGCGTTGGCCCGGTTGAACCGTCCTTCCGTTTTCGTCTATGGAGGAACCATCCTGCCCGGCTGCATCAACAATCGGAACATCGATATCGTCTCGATCTTTGAAGCGGTGGGTGCCCACTCGAACGGCAAGATTTCCGATAGTGAGCTGGAACAAGTGGAGTCATGTGCGATCCCCGGACCGGGATCTTGTGGCGGGATGTACACCGCGAATACGATGGCTTCGGCGATCGAGGCCCTCGGTATGAGTTTACCCAACAGCTCTGCCCAGGCGGCGATTTCCAAAGAAAAACTCGCTGATTCGTCATCGGCCGGAGCAGCGGTGCTCAATCTGATCAAACGAGGAATTCGACCCTCGGATATCATGACCAAGGAAGCTTTCGAGAACGCGATGACCATCGTTATCGCGCTCGGAGGATCGACCAATGCGGTTCTGCATCTTATCGCGATGGCGCACGCCGGAGGCGTGAAGCTGAAGTTGGACGATTGGACCCGAATTGGGAAAAACGTTCCGGTCCTAGCCGACCTCAAACCGAGTGGCAAACACGTGATGTGGGAACTGGTGCAGATTGGCGGGATCATGCCGCTGATGAAGACGCTCCTGGAGGAAGGCCTCCTGCATGGCGACTGCCTGACGGTGAGCGGGAAAACGCTCAAGGAAAATCTCGCAGGCGTGAAACCATACCCGAAAGGCCAGACGATTATCCGGGGATTCGCAGAGCCAATTAAACCGGACAGCCATTTGGTCATCCTCTATGGCAACCTGGCCCCGGAAGGGGCGGTGGCTAAGATCTCCGGGAAGGAAGGGCTCCGGTTCGAGGGGAAGGCCCGCGTTTTTGAATCTGAAGAAAAAGCGCTCCGAGCGATCCTGGACGACAAAATCAAGAAAGGGGATGCGATCGTCATTCGGTACGAAGGCCCAAAGGGGGGGCCGGGGATGCGCGAGATGCTGGCTCCGACCTCGGCGATCGTCGGCAAGGGTTTGGGGAATGATGTTGCTCTCATTACCGATGGAAGATTTTCCGGGGGCAGTCACGGATTTGTGATTGGACACGTGACTCCGGAGGCCTTCACAGGGGGGCCGATTGCCATCATCAAGAATGGCGATCTGATCGAAATTGACGGCGCGAAAAGGGCGATGACGCTCAAAATCTCCAAGACGGAGTTCGCGGATCGTCTTAAAAAGTGGAAACAGCCAAAGCCGCGGTACACCAGAGGGGTATTGGCGAAGTATGCGAAACAGGTCAGCGCGGCGTCCCTTGGGGCCGTCACGGATGTTTAGGACCTGACAGAAGAAAGCAAAGAGAATTTGAACAGAAGGCCGCAAAGGAAACGAAGATTGGGAGAGAGATAATGGCTTGCCGAATGTTCGTTTTGGCGTTGTGAATCAGCGGCGACGGGTCGGGGGGAAGTTGACAGAAGGAAGCAAAGATAATTTGAACAGAAGGCCGCAAAGGAAACGAAGATTGGGAGAGAGATAATGGCGTGCCGTATGTTCGTTTCGGGGTTTGAATCAGCGGCGACGGGGCTCGGTGGGGACCTGACAGAAGGAAGCAAAGATAATTTGAACAGAAGGCCACAAAGGAAACGAAGAATTGGGAGAGGGATAATGGCTTGCCGAATGTTCGTTTTGGGGGTTGTGAATCAGCGGCGACAGGGCTCGGTGGGAATCTGACAGAAGGAAGCAAAGATAATTTGAACACAAGGCCACAAAGGAAACAAAGATTGGGAGAGGATAATGGCTTGCCGAATGTTCGTTTCGGGGGTTTGTGATGAGGACGAACTGCCCGTTTCGGACGCTATAGGCCACGTGGTCGATCGGCGCCCGGTCTCGCAGTCGTCGTTGCGGATCATGTGCTGGGCGACAGGTCCAAATGGTCTCCGATTTACCTGCAATCGACACGGGAAAGCGCTGACGCACGGCATCAGAAAACAGCGGGCGATTCTGGTCTAATAAGTCGGCAACCGCGGCTGCCTTGGCTGCCAGCTCGTGAAGTCGATCCGTCAAAGTCCTTGCAAAGGTCTCCTGACAATTTTACGGGTCAACCGATTTTGTAGCCTTAATGGCGGCTTGGAGTCTGGCTTCGTCCTCGTGCGAAAGCGAGGTCATAAAGATTTTGCCGCCCATGCCCTTCACTCGTTCCAGTACCCGGTCCTTGTCCGAGGTGGGTCTTCTGGTTAGGACGAAGAGCGCTGATCTGCTGGGAATCAGCACTGTGGCCATTTCTTTCATAAAGCGATCGGTGATTCCCATGTCGGCGAGTGCGCCAGAAGCAGCACCTACCGTGGCATTCAGGAAGATCAGGTTGGCTAGCGGTCCACAAAAACCTTGGTAAGCCGCTCCTTCGGCCAATAAGTTACCGGCATGGTGCAACTTGGCCTTGCCCGTCTGGTCCTTTACGGCGACTGCCACGTCCGCGAGATCCAGCAGGCCTTCGCTTTGAAGCTTCTGCAGCTTAGAGAGAACCTCTTCCGCCTGATCAGGTTCATCGAAACCAACCACAAATAAATTACCCATTTTTTCTCATTCTGAATTTGGTTGTTGCTTCGTCTCCAAAAGCCAATAGAACTCATTCCTCTTTGCGCTCGAACGAGCTATATCCAGTTCTGGATGGTCCGAAAAGGAGTGCAGCCAAGTTACGCCTGCACGCTTGGTGACCGAAAAAGATCTCGTCTTGCTATTCACCGAAAGTGGGAAGCTTACCCGGAAGGCGGTCACTTCACCAGCTCGAACTCGCCTGGCTTCCAAGTCTTGTCGAACCACGATTCGCCTGGGCCGGGCTGGAAGAGAAAATCATAACTACCCCCAATAAAGCAGGTGAACCAAGCGCTGTCGGATAGTAGTAGGCATCCTCTTGACGGGATTTCGAAATGAAACGCGCCCATTGCGGTCGCTTTTGGCTCATTAGGTGTTTCTACCCGCCTATACCGATCTTTGACTCTCCAACAACCCCGACCGTTTCGGCACTATGCCCCGATTCGCCAACGCCTATTCCATGCACCCCAATTTGGGTTCCGGCGGCAACAACGCCATTTACGATCCCTGTACCATCACCGCCAGTCCGGAATCCGATATCGGTTGGCCCATTGGCTGTATAGTCCTGTGCATCATCGTGATCTGCCATAATCTTACCTCCAGGAAAATTTGTTACTGCCGATTCGTAGCTGCGTCAGAGCGCCCGAGCTTTTGTAAGTCTGACCAGTGATCGCTAACAGAATGGCATGAAGGCGCAACGCAAATCTTAAGATTAGCTCTTTGATTTATGTGCAAGAGCTCAGCCGTTTTAGTGGTAATACGGATGTTTTCATACTTCCATGCGGAGTTTCTTCACTCATCGTTTTCTGAAGCGAGCTTGACGGCGCGGCGGGTCTGAGAATCAGCTTCTGCCCGCGATCGTCGCGTTTCGTCTAAATCTGCTTTTTTTTGCGACAGCATCCTGACTGCGCCCGGTGAACGGCGAACGCCGAACGGTGAAGCGAGTTGGACCAAAGAAAATTTCAGTAGCCAGATTGCCCGGCTCCTGTGTGGTCAGAGACCAGGAACATACCGCTCTGGGCTCCTTCTACGACACTAACTGACTGACAATCCAGCCAAGGGATATCGACGGTCGAAAGCTTGCGCTTCTGGAGCAAGGTGCCGATTTGCGGATCACAAGATTCGCAGAATCTTGCGAACGCAAATCATGGTAACCTCCCGCTGCTCTGGCAGCCTGCGGTCAAGGACGCGTAGCGGCGAAACGGAATAAATGGAGGGGACCCCGCGCAGCGGGGGAGTAGGCCGTTTATCCCGGCTTCGCGTATCCTTGAGGGCAGGCTGCCAGAGCAGCACCTCCCGAGCGCCCACCTATCTCCCGGAGAGACCAAAACGGCAACGAATCCAAACGGGATATCAAGGGCGAAAGCCCTTGGCTAAAGCTTCCGCCGCTTATCACATGCTGAAAAACGGCCTTCCCTACCGCGATCTCGGCGCCGATCACTTCTCCAGACGTGACCGCTCCAAAGCCATCCTGCGGCTCGTGCGCAGACTCAATTATCTCGGCTGCGAGGTCCACCTAACCCCTCAAAGCCGCATGAATCGTGCGCCGGTACAATCCTTTATGGATAGAAGAGCTTCTTACTAGGAGCTTGAACGCCGTCGCGTCCATCTTCACCTGAGCAGTCTCTCAACACCCTGCATCACGAAGCGATACAGCACGTACAACAGCAAGAACACGAAGGATGCACCCAGAACAAACCAACGATGCGGAAACGGAGCATGGAAGATAAAGCCGCAGAGCACCGCGACAAAAAAAGCATCCAATCGCCAACGCGCTCAACACTACGGCGAGAACCGGCCGAAATTGTGGGTCCGCTGATGCGACGCGTCCCCGGGCGAGGTCAGCGTTGATCCAACCGCAAACATAATGATCGCCTATCATCGCGCACGATAAGCCGCTCGATATCATTCCCTAGAGTTTTGGCGGCGATAGTCATGTAATCCGCAGACCGCTCGAGGAACACTGACCTTGGGCCTGTGCTGGAAGTCGACGCGGATGCCGCTGCGGTACGTGGAAAAGGTTAACTCCGCGCGGGCCGGGGTGGCGAGGCTGCGCTCTTGACGCCTTCTGTCGTCTTGGCGCATCATACGTTCGAATGAATTGCAGCAAACTATCGGTCTCGAACGCGTTAGCGGCTCGTCACAAGGACATCCAGGAATCTAAAGCACGCGTGGTGGAAGTAAGTTGATGCGGAGCACCAGGATTCGTATCAACAACTGCGGGGGACGATAAAATGAATGCTGAAGCTTCGCGAGTGCTGAATGTTCCCATTCGTCATCTGGATCGGCTGTTTATTGGCGGCGAGTGGGTGCCTCCTCAGAGCGGCGCAAAGATCGAGGTGGTTTCGCCTTCGACGGAGAATGTCTATGTTCGCGTAGCCGAAGCAAGCGAACAAGACATGCAGCGCGCGATTGCGGCGGCGCGCCGAGCGTTTGACAAAGGCCCTTGGCCCCGGATGAGCCACAGTGTTCGTGCCGGATATCTGCGGCAGATCGCCGCGGCGCTCAGGGATCGAGTGGCGGATACGAGCCAGATGTGGTCCAGCGAAATGGGAATCGTGCACTCCTTTGCTCACGGCACGACGCAAATGATTCCGGGAATTTTTGATTATTACGCGGGGCTCGCAGATACCTTCCCTTTTCAAGAATCGCACACCCCGAGCGCCGGCGGCGAGATCGGCTGGCTCGTTCGCGAACCGGTGGGCGTGGTCGGCGCGATCATTCCCTGGAACGTGCCGATCGCACTGATTGCGTACAAGCTTGCCCCCGCGTTGCTGGCGGGTTGCACCATGATCCTTAAGTCCTCGCCGGAAGCGCCGACCGCGGGCTACGTCATCGCGGAGATCGCCGAGGCGGTGGATTACCCGCGGAGTCCTCAATGTCGTCACTGCGGACCGCCAGGTTTCCGAGCTTCTCGTACGCCATGCCGATGTGGACAAAATTACGTTCACGGGATCGACCGCCGCCGGTCGGCGAATCGCTTCGCTGTGCGGCGAACGCATCGCACGATGCACGCTGGAATTGGGCGGCAAATCAGCCGCGGTGATATTGGATGATTATGATGTGGCCGTGGCGGCCGAATCCATATCGGGCTCTGCACGGCTTCTGAGCGGTCAGGTTTGCTCTTCGCTCACGCGAATCATCGTATCGCGTCACCGGCACGATGCCCTGGTGGACGCCCTGAGCAGCTCCATGTCCAAGATCCGTGTCGGTGATCCTTTCGATTAGGACCGAGATGGGCCCCTTGCCATGAGTCGTCAGCGTGATCGAGTCGAGACATTAATCGCCAAGGGGCGGGAAGAGGGTGCCGAATTGGCCACTGGCGGCGGCCGCCCCGCCCACCTCGATCAGGGCTTTTATATCGAACCGACCGTGTTCGGCAACGTGAATAACGATTCGACCATCGCGCGCGAAGAGTATTCGGCCCGGTGCTGAGCGTTATTCCGGCCGCGGACGAGCAGGAGGCGGTCGAACTGGCAAACGCAACTATTTACGGTCTCAATGCCTCCGTCTTTACCAATGACAGCGATCGGGCCTACGCGGTGGCACGGCAGCTGCGGTCGGGAACTGTGGGTAGAAATTCATGGCGGACAGATTTTGGAATTGCCTTCGGCGGGTTCAAGCAATCTGGCATAGGCCGCGAAGGGGGGCATGAAGGGCTGCACCCCTTCCTAGAAGTGAAGACGATCGTACTGTAGCGCGCGAGGTACACGCGTAGATGAATTCTCAACCCGCCGTCGAGAGGTCGATTCCGCAGCATCTGGTCGTCGATTTTGACGCTTTCCGACCAGCGGAGCCAGGTTCAGATCCTTTCCTCGTGCTGCAAAAACTCCAGCAAGGACCGGAAATTGTCTGGACTCCACACAACGGGGGACACTGGATCGCCACCCACGGCGAAACGGTTAAGGCGATCATCGATGACCCGGTGCGTTTCTCGTCCTCCTCCTCTTGATAGCGACGCCCAATCGCGATCCGCTGGTTCCCGCCGAGTATGATCCGCCGTTGCACGGCCCGCTTCGCAAGCCGCTATGCTCGCCTTCTTACCCAAGCACGTGAAGCGTTGGACGGTGGAGGCCCAGGACCTCGCGGTGAAGTTGATCGAGGGGCTGAAGCCGCACGGGGGTTGCGAATTCATGAGCGAATTCGCCGCGCACTTGCCAGTAATCATTTTCCTGCGAATCGTCGCATTGCCGCTCGAGGACCGAGAGAAACTGGTCACGTGGGTAAAGCAGGTATTGCAGCGCTCGGACCTCGCAGCGCTTGCCACGGCTCATCAGAATATTAACCAATATATCGACGCGCTGACGGATGAGAGGCTTGCGCACCCAGGCGATGATCTGTTTAGCCAAGCGATCAGCGCGGATATCGGCGGGCGGCGAATGACGCTCACCGAGGCGCGCGGGCTCGGGCGTACCGTCCTGCTGGCGGGGCTCGATACCGTTGCCGCACTCTTGGGCTGGACGGCAGATACCTTGCGGAGAATCCGGCGGCGCGGCGCCGGATACTTGATGAGCCGCGGATCATTCCGCGGGTGATCGAGGAGATGCTGAGGCGGTATTCGGTGGCGAACATCGCCCGCGTGGTGCGCGAAGACATGGAATATCGTGGTGTGCAGATGCGCGCCGGGGAACAGATTTACCTGCCGACTTGCATGCACGGCATCGATAAGGAGATCTTCTCGGATCCGCTAAACGTCGATTTTGACCGCGCCGATAGTCATAAGCATTTGGGACTTGGCAGTGGCATTCACCGCTGTGTCGGCGCTCCACTGGCGCACGCGGAAATGAAAATATTCCTAGAGGAATGGCTTACACGCATCCCTGAATTCTCGCTCGATCCGGACAACCCGCCCTTACGAGTCACGGGCATTGTGCACAGCCACGAAACTCTGCATCTAATTTGGCCCAAGGCGCCTACTGGGGCTTAACGGCCCGCTTGCCCAGCCCGCGGGGCGGCGCTTCATGCAGCCAGAGCTCTATCCGGCTGCCTAAGCAGATCCTTCGCAGCCTCGGCGACGAGCACCGGACGGCCGACCTGATCGGCAAGCGCACGTGCCGCTGCGACGCTCTCGACATTGGTCATATCCGACCCCCCGGCAGCATCCTCGATGCCGACGCGAAGATGGCCCCCGCGCTCCAGCGCGTATGCGCCAGTGGCGTTTCCAACAACACCCCCGCCAGACAGCTGACGATCCACGGCATGTTCATGCCCTCCATCATCGACAGATAGATGTCGAGAGCGGCCTTGGTGGGGTGCATCCCGAAGTTCACGCCGAGCACCTTGTGCAAGCCGATGGTGTAGGGACCGCCAAAGAAAAATTTGATCATCGAGCCTGCAGGGAACATTCCGGCCAATGCATACGCCCGCGCCCAGCGCAGATTGCCGGGCTCGTAGATGCTGATCGACATCGGGACGTTGGTCTCCCGCGCGAAGCGAACAACTTCCGCCGCTTCCGCATAGGTTAGCCCTGCGACGTGACTGTCCGACGGCAGTCCGTCCTTATCAAGCTTGCCCACCTGGACGATGGCCGGATCGAGCGGAACCATACGCAGTGCCCCCGCAGCGTGCAGCGGTCGCAGATGCGCATTCTTTTCCCAAATGCCGTCTCCCTTCAGGTAGTCGCTGTACATCAGGGCGCCAGGGAACGCCTCCAAGATGCCCTTCTGAATTCCAACCATCTGGCGAACACCCTCCGCCTGTGGAGCGCTGAAGTCGTGGTGGTGATGAATGATCGCTGCGCCCGCCGCGAGGCAAGCCCGAGATTCATCGATCGTCTCCTGCATCGACTGTACAGGCTCGCCGAAACGAAGTGGCGTAATCGCCGCTTCGATGACGACCGGCAATTCAGAGGTGTTTAGCGTTGGCATTTTGGCACTCCCACGACCTGTTAGCGTTACTATCAGTAGCTCTGATCCCGCCATTTAAGTGGCACGGTTAACTCCGGCCACCGTAGAGGACCACATCTCATTCGTACGTATGATGGTTGCTCGTTCTCGGGATGTCAAGCGGTTGGCTGCGGCAGTGGTTTATGGGCGCAAGAGCGGCGAGCGCGAGCCACAGCTCGCCAGTGGAAGACTGATGGCGCTGACGATTATTGTCTCGGAATAGCTGCGTACAGGGACGGTGTCGGCGTGATCGAAAAGGCTAATTCAGGTGGCGCAGGGAGTTTCCGATCCTTTGGCCGTTGCGATGCGGGTCATTTCTTTGATCCGCGCCCCACTTCGCGCGCGACTTGGCGCCGGGAGTTGGGGCGGTAATGCCGCCGACTACATATGGCACCAACTTATCGATGATTTCATCCGGATTGTTCGAGTCGCCTCGACCCTTGGAAAAAATCTTGACCCGCTGTGCGTGATCGGCATCATCAAGGATGTGCAGCATGGCGCCAATCGTGAAGGTATAGCGCCACACAACTTCGTCCCGCGGCAACTCAGGGAGCGCTTGGGCCAAAGCATTGATGAAGCGACGAGCGATATCATCGTATTGCGCGCGCATCAACTCGGTGAAGGCCGGAGGCCTCATGGTGTAGGCGATGTCCAAGATGCGCGAGTAGTAGACCCCATCACTTTTCGTGTCCTTGGCAAACGAACCGCGGGTTCTATCAGAGCGCGAACGACTCCTTCGATGGAAGGGCCCCTCTCCTTAACTGTGCGCTCATAATCGTCTAATTGAACCAAGCGTCGCTCGTTAACCGGGATTGCCAACCTGTCGAAAACGGCTCTGATGAGATCGTCCTTCGAGCCGAAATGATATCCGATGGCGCCTAAGTTAGCCTCCGCCGCGCTGGTCAGGTCCCGAATCGACACGGCATCGAAACCGGATTCGGCAAACATTCGAAGCGCGGTCTGCAGCAGGCGCTCTTTTGTGCCTTGATCGTCCAATTTGCTTTTCTGAGTTTTCAAACCGGATTCAACATGTTCAAAGGATCCGCTTTACGGCAATGGTTATCGCGACATGAAGTTATATTTAACGTTACCCTGCTCAATCAGGATCGCTGCAGCTCCCAAATCCCTCGCGGATGGCGTCAATTTTTAACTACGAGCGTACCGGTGAATACTACTACTACAGTTCCCTTTCCGGATCAAACATCTGCCGCCCAAACCGCTACCGGCTCGCGACGCCCAACAGTAGCCGTGGTGACAGCAAACCCTCTATTCAGTATAATTCATACGAACGATTCAGGCTAGGCATTTCCCCCGTAAGCGTGCGTTGAAAACATCTGCGTGGATTTCCCGCGCCGGGATGATGGCACGGATCAAGAGAGAACGTGTCTGCTCGCTTGGCGATTTAGTCACTCGGGTTTTTTTAACAAGTCGACGGTGAGTAACGGGAGCTAGCAGGTGCATGGCCCAGACCATTGAACTGGAGAGTCGCTACATTTTAAGGGAATCATCAAGCCGGGCGATGGTATCGTCACTTCGAACGGCTGCGGTGAGGCGCTCTCGGTCCTCGAGAGACTTATCGAGCAGCGCCACACAATAGGAAGCATGCGCATGTTCTTGGGCGCCGGCTTCGCCTCGCTTCTAAAGCCTGAGCATACGGACCTCATTCGCCTATACGGTATCGGGGCGATGGGTGCGCGACGATCGCTGGTCAAGGCGGGCGCCCTGGAGATTCTTCCGATTCACTTGTCAGCGATCGGCCGGCTCATTCGAGGCGGTGTGATCCCCTGTGAGGTGGCCTTGATCCAGCTTCCCCCTCCAAATGCCCGAGGGATCTATAGTTGGGGACTTACCAGCGACTATGTGCGGGCGGCCGTCGAAACTGCTCGGCTGGTGGTGGCGGAAGTCAATGACCAGATCCCCTGGACAGAATCGGAGGATCCACCGCGGGAATCTGAGCTCGATATCATCGTTAGAACCTCCCGCCCGCCGGTGGAGGTACCTGCGAGCCCAATTACGGAGATCGAACGACAGATCGCCCTTCGGATTCTCACGTATATCCCCCAACGCGCCACTCTGCAGGCGGGCATCGGCGCGGTCCCGGAATCGGTGATGAGTTTGCTCGTGCATCACCGGGGCTTGGGCATTCATTCGGGAATGTTGGGCGACAGCGCGGCGCTGTTGATGCAGAGCGGTGCGGTCACCAACGAGCACAAGGAGGTGGCCCCAGGAGTCACCCTGACGGCGACCCTCATCGGAACCCAGCGTCTGTATGAGTTTGCACGAAACAATCCATGCATCAGACTCTGTTCGAGCGAGATCACGCATGGGGTGCAGACATTGGCCCAACTCAAGCGCTTCGTCTCGATCAATTCAGCAGTGGAAGTGGATTTGACCGCTCAGGTGAATGCCGAAGCAAGTGCCCATGACTATGTGGGTGGCGTCGGAGGCCAGGTCGATTACATGCGCGCGGCTTCACAATCCGAGCGTGGCTGCGCGGTGATCGCTCTGCCATCGACCTCTCGCGACGGCAAGCTCAGCCGCATCGTCGCTGGATTGTCAGGACCGGTCACGACCGCACGCAGCGACGTCAGCATCGTTGTCACAGAGCACGGTGTCGCGGATTTGCGCGGTAAGAGCCTGGGCGAACGGCGTAAAGCCATGATTGCACTCGCCGCGCCGCAATTCAGAGAGCAACTCGATCGGGCGGGCCATTCGGCCGGTATGACCGCGAGATGAGCGCGATGTATCACCACCCGTCACAGACCCGCCTGGGAGGAACTATGGATCCGCGAGTAGAGAAGGATTCGCGCGCTGACACGGATAGCATTTTGTTCGAGATCCGCGACTCAGTGGCGATCATCACCATCAATCGACCGCAGGCCCTCAACGCCATGAACGGCGCCGTCCGGGCGGACTTGTTCACCGCGTTCGAACGAGTGGAACGTGACGCGGCGATCGTCGCGGCCATCTTGACGGGTGCGGGCGAGCGCGCGTTCTGTGCGGGTGTGGACTTGAAGGAAGCGGCTGAGATGCAATTGGCCGCGCCGCCGAAGAATTTCCTGCCTATATTGGGCGACACCATTGATGTGACGAAGCCCGTGATAGCCGCAGTCAACGGCTTGGCTTTCGGCGGGGGGCTGGATTCTCGCGCAAATGTGCGATCTGTGTGTGGCATCGAGTTCGGCGAGCTTTGCCATTACCGAAGCGAAAGTCGGACGTGGCATGCCGTGGGCCGTTCCCCTCATCCATATGATTCCCCAGCGCATCATGATGGAGCTGCTACTTTTGGCTGAACCGATCAGCGCGCAACGAGCGTACGAGATTGGCTTTGTGAATCGGGTCGTGGAGCCAGATGCACTTATGCAGACCGCGATGGAGATGGCCGCCCGCATCGTGTTGAACGCACCACTCACCGTCCGAGCGGCGAAGCAACTCGTGCGCATTGCGACGCAGACGGGCAGGTCGGTGGCGCTTCGCAGCGCCGACCATTTGTTTGAGCGCGTCTATCGCAGTGCCGACGCGCAGGAAGGACCGCTGGCCTTTCGGGAAAAACGCGCACCACGCTGGCAGGGTCAATAAATCATGAATTTCCAGCTGACCGATGAGCAGAAGGCTATTGAAGAATCGGTAACCCGGCTGTGCGCACGCTTCGATCGGGGATCCCGGCTTTATATTCCACACGACCGGCACATTTCCCGGCGGATTCTTCGAGGCCATGCCGGCAGATGGTTGGTTGGCGTCTGCATGCCGCAGGAATACGGCGTGCGGCTGGGCTCGGCATCACTGAGGCCGCAGTCGTGATGCGGGCGGTTGCGCAGTCGGGCGGCGGCATCACGGCGGCCTCTGCCATCCACGTCAATATTTTTGGCTTAAACCCGGTCGCCCTCTTTGGCAGCCCCGAACAGAAGCAACGAATGCTGCCACCGATTCGTGACGGAAAGCAAAAGGCATGTTTCGCCGTTACCGAAGCCGAACACCGGCCTCAACACCACGCAATTGAAGACTCGCGCCGTCGATCAGGGCGATTACTACCTCGTGAACGGCCAGAAAGTGTGGATTTCCACCGCCCAAATCGCCGATAAGATAATGCTGCTCGCGCGCACGACGCGACTGGAAGAGGTTCGCAAATCGAGCGACGGGCTCAGCCTCTTCTACACGGATCTTGATCGCTCAGCGATCAGCATTCGCGAAATGCGCAAAATGGGCCGCAAAGCAATTGACTCGAACGAACTCTTCATTACGGATTGGAAAATACCAAAGCGCGATTTGATTGGCGAGGAGGGCCGTGGTTTTGAATACATCTTGCACGGCATGAACCCGGAGCGTGTGCTGCTCGCCGCCGAAGCGGTGGGCCTCGGCTCCTTGGCAGTGCAGACGGCGGCCACCTATGCAAAGGAGCGCATCGTCTTTAATCGCCCGATAGGACAGAACCAGGGCATTCAACATCCGCTGGCACAATGCTGGATGGAACTCGAAGCGGCATGGCTGATGACGATGTCCGCAGCCTATCGCTACGACCAGGGGCTCGAGTGTGGCGCGGCGGCCAATGCCGCCAAGTATCTTGCGGCGGAGGCGGGATTCAAGAGCTGCGAAACAGCGGTCATGACGCATGGGGGCTTCGGGTACGCCACCGATTATCATGTGGAGCGCTACCTTCGCGAAGTAATGATCCCGCGGATCGCACCGATCAGCCCGCAACTCATTCTGTGCTACATCGCCGAAGCGTGCCCTCGGGCTGCCGAAGTCATATTGACCCGGGGGTAGTACCCGCGATGGATTCCGCGTGAAGCTCCGCTCGCAGTTCATGTTTGGCAATCTTCCCAAGACCCGCGCGTGGTAATTCGCGCCCACCCGCACCCTCCGAGGCACTTTGAATTCGGCGAGTTGGTGGCGGCAGGCCTCGAGAATCCGCTCCTCGATCCCGAGGCGGGCGTCATTGGCTACCACAAAGGCGATAGGCACCTCAACCAGCATGGGGTGCGGTCCGGCCACGACCGCCACTTCGGCGACGCCTGGCACTGTCAAGATCACGCGTTCGATCTCCGAGGCGGCGACGTTTTCGCCACCCACCTTGAGCATGTCCTTTGCCCGATCGGCGAAGGAAATCGCGCCATCCGCATGCACCCTGACCAAGTCTCCCGTTTTAAACCAACCGTCGGGATCAAAGGCATTCGCCGTCGCTGCATCATCGTGTAGATAGCTTGAAAACAGAGACACCCCGGGTGTTCCTCGTACTAAGAGTTCCCCGGTCTCCTCCGGTTC
>CAWBKA010000044.1:0-151680 GCA_963789065.1 uncultured Verrucomicrobiae bacterium | reverse complement strand
ATTCTCACGCAGGTGCGACAAGGCTTCGGCCAAGCCCTTGCGTTCTGGCCGGGTGCCGCCTGCTTTGTCCGTGAAGACCTGTTTGCAGCCCGCTTTTTCAAGGCGTCTAGCTGCAGCCGCAGGTGTTGTTCATCGGTGGATACCCGGCATAGCCTATCAGCATGGCGGTTCTCGAAACTCAACTCGAGCGTGACATTACAAGAAAATGGTTTCAAGAATGGATTTCGAGAACGGCCGTTCCTAGGCGACAGGCTCGGCCGCTTGGAGTCCGACCACGGTTCTTAAAAAACCTTCGTTTCCGAGAAGAATGCGGGCGAGCGTGCCCTGTCGGTCTTGCCGCCGCATCACTTGGTCATTGCCCGAGCCGATCAGTTCGTGCCGGATCTGCCGGCCTTTGAGCTGCTCTCGGCACGGTACGTTGAAAACTACCCCAGTTTTATCACGTTCATCACGGGCCCGAGTCGGACCGGAGACATCGAGCGAATTCTGGTTTTGGGGGCCCATGGCCCCAAGAACCTTACGGTGATCCTGATCCAGTGACGGCAAGCACAAGTAACTTACCTTTCCAGGGGAACGGGGGGCGCGCGGCGCTGGTGTCGCCACACCGCGTGCCCTCAAGCCCGCGTGGGAAACAACGGTAAAACGGCAGAATGAAGCGCACCCGAGGTGCATAGCGGCTGGCAACGCTCTTAGCTTACTTTGGCTAAGCTAAGAGCAAGGAGGGGAAGTCTGCGGACGTTGCCTGAAGCGAGCGACGTTGCCTGAAGCGAGCGATTGTTCACCATCCCGCGATCGGCCACCACCGAAATCTCTCATAACCTGAGCGTTCGACCGGCAAAGAGCGTTTTGACATCAGCCGTGTTGCCAGGCCACTTCTCAGAGCAGATCGGTCGACCCCTCGACATCCAGCGCCCCCACCTGATTCAAACCGGGTCGATATTCTCGTCGTGGCCGCGCTCGCCGTGGGCGGGAAATGTTGGTTAAACGCTAAGCTTGTGACTCCACTCGCAATTTCCAATCGTGGTAATCATAAAGCTCGCGGACTTCGTGCGATCCGGTTTTGCCCCCCTGCGGCCATTCAAGTACCAACCAAATATGGTCAGGGTTACTGGCGGGTATTCGTCTGACCGTTAGGCCCGGTAGGGGTGGATTTTCGGCAACCTCTCGCTCAATCTTAAAGATCTCTAGTAATGTCATAGCTCAAGCTTCCACTCCACTGGACGGTCCATCAACTCGCCGCACACCACCGATCCCGTGGAGCGAACGGGTCAAACGTTTCGCCTTATTTGACAAAATAACCAAAGGAAACAAGATGGGTTCCGCTTGGTCCGCAGGCTTGCCGCCAAAATGAAGAACGAAATAAAGTATAATTTGCTGCCGGGCCGAGTGGGGTTCGCTCTCGAAAGGCAAAATCAGTCCGAATCGTAGGGGCCGCCCGCCTGGGAGAAGACGTTGAAGCCAGGCACTTTGGAAGAGGGGATAGAAAGCGAGAAAGAGCATGGGGAATTCCCTCTCGGGGAGAGAGTAAAGAGGGGGTCGCTCTTGACATCCCTTTGCACCATGTTTGTCGTCCGATCATGGGAAAATTCCTTCGCCTACAGCCATCACATATACCTCTACACCTAGCTCCGTTGGTTTCGGCCTGAGCGTGCTGGCGCTGCTGGCCGGCCTTGTCTTCCACAGCAAGTTTATGGCTCTGGGCGGCCCGCATCGCTGCGTTACACCGGACTGATCTGCCTGTTATTGTTCTAGACTAAGCCCCATGCGCCAATAGCGTTACTTCCGATGGCTGATCACGAGCACCGCGTCATCGATTTGAATTTCCGCCGCCCATCGGGCGGCCAGATTGCGGCCATCTTCATTGGCGGCCTGCTGATCGTCCTGTTGATTACGGCGCTTTTGACATCCTACTACACGGTTGGAGCCGAGTCGGAGGGTGTGGTGCTGCGTTTTGGGAAGTTTTTCAACACGGTTGAGCCGGGGCTGCACTTCAAACTGCCATTTGGCATCGAGTCGGTGACCGTGCTGCCGACACGGCGGCAGTTGAAACTCGAGTTCGGCTTCTCCCGCGGGCTACACGAATCCGCTTCAAGCCGGCCAGGATCCGGAGGAGGAAAAAGCCATGGTCACCGGTGACCAAATGCGGCCCTCGTGGAGTGGGTCGTGCAATATCGCATCGAAGACCCGAGGCAGTATCTCTTCGATGTGCGCAATCCGGAGGGAACCCTCCGGGATTTATCCGAGGCCGCAATGCGTGAGGTGATCGGCGACCGCACAGTGGACGAACTGATCATTATCGGACGGCAGGACATTGAGATCGAGGCGCTCACCCGGATGCAGGACTTATTCAAGCGGTACCATCTGGGCATTCGCGTGGATCAGGTGCAGTTGAAAAACGTCAATCCTCCCACTCAGGTGCAAGTATCGTTCAATGAAGTGAACAAAGCACAGCAGGACCGCGAAAACGCGATCAATATCGCCAACGGCGAATACAACTTGGGCCTCTTCGAGTGCCGCTTCCAACTGGGCAATGCGCTTTATTTTGACTTCCAGTTGTTGGTGCAGCGAAGCGTTTTGAGCCCGCAGGGCCTCCAGTTCAGTCGCCATCTGAGCCAAGCGCTCCGCCTGTGAGAGCGCGGCTTGGAGTAAGCGAGCTGGATCCTCGCGGTGCCATTGCTGGAGCATCGCGGAGGCGATCTTCATGCGCAGAGCCGCTCCTTCACCGATGATGGAGAGCACGAGCAAAGCAAAGCATTGGGCGGGGGATTGCTACTCGGCGCAGGTCTCTTCCAGCTTAGCCGTCTGAAATATGCCTGTCTGGCTCATTGCCGGTCTCCAATGGGATTTTTGGCGACCGAATGGCAGGACGGCTCATGGGGCGCATTCAGGATCGGATTGAAGCACGGCGGCTGCTGTCTCGGCTGCTGTTGGGCATTGATGGGCCTCCTGTTTGCCGTTGGCGTGATGAACCTGTTATGGGTCGCCTGTATCAGCGGCTTTGTCCTGCTAGAGAAGATCACCTCAGGGAACCAATTGGTCAGCCGCCTTGGCGGTCTTTTGTTCATTGGCTGGGCAGCATGGATTGTTTTTGGCTCTTAAAGCTGCGCCAACTCAGGAATGCACTGGCCTGCGAGTGGACGGCGGTCCCTCGGAGATTCAACAGGGGATCCAAGAGTTGGCAGCGCCCCAATGAGGTTGATCGTCTATCGGCCTCTACTTCTTTTGAGATAACGCTTCTTACGCGGGCGGTGTTGGGCTGGCGTGGCACAAAAACATGTATGGGGCTTCGTTCGAGCCGGCCGACGATTCTCGCCATTGCTGTATGTGCCTAAGCAACACTTCGGCTTGATCGGGTTGGTGGATCGACTTTCGTTCCTTAACAAGTGCGCGAATATTCGTTTCCGAGATGCCAACAAGTCCCGCGAGTTTGATCAATCGATCTAAATTTGTGGGATCTTGAGCCTGAATCACTTCGTCGTACGCACCCAGCGCCCCCCCGAGGCGAACAGCATCTGAAAGTTCTTTCTTTCCCGCGAAGTCCAAACGCAACGCAACGGCGGTGATGAAATTGGCGCGAGCCTCTCGTTCGTGAGGAATGCGCAGGTTCTCAAGACCAACGTTATCGAGCAGCACTCGAACGAGAAGCACGAGGCGTTCATCATCCGGCGAATCGGAAAAGCTGGCACCGTACCAACCGAGGAGGTTCACCCCTAGTTGGATGGCATTAGTGACGGCGCGACTTGGAACCGGTATCTCGATATCCATTAAATCATACCGCCGCGATAGTCGAAGCACAAGCGAACCTCGCCGGCTAGGGGATTGGTAAGGACGGGTTGTGGGGCGCTGCGGCGGGCGCTAGGGAATCTTGGTTCCAAGTTCGGGATCCGGGGGCAATTCAGTACGGCACTCACACGATCAGTGAACGCCCGTATGCGTGGCGGCGGGAGTTACAGATCCCCAAGGCTTCAAATTTGTGCCGGTCAATGAAATTTATAGCGTCGCCGTTGGGAGAGCCGGCAAATTAGACAACAAGCAAATGCGTCCGTTAGACTAAAAATTGTGTGCACCCCAGATCCGAAGTCGAAATCCTTTGCAACACGGTGTATATTTTGTGCAAGCCCCACGCAACCATGAAGAGGAACATCACACTCACCCAAAAACTCGGACGCGATTGTAATTGACGCAGTCTCACGGCTAAAACTTTCGACAATGGCAAGTATGCATTTGAGGCAGACCGAACAGCCGGTCAAAGTCGGCATGACTGTCACACACAAGAGTTACGGAGCTGGAAAGGTAGTCGGCGAATGGCATTCGATGAGGTCCGGAGTGCCTTGTAAGGACATCTTTGACGTTATCTTTCAAAATCGTAGCGGTCATCCGTTCGTACACTGCTGCCGAAAAGAGTACCTGACGCTAGATCCGTTGTCTTTACCCTCGGAAGAAGTGAATTTGTCTCGAATCAGAAACGCAGCTCTTCTAGACTCTGATCATGCCTCAGAAACCTTCGTGGGCAGTTGAGGGAGAAACCATTCACTATCATCTCAAAGGTGATGGGTCTCGGATGTTCACAACCGGGAAAATTGTGAGAGTGCTTCCTGGAGCACTTGAAATTCAGAATCTCGGAGAAGAGAAAAAGAATCCACTGATCTATGGATTCAACGAAATCTACGTGATGCTAGACGAATGAAGCTTTTCTGATCCAGATTCTGTGTTGCTTACAAAAGCTGTTCGAAGTAACTACCTCACAACATCTTTGGCGGATATATCGAAGGACGTCCTCATTTAAAATCGTAAGTGCATAGCATTGGGAGATAGGTAAAACGTAAAGAAATTGGGGTTCCAAACTCAACAAGATGCGATGAAAACCTGCGTCGCGAGTTCGAACAGGGCGTAGAGCAGAATGAGGGCTCCGCAGACACTTACCAAAAGGTGTCCCTTGAACCATGAGAACACCCGGGTCTTGCCAAGGCGAACGCGCGCCCGAAACGAACCGTGCTTAATCGGGCGCAGGGCGTCTGCCGCCCACGCAACGCGGATGGGCCAACTTCCCGTGGAGCGCAACAGTCGCTTCCAGACGCAGCTCGCGTTCCCAAAATACGAAGAAGTTGTAGCGATAGCGGAAACGCTCACCCGGATGCAGCTGAAAAAGTGAGGCGGAAATGCTTGCTTTTGACGGCACCTTTAAAAGCCGTGCGTCGGCCTGGGCAGCCACCCGTGATGCGGCAATACTGGAATTGCTCTATGGCAGTGGACTGCGTTTAAGTGAGCTCGTGGCGCTCGACGTCACCAATCTGGATCTGCTAGACCACACCGTGCGAGTGCTCGGAAAAGGCCAGAAGGAACGCATTGTCCCGGTTGGCAGCGCGCGGCGATAGGGATGGTTCACCGGCACCGGAGTGCCGAGAACGAACTCCTCGCGAAAGGTCTCACCGTCCGGCAAACGCGTAACGCCCAGGACCGAGTATCGCTCAGCCGGGGGCAGGTTCAAGATGTTTCCCAACAGATTGAACGCCGCCCTGCCTTGGGAGGGTAAAAGGATAGCGGGACCGGGACCTCGGCTCCGCGCGGGTCTCCTTAGAGCGTGCTTGAAAAGTCCTGACAGTTGCACTCGACCCGATCGGTCTCCGGCAATAATCGTCCCGCCCGCCTGGACCGACAGCGCAACTCGACATGGCACGTCTCCGGCGAAAGCCGCGATCTCTTCTCCGTCTCTCCAAGTCCCTTACCCGGAGCGTTCGGTCATTCGACGCCCAGAGGGCGCAGCGCCAGTCGGAAGCCTACGTTCGTATATCCGGGAGGTTCACTCTTGCTGGTCGCATCGCCTAAAGGCGACAAGCGACAAGAGTTGAACAGTCTCCGTCGAAATTCGAAATTAGAGGTCTGAAAATCTGGAGCGCGCGTTGTCGCGATGCCCTTTATTACTGGACTGCCCGGCTTCTGTCCCTCGAGGAGAGTCCAGCGATAAAGGGGCCAGGCAACCCGATTTGCACCCCGCTTGGCCGTCTCAAGTGGCAGAGCGGCGCGAAGCCATCCTATCAGGCGGCCAAGGCTATTGGCTACGCAGACTCCCTCGTGGCTTTTGGCCAAAGCGGGCTGACCTACTACTTCAGCCGACAAGGACGTTGCAGCGTGTCGGCGAAGCGGTCGAGTCCGGAGATTAACGGCACAATTCCAGTATTTAAGGGCAGCAAAAATGTTATTCCGCCCATTAAGAGCAATTGTCAGGGTCGCGAGTGCAAATTCCACTAATAAAGGGAATCGACAGTTAACTGACGATAGGTTGCGTATCCGCCCGCCCTGACATCGGCGGCTACTCATGGTTTGTTCGAGCCGAAGAACGAGGGTAACTCTTCCGCTAAATCCGCGCCAATGCGTTCAGCGATTCTGAGAGGTCCATTTTCCTGGTACGGAAGCGATCCCGAACGCTGGCGCACAAACTGGTTAACCAAGAGATCACGCCACGGCTTGGAGAAACCGACCCGGCGCGGAATCCCGGCTAGCCGGATTTCGATGCCGGGACGCAGGAAACTAGTAAACAGAATCGCTACATCGAACCGATCCCGGATCTTGCGTGCGACAGCGAACACGCTGCTCCCGTCCTCTATTTGCAAGACCTCATCTACTTCGGAAATGTTGCGCCAGAAATCTGCCAGCCTATCGATGACCAGAACGGTAAGGTGTAGGTCAGGGCGTCCCCGTTTAATCCGTCGTGCTGCTTCCACACTCATTGCTGCCGCATCCGGCAAGTCGCTCGATCGTATGAGCACGCGGAAGGGCTTAAGTCTTTCGACCTCAGCCGGCACGTACACCCCCCGGTGATAATGGCGAAGCAAAAACTGCGGGTTGGGCGTCTTCCACCGATTGTGTACCCAGAACCAATCACTCGGATTCTTTCGAATCTGCTTTTCCAGACTCAGATTGATACGAGCGGTGATTTCGGCAGTTGATGCTTCCCGGCTGGGGATGAAGTCGTCTACCTCGACGCGCCAACGCGCGATTCCAGAAGTAACAATACTGACCGGCATCAATGCTGCGCCTGTCTTTTTCGCCAGGACTGCCGGAAACGGAGTGGTCGACGCCAACCGACCAAAAAACGGGGTCCAGACTCCTTTGTCACCAGCATGCTGGTCGATCAAAACGCCTAGCATCCCTCCGTTCCGTAAGACCGTCACGCCCCGGTGTAGTCCCTCCGTCCGATCGATCGTCAACACACCCGAGCTTTCCCGGGATCGCTGCACATGTCGATCCAGGTATCCATTACTGAGCTTCTGGTAAATCACCGCCCAGAGCGGGTTCTGCAGCCATCGGGGTGCAAGAATGAACAGCTCCCAGTTCCCGATGTGATTGATTACCCAGATCACGCTGGAAGCGGCCTTGATTTTCGGGGCCGCAGCCAGCAGCTGAGAAATGTCGATGTAGGAGTTCGCTTCGTGAGGCTTTTGCGTGAGAACCAATGAACAGAGAAGATTAGCCGTCACCGTCTGAAAATGTTCGCGGCCATTTTTTCGCACCTGTTTTTTTGTCCATTCTGGAAAAGCGATTCTAACGTTTACCGATGCTAGCTTGCGATACTTCGCAAGAACTAAATAGCCAAAAACTCCGAGTGCCTGCCCGAGCCTGAAGGTCCAGGGCAGCGGGAGTTGCGAAAGGATCCATGCCGTAAACCTATAACCCAGATAGACTAAATAATCGGCTGGACGGGAGAACCTTGATTTGGATTTGGCCACTTAACAATGCAAATAAACCTCCAACCTCGCCGGTCCACAAGACATTACCTGGAGTTCCTTTGGACGGCGCAGTAGTGAGTGGCACGCCGTCCCTCACCGACAAATCAATACCGGTGGAGAAAAGCAAGGTTGTTTGGGGTCTGACGGCGATGGCCCGCGACGGCGTGCACATCAAAAGGCTGCGCATTTCACTCGTGGGTCACGGTTGATGTCGATTGCAGTTAAATCGTAGACCAGAAATAGGCTCCTCTCCCTCGGAGTCTACGATTTAATTACAAAACAAATTTGCAGGTAAATCGTAGACTACTGCAGCTAAATCGTAGACCATTTGGATCCCGGGCCCGGTTTGGAGTTGGTCCGCGATCAGGTAAACACGGTCCGCGATTTTCATGCGCTTTAGCGGTTGCCGGTGTCGCGGAAGGAGCCCCGCACGTTTGACGTTCAGACCACGAAAAAATTCACGACGCTTTTTCCCAGGTGATTGCGAACGTTGACTTTGTACAGGCAAGCTGCGACGAACTCTTTATTTTCGCACGCCATTAGAAGCGAGTTGAGGAGGCCACATGCAGGGTAGCTTTGGGCGATGTATAGCTTTGGCCACGCTCGTCTTGGTGGGATCTGGAGAGACGGGTTTGAGGAATTGAATTGGGTCGCGTACGATCGGCTTCTCCTTCTTGGCGAGCGCTCGTCTAAGCTTGGCCAGGGCGATATTCTGCAACTGCCGGATTCGCTCTCTGGTCACCCCGAATTTCTTGCCGACTTCTTCGAGAGTTTTCGGTTTGCCGCCGTCCAACCCGAATCGCTGGAAGATAATCTTCCGCTCGCGGTCGTCCAACACCTCCAAAAGCTCGCTAAGTTCGTCGCGCATGTTCTTGTCTCTGAACAACTCAAACGGCGTCTGCGCCTCTTCATCACCGACGATCTCGCCAAATGCGGTTGAATCATCATCGCTGATCGGAGCATCAAGAGACGCCGGACGAATCGAAACCGTCTTCAGCTGAGAAAGCTTCGCGCTCGAGATACCGATCTCTTCGGCAAGCTCTTCAACGGTCGGTTCGCGACCTAACGCCTCGCTCATTTGCAGCGAGGCTCGCTTAAGGCTGTAGATCTTGTCGACCAGATGTACTGGGAGCCGGATGGTCTTACTCTGGTTCGCCAGCGCCCGCTTGATCGATTGCTTGATCCACCAAGCACCATAGGTACTCAACTTGCCACCCTTTGCCGGGTCAAACCGCTCGACAGCCTTCATCAGACCAATGTTTCCTTCAGAAATCAAATCTAGGAAAGGGAGCCCTAAATTTAGATAATCGTGGGCGATCTTAACGACCAGTCGGAGGTTTGCTTTGATCATCCAAGCCCGAGCCTCGCTGTCACCCTTTTTAATACGCGCGGCCAAAGTGATCTCATCTTGCGGAGTCAACAACGGAACTCGCATGATCTCCCTCAAGTAAAGCTTAATGGACGTATCAGAATCTTCACCGGCCATCCACCAACTTCGCCGCAGATCGGCTCAGAAGCCACAGCTTAGTTCCGTAACCGTGAGGCAACTTGGCTTGCAACGGGAGTTTTGGGTACCGTGGTTTTCGCGGCTCTCATGCTCGCGGTCCAAGAGCGTCAACCAAACGCGAATGATCTCACTGAGCAGAGCAAGCTGAAGGCGACCTTTTGGTGAATCCCTGTGGCGTCACCAATTCGGACAGCGGCCCAAACAGCTGAGGTTCGCGGATCAGCCGAATGCAGATTGCCAGTTTTTGACCAGCGACGTGCACTCATATGACGCAAGAGAGCGACGGTCCGCTATCTGTTACCCTCGAAGCGCGGCAAATCGTTTACGTAAATAGCCCCCCTAGGCAATGTCTGCTTCGAGCATCCTTTTGCCATATCCAAGAGCAAGGTCAACCTATTGAAAAAGAGTATGGGAGAAGCTAATTCAATTGGGCGAGACTTCTTGCGCCGAAAGTGACGCGAATGACCTCCATTCCCGCAGAAGTTGTTTCCGCCCATAGGCTGGTCAACCAGTATCACGTGATCATTCGAATTGAGGCCAGGAATTATCGAGGCTCATTCGCCACCCTCGTTTTTGGAGACAACAAACCGCTGATCGGTGCTTGTCACGATCGCCGGGTTGATCTTATTTACCTTCAAGATCCCGGACTCTGTACGGGACAGCGGTTTCCGTTGTGGTCGATTCAGTAACCCGACCAAACGTGTCGCCTGGTGATCAGTGAAACGGTAACGCCATAAGGAAGCGCTCGGTAATTCTCTTTCAGAGGTCCTGTATCAAGTTTAACGTCAGACCCCCGTTTTAGGCCACCACGCGAGAGCTCTAATGGCCATCGTGGCGCGTCGCTCGAGTGCTCCCCCCGCGCGCCTGAGAAAGAGAGCGGTCAGGGCGGCCGCCCAGAAATATACATCGCTCGCGACCACATGGAAGCGTGCGTCTGAAGTTCTGACAAGCAGGCCGGCGTGACAAGCCCACCCAGACTTTGAACACGCCGGCCCAACTACGGTTCGTCCGCCTTGGTTCGCGTGTCGTTACGCACACGAATGTTGCTCCTACGGATTTGTGGGTCATCGATCGCGCCGAAAGTTCCGGTACGGAGGCCAAATGCAGACCTGTTTCCATTACACGTCGTCCAGGTGTGGTCCCAGAGGCTCCGCGTAAGCCGCGGCGCTGAACGTCCTAGCCACACCAAGCCAGGTGGTCATTTCTTCCTGACCTAATGGACAGTAATAAAAATATGCTCGCCATGCCTGTGCACCCAGTATCCTTGGTGATGATGCCAGTATGGATGGTCCCAATTGTATGTCTTCAACCACAACAGTTGCCGCTTTGGATCGGCGATAGGGCCACTGGAAATGAGCGTATCGAGAACTAGTTACAAACTTCACTCTCTGGTGAAAATTTATCCTTTTGGAGAGTAGGTTTCCGAGCGCGAGTTTAACGAGATTATGCGCCTCGCTGCGGTGCCACACGAGCAATATCGACGAGACGCTCGATATCCTTCAGGGAGGCTTCGGCCCCGAGATCCACTCATTCTCCCCCACCGTCGCCCTCAGCCGCCCTGACACCTCGGTTAAGGAGTGGGTAAGGTTCCAGCAAGCCAGTATTTGGCCGTCTACCGAATAAATCTGATATGATCGCCTGATGTTTCGGGCAATTGTTTGTTTTGGCCTGATTACGTTAGCATTTGCTAGCGCAACACTGGACGTGCTCGTAAATTCAGCTGCAAGTTTTTTGGGCTACGATCCAGGACCAACTCGAAATGCCCCAAAGCGATCCGGAGCCGGCCGAGCTCGCCGAAAAGACGATTGATGATGCGGAAGCGAAAGTGGACTATTTCAAGCCTTGCGGGAGGGGTTGCCAGAACTGATGAACATTGCGATGGGCTTCTCGCGCAATCCTGACATTGAGAAGGCGAGGATGGAATTCGAGCGTGCTCAAAAAGTAGAGCAGAGATTCCATAAGGACTTCGATGGGCTCGACTTCACGATGTCGGTAGCCTTACAGTTGTCGGTTCTGGGGGCGTAGAGGTTTTCATTGGTTCTGGTGGGGGTCAGACCGGTTTCGTTTTACGGCGTGGGCTGGCGATGTTTTTTTACGGCGCTCGTCGCAGTAGTGATCGAAGCGTTCAACGGCGTCAAACGCATCCGGCACCGCAGTGTCGACATCCTTCCCGCGTCCAACCAATTGCACGAAGATTTCCCAAGCGGCTTTTTCAGTAGGGTCAGTATATTTCTCGGGCATAAGACCATTTAGGATACAAGTTGAATGGTGCTAGGCACGCTATAAAAGCGGTAACGATAGGTTACCATGACCCGCTCTTTTTTTGCAGAACGTTCTGCACACTATCATTTCCAACCCCTCGGGGTACCGCGCGAGGGCCCACTTCAGCGCTGAAACACAGGTGGGCATCGCGCGGGATCAAAAATTGCAGAGATTCCCTGACTTGTGCCTTAGTGGTTCGCTATGGCGACCGCTTCTCGAATCCTCCTCTGTTCCAATTCGGAAAACCGCACCGGTCCGAGGCGGAAGGTTAGCTGGTTGAGCTTGCCGTTGAAGCCGAACGGCACCTGGGTAGTGCTTGTCGTTCACCGGTGTGCGGGTATCGATCCCGACATCGAAGGTCTCGCCAACCGGAAGCAAGAACGGGATCGTGTGCGGCATCTTCAGCGTGGCGACGTCCTCGCCGTCCACCTTCAGTACGCCGGTGCCGCCCTTTGCGACGCCGGGGCTGTCATACGTGAAATAGAACACGATGGTGTGATTGCCCGGAGCGAGCGGCTGCTGGCCTTCTGCAGCGGAGCTGCGCGAGCATCAGAAGTTGTAGTTGAACACCGGCTTGCCGTTGAGAAGATGCAACACCCGCCATTGACCCCGCCCCCGGTGACGAGCATTCCTTCGCCGCCCCCTCATGGTCGGGATCAGAAACGAGAGCTTGATCCATTGAGTTGAGGATGTTTGAAACGCGGGCTCTTGGAATACCTGTCTCCCTTGCCAAATCGTCCTGAATGACGTGGCCACGTCTCGAGAGCCGTTGCAGAGAGTCTAGGATCAAGTAGATATCGAACGGTACTTTCCCGGTTGCCATCAGTCGTTCAGGCAAAGTTTTGGCGGTTTTCAATATCTCTTTGGCAAGTGAAAGAGCCAAGGTGTTGGCCATCTGCTCCCGCTCCTGAGGGGCGAGCTTCTCAATGCCATCGATCTCCTCGAGGCTCAGCAAACCGTCGCTGTTATCGATTGCAGCTAAATCGTAGACCAGAAATGGGCATGTTTCCCTCGGGGTCTACGATTTAAGTGCAAACCAAATTGCAGGTAAATCGTAGACTTTTGCACTTGAATCGTAGACCATTTGACCTCCTCGATTGGTCGCACGTTTAAATGCAAAATAGTCGTTCTTGGGAGAGCGGATCCCAATCCGAACTGCAAGATGTATGTCGACGCGAAGTGGCCACTCGATCCTTTATTGACGCTGGTTTGCGCATTTACGCCCGAGCCAATTATGTTGCCAAGGAATCGGGTCGGAGCCGCAGCTTGGTCTTTGCAAACGGTCTACGATTTAGCTGCAAAAAGTAGGGTTGGTCTACGATTTAATTGCAAAAATCTGACCTCAAAATGTGCCAGTCTACGATTTACCTGCAATCGACAAGTAATTCCCAAAGTTAGAATTTGTGTGATTTGGGAAATTATTTTGCGTGATTTTTGGGGCGCTATTTTGCGTATTCTCTGGCCATAACTTCTGCCATCGAATCGGATTCGGGCTCCGTCTTGAGTCTCGATGAACCCCGCGGGATTTATCGTGCAAAGATGTAGATCCTCGGGCACCGATCGGCCGCTCCAGGGGATAAAGGTGGTTCCCGGACCATAGCGACCAACGAACCGTTCCTCGAAGCCGATCGCCGTTCGCATCCCATCGCCACTTCCGATGTAAGTACCTTCGCGTCCTTCCGAAACGACGACAGCGTCCGCCGATCTGTACTGGCGATCGGCCTCGAAGAGCGCCTCCAGACGGCTTTGACCCGAGGAATTGGTCGTGGTCTTCGTGTCCGCGAAGGCAGGCATGGCAGCGACAGTAACCAGACTTGTATCTCTCGTTGCAAAAACGAACCTTTTTTGCAGTGCTCTAGCTAGCTGCCCACACGAAAGAAGTAAATACCCACCCACGACCCTGACTTGGAATAGGTTTAGCCATCCGGGACCGTCTAGCTCGATGGCATGACGGGGAAGTAGCGGAATCGCAGGGGTCATTTATGGGTCTTGTGCAAGCGACTGTTCCGGTGCTCAACATCCGACGATCGTAATGGGCTCGTTGCTGGGCTTCCCAGCGACTGAAGAATTCCACAATCTTTGATCGCCCGTGCTTGCTCGCATCGACTCCGCAACCCTCGTAAGTTCTTTTGTAGGAATCTCAACTCCTTGATGCGATTATTTACATGCTCGATGTGCTCATCAAGCAAAGCATTTACCTCGCTGCAATTCTCGTCTGGCGCATCCCGGAATCTGAGCAGGTTCCGAATCTCCTCCAACGTCATGTCCAGCACACGGCAGTGCCGGATGAATTGAAGGCGTTCGACGTGAATGTCTGTATAGAGTCGGTAGTTTCCTTCGGAACGCGAGGGCTCAAGCAGTAGACCCTCCCGCTCGTAATACCGAATTGTTTCCACCAGACAGCCTGTTCGCTTGGCTAGCTCACCGATTTTCAAACTATTACTCATACATCGCCTTTTGCATTATCAACCAGAATAGGTGCTTGACCCTATAGTAGCTACAGGGTGTTTCGTGGGCGAGAACAATTGTGCATACCAGCTATGAGTAACCACGAGCATCATCATCATCATCATCATGAGGATGAGTGTTGCGCGCACGAGGCAGCGCCCACAGAAATCACGCTCAATGCGAGCGCAGCTGGAAATTTGCAGACCACGCTGCAAGTGGCCGGGGTTGATTGCGCTGAAGAGGTGTCGCTGATCCAGCGGGCCCTCAAGCCGTTGGGAGGGGTGCGCGAAGTGCGAGTGAACATCATGTCGGGCAAAGCAATCATCGCCCACGACGAAACAATCACGCCGGAAGTCTTGATCAAAGTGATCGGTGACGCGGGCCTCAAAGCGATACGCGAAGGCGAAAAAGCTGGTGACGAAGCGCAGCTGAGGCAAAAACAGAGACTTTTATCCGTCAGCATCTCGGGCGCATTCACTCTGCTCGGCCTGCTGATGCATTGGACCCATTCCGCACCGCAATCGGTGGCGCTGGGTTGTTTCCTCGTGGCCATCATTTCCGGCGGCTGGTTCATTGCACCGAAGGCGGTCGCGGCAGCGCGACGCTTGGCACCGGACATGAACCTACTCATGACCATCGCTGTGCTTGGCGCGGCGGGCATTGGTGAGTGGTCGGAAGGTGCGGCGGTGGCGTTTCTATTCGCGCTATCGGAGCTGCTGGAGTCGTTCAGCGTGGCCCGTGCGCGACGGGCGATTCAGTCGCTGTTGAAACTTGCACCCCAATCAGCACTGCTGAAAGATGGCGACAGGTTCGACGAAGTGCCGGTCGAGAAAGTTCACGTCGGCGACATCATCGCAGTGAAATCGGGGGCACGCGTCCCATTGGATGGTGCAATCGTGAATGGCAACTCATCCGTAGATCAGGCACCGATTACTGGCGAATCAATGCCAGTGGAAAAGAAGCAAGGTGATCAGGTTTTTGCCGGGACAATCAACGGCGAAGGCTCGCTCGAAGTGCGCGTCACCAAGAACTACTCCGACACGACCCTTTCAAAGATCATTCACCTCGTCGAGGAAGCCCAATCGCAGAAAGCACTCTCACAACGGTTCGTGGATGTGTTTGCGAAATACTACACGCCATCGGTGATGGCGTTGGCGTTGGTCGTTTTCCTCCTCCCACCGATAATTTCCGGTGCAGCATGGGGTGTCTGGTTTTACCGTGCCCTGGTGCTGCTGGTTATCGCCTGCCCGTGTGCGTTGGTAATCTCGACTCCGGTTTCGATTGTTTCGGGCCTGACGGCGATGGCCCGTCGCGGCGTGCTCATCAAAGGCGGCGCATTTCTTGAAGCAATTGGAAAACTTAAGGCGCTCGCTGTCGATAAGACTGGCACGATCACCGAGGGTCGTCCGCGCGTCACCCGTGTCGTTTCGGTCGACTCCACCGATGAGGCCGAGATCGTGCGGATCGCAGCGGCGATTGACACGCATTCGGATCATCCGCTAGCGCAGGCTGTAGTGAAATATGCCGAGGAGCGTGGCGTCGACTTTCCGCGAAGCGAAAACTATCAGGCTCGCACCGGCCGTGGCGCGGAAGCCGAGGTCGGCGGCCATCATTACTTCGTCGGCAATCACCGTTTCACGCACGAACTGGCGGTTTGCTCGGATGCAATCGAGAACGTGCTGGCGGGCATCGAAGAGCAGGGCCAATCGGTCGTGGTCGTCGGCCACAAGCCGCACGCCGATTGCGCCGGCGAGGTGCTCGGTATCATTGCGGTCGGCGATACGATGCGCCCCAACGCCCCTGACGCGATCCGTAGTCTACACGCCACAGGAGTTCAAAAAGTAGTCATGCTGAGCGGTGACAACCAGCGCACCGTCAACGCCATCGCGGTGCAGGCAGGTGTCGACGAAGCGCATGGCGATCTATTACCCGATCAAAAAATCGAGCATGTCCGTGAGCTGCTCGCCGCTTATGGCAACGTCGGAATGATCGGTGACGGCGTGAACGATGCACCAGCAATGGCCGCCGCGACAATCGGTATCGCCATGGGCGCAGCCGGAACCGACACCGCCATTGAGACTGCCGACATTGCGTTAATGAAAGACGACCTAAGTAAAGTTGCCGAAGCCGTTCATCTTGGCCGGCGTACCTTGCACGTGATCCAGTTTAACATCGCCTTCTCCATCGCGGTGAAGCTGGTTTTCCTTGTTCTGGCCATCTTCGGCTACACCAGCCTCTGGCTCGCTATTGCCGCCGACACAGGTGCGACGCTCATCGTCACCGCGAATGCGCTCCGGTTACTTCGGGTCCAGTCGCCGGCATAAAAATGCAAAAAACGGCGCTATAATCGTGGGTAAGTCGGGATTCTTTTCTCCGACACTGTATGATTTGGAATTAGTGCAAAAACGACCGATTCCGCAGCACTGGGCGGGTGCAGCGTCTTCCTAGGGGAAAGATGCTGCGAAAATTTGTTGCCTTTTTCTTCTAAATGGCAACCAAATATCGCAACTATGGGGATGTTCCAACAAAGGTACGTAAAACACCACAAGGTTTGGCACAAACCCGCATATACGCAACGAGATGTGGCTTTTTGCGGCTCCCAAAATTAGACTGCTTTCAGGCGGCTAATTCTGGGGCTTGATCCCGACCGAATCCTGTAGCCTTTCATCCGAGAAGTCGTATTCGCCCAGCAGGTTAATATGCTGCCAGGACACGACCGAGCCGTTGGAGATGGCCTGGAATAGGGTCTCCCGCGCTTCTGGCCCTATGACCTCACTGATCTTCTGGGACAAGTAGAGATAGTTCTAGCAGGTGATGGCATTTTTGATGAGGCGTTTGCAACCCTCGGCTACTTCCTGTTCTTGCTTTTCCGCAGGCGTAAGCTCCCTTGGGTTTCCGATGGACGCGGCCCGTGGGAGCGTGACCTCCCCGCGGGCCTTTCGGGATCGCCGGGCAAGTTAAGTCGAGCAACTCCGGACACCGACACAATTTCCTTGATAAAGGGGCGACGCCTCGCCTGGTCGGTTATGGTGGCACGATTTCAAATGAAGGTTTTGCGCTTTGCTTTGTCAGCGATTCTGACGGTTTACCGCAACTCAAAACCCAAAACCCAAAACTTAAAACCCTCTCCCGATGCGAACGGCCATACGCCGACGACTGCGCCGCCGGTCCAGGTTCAGGACATAGGTAACACAATAGGTTCAAGACATAGGTAACACTTCAAAGGCAAAGCCGGAGTAAAAAGGCCGGTAAATGCCGTGGAAAAAAAGTGAACCTATGGACCAAAGAAGAGAGTTTGCATTGAAGGCGCTGGGAACGTTGAATTTTCGAGGGTTGTGCCGGGAATATGGGATCAGCGCCAAGACGGGTTACAAATGGCGAGAAAGGTTTTTACGCCAAGGGCTGGAAGGGATGGAGGAAGATTCGCGGCGGCCCCGGAGCAGTCCCAAGCAATTGAGTGAAGGGCAAGTGTGCGAAATGGTGAAGCTGAAGCTGGTGCATCGACATTGGGGTCCGCGGAAGATCCGGACGTTGTACCATCGGCGCCACGGGCAGGCGCCAAGCGAGAGCAGTTTTAAGCGGGTCCTTGAGCAAGTGGGTTTGACCCAGCCGCGCCGGGTGCGAAAGGGGCCGCAGGAAGGAGGGCGGCTGAGCAGTGGGCGCCGAGGACAAGCAACCCAATGAGGTGTGGACAGTGGACTTCAAGGGCTGGTGGCGCTTTGGAGAGGTGGGCGGTGTGAACCCTTGACGGTACGCGATGAGTTCAGCCGTTACGTGCTGGAGTTGCGAGCGATGGACAATGCGCGCAGCCAGACAGTGCGAGAGGCCTTTGAGCGGATCTTTGAGAGACACGGTTTACCTGAAGCGATCCGCTCGGATAATGGGGCGCCCTTTGCCAGCGTGCAGGCCTTGCACGGATTGAGCCGGTTGTCGGCGTGGTGGGTGGCCTTGGGGATCGATTTGGAACGAGGTCGGCCGGCGCATCCGCAAGATAACGGAGGGCACGAAAGGCTGCATCGGGACATCGCTAAAGAGTTGGAAAGCTTGGGTCAAGGAGCAACGCCAGAGGCGCTGGAGTTGTGGCGAGAAGAGTTTAACCGGGAGCGCCCGCACGAAGCGCTGGGGATGCGTTGTCCGGCGGAACTCTACCGGGACTCGAGCAGGCCTTACCCCACCGCAGAAGTCCAATTGAGCTATCCCGGGATGGCGACCCGCTTGGTGGACAAAAACGGCAAGCTGAGTTGGAAGAACCAAAAGGTATTCCTCACCGGGAGCCTGGCGGGTTGGGAGGTAGGGCTCCAAAGGACTGAAAAGGGCCAACTGGAGATTTGGTTTGGCCGGCTCCTGCTCGGACACCTTGATCCGCAGGAGGTCGATTTCCTAAGGTCCCAGGAGGCCTCATGAACCAACTCCACCATCGTAGGGGCTAAAGGCTATCCTGGTGGTCTCCCTGGACGTCGAGTGGCCCCAACTCGCGACTTACCCACAATCGCCTTTTTCCGGGCCGGCGTGCTGCTGCGACGTGGCGTACCTGTGCCAGGCATTCTCGCAACCCACCGGCCCGGGGCGATTATGGATAAGTCTGGGCGCCATTTTGTTGCCCGATATCCAGTTCGCAGATGACAGAATCAAAACATGAACTAAAACAGTAACAGTGTTACCGATGTCCTGACCCATAAGTGTTACCGATGTCCTGACTGCGCCGCCGAACGCCGAACGGTGAACGCCGAACGGTGAACGCCAAATCTCCCTGGACACCGACGGAGTTGATGATGGATGTAGACGACGAACATATGAATTACCGATACCTGGGAAAGACTGGCCTGAAGGTCAGTGAACTCTGTCTAGGGGCGATGACATTTGGGCGAGAGAATGAAGCTACGGAGGAAGAGAGCTTTCAGATGATGGACCGTTTTGTCGCGGCTGGGGGCAATTTCATCGATACAGCCAACGTTTATTCGACGGGGAGATCGGAAGAGATTGTCGGTCGCTGGTTGAAGCGGCAGCGTCGTGACGACGTGGTGATAGCAACGAAAGTCAGATTTCCGATGGGAGAGGGACCGAACGATCTTGGTCTGAGTCGCAAACACATTCTGAGTTCAGTGGTGGCCAGTTTGCGGCGGTTACAGACCGAATACATTGACCTGTATCAGGTTCACTGTTGGGATTCTAAAACGCCACTGGAAGAGACATTGTCGACGCTGGATGACCTGGTGAGGAAAGGGGTCGTTCGTTACGTTGGAGCGAGCAACTTCGGTGGCTGGCAGCTGCAACGAGCCATTGACATCAGTCGGGAGAACCGGTGGGAGGGTTTCGTCTGTCTCCAACCACAATATAATCTTCTGTGCCGGAGCACCGAATGGGAATTAATTCCGCTGGCGGTAAAGGAAGGTTTGGGAATTATCCCATGGAGTCCGCTTCGGGGCGGCTGGCTCTCGGGGAAGTTCAAACGCGGCATGACTGCGCCGCCGGAGGGGTCACGGATCGAACTCGCCGAGCAAAAGGGGTGGGGCGAAAAATGGAGTGCCTATAATAACGAACCAACGTGGCGAACGTTGGATGCGTTGCATGAAGTTGCTGGCGCCCTGCAGCGGGCTCCCGCCCAGGTAGCGATTAACTGGCTCCTGCAGAAACCGGGGGTGACCGCACCGATCATCGGGGCACGACGGATGGAGCAGCTCGAAAATAACCTTGGTTCGGTGGGATGGTCGCTTCCGCCAGAGCACGTTGAGAAGCTCGACGCCGCCAGTGAGGCGCAGGCACCTTACCCGTACGATTTTATTGCGAAATTGGCGCAGCGATAGTGGGGGAGGGCGCCGGCGTATCGGTGGAGAGAGACTCGACAAAGGTCGAGGAGGTCGCAACGGTCATATGCACCGTACCATCATCCATCTGGACATGGATTGCTTCTATGCCGCCATCGAGGTTCGGGACAGGCCCGAACTTGCCGGTCAACCAGTCGCAGTGGTGGTGCGCCCGATCAGCGTGGCGTTTTAACGACATGTAACTACGAGGCTCGCAAATTTGGCCTGCGCTCGGCCATGCCAACCTTTAAGGCTTTGCAGCGTTGTCCGAACTTGATCGTCATGCCTACCCGTTTTGCCGTTTATCAACGCGAGTCGGCAAAGTTCCGAGAAATCCTGCTCAGATTCACACCACTTGTCGAACCACTCTCGCTTGACGAAGCGTTTCTAGACGTTTCTCGGCGCGATGGAGATCCGGCTGCACTGGCCCAGATCATTCGCCAACTGATTTTTCAGAATACCCGCCTGACCGCTTCCGCTGGGATCGCTCCCAACAAGATGCTGGCGAAAATCGCGAGTGATTGGAATAAGCCGAATGGGCAGTTCGAAATCCGGCCGGAGGATATCGCCGGGTTCATGCAAGAACTGCCCGTACAAAAGCTCTGGGGCATCGGCGCGAAATCCGCTGAGAAATTCGCACGCCTCGGTATTCGGACATGCGGAGAGCTTCAACGATGTTCGCGCATTCAGCTGCATGAATGGTTCGGCAAATTTGGACTCGAGCTTTACTTACTGTGCCGAGGTGATGATCGGAGGGAGGTCACGCCGGACCGGGAACGCAAGTCGCTCGGTAACGAGCGAACTTTCAGGATAGACCTGACGTCACTCGCGCAATGCGAAGCTCGAATACCGGACTTGTTCGAGGAGTTGATGGCCGACCTGAAAAAATCTGGCAATGAAGGCAGGGTTAAAGCGGTCTTTGTTAAAATCCGATTTGCTGATTTTGCACGGACCACCGTCGAACGGGCCGGCTTACCTGTGCAGCTGGAGAGTTACCTGGGGCTGTTGCGCGAAGGTTTACGACGCAAAAACCTGGGGGTCCGGCTTCTGGGTCTAGGTGTGCGTTTCGGGGAGGAGGCATCTGAAGCAGCCTCACAGCTCGAATTCTGGTAGGCATGAAGGCGAACCACGAATGCATCCCGTTGTAAGAAACCTTCGTTGGCCTTTGTGTCTGTCCTCTTCGCCGCCGTGCTGGCGTGGTTCAGTAGCGCCTTCGCGCCTGCGGTGGCGGCGGTTCAATATTTTCCAGGTCTATGCCGCTCTCTTGCAGCGTCCGCAGGAGGTTGTCCAGGAGCAACGGAATGCCGTCGATATGATTTTCGCGATTTAAGGTCTGAAAATTCACAATCTGTTCGCGGAGCCTGAGTGTGAGCAATGATTTGTATTGTTCGACCGGATCCGTCACCGGCGCTTCGGTATCAGCCTTGCAGCTGACAGCTTGATCGAAGTTTTGGCTCGCGAGATCATTAAGAGTTTCGCGCAATACCTTGATGCTTTCCGTTAAGCGGGCGTTTTCCTCGCGCAACTTTTCGACCTCTTTGATCGTTTCGGGGGAGGCCGTATCCGCCTGTCTCCCAGGAAGATTTACTTGGCGAAGCTGATTCTTAGCGGCTTGCAGATCTTCCCGTAGATAATTGAAGTGTGCCTCGATCTCTTTCAGAAGATCCGAAAAATCCGGCGTTGACCTATGATGGTTGGGTACGGGTTTATCAGGCTTTTGGCGGTACGATTTTTCCGATTGATCCGGACCGCCAGTTTGCGAGGGAAACTTACCGGAGTGATGGGCCTGCTGCGGGTGCCGCGGATGCTGCTTGGGGTGTTGCACCGGATCTAACGATTGAGATCGAGCAACAGGGGCATTTCTCTGTTGAGGCGGCTGGTTCGGAGCCTTGGCCAGTTTTGCCTGGATAACTTCGCTCAGGATCGGCGGCAAATCCTGTTCCGGGAGCTGCTTCTGCCATCGAGAACTCCATTTCCCAAAAGTCTTGGCCAACTCCTGTTGTATCCGTTCCGGGATGGTGCTGAGCGGCTGAAAAGGTTTGGCCCATTGGAGCACCGCGACGACCGAAGGAGGGTTGGCGCTGGCAGAACACTCAATGGCGGTCAGCGCCAGAAGCTGCGCCTCGGGTGGCTTTAAGGTCGTCAGGTCGAGCTGGAGCAACCACGGTTTGTTCTTTCCGATCAAAACGCTGAAAAAGATTTGCCGGTCCTTTGGGGCCAAGCCGTTCTCAGTTCGCAAACTCTGGAGCGTGGCAACGATAAGCCTGAGCGCGGAAGTAGCATCTAACTTGTGAAGGCCACGGGCGATGCTGAGGCGCATTCGCCTGGACGCATCGGACTCCAGCGGCTTCAAAGCGGCGAGGAAATTGCGTTGCTTGATCGGGCTGAGTTGGGGCCAGGCTTCCAGAGCACCGTTTACCGGGACAAACCATGGAAGATCTCCCAGAAGTTCGAGCGCACCCGAAAGCGCCTTTCCTCCCGACATGACCAACTCCTTAAACAACGCTGCGCCCTTTTGCTCATCGGCCGGAGAGAGTCGACCGCTTCGCGAATTCTCAATAATGGTCCGAAGTTCGTCGATGAGAGGTTTAAAATTTTTCGGCATAGAAATACGAGTCTGAAGCCTTTTGCTCCTACGGCAGGAGGCGCTTCGCCTTTTTCTCGGTAAGTGCTGCCATCACTTTTTCACTACTCCTTGCGGAATTAAAGCCCGGCATTTTGCTGATCCAGCGGAAGACCGGTTCGGTCAAATCATTGGAAATGGTGGGAGGCGATTGGCTGAGCAATTCCAGCCCTTTGACGGCTTCCCCAGCGACTTGTTCGAGCAGATTTTGACCGGCCTCGACAGGAGACATTCCCAGGATGAGCGCTTTCTTGTATAGGGCCATACTACTTAAGCAAAGAATCTGTGTTCGCGGGTAGAAGCTCATCATGAGATTCCAAGGGTCCTCTTCCTGATCACCGCCCCGACGGAAATCAGTTCGCAAAAGGAGCGAAGGAATATCGGCGAATTTTGCCAGCAAAAATTCCGCCACGGTTCCGGAATCCAGTTCCGGTCCGTCAAAATTGAAGATAGCCAGGTCACAACCGATCAAGGTAACGATATCCTGGTCGCGGATCCCCTTCGCGTTCAAATTCCGTTCATCCAACGCTTGAGGTAGGACGCAGATGAAATTGTGATTCGACGCTTTCGCGATAGCGTCTGCTAATGCAGCATTGCCCACCAGGTGTTTCGAAGAGAAAAGCTCGCCCGCAAAATATACTGAAAACATTCCAATCGCGGGAGACCATTCAGCTTCGTAGACAATTAATCAAGCTGATTTCCTGGCCCTTCTCCGTAACCACCTTGCTGGTCAGATACTTTAACGGCGCCGGGTAGAATCTGAGAAGCTCAAAAAGCGTGCTCGAAATCTGCGGATGCAACACCGCGAGTCTGGCCAGTTGATTTACCCACAGCCGGTTCCGGTAGATTCGTGTATGCCAGGCGGTGTAAAAGAGGGAGGGGTCCGAAGAACTTTTCGTGGCCTGGGAAATGGCTTTGGCGGCCAAGGCTCCAGTCCGCAGCGCGTACAGTATTCCCTCCCCGGTGAGTGGCTCGACAACCCGAGCTGCGTCGCCGATGTACATCAGGTTGGGACGCCTGGATTGTACGGCTATCCTGGTCAAAGGAGTTATCGATAGCCATCGGTGGCCGGCAGGTAGCCCAAACTTTTCTTCCGCTTCGCGCCGAAAGCGATCAGCGTGGGGTGGCCGACAGACCAGGCATAAGTTTGTCAGGTTTTCCCCGACTGTTGCCAGACCGAGATAACCGTATGGAGACAGCTGCAATGCCACGTGAGGCTCAGCGTCAGACAAAAAATGGGTTTGGAAACCGACACGGTCGGTGGCTGTCTTTGGATAATCAGCCAAAAGTCGGGCGACAGACGAATTGCGTCCATCAGCGGCAATGAGGAACCTGGCTTGCACGGTTTCGTCGTTGGTAGAAACTTGCCAGGCTGAACCTGGCCTGATCTTCAACACAGGTTCTCCAAATCTCACCTCGGCCCCTGACGAGATGGCGTGGTTGATGAGAGTTTCATCGAAGAGTTTTCTCCGGATCCCGCGCTCTCCCCTGCCTCGGTCTGATAACGCGAATCGGATTGAGCGCCCTCTGAATGTTCCGGAAGTCGACCCAGCGAAGTTTCGCCGATGGCAAGCGGTCAATCTTTTCACTGACCCCGAGTTCATCCAACACTCTCCAGGCGCCGGGATTCAGACAATCGCCGCAAACTTTCTCCCTGGGAAACCTGGTTCGTTCAATGATCAGGGTCGAGAGTCCGGCCCGCGCGGCGAGAGCCGCGGCGGTGGCGCCAGCCGGGCCGCCGCCAACGACCAGCACATCGTAAGTCATCATACGAAGAGTTCAGCGATGGAATCAGCGACCATGCGGCCTTTCACGGTCAACCGAATCCGAGCATTCCCTTCTTCGAGGTACCCTTCTTTCCGAAGGGCTTCCACCTCGCTCGTCCACGGGAGCATCTCCGATTCAGAAACGCCGATCGCGGTGCGCAAACCGAACGCGATCGCTTCGGCTTTGCGCATCCGGTCGCTGACTTGTTCCCTGAAATCAATCGGTTCCACTGCAGAGCGAAGTTGCTCGATGTAAACGCTGGTATCCGGAGTGTTTTGCCATCGCCTTTTGCCAATCGTCGAGAAAGCGCTGGGTCCCAGGCCGAGGTAATCGTGGCCGAACCAGTAGGCAAGGTTATGGAGACATTCGTAACCTGGCTTTGCGTAATTGGAGATCTCGTATTGGCTATAAGTCGCGGCCGTCAGGGTGGCCATCGTTAACTCGTAAAATGTTGCGTCCTGTTCGGCGTCTGGAACAAGTTCGCCGCGTTGGAAGCGTCTGAAAAATTCTGTGTCTTCCTCATAGGTCAGGCAGTAGGCCGAAATATGTTCTGGATCCAGGGCGATGGTCTTTTCCAGACTCTGTTGCCATACCTCGGTGGATTGTCCAGGCACGCCAAAAATCAAATCGAGGTTCAAATTTTTGAATCCGGCCTCCCTCAGAATGTTAAAGGAACGCTCGGCTTGTTCGGCGGAATGAACCCGGCCCAGCCGATGCAGGATTTCCGGATCCCAGGATTGCACGCCCATGCTGATGCGATTGACTCCGAAATCGTGCAACATTCGCGCCTTTTCCAGAGACACCGTTGCCGGATTCATCTCGAGCGTCCATTCGCGCAACCATGAAAGATCGAGGCGACGATGGAGCCCGGAAAGTAGAAAATCCAGCTGTTTAACCGAAAGGGCTGATGGAGTGCCGCCACCGAAGAAGATGGTTTCCAGGCGGCAAGCGGGCGTTTCGCGAAGGCGCCGCTCGAGATCCAGCAGGAGAGCGTCGAGGAAGGCTTGCGTCTTATTTCGGTCGGAAGCTTCTTTGTAGAAGCTACAATAGGGACAGACCTTCGGGCAGAAAGGAATGTGAACGTAGAGGTGATGCAATTCGGCAGAACCCTCAATTCCGTTTTCGATTTGCATGAAGATGAATATACTGCAGCCTCGTGTTCCGAGCAGTCGTCGCGTTATTGATTTGTGGGCTTGTTTCCGATCCGATCTGGTTGCGAGGACAGTCGCCGCAACCATCTCCGGTGTCTAACGCTTTGCCTGGAAACCCCCCGGAAACGGTCGCGCCTCAGCCAACACCGGGGCAGGTCGCGGCGCGTTCAATGGTGTATCGCGTTGAGAATGGGCAAGCCATCGCAGACTACGAACCGAATCCTGGGACGGTTCGGCGAATGGTCGACGATCTGGTCATGGCTGTGACCAGGGAGCCCACGGTGGCATCCGCCTGGGAGTCGCTGGTCAAGCCGTCTGACATTGTCGGGATCAAAGTCTGCGCGAATGGTGCGCCTCTTTTCAGCACCCATCCTGCTGTAGTCAATGCCATCGTCGCAGGCCTGATGGACGCCGGAGTACCGCCGCAAAATATCGTTGTCTGGGATCGCGAACAGAATCTGCTAAAGCTGGCCGGGTTCCGCTCCAGGTTTGGTGGCTACCGCCTGATGTGGAGTGAAGGGAACTACGATCCCAAAGCTGTAATTACCTCTCCGATCAGCGGAAAGCTAATTTACGGCGACCTTCTCTTTGTAAGCAAGCAACCGGATATCTTGAGGGAAGAGGCGCCGCATGATCGGCAAGAGAAGGAGAAGAAAGGGCCTCGGATCCTGGACAATCTCAGTGACGAAAGTCACCTTAGTAGCGTTTTGACCCATTCGGTCACAAAAGTGATCAACGTTCCGGTTTTGTCTGATCATTTCCTCTGTGGCCTTTCCGGCGCCCTGTTCAACATGACAATCCAGAATCTCGATAACTGGCGCAGATTGGTGCAGGATCCTGTCAACGGCGATCCCTCAATTCCTGAAGCTTATGCGGATCCGCGGGTGAGCGATAAAGTGGTCTTGAATATTATGGACGGTTTGATCGCCCTTTATGCGGGCGGACCGATGGGAGACGCCAATTACGCGATCCATTTTGGAACATTGTACGCCAGCAAGGACCCAGTGGCCTTGGATGCGATCGCGCTAAAGATGATCGATCAGTGGCGAATCGAGGCTCAGATGGAACCTGCTTCGAAAATAGCGAAATATCTCCCAACGGGCGTCACCTACGGTCTGGGGAATGCCGATCTCAACAGGATCGAGGTAGTCGATGTCCGGTGAAGCTGAGCTATTCGCTCTTCTAAAAAGGGTTTCTCGTTCTTTTTTTATCAGTGTGCGATTCCTTCCGAAACGCATTCGACTGACGATTGCCCTCGGCTATCTGCTGGCACGTGCTTCAGACACGATCGCGGACACAAATCGTCTGCCTCCGGCAGAACGAATCCAGATTCTGGAACGTCTTCTTGAATCTATTGCCAGCCGCCAAATGCGAGGCACCTTAAATGTCGCGGCTTGCCTGACCGCGCAGCCGGACGGCCCGGAAAAGGCGCTGTTGAGCAACCTTGAGCGGGTCTTGAGATCCCTCTCCACGATTCCGCCGGAGCACAGCGCACTTGTCACCGATGTCCTGACAAAGATCATCCGTGGCCAGACCCTAGATATCGAAAGATTTGAGACCCAGGCGGGAGTTTATGGGTTGGCGGACGAATCAGCTCTCGAAGAGTATACGTATCTGGTCGCCGGCTGTGTCGGCGAGTTCTGGACTAAGGTTTGCTATTTGGAGTGGCCAGGTTACGGACGGTTGCCAGAAGCGGAATTGCTCGGGCTGAGCAAAGATTTTGGTAAAGGACTCCAACTGATCAACATCCTGCGTGACTTCTCCGTCGATCTTCAGACGGGGAGGTCGTATCTGCCGATCTCGAATCTGGAGGAAGTCGCCGCGAATCTTACCCTCGCCAGGCCGGAGTGGGAGCGTTGGCGTCAGCGCGCCTTAGTTCATATGGAAGCGGCTTGGAAATATGTGATCGCGGTCCGACCGCCGCGGATTCGGTTCGCATGCGCGGTTCCTTTGTTCATCGGAGTTCGGACTCTTAACCTACTAGGCGACGCGTCCGAAATACGGCCAGGAATCAAAGTATCGCGGGGGGCAGTGCGACAGCTTATGGCCTGGGCAGCGGGCGTCGCTCTGTTTCCGGGACTGGAGCCGCGCGTCTTTCGGATGATTTTCCGGCGCTGAACACGGGTGGGACGCGCTTCCGCGCGTCCGGCGTGGCACAGAAGGAAGCAAAGAGGATTTTTAAACAGAAGGTAGCAAAGGAAGCAAAGATTCGGGCAGAGGTTGTTGGGGGCGGAAGATCCCGCCGCGCGTTTGGGCAAGGGACGCGCTCCCGCGCGTCCGTGGGTTGTCGCCGTCCTCGTCCTTATCCTCGATCGTTGCTCGCCGCTGGTTAAAAGCGGTTTGCGTTCAGGGAGGCGAGGCTTTGTGATGGAAACAAAGTATAATCGCAAGCGCGTCCTGAACCTCGAGTTCCAGAGCTCCAGAACTCCGCCTACTTCGCTCGGAAAATGCTAATCGTGGTCAGAAAATCGATTGCCCGCTGGAGGACCGTATCTTTCGGAGCGTGCGGCTTGTTATTTCTGTTCATATGGTCCGCCTCGTAGGCGTCCAGATCGGGGTTCTTTCCGGCAACCAGAGCGGCTTCGTTGGTATGTGGCCGTTCCTCGTCAAAAATGTAATCTCGGACTCCGTTCTCGTCCTCGAGCTCAAGAACTGGAACTTGTTGCTGCTTTGGGAAGGCAACCGAGATGTCAGGCGTTAGTCCATCCGGGAAGATCGTAGCGGTGCCCGGGATGACCAGTTTGCCCACGGCGACCGTTAAGACGAGCCCATCGCCGACCAGGAAGCGCTCGTACTCGACGGCACGGCCAGAAGTTCTCTGCCCAAAAATCAGAGCATGTACGTCGTTCCGGAGGGTGCCGGCGATGGCTTCGGCAGTTCCTGCATTTTCCGGACTCACCAGGACGGCAATTGGTCCGGTAAAGATCGGATCTGCTGTCGACGTATAAAGGCGCTCCCGCCCTTCCTTTTGCTGAACAAGCTTGAATAAAACTCTCCCCTTTGGCACAAACCGACCGAGGATGTCCGCAGCGAGCTGAAAGTCGCTCCCGGGCGGCATCGTTCGCAAATCCAAGATCAATCCGTTGGCCCCTTTTGCGACGAGATCGTGAAGAGTATCATCGAGTTGCGCCAGATTCTGCCTGGTAAAAGTTCCCAGGCGCACGTAACCGAATTGTTTTTCAATCAGGTCGGACTTAAACGGAAAGTTCCGTGCTGGCTGCTCGACTTGTGCTCTGGTCTGGATCGTCGCGCCGGGACCAAGCTTCGAGAGAAGACCTTCGACCGCGGCCTGATTGATTTCCTGATTCGTTAGCGCGCTCGGATCGACATAGTTCGACCTTAGTTGCTCTATGACTTCCTGGAGACCGGTCTGATCCAATTGGTTCACAAGTTCCCGCAGCGGTTTCGGCGTCGGATTGGTGGCCGGAGCGGCTGAGATCGGCGTCGAAGAGGTGGCAGGAGGCTGTTGGGCGAAAGCGGACCAGGCGAAGCAAACGGCCAGAAAACAACAGATGATACGCGCGGTCATGGGGTAGATCGATTTATCGCTAGATCGACCCAATGTCGCGGCGGAAATAGCTTCCGTCGAACTCGATTTTTTCCACCGCGTCGTACGCACGCCGCTTCGCGGCTAACAAGGTTTCACCAATCGCGGTGACGCCCAGGACACGGCCCCCGGAAGTGACGATTCGGCCTTCGTGCTGTCGTGTTCCCGCGTGGAATACAGTTACTCCGTCCATCTGTCCCGCTTGGTCCAAACCAACAATCCTTTTTCCGGTTTCGTAATGGTTTGGATAACCACTCGAAGCCATCACAATGCAGACTGCTGCACGTTTGTCCCATTCCGCATTGACCGCGTCTAGCCGTCCAGCGATTGTCGCCTCGAAAAGGTCGATAATATCCGTCTTTAGTCTCGGCAGCAGAACTTGGGTTTCCGGATCTCCAAATCGGCAGTTAAACTCCAATACCCGTGGACCCTCTTTGGCCAACATGAGTCCCGGGAAGAGCAGTCCGCGAAACGGGATTCCGTCGCTTTGGATGCCACGCATGAAAGGATCCAAAATTTTCTCTCGAATCTCTGGTAAAAGGTCCGCGTTCAGGTTCTCCGAAGGGCTGAATGTACCCATACCTCCTGTGTTTGGTCCCTGATTTCCGTCATACAGTTGCTTGTGATCCTGCGCGGTAGGAAGCAGCAGGTACGAGCGACCATCCACCAGAGCGTGAATCGAACATTCCGTGCCTGATAGAAACTCTTCGACAACGACTTTCCGGCCCGCTTCGCCGAATCGGCCGCGATCGATCATGTCGCCGATGGCCGCTTCGGCTTCGCTTCGATCCTGGGCAATGATGACCCCCTTGCCGAGAGCCAAGCCGTCAGCTTTCACTGCTAAAGGAAATCCGAATTGTTCAAGTACCGCCTTCGCGTCAGCCGACGATTCGAATTCGCCGAACCGCGCGGTCGGAATTCCGTGTCGGAGCATGAAGCGCTTGGCAAAGCTTTTGGACGATTCTAGCCGGGCTGCCGCTTGGCAAGGCCCAAAGATTCGCAGCCCGGCCTTCTCGAACAGGTCAACAATCCCCGCTGCGAGAAAGTCATCCGGACCTACGATGGTGAGATCGATCGACTCCTGTTGTGCGAAGCTCAGAAGCCGGTCACCCTCTCCAGGCTTCACCGGTACATTCTGTCCCAGGCTCGCGGTGCCGGCGTTTCCCGGCGCGATGAATATTTGCTTGACGCGGGCAGACTGGTGAATTTTCCAGGCCAGGGCATGTTCACGGCCGCCACTGCCGATCACCAGGACTTTCATACCGGTTAGCGAACTGAAGGCACGAAAACCGTGGTTGTCGCCGGGAGTTGCGACTTGGTAATGGTGAAACGATTCCCCTTGATGCGAACTACGCTTGGCTGGTGGGATAGCCATTCGCCAAGCCCGCCAAGCGGTACTTTCGATGAATACGCTGTCGAATACATCATCGGGATGATGATTCTCGGGTTAAGCCGTTCAACTGTCAGGCGGCGCTTCTCGTTGGTGAAGTTTTGCGGGCCACCAACTGGCAGGAAAAGGACGTCGACGTTGCCGATGTTCAAGGCTTCCGAGAGACTTACGGCGTCTTCGATGGCGCCAAGATCACAAAACCGGATGCCGTCCATCGCCCAAACGTAGGCAACGTTTAGCCGGGGCGAGACGGTTAGAGTTTCCGAACTCGTTTGCACTCCCCGAATCAAGACGCCGCTCGCGCGGTTGACGCCGCTCGCCATCGAGCTTCGAAAAATGATGGGCGAGCCGGAGGCCAGATCGGTGTAGTTGGCTGTATCATCTTCATGAGTGACTATCACCACATCCGCCGGTACGCTGGCGACTTTGACGGGATAGTTCAGTACGGTCGGGTTAAATGGATCGGTGAGAATCGTCAGTCCGATCGAAGAGGTCACCCGAAAAGCACCATGTCCCAGCCATTCGATCGTCACCTCGCGCGGACCTATGTACGCCTGCTCATTTCGTTTGTGTCGTGACCAACAACCAGCCAAAAGCAGGACTGCCAACAGGAGGGAAATGCTTCGATGCATGCTTCAGCTTAAGGAAAAGTTCAGCGAAACGCCAGACTGACACATCGCGATCGAACCTTCAAGGCCAGGTATACTATGGTTCGGCCCAAAAATGGCGCAAAGCCGAAACTTCCGCGGCCCGCACTCTCCAGTGAAAAGAATCGCGGATCGCCCGGGTGATGTATTTCTTCGCGACTCCCACCGCCTCTTTGAGCGTTCGGCCCAGCGCGATATTCGCCGCGATCGCCGCCGAATACGTGCAACCGGTTCCATGCGTGTGAACCCCATGCTGATAGGGCTCGCAAAAACGATGCGTGCCGTCGCGGTCGATCAATAAGTCAATCGCTTCGGCAGATTCGAGGTGCCCACCTTTCAGCAGGAATGGAACGCGAAATCTCTCGTACAGCTCTATGCCGGCATCACTCATTTGTTGGAATGTCTCCAACCTCCTGGCAAGGATCGTTGCCGTTTCGTCAAGGTTTGGTGTGATCAGATTCGCGAGCGGAAACAACCGAGACTTGTATTGCTCGATGGCATCGGGTTGCACGAGCGGATCACCCGAGGTGGCTACCATGACGGGATCGACAACCAGGAAAGGCCTTTGGTCAGGCGGGATCGCTTCGAAGACATCACAGACCAAGTCAATGATTTCGGCCGAATACAGCATCCCGGTCTTGATCGCCCGGACTGGGAAATAGGTCAGGCTGAGTCTCAGCTGATCTCGGATCACCCCCGGTTCGATAGCTTGAATCGAGCACACCTTTCCGGGGATCTCCGCGACAACGCAGGTGACCACCGTCTGGGCGTAGACCTCAAAGTGGGTGAAGGTTTTCAGGTCCGCCTGGATTCCTGCACCGCCGGAGTTGTCTGATCCGGCGATGGTAACAGCTACAGGTGTTTCCATAGAAGGAGACTTTTCGATTGAAATGGCGCATTATAATCGCGTGAGTTCAGAGTTTCGAGAACTGACCAATCTCCGTGTGCTCGTCGACAAAGTTGTCTATGTGCCAACACTCGAGGCGCCACCGGACAGGCCCTACCCGTTTGTCTACTTTATCACGATCGACAATCAATCGTCCGAAACGGTCACTATTCGTGGCAGAAAATGGGTAATCACTGACCAGTTGGGTCAAAAGATTGTCGTCGAGGGAGACGGCGTGGTTGGCGAGTTCCCGCATCTCCGCCCAGGGGAACGTTTTTCTTATAACAGCTATCACGTCATCGGTACGGACAGCGTGGCGGAGGGAGCCTTCATCGGAATTTCGGATCAGAGCGTGCCATTTGTTACGCGCATACCTCGCTTTCAGATGCAGGTGCCGAAGACTGTTTAACGGACTAACGCGTCGCAAGAGTAAGAGCGAAGAGCGAAAGCGATTGTTGGAGGTGCGAGGGAAGGGACGGACAAACGACAAAACGACAAAAGGTGGTACTCGACACTCGTTTCTCGTTCCTCGCAATCGTTCCCCAATCGTCCTCGAGCTCGTCCTCGTCCTCGGTTTCTTAGTTGTTAGGTCGGTTTCAGGTCGAAGGGTCGAAGGCCGAAGACTTCACTAAACGCAGACGGACGCTTCGCTTACGCGGGGAGAGGGAAGGCAAAGCGGGGACGCTTCGCTTACGCGGGGAGAGGGGATGGCAAAGCGGGGATGCTTCGCTTACGCGGGGGAGAGGGGATGGCAAAGCGGGGACGCTTCGCTTACGCGGGGGAGAGGGGAAAGGCAAGCGGGGGGACGCTTTGCTTACACGAGGGAGAGGGGAAGGCAAAGCGGGGACGCTTCGCTTACGCGGGGAGAGGGGAAGGCAAAGCGGGGACGCTTCGCTTACGCGGGGAGAGGGATGGCAAAGCGGGGACGCTTCGCTTACGCGGGGAGAGGGGAAGGCAAAGCGGGGACGCTTCGCTTACGCGGGGAGAGGGAAGGCAAAGCGGGGACGCTTCGCTTACCCGCAGACGACGGCATCGACTTTGATGTCGTGACTTTCGACCGGGATCTCAAGGAAGAGCTGAAAGGCGAAGCAGACACCGACTTTGACCGTGGGTCCGGGGATCGTGGAAAGAAATCGGTCGTAAAACCCTCCGCCTCGACCGAGGCGGTTCCCGTTGGCCGTAAAGGCCAGCCCGGGAACAACAATGAGATCCAAACGTCCCGGACTAGCTTCTCCGACAGGCTCGCGAATGCCCAATCTCCCAGGACAAAGATCCGAGAGCTTAGAGACGGTGCGAAATAGCAGGGTTCTGCCTTCACAACGCGGATAGGAGACCAGGTGATGCTTAAGCAAACCGAGTTCCCAGAGAAGATCCAGGTCCGGTTCAAACTCCTTGGGCGCGAACAGAGCGATACTGTTCTTGCCCGAAAAAAATGTCCTTAGACCCTGACAGATCTGAGCAGATCGCTCGCGGCGCTCGCCTTGACTCAATCCAAGAAGGCGGTCGCGGATCGCCTTACGCAATAGAGATTTGTCAGAAAAGTGCGATCTGGGATTTACCATTGCAGGACAATTCAATAATGACTTGGGTGTCGTGTCTAAAATAACCACCAATCAAGGGCATAGCGTCAGCTTAAAGCCTGGAAAGGGGTGGCTCAGGCGAAATTTTATCACGCAAGTCTATTTGCCGTCGCTCTTTACACGACGAAAGGGGGCCGCGCATTGGCCGAAATTTCCCAAACTTGGACCGGAAGAGATCTGCTTGACCTGGATTGGTCATGCGTCCTTCCTGATTGGCTGGCGCGGATTAAACATTCTGGTGGATCCGATTTGGTCGCTTTGGTTGAAGATCATAAAGCGGATTCGGCGTCCGGGATTCCCTTTGCATCATCTTCCGGCAATTGATCTGGTCCTGGTGACGCACGCACATTTTGACCATCTTGATCGACGAACTCTGCGAAGAATAGCGGCGTTTCAACCTATCATCGTACCCAGCGGTGTCGGAAATTTAGTGCACGATCTAGGCTTCAATCGAGTGCACGAATTGCGGCCGTGGGAAGCGTTGCACATCGGAGAGGTAGGAATCACGCTGACGCCTTGCCTTCATTGGGGAGCCCGGGTTCTGCACGATTCTCATCGGGGTTTCGGTGGATTTCATTTGAAGCTCGGCTCGCGAACGATTTTTCATTGCGGAGATAGCGCGTATTTTTCTGGATTCACCGAGATTGGTCAGCGTCTACCCACAGAAATTGCGTTGCTGCCGATTGGCTCGTACGATCCGCCGACCCGACGCGAAGTGCACATGAATCCCGAGGAAGCCATCCAGGCTTTTACGGAGCTGAATGCACAGATCATGGTTCCGATGCACTATGGATCGTTTCGATTGAGTTTCGAGCCTCTTGAGGAGCCACTCAACCGTTTACGGGCGGGGATCAAGCGTCGCCAGATCGAACAAAAAGTCGTCGTCATGGAGGAGGGCGTTCCAGGCATCTTCTAACTAATCGTTCTCGTCCTCGTCGTCGTCCTCGATTTCTTCTTTCGTGGTCCGTGGGACAAACCCAGCTGCTTGGTTCCATCGTTCCATCGATGGGGGGATGGGGGTTCTTAACTTAACTTAACCGCAGGTCGATGGGGACGATTTATTTAGCAGCGGCGGTCAGAAAGCGAGGACGAGGACGAGAACGACGACGAGGACGATTTTCAGGAACGATTGTCGAGGAACGAGAGCGATCGTAAGCGAAGCGTCTCCGCTTTGCCTCTGGTCGCGGCTAAAAGCGCGTGGGGTGAAGAAAACCGCAATCGATGAAACAAGCGACGCCGCTACCCAAAACGCAAAACTCCAGCCTATCTCTTCGTTCTGGACAAGACGCTTGTTTTTACCTCTTCAAGGAGATTCTCGAGATCTTCAGAATTGCGGTTACAGAGAACCGCAGCGACCAGCGTCTCTCCTCGCCGATAGCGCGCGATAAAATTTCGCTTGTCTCGGGAGCCTTCAATATCTGCCATTAGATGCGGCATGCTAAAGTCGCCAACAAAGTCGAAACGCATTCCGAGAACCAGGCTCGAACAGAAGGGGACGACCTCGAACTTCTGGCGTTTTCGTCCTGTCATATTCGCTCCGGCGGTGATTCCCTGCAGTCGCGCCATTTCGACATTCGTGATTCGTTTGGCGCCCCCGTAAACGCGATCTGGAAAGAGCGCGATATCTCCCACGGCGTAGATTCCCTTTTCGTCGGTTTCCAGGTACTCATTCACCGGGCATCCGCTCGGACTGTTAAGCGGAGTATTCGCTACGAGCTGCAGGTTCGGTTCCGTGCCGATGGCCACCACGGCGAGCCCTGCGGGAAAGCGCAAGCCGCTTTTGGTCTGGATGTTCTTAATAACCGTTTTTCCTTCGAATCCATTTAGATTTTCGTTAAGGAGCAATTGAAGGCCGGCTTCCTGATATAGATCGGTTAACCACTGTCCGGTCTCTGGATCGAGGAGGTCTTGCCAGATGACCTTATCTCGGCTCAGGAGGCTCAGCTTCGCACCCGAGTTGAGGAGTGAAGAGGCCACTTCGGCGCCGAGAAACCCCGATCCAACAATGACCACATGCTTCTCGCTCAACAGGATTTCCCGGATTGCCAGGGCGTCCCTGTAACTGCGGAGGTAGACCACGTTTCCCAGGTTCGCGCCTGCCACTTGAGGACGGCGGGCTCGACTTCCGGTTGCCAGACAAGCCTTCCGAAATTCAACGGTCTCCCCGTTTTCGAGGACGGCCAGGCGTCGTTCGATGTTGAACTCGCGCACATAAGTTCCGAGTCGCAATTCAACGGACTTCTTTTGGTACCATTCATCGTTTTTCTCTACCAGAGTATCGAAAATGACGCCGTGATCTTTGAGAACGGATTTCGAAAGAGGAGGGCGTTGATAAGGGAGGTAGGGCTCGTTGCTAACCAGCGTCACAGATCCTTTGGGGTCAAACTGACGCAATGAGTCGCAAACGCTGGCGGCGCCGACACCGCCGCCGAGGATCAGATAATCACGTTGGATCATGCTTCAATCGCCAATATACGGAGGCAATTTCACTTTCTCGATGAAAATTCACATGGAGCCCACCTTCCACGCGCAAAATCGTCGTTCGGCTGAACCGCTCTTCCCAGCCCGAAATCAGCTCTTCGCTGCGGTCCGCCGGCTGCCGGGCGGAAAAACCGCCAACTGGTCCCGGCCCAAAGGGTTGTAATGAAATGGGTCGGCGGCTGTGTACCGGCCTTGCCGACGACCTGTCTGGATCGCGCCATTTCGGGGACAGGAGGCTAACCTGGAAGAGCAAACCGATCGCCCAATTTGCGCTGCAGGCCGGCGCGCACTCGTTCAAACTCCGCGCGCCCGACGAAATCAATGTAGGACATGACGCCTCCGCGGTGGGCTGGGTAGCTCCATCCGAGCACGGACGCCAGATCAGCCATCGCGGTGTCTTCGATGATACCCTCCCTGGTCGCGTGCAACGCTTCGAGCGTTTGAATGACAAAGAGTCGCCGTTCGATCTCTTCTAAGCTGGGTTGCTCGGTCGTCCGAGCAAATAGGCGAGTAACTTCCGGTGATTTCACGCGTGCGGGCCCGGAATTGTAGTCGTAAATACCAGCGCCGGATTTTCTTCCCAGGCGAGATCGGCTCGTCAATTCCTGGAGGATCCTGATCGATTCAGAAGCGTATCTCGCCGCGGCGCGACGGTGGATGGCTAAACTGTGAAATATGTCGGTCAAAAGATCCAGGGAGGTCAAATCAGCGACCGTGAGAGGACCCAGAATCATACCGGCGTTCTGAGCAACGTTATCGATCAGCCAGGGATCAACGCCTTCGTGAACCATTAGAAGGGCCTCTTGTAAGTAAGCGGCAACCACTCTGCTGGTAAAAAAACCAGGACCGTCCCGAACAATAACGGGAGTCTTTCCCAGGGCCTTCGCCAGCGTGAGAGCGCGGTCGATTGTTTCAAGTGCTGTTTTTTCTCCAACGACTATCTCGAGGAGTTCCATTCGATCGACTGGCGCAAAAAAATGAGTACCCAGAAAGCGTGACGGGTTGCTGCAGGCCGCGGCCAGGCTGGAAATAGGAAGGGTCGTGGTGTTCGAGGCGATGATTGCTTGCGGACCGGCAATCGCGGTCAGGGCTGTGAGCATCTCCTTTTTTAGCGCTTCACGTTCGAAAATCGCTTCGACGATAAAGTCACAGCGCGCGAGAGCGCCAATCTCGAGCGATTGGTGTATCCGGTTCAGCGTGGCCGCGGCCGTCCCCTTTTTCAGGGCATCGGAATTGGCATCTTGCCGCGCAATTTTCTGCGCGCGATGAAAAGAGGCGAGGAGAGTAGCGTCAGAATTGTCCACCAGAAATACCTCACAGCCGGCGCGAGCAGCGGTATAGGCGATTCCGGTGCCCATCAATCCTCCTCCCAGCACGCCGAGACATTCAATCGGAACCGGTCTCTGGACGATTCTGCCAATCGCCTTTTGCTTTGCGACGTGCAGAGTTTTCATTCGGTTCAACGTCGATCGTGAATGGCGGACCAACGACCACTGTTCCGCTTCAAGGCGAATTCCGGGGTCAATGGAGCGTGCCAGTCCATCTTGGAGACATCGAAGGATGGCCGTCGGAGCCGCGTCCTCAGGAGTGAAACGCCGCCGGAGTTTTAGATAAATCTTCTCAAGGATCAGGCGATTGGACGAGCTTTGAGAATAAGTCGGCGACAGCTCTTGAGGAACCTGATCCCAAGGCTGTCTTGGCGCTGGGTTTGCCTTTGTCCACTCGAGTGCGGCCTCGGGTAAACTATCATGCTTTAAACGGATCAATCCCGAAGAAGCGATCTCCGGTAGAGCCAGGCGCTCGCCCTCTAACAAAATTCGCGACGCCAATTCGATACCACAGAGCCGAGGCAGCCGCTGGGTGCCTCCGATGATAGGCATCAGACCGTACTTAAGCCAGGGAAAGCCAAGCTTCGTCTGTATGTTGTTGGCGAACCGGATATGGCAGGCCAACGCGATCTCGAGCTGAAGTGCGCCGAGCGACTCGAAGACGAGGGCGATGATCGGCTTGGGTCCCTGCTCCATCTGCCGGAGCAGGGCACGCAAGCGACTGATGAGTGGCTCATCCGCAAAAATCTGCTCGACCTCGATCTTCTCGCTGTCGGGTCGCGCACGAAATTCGATCCATAAAGCATTTATCTCGGGGTTACCCAGCGCAGATTCAATACCGCCAGGAAACTTCGAGTCCAACGGTACCTGGCAGTGAAGTGTAGCCACGTCTGCCGGGATCATAATCTTTTGACTACCGTTGCGACTCCCATCCCCAACCCGGTGCACATCGTCACGACGCCGTGCTCGACGTTTCGCCTGCTCATTTCATCCACCAAAGTTCCCATCAGGATTGCGCCGGTCGCCCCGACCGGGTGCCCCATCGCTATCGCACCGCCCACGACATTTATTCGTTCGAATGGCACCTTGGTTTTTTCCATGAAGTACAAGACGACCGAGGCAAACGCCTCGTTCACCTCAAAGAGATCGATATCGCCCATGGCAAGACCGGCTCGATCAAGAGCTTTGCGAGCCGCCGCCGCTGGAGCCGTCAGCATGATGCAAGGATCGTCGCCCGCGCTTGCGGTGGCCATGATTCTGGCCTTAGGTTTCAAACCAAGCTCTTCACCGATTTGTCGGTTCCCCATCAACACCACCGCCGCGCCGTCGGCTATCCCGGAAGAATTCCCAGCGTGATGAACATGATTCAGGCTTGAGATCTGCGGATAACGAAATCGGATATACTGCCCGTAATCTTCTCCGACCCTTTCGAAAGCCGGCGATAGCTTCGCCAAACTCTCGGCGGTCACATTCTGGCGCACCAGTTCGTCGCGAGCGAGAATCGGTTCTTTGCCGCCATTCCTGACCGGTATCACCGAGTTGTTGAACCAACCATTCACCCACGCCGCACTTGCCCTCTCTTGTGAAGCGACACCCAGCGCATCGACATCGCTCCTGCGGTATCCGTGCAAAGTCGCGATTAAATCCGCCGAGAGTCCCTGAGGAATCTGGACGACCGCGTCCTTGAATGAAACGTCGGAGCCCATCGGACCTCCCGAACCGAAAATGGAAACCAACGAAAGCATTTCGACTCCGCCCGCGACAATGAGATCAGCCTGTCCTGCCATTAGCTTGGCGGCCGCGGTATTGATGGCGTCCAGGCCAGAACCGCAGAATCTTGAGACCATCAACCCTGGTGTCGTGATTGGGTAACCTGCCTGAAGCGCGCTTGATCTGGCAAGATTGCCGCCTTGATCATTAAATTGTTCACAACATCCGAGAATGATCTCGTCCGTGGCTGGAACAATCGGTGGATACCGGCTGCTCAGTTCCTTCAGCAGGTTACTGACCAGGCTAAGAGGGGTTTGGGTATGGAGCTTGCCGATCGGTTTGCCGCGGCCGCGTGGCGTCCGGATGGCGTCGAAAATAAAAACTTCGGCGAGGGAGTGCATGAACGAAAGAGAGACAGTCGCCGCAAATTACCCTGTTTCGACGCTTTGCGCGAGAACTCGGTCCGGTGAATGACTCACACAAAGGTCACTAAGGTCACAAAGGAAATATACCCCTAAAATTTCTGAAAACCTTGGTGAAAGGGGGGAATGGCTCGCACGGAGGTCACGGTGGGCACGGAGGGTTTGAGAGAATGTTTAGAGTTTATTTTGGGTTGTTCGATGGATTATGGCGAGGCAAGGCTCAAAAGCGGCGTCAGAAGATTGGTTAACAAGTGCGAGAAACCTCCGTGATCTCCGTGTCCTCCGTGGGAGAGTTTCCTATCTTTGCACTTCTATTCGTGTCAATTCGCGGTCAAAGGCTGTTCCTATTCGAGCTATGCCGCGCTATACGCATACGTACGCGCGCGTCCCTACCGTCGATTCGCCTTGACATTTCTTCTCCCGCATGGCTCATTCCGGGCTCCGCGCGTCACAGAAGTGCCGTTGGTCCCTGGGTTTTGGCCGCTTGGCCTTAAACCGCACGCGCCAGGGGTAACCCGGCAGAGATTATATAATATGCACATGCCCGTTCGTTTAGGACGTTTCGAGATGCCGAAAAGCCTCAGCCGAGATGAGGTTACCGCAACCGAAACTTACGCCAAATTCATCGCTGAACCGTTTGAGGCCGGCTATGGCCATACGGTTGGCAATTCGTTACGCCGAGTTCTTTTGTCCTCTCTAGAAGGAGCGGCGATAACTTCTGTTCGCATTACCGGCGCGCAACACGAGTTCGCGTCTCTTCCAGGGGTGGTGGAGGACGTGACCGACATGATCCTCAATCTGAAAAAGATCAAATTCAAGGCGGTCGATCACGAGCCCCGCACAGTCACGATTAGCGTCAATCGGGAGGGGCACGTTACCGCCGGCGATATCCAAACGGTCCAGGGCATTGAGGTGCTTAACACCGATCAGCCGATCTGCACGCTCGATAAGAAGCAGAAATTTGAGGCAGAGTTCGACGTTCGGGTTGGGCGCGGGTTTTTCTCGGGCGACGAGAACAAGCGTGCGGATATGCCAATCGGCGTTATCCCGATTGATTCCATCTTTTCACCTGTCATCCGGGTTAAGTACAACGTTGAAAACACCCGAGTCGGTCAGCGGACTGATTATGATAAGCTGATTTTGGAGGTTTGGACCGATGGCCGCATTACCCCCGATGATGCGCTCCTGCAGGCTTCGGCCATCCTTCGTCACCATCTTGACGTCTTCGTGAATTACGACGATAGCCAGGTCGAGTTTGATGAAACTCCGGAAGAAGTCAGTCAGGAGAATACCCGGCTGAAGAAACTTCTGAATATGAGTGTGAACGAAATCGAACTCTCGGTTCGTGCCGCGAACTGTTTGAACAACGCCAACATCACGACGGTAGGCCAACTGGCCATGAAGACGGAAGCCGAGATGCTCAAGTACCGAAATTTCGGTAAAAAATCGTTGAACGAGATCAAAGAAAAGTTACAACAGCTGGGTCTCAGTCTCGGAATGAAGTTCGAATTGGGTTTGGTTGAGCCCCCGATGGGTGGCGAGCGGAGCGACGAGGGGAAATTGGTTTCTTTGTAAGAATTTATGCGTCACCAGAAGAAAACGATTAAATTGGGCCGGAAATCCGAGCATCGGAACCTGCTGTTGGCGAATCAGGTTTGTAGCCTCATTGAGCATAGCCGGATCAAAACAACCTTGGCGAAGGCGAAGGCGGTTCGGCCGTTCGCCGAAAGGATGATAACGCTGGGTAAGCGCGGCGATCTGCACGCTCGCCGAGTGGCGTTTTCGTTTCTTCGCCAGAAGGATGCGGTTCGTAAATTGTTCGCGGAAGTGGCGGCGAGCAGTCGTGGTCGCCAGGGCGGCTATTGCCGCGTGGTGAAGCTCGGCCCGCGGCAAAGTGACTCCGCGCTGATGGCCTACCTCGAGTTTGTTGATCGTCCGGCGCCGGATGAGAAGGTCGAGACCAAGCCAGCGGCAGAGAAGAAAAGCTAGCCCAAGCACCGCGTCTGGGCGGGAGATCGTAGTGACATGGGTGTCCCGCCCGTGTGCTGGTTGGCAGGTCGGGATCTGATCTGACCATTATGGTGTTGGGCGCGATCTGACTTTGGATCTCTGTCGTGCGGAGAGGACGAGTCCGCCTACCGCGGCGCATAGCAGCAGCCATCCCAGGACGCGGCGAATCCAAAGGTGGCCGTTAGGGGCGTCCCATGGCATCGTGGGGTCGGGCAAAGCGCGCAGAATATCGGCTCGCATTAGGCGTTCCGCTTCTGGATCGAGGCGCGCTTCCGGCTTCAGCAACGCCAATGCGGGGTCACCCACGCGCATTCCGAAGCCAATGGCTCGGGCCGTCGGGCTGTCGGCAAAGATTCGCCGCTTCCCAAAAGCACGCTCAACGAACATCGTGCAATCCTCGCCAAAAAAGGGTCGTCCCTCGATGTTATTGAGAAACTCGACCACCTCGTCCACGACGTGGTCATCGATCTGGCGAATCGCGGTAGCTGGAACCGTCACGTCCCAGCCTCGATGATCGCGCTTTCTGAAAGTTTCGAGCGGCGTCCAATTCAATCCGTCAACAAAATCTTCGCGCGGCCCGCCCAAAAGTTGTTCAGCAACGAACTCTCGATCGTCCTCAAGTACCACATGCAGCCCGGCATGCATCGCCAGCGGCGGAGCCTCCGGAGCGCGACCTATTCCGGCCAGCTGCAGGTCGAGCATTTCGACGGGACGAATAAACCAAGCGCCGGGGGCGCTGGTCGTATCGCTCTGGAAGATAATGCCTAGTAATTTCGCAACGCGCCCCGGACGATACGGAACAGAAGGGGGCAACGACTTCGCTGAAGAATTTGATTGCGCCACACCCTATCTTAAGCCCCATTGGCCCGAAAATCTTGCAGGCGAAAGCGCTCGTGAGATTTTTGCGCTGGCATGACGTTGAACCCATCTGAGGCAGCAGCTCTTTGGGTCGACCGTTATGCTAAATCCGGGACGAGGACGAGTACCGACATGGGCGACTCATTGTGGCATGGGCGTCCCGCCCGTGATCTTTGTGCAGGCACGGGCGGGACGCCCATGTCACAATGTGAGACCGACGGCTACGCGAATTCCACGGAATCAAGAGGTCTGGCGCCATTCTTTCCGCGTCATTTCCGGCTGCATGGCGGGCGTCATGACAATCACAGGAACCTGACCTGGTCGAGCGCCTCTCGATCTGCTTCCGCCAGCCAACACCCCCATCCATTTCTGTCCGGTCCGGTCTGCCGCCTGTTCCGAAGGCGCGTGGCAAACCCTTCACCGTCCTTGCCGGCGTAGGAAAGGAAAACCCTGGGTGTCCCACTGAAGCGGTCCCGACTCATTGTTAGGCAGCGCGAAAGATTAAGATTGGGGCGGTAGGAATGTCCGCCTGCTTAGATCAATTTAATCCGATTCGGATTCGTGTGGCCATCGCGAAGTGTAAAGCCAATACACTTCGCTGCCTTTCGTGGTAGGGAACGCGCTCCCGCGCGTCCGGGGCGGCACAGAAGGAAGACAAAAGAGGATTTTTGAACAGAAGGAAGCAAAGATTCGGGCAGATTGGACGTGCGACGCCGGACGCGCGGGAGCGCAACCCTATCACGCCATGCGGGCAGCGACGTCACGCGTGCAAACGCCGAGACGCCGATTCGGTTTTCTTTTGGACGTGCGACGCCGGACGCGCGGGAGCGCATCCCTACCGCGCCTTGCGCGGTCGACAGTCACACGGTCAAACGCCGACACGCCGATACAATGCTTTTTGGACGTGCCACGCCGGACGCGCGGGAGCGCGTCCGTAACACGCCCATGCGCGGGAAGCCACCTCACGCGTGAAAACTCCGACAGGATCTTTTGGACGTTCTACCCCGGACTCCCGGGGAGTGCATCCCTCCTACACGGCCCGACCTGTCACTAGCTTGATTATCACCACGATAACAGCGATGACCAAGATAATGTGGATCAAACCTCCGGCCACATGGAACGAAAACCCGAGAAGCCACAAAATTAATAAGATGACGGCGATAGTCCAAAGCATAGTGTTACCGATCGTTGCTGTTCAACAATATCTCGCGACTGCCTGGGCTGTCGGATGCATTTAAATAAAAGCTAACTCAAAATCTCAAACGCTTTTTCCAGGTTATTCGGTCTTAGAATCAGAAGTCCCTTTTCCGCGCTGGGCGCTGAGGCCAGATATGCGTACTCGATGTTCACATTCTCTGCCGCGAGCTTTTTCGCTATTTGCGATAGCGTGCCGGGCTTGTTGTCGTGTTCCAGCATCAGGACTTCATTTTCCACCACCAGCGTGCCGTGCTCTTCGAAAATAGCCAGCGCCCTGGCGTGATCGCTAACCACCATTCGCACAACCGCGTGATCGATCGTGTCAGAGATCGTTAGCCCGAAGATGTTGATATTCTCGGCCGCCAGGGCGTCGGATACCGCTGCGAGCGTCCCCGGTTTATTTGCCAGGAACAACGCGAGTTGGGTCGCAATCTCCATATGCTATGTCTTCGTTACCGAGGTCTTCCCTTGGGAAGGAGCTACGGCCAGGGCCGGCTTTGGGACCACCGGGATATCGATGGGGCGAATCTTCCAGAATTTTGATTCATACCGGTGCCAGTCGCCCAGGATCTCTTTGGCCCGGTCACTTTCGGTCCGCTCCAGATGTTTGTAGATGAGTTTCTTGACCGTGACGATATCCGCCTCGGATTCGAGACGCTCCCGCGTGACCAACTCCGGATTCAAGCTATAAGAGAACGACTCGTCCAGATCCAATACGTAAGGACTCCTCCGGTCATCCCGGCGCCGAAATTTTTCCCGGTCTGCCGAGGACCAGCACGAGACCCGCGCCAGTCATATATTCACAGCCGTGATCGCCCACGCCCTCCATGACCGCTGTTAATCCTGAGTTTCTGCACCCCAAAACGTTCTCCCGCCCTGCCCGCTCACGAAGAACTCTCCGCCCGTCGCTCCGTAGAGGCAGGTGTTGCCGACAATGGCGTTCTCATGCGCGACATATTTCCGGTCGGCCGGCGGCCTGACCGCTATTTCACCGCCGCTCATGCCTTTGCCTACATAATCGTTCGCTTCGCCGGTGAGCGTAATCTTCACGCCGGGACTCAAAAATGCTCCGAGGCTTTGACCGGCGCTGCCTCGAAGATCCAGCTCTATCGTTCCTTCGGGCAGGCCCTGCTCGCCCCAGAGGTAACCGATCTCCCCCGAAAGCTTGGTCCCGACTGCACGGTTCGTGTTCTTGACCCGGTAGGAAAGCGTGATCGGCAATTGGTCGTTCACCGCTTCGCGCGCGTCTTGCAATATCGAATCATCGAGTCGCCGTCCCAATGGAGGATCGTTTCGCTCCCACGTATTGTACCGCGGCTGAGAATCATCATCTTTCGAAACATTCACCAGCAACCGACTGAGATTCATCTTGTTCGCCTTGGGATGACCGGGATATGACGCTGCTTCAAGTACTCGACCCGGCCGACCATCTCGTTGAAGCGATAGCCCATCCGGGCCATGATCTCCCGCACCTCGCCGGCGACGCCGTTGAAAAAATTCACGATGTTCTCGGGCCGGCCCTTGAACTTCGCGCGGAATTTCTCATCCTGCGTCGCGATGCCGACCGGGCAGGTGTTGAGGTGGCACTGCGCACATAAACGCAGCCGCAGGCGATCAGCGCGGCCGTGCCGAAGTTGTACTCCTCGGCCCCCAGCAGTGCCGCGAAAACGATGTCTTCCCCCGTGCGGATGCCGCCGTCGGTGCGCAGAATGATGCGGTTGCGCAGGCCGTTGAGCATCAACACCTGGTGCGCCTCTGCCACGCCCAGTTCCCAGGCACTGCCCGCGTTCTTGATGCAGCTCAGCGGCGAAGCGCCGGTTCCCCCTTCATGACCGCTGATCAGGATGATGTCGGCGTGCGCCTTGGCGACGCCGGCGGCGATTGTCCCAACACCGGCTTCCGCAACGAGTTTCACGCAAATTCTCGCGCGCGGATTGACCTGCTTCAGATCGTGAATGAACTGCGCCAGATCCTCGATCGAATAAATGTCATGGTGCGGCGGCGGCGAAATGAGCGCGACCCCGGGCGTGCCTTTTCGCAATCGGGCGATCTATTCGCTCACCTTTGGCCTGGTAACTGGCCGCCTTCGCCAGGCTTGGCACCCTGAGCCATCTTGATCTCGATCTCTTTCGCGGCCGCCAAGTAGGCCGCGTTCACCCCAAAGCGCCCGGCGGCGATTTGCTTGATCGCGCTGTTTGGCCAATCGCCATTCTGCCGGCGATGAAATCGTTTCGGATCCTCCCCGCCTTCGCCCGAATTGGATTTCCCGCCGATCCGATTCATCGCGATAGCCAGGCACTCGTGCGCTTCCGGACCCATTGCGCCAAGGCTCATCCCAGCCGTCGTGAACCGCCGCCGGATTTCCTCGATCGATTCCACCTCTTCGAGCGGCATCGGTTCTTTGCCCGTCGGAATTCGTTCCAGAAGGTCTCGCAGCGTGTTCGGCCGAACCGCTTTGACCGCTTCGACGTACGTCTTGTAATCCTCCGGCTTATTCGACTTAACGAAGGTATGAAAGTTCTTGATCATCGGCGGCGTGACCGCATGCATCTCACCCTGACGCCGGAAACGGTAATATCCAGGGTCACCCAGCTCCAGAGTGCCTTCTCTTCGGGCACATCCTCCGAAAGGCCTCGCCTTTGGCGCGCCAAAGTCTCCATCGCAATCTCCGCGAGACCGATCCCTTCGATCTTGGACGATGTTCCCGCGAAACATTTCTCGATGAGTTTCGATCCGATCCCGATTGCTTCGAAAATCTGCGCGCCGCGATAGCTGTCGAGGACCGAAATCCCCATTTTCGACATGATCTTGAGCAATCCCTTTTCGATCGCCGCTTTGTAGCTGCGGATCACCTTCTCGTAGGTCGCGACTTTCCCCAAGCTGACCCTTTTCGATGAGTTCTCGAACCGTTTCGTAGGCGATGTATGGACAGACTGCGCTTGCGCCGTATCCAATTAAACAGGCAATCTGGTGGACGTCGCGAGCTTCTCCCGTATCGCAAATGATGCTGCACTTCATTCGCTTTCCGGCACGCGTAAGATGGTGGTGAACGGCTCCGGTGGCCAGGAGCATCGGGATTGCGACATGGTCATGATCCACTCCTCGATCAGAGAGAATGATCAGCCGCACCGAGTCATCGACTGCTCGCTCGGCCTCCGCGGAGATCCGACTGACTGCCGCTCCATTCCTGCCTCGCCCTCTGCGACATCCCAGAGCGACCGCGATGGTCGCCGATTTGTGCTCCGTCTCCGGGATCGACCCGAGAGCATCCAATTCATGCTCAAGCAACACCGGCGAGTCCGAGTGGACCATCTTCGCATGTTCCGGTGATTCCGCGAACAGGTTCCGCCTCCATCCCATGATCGTTGCCAAGGACATCACCAGTTTTTCGCGGATCGGATCGATGGGCGGATTCGTTACCTGTGCGAAAAGCTGCTTGAAATAGGTATAAAGAAGTCTTGGCTGTAAAGAAAGGACCGCCAGCGGAGTGTCGTCCCCCATCGAGCCAAGGGCTTCCTGACCATCTTTCACCATGGGCCGGATGACCAGATCGAGTTCTTCACTGGTGTATCCAAACGCAACCTGTTGCTGGGTCAGCCCCAGAATATCGATCTCTTCCTGAGGCTCGGGGATGGTCCGATTGGCAATCTTTTGCAAACGGAGCAAATGACTGCTCACCCACTCCAGGTAAGGTTTGTCCTTGGAAAGCGCTTCTTTATTTCGGCATCTCGTAGAAGTTTGCCCGCTCGAGTATCGACGGCGATCATCTCACCGGGCGCCAGTCGACCTTTCTCGATGACCTTCGCATCATCGATGTCGTCGCTGCCAGCCTCAGAACCAAGGCTCACCAGGCCTTCTTCGGTAACCTTGTATCTGGCTGGTCGAAGTCCGTTTCGATCCAGGCAGGCCGCGACCACGATTCCATTGCTGAAGACCAGTCCCGCCGGGCCATCCCATGGCTCATTGAAACACCGGTGATACTCGTAAAACGCCTTGAGTTCTGGAGACATTCTCTCGTCAGTCCGCCACGCCGGTGGCACGAGCATGGTCATGGCGTGAAAAATGTCGCGTCCGGACATCATGAGGGCTTCGATGGCATTGTCCAGACTGGCCGAGTCCGATCCTCCACGCTGGATGATCGGCTTCAGCAGATCGACTTCTTCGCCCCAGGAATCCGCCATCAACTCGGCCTCTCGCGCGCATCCAGTTGCGATTGCCCTGAATCGTGTTGATCTCTCCGTTATGCGCGAGGACACGGAATGGCTGGCTAAGAGGCCAGGTCGGGAATGTATTCGTACTGTAGCGTTCGTGGTAAAGGCAGATGGCAGTCTCGTATTCCGGGTTGGCGAGATCCCGATAAAATTTCTCAAGCGAGACTGCGATTAACAGACCTTTGTAAACTATCACCCGATGCGAGAAGGAGGTGATGTAAAAGTTTTTGATTTTATCGAGTTGGACTCTCTTTTCGATTTCGTTGCGGGAGAGAAAAAGACGTCGTTCATACTCGTCATCACTCATGCCCGCAGGTCGGCCGATGAGCACCTGCTCAATGCGCGGCATCGTGAGCTGAGCCTTCTCGCCAAGAACCAGGACGTTCATTGGCACCTCGCGCCAGCCAAACTGGAAGAGTCCACGATTCGCCAAAACCTCCTCGATGATCGCCTTCGCCCGCGCCTGGGCATAAGCGTTGTCGTGGGGCAAGAAGACAAAGCCGACTCCAAGATCAGCATCGTTGTAAAGTACATGCCCGAGTTTTGCGACCTCTTGCGGAAAAGTTTGTAGGGGATCTGCGTCATCACTCCTGAACCGTCTCCCGTTTTCGCGTCCGCATCCATCGCTCCCCGGTGCGCCAGATTGCACGCAGAGGTCAGTCCGTAACGCAGTACGCGGTTCGATCGGTCGCCGTTGATCGCGGCGACAAAACCTACTCCGCACGAATCATGTTCTTCTTCCGGCCTGTAGAGCGAGTCCGGGCGACCTTGGAGTGCTAGAAAAATTGCGTCATTCATGGCGTCAAACTTGCTGACATTAAGATTTCGAGTGGGTGATTCAAGACCAAATCCATAAAATTCCGCCAAATTTATGTCGCAGAAAAGAAGTCATTCGAATAATTTATGCTCTCCGAAGCCCGGAATGGACATATCGGATCAATTCGTGAGGATTGCCGGTATTTCCCTTTCGAGCCAGACAGAGCATACTGCCATGAGAACATTAGATGAGCAAGAAAAGGCGATTGTCCGCCGGTTGATTCGCGACCCGCGCGAGTCTGACAATGGAGTGGGAGAATTAACAGGGGTCAACGTGCGGACAGTCAGCCGAAAACGGCAGCGTCTGGAGCAGGAAGGCATCCTGTCCTATTATTCAAACGTGGACCTGTCCGCGATGGGCGCTCAGCAGTTTAACGCGCGCCACCTCTATATCATCAAGTTCGGCGTCGGGATCACCTATAAACAGCTCGTGGACGATATCAAAATGGAGCCGAGCAAGACCGTTTTCACTGAAAGAGTCTTCGAAAGTCACATCGCCGAGATCGACGGCAAAGTGGCGCTCTTGCTCTACATCGACGGCGATAGCGATGTCGATATTGTGCAGAGGATGCATGAAGAATTGATCCCGAATCTCCTGGAAAATCACGGTAAAGATTCGATCGAAGAGATATCGACGATTCGCTTTCTCGCTCCCGTCCGAGTGATGCGGAACTACCTGCCGCTCGTGAATATGAAGAATGGCCTGATGAACCGGAATGGCCCGATGAAGCGCTCTACGTCGGGCGCTGACGCGGGGGGGTGAAGTTTTGGGTTTTGAGTTTTGGGTTTTGAGTTTTGCGTCTCGCCAGCGCGTTATCTTGTTTGCTTGCCCGGGCCACTGTTGTGAGAGAGAACTTGCGGTTCGGCGATTTCGGAGGCGCTCTTGAGTTTTGGGCTTTGAGTTTGCTCTTAGCCAGGCGCCGGGGTAAATAAAACATATATTTATATTGTTTTATAATATAGCTTGTTTACGATTAGGAGATGCCACTCATTGAGGACTTCACTGATTTTGAAGCGTTTAAGCGCTGTCGCGACTTCACCCGCAAGGTAGGCGTTCTTGTTCGAACTGACTATTTGAGGAAAGATCTGGACCTCGTGCGACAGATTCGCCGTGCGTCGGTGTCGATTCTCTCTAACTTCGCCGAAGGATTTGAACGAGAGGGCCGGCAAGAATTTCTTCAATATCTTTCATTCTCAAAAGGATCTGTCGGAGAGATTCGCGCCCAGCTCATGTATGCAGTCGATGAGGGATACCTCGACGAAGCCCAACAGCAGGAAGCCGACCAAGTCGGGAGGGAAGCAACGAGGTTGATAGGCGGATTGATGAAGCATCTCCGCGCGTCCGAAATCGCCGGCCGCAAGTTTCTCTCCCGCAACAATGGCCCGGGCAAACAAACAGGATAACTCCGACGCCACACAAACCCCAAAACTCAAAACTCGAGAACCGAAATCTCCGGTCGCAAATTTCTCTCCAGGGAGTTGGGTTCGGGCAACACAAACAAGATGACGTACCCACGCTGCGCCACTCAAAACTCAAAACCCAAAACGCAAAACCCAAAACTCGAAGTGCCTATACTCCCGCCTCGGTCCGCGGATAGCTCCCCAATACTTTGACGAAGGTGCAGTGTTTCTCTAACTCACCGATCGCGCTCTTCACCAGTTCATCTTCACAGTGGCCTTCAATATCAACGAAAAAAAAGTACTCCCAATTCTTCCGTTTGGAGGGACGGCTCTCGATCTTGCTCATGCTCAATTTCAGCCGATTGAACGGTTCGATCGCTGAGTACAAGGCACCGACTCGATCCTGGATGCAGAACATCAGGGAGGTTTTGTCATTACCAGTCCGCGGGCAACCTTCGTGAGCAATGACCAGAAATCGAGTGGTGTTATTCGGGCTATCCTGGATGGATCGCTCGAGGATCTGCAGGCCGTAGACCTCGGCGGCCATCGCGCCGGCCAGAGCCGCCGCTCCTGGCTCTCTCGACGCCAGTTCTGCCGCTTTCGTGGTGCTCGAGACTTCGATCCATTCGAGATCATGGGCGCGGGATTGGAGCCATTTTCGGCACTGGCCAAAGACCTGGGGGTGAGAATAGATCTTGGTAATCTTGTCTTTGGGAGCGTTGGACAGGAGATTGTTTTCAATCCGAAGCAGGATTTGCGCGCATATTTTAAGCTCCGAATCCGTGAAGACGTCCAGGGTGTGATTTACCGCGCCCTCGACTGAATTCTCGATCGGGACAACGCCATAGTCGGCCCGGCGCCGGGTAACCTGGTCGAAAACATCGCCGATGTTCGCCTGAGAAATATAATCAACCGATGCTCCGAACTTGGCGCGTGCCGCCTGATGGGTCCAGGTTGCTTCAGGGCCGAGGTAACTGATGGTCAATCCTTTTTCCAGGGCCAGAGCGGCTGACATGATTTCCCGGTAGATCGCGCGAACGGCATTTCCCGGTAGTCGTCCTTTGTTCTTCTTCTCAAGGCCCTGTAGCAAGGCTTCTTCACGCTCGGGGGCGTAAATGGCAAGGCCGGCCTGTTTCTTGACGACACCAACCTCATGGACAAGGTCGGCCCGCTGATTCAAGAGTTCCAACAACTTGGTATCAACCTCATCAATTCGGTTGCGAATCTGTTCCAGTGACAATTTGGATTTCTCCATTCTGAATTGTTTCCGTTTTGGAGTCTGACCGGTCGCTCGTTTGAACACTCAACGGGAGGTGACGCTCCGTCGTCCCCGCCGCTTTCGGCAACGAAATCTGTCTGAGCTCTAACGCGTTTGGTAGTTCCTCAAGAGTCTTCAATCCGAAATGCTCCATAAAGTGCTGGGTCGTCTCGTACAACAACGGTCGACCGGGAATTTCTGCGCGCCCGGCGATTTTCACCAACCCACCATCGAGCAGTTTTTGCATCACGCCATCGACGGTAACACCGCGAATCGCCTCAATATCGGCTTTGATGATCGGCTGGCGATAGGCGATGATCGCCAGCGTTTCGAGGGCTGGGGCGCTGAGCCGGGTGGGTCGTATTTCCGGAAACAGCTGGCGGACCCAGATCTGATATTCCGCCCGGCTGACCAGAGTCCAGCCCGAGACCTGTTCAACCAACTGGAACGCTCGGCTCAGTTCCGAGTATTCGTTCTGCAAGAGGCGCAGTGACTCGGCGATCTCGAGCTCGCTGGCCTCGGCCAAAGCCGCCTCCGGGCCATCTTCGAAGGACTCGGCGGCTGAGCTTAAGGCGTCTGCAATTTCCTTCAGCGCAAGCGGTTTTTGCGACGCGAAAAGCAGGGCCTCGACGACTGCTTTCAAGGTGACCATGGTTCGAATCCCGAGACTAGCCCAGATTTCCGTCGATAGAAAATCGGATAAATAGTTCTCCTCTCAAATCGTCACTCGGCGGATTTCGATCTCCGCGAATGGTGCATCCTGCACCACCCTCAGGTGCTTCATCCGAATTAGCTCTAAAAGTGCCAAAAACGTTACCGCGATCTCGGTCCGACTGGCAGCCGTCGCGAAGAGCTCGGAAAAAGCAACCGATTTTTCGCCCGCGACGGTGCGAATGATGAAGTCGATCTTGTCGGAGACGGTGAAGTTTTCTTCGAATATTTCACGCAGATCTTCGCGCTTGCGTTCGACTTTCTTCAACACCTGCTGAAAGGCGCTGATCAAATCAAAGATACCTACTTCGGATTTCAGCAACGCCTCGGAATCGTTGAAGTCAGGTTTCTCCGGCACCCTGGCGATGAGCCCTTCCTGCAGCAATTCCCGCTGGTGGAGTTGGAATGCCGCATCCTTGAACTTTTTGTATTCGATCAATTGCCGTATGAGATCCCAGCGCGGATCCTCTTCCTCGGTATCCTCATCCGGAGGCTGCTGATGGACCGGCAGCAGGCTACGACTTTTGCTATAGATCAGGTTCGCCGCCATGACCACGAACTCTCCCGCAATCTCCAGGTCGAGCATGCGAAACGTTTCGAGGTACTCGAGGTATTGGCTGGTGATCCGCTCAATCGCAACATCGTAAATGTCGACCTCGTCCTTTCTGATGAGATACAACAAGAGGTCCAGTGGACCTTCGAAGACCTCAAGTTTGACCTTATATTCGGTTTGCATCTGCAAATTCACGGCGTACCCACACGGTTTGGATTTTTAGGAGACGGCACACTAATCCTCCTTGATCAAAATGGCGTTGGCCACTGCATAGTCCTGGGAATGACTCAGGCTGACGAAAACAGAACGGACGCCCAAACGTTTCGCCAATTCTGCTGCCCCGCCGTGCAGGACGATAAACGGCTCACCGGTGGCTTTTCGCCGCACTTCAATGTCTCTCCAGCTGAATTGACCGACAAACCCGGTCCCGAACGCCTTCGACACCGCTTCCTTGGCAGCAAATCGAGCCGCGAAATGAGGTGCGGGATCCCTCATGGCCCGGCAGTAATCCGCTTCCGCGACCTGGTAAATCTTATGCACAAAATGGTCCCCGTGGCGTCGGATGGCGTCAGCAATTCTGGCATTCTCTACCACATCAATCCCGATCCCGAGAATCATCCTCAGCTCTTTATGCGGTCAGACATTTGGCGCACAGCAAATTCGAGACCAACGAACACAGCGCGTGAGATAATGGAATGCCCGATGTTAAACTCGTTCCAGTGCGGGATCTTCCTTAACAGTTTGACGTTATCATAGTTAATCCCATGACCGGCGTTCACCAGGAGCCCTTTCTCTTTCGCGAAGCGGGCTGAAGCGTCAAGTCGGTCCAGTTCATCCTGTTTGAAGTCGGCTAAGACGTTGGCAAACGCACCGGTATGCAATTCGACGGCGTCCGCTTCCATTTCGGCCGAAGCTTCGATCTGATCGGCTTCGGGTTCGATGAACATGCTGACCCGGATGCCCGCAGAGTGAAGACGTTGAACCGTCTGTTTCAGCGCTTTAAAATGTTTGGCGACATTCAGTCCGCCTTCGGTTGTTACTTCCTGTCGATTTTCGGGCACCAGGCAGACCTCGTCGGGGACGACCCTGAGGGCGGTCTCCAAAATTTCCTGCGTATTTCCCATTTCGAGGTTCAGCTTTGTCATGATGCTGGCTCGCAGACGGAACACATCACGGTCCTGGATATGCCGGCGATCGGCGCGCAGATGTACCGTGATGCCGTCTGCCCCTGCCCTTTCGCAAGCCGATGCCGCGGCGATAATATCCGGCTCGCAGTTAGGCGTATCCATCATGTCGGCGTACCGTGCCTGCCGCAGCGTCGCGACATGATCGATATTAACTCCTAGTTTGATCATAGCGTATTAACGGAGAAGCCGGGGAGGGGAAGAAGTCAAGTGGCCGAGTAGTGAAGCCGAGGTCGAGTAGCCGGTAGCCAGGAGCCAGGAGCCAGGAGCCAGGAGCCAGGAGCCAGGAGCCAGGAGCCAGGAGCCAGGAGCCAGGAGCCAGGAGCCGATCAGAGGAGTAGAGGAGCGCGAGAGGGAGATTTTCGCGCCATACCGCCCGCTTTGGCTTAGGAAGGAAACGGATAAGGCCTTGTTCCAAGTTTTTGTGAGCAACGTCGCCAGGGGACGTGAACTATGGTTTTGCTCTCGGCTTCTCGCCTCGGCTACCCGGTTGCTGGGCTACTGGCTACTGGCTACTTCCCTTAGTGCCTGAAATGTCTCACGCCCGTGAAGACCATCGCCATTTGGCGTTCGTTGGCGGCGGCTATAACCTCTTCGTCGCGCAAAGAACCACCTGGCTCGATGGCAGCGGTTGCGCCGGCTTCCGATGCGGCGATCAAACCGTCCGCAAAAGGGAAGAATGCGTCGCTGCAGACGGCACTTCCTTTCAGGCTGAGTCCAGCCTCGTTTGCTTTCCAGACCGCGATTCGTGCGGCGTCCACCCGTGCCATCTGGCCCGCGCCGATGCCAAGCGTCCGGTCCTTGGACGTGTAAACAATCGCGTTTGACTTAATATGCTTCACCACCCGCCAGCCAAAGAGCATGGCTTTCATTTCATCCGCGGTCGGCGGACGGGCGGAGACCACGTGTCGCTCCGGCTCTTTGAATCCGGCTCCATCTTTCTCCTGCACCAGTACTCCCCCGATCACCGAGCGAAAGTCCGGATCATCTTTTCCTTCGTCCGCCCTGGAGAGCATCTTCATCAGTCGAAGATTCTTCTTCTTCTGGAGTAAGGCTCTGGCCTCCGGTTCAAACTCCGGAGCAATAATTACTTCGCTAAAAATCTCCGAAATAGCACGGGCCAACGGTTCAGTCAGGGGACGATTGCATATGATAATCCCGCCGAACGGGGCCTGTTTGTCTGTGGCGAAGGCTTTCAACCAGGCTTCTCGAAGATCCGGATCCGAACCGACTCCGCAGGGGTTCGAGTGCTTCAGAATGGCGACTGTTGGTTCAGCGAATTCTCGAACCAGGTTCGCCGCCGCGTTGATGTCGAGGATGTTGTTATAAGAGAGCTCCTTGCCATGCAGCTTTTGGAAGTAATCCTGGAAATGGCCGTATAAGCTCGCTGTCTGGTGAGGATTCTCGCCGTACCGCAGGCGCATTTCCAATGGTAGAGAGAGAATAAAGGCTCCGCCGGCGCCCTGTTCTCGGCGTAAATAATCGGCGATCGCTTTATCGTATCTTGAGCTCGCGAGAAAGGCTTTGATGGCGAATTGTTCCCGCAGCGTCAGAGTGGTTCCTCCGTCGTGCAGTTCCATCTCTTTCAAAACCGCTCCGTAATCCGCCGGATCGGCGACGACCGTGACAGAGCGATAATTCTTGGCAGCGCTTCGCAGCATCGAAGGCCCGCCGATATCAATTTGCTCGATCGCCTCTTCCATCGTCACGTCCGACTTGGCCACGGTGCTTTCGAACGGATAGAGGTTCACGACGACGAGATCGATTGGTTCAATCTGGTGCGCCGCCGCCTGCTGCCGGTGATCGGGGTTGTCTCGTAGAAAGAGCAATCCACCGTGTACTTTCGGGTGAAGAGTTTTGACTCGTCCGCTCAGAATCTCTGGGAAGCCGGTGAATTTTTCGATCTCGATGTGGGGGATCGACTCGCTTTTCAGCAGAGCCGCGGTGCCGCCCGTCGAAATGATCTGGACATCCATCTCGCTGAGTTGACGAGCAAACGGAACAATCCCCGTCTTATCCGAAACAGAAATGAGAGCGCGGTTGATCTTCATGGAAGGCAAAAGAATAACAGGTTCTCCTGACGCGTCTATTGTTTGGCGTGCTCTTCTTCTTTCCGGTCTCGCCTCACTCGGTAACATGCCAGGACTCCCGATCCCAGGCAGTCCGGACCAGGAACGTCGTTTTCTGGCCGGTTTCACTGGCTAGAGAGCCCTGCACTCGATACTTTCTCCTGATATACACTCTCCAGAATTATGACGCATATTAATGAGATAGAAGGCATCGGGGCAGCCTACAGTGAGAAATTGGAGGCTGCCGGAATCAAGACAGTGGAAGGGTTGCTGCAAGCGGCGGCAAGTCCGAAAAGTCGCAAAGAGCTGGAGGCAAAAACCGGCATTGGTCACCATCATCTCCTAAAATGGGTCAATCAGGCCGATCTGTTCCGCGTCCAGGGCGTCGCGCGCCAATATGCCGAACTCCTGGAAGCCGCCGGCGTAGACACCGTAGTGGAATTAGCGCAACGGCGGCCCGATCATTTGCACGCTAGATTGGTCGAACTCAACGAGAAGCATCATCACGTCAAAGCGGTTCCGACCGCTCAGCATGTGCAAAAGTGGGTCGAAGAAGCGAAAGCTCTACCCCGGATCGTTGAATATTGAGTCGGATATGCCCGCGCGCCGATTTTAGGGAAAATTTCGCTTGCAATATACTAACTAGTCAACTAAGTATGCTTTGTGAGGCGAGAAAGCGATACCAAACAGAAATTGTTCAACACCGCCGTCGAACTGATCTGGGAAAGCAGTTATGGATCAATCAGCGTCGATGATATTTGCAATCGAGCGGGGGTGAACAAAGGAAGTTTCTATTACGCATTCAAGTCCAAGTCAGAACTGGCTGTCGCCGCCTTCGAAAATCATTGGAACAAAAAGCGTCCTCTTCTGGATGAAATTTTCTCCTCTCAAATTCCGCCGCTTGAGCGCATGGAAAACTACTGTGACCGGGTTGTGCAGGATCAATTGGAGAAATATCAAAAGGCCGGGAAGGTTTGTGGCTGTCCTTTCTGTTCGATCGGCTCCGAACTAAGCACCCAGGACGAACCAATCCGAAAGAAGGCGCACGAACTTTCTGAGCGGTCGATGAAGTATCTGGCGTGCACTTTGCGGGATGCGATTTCCGAAGGCACCGTGGAAGCTAAAGATCCGATGGAGCTGGCGCGCGAGGTTTTCTGCTACGTCAGCGGCATGCTCATGCAAGCGAAGATTGAGAATAACCCGGAGATTTTAAAGTGCTTGAAGAAAGGCGTCTTCCGCATCCTGGGGCCAAAATCAGTGACCGCAATCTCCTGACTCCGAGTTGGGCTTTTTTTTTACGCCATTACTTAACTGACCAGTCAGCTAAAACTTTAACATGACCATCACTCATTCTGAGAGGCTCACCATAAATTCACTGTTGCCATCGAACCGTACCGAATGTTCCCCTGCCGCTCTCTCCAGGCGACTCCTGGAGGGTCCGTTAAATTTTGCCGAGATCGTCGAGCTATCCGAAAGATGCGATCTGCGGATTCCCGCAAAGAGAACGGCGAACCGGGGAGATAACCCCTTTACCTTCGTGTTTCCGAGCGTCCAGGTTGCCGCCTCGATTTCACGATTTGTCGAGTAACCGGCCAATCATAACCAAGTTTAAAACCATGTTCTTAACATTAAGAGTTGCATCCGCGATTTTCCTTCTCGGCCTGGCTGGCGTCGGTCAGGCGACGGAAATCGACAATCAGCACCGCGGCCTGCAGGTCACAGCGGAGACGGATTGGGAATTCAAACAGCTGGTCAACGAGTATCTTCGAGCTTGGAGCCCTGGCTGCCGCAAGTTCAACTTGGAAAGCGCTGCCCAGTTTTACGAAACCTCGCCTGGCTTTTCCGGCTACCATTTTCTGGCACCGATCGAGGGACCTGTCGGCTGGCAGAGATATGGTCTCGAAATGGCAAAAATCATGTCTGATTTTAGCGAATACACGATTCTGCCGAATGAAGATGATTTCCTGTTCAAGCGAGATGGATCGCACGTTTCCACCGCGATCTCCTACCGCGCGGTGGGGAAGAATCGCGCGGGAAAAATGTTGGACACTCGCGCCAGGGCTATTCTGGTTTGGGAGCGGGTCAACGACCGTTGGTTGATCAACCGCGAAGATGTGACCACGCTGGTGAAAGCGGCGAGTGTGGCGCGGTGATTGGTGAAGTAGCCAGTAACCGAGTAGCCAGATAGCCGAGTAGCCAGAAGCCAGTAGCCAGTAGCCAGTAGCCAGTAGCCAGTAGCCAGGTAGCCGAGAAGTCGAGGAGACGGGTGTTCTGAGCAGCCAGGAACTCAAGCGGTGGCCGGAGCTCAGCAAGAGATTGGTGCGGTTACTCCTCGCTCATCATCTCCTCAATTTCTGCGTAATCGGCGCAATCTGCGGTTAATAATTTCCGTTTCCGCGCGCGACGCCCCAAAGGCAATCTATTTAATCTCCCGTCGGAAAGCGACGACTTCTGCGTTACCGTTGGCGTGCCCGATGACGGCGTCGGTTGAAATGTTGATAAATAATCCATGTTCAACTACCCCCGGAATCAGGTTCAATTTTGATCCAAGGCTCTCGGGGTTCGGTATCGCGCGCAAATGACAGTCGAGAAGATAGTGGCCGCTGTCGGTGATGAGCGGATTTTGCAAGCCGCCGCGGACCTCGATAAGTACATCAGTAAAACCCTCATCCCTAAATAGGTTGCGCAGATGTTCTTCAGTGCTTCGCCACCCGAAGGGTACCACTTCGATAGGAAGCGGGAATCGACCGAGTTGTTCGACCACTTTGGATTCGTCGACGATGGCGACCATTCTCCTGGAGGCACAGGCGACGATTTTTTCCCAAAGTAAGTTTGCACCTCCTCCTTTGATCATGCGTCCTTTGCTATCGATCTCGTCGGCACCGTCGATTGTCAGGTCCAACTGGGTCGCATCGTTCAAATCGGCCAGCGGGACACCGACTTCTTGAGCAAGCTGCCCGGTCGATTTAGAACTCGGCACCCCGGTAACTCGAAGTCCGCTGGTAACCCGTTCACCGAGGATCCGAACAAACCATCGAGATGTTGTTCCTGATCCCAGTCCTACTGTCATTCCGTCTTTGAGGAATGTCTCGATCGCCTTGGCGGCTGCGGCTTTTTTTGCCTCATCCTGTGCGGAGGTTGCTTGCATATGAATTAGACAAAAGCCTATCAGAAAATAGGGGAATGCAACCACGCTTTTCCAAGATGAGATTTCAGCCGAAATTCGAACCAAGATTTTTTGACCGCAGATTTCGCCGATTACGCAGATCATTTTTGGTGCAGAATAGTTTCCCATCAGGACGCCTCACGCTGATTTTTAAGGGCAAGGCTGATAAATCCTGAAGAAATCTCGAAAGAGATTGACAAATGTGTGCGCCTTTACGCAATGCTCGACGCTAATCAACCCCCCAACGAATTAAGCCATTTTAAAAGGAGAGAACATGTGGACTTCTATTAGTCATGCCATGGCCCTTCGAGCCGAGCGCATTGGTAAACTCGAAACTGGCGCAAGTCAGGAAGCTGTGAAGAAAATCGGAGAACGGCCGCCTGCGGTCGGCAAGTTTTGTCGTGGTTTGGTCGCGCTGGTCACGGCTGGAACAATTCTGTCGTTGCTTGGCGGCGCCACACGGGCGAAGGCTGCTGACGCATCCAAAGACGAGATCCTGATCGGCTTGATTACAAAAACCGAAGTCAATCCCTACTTCGTGAAATTGCGGCAGGCCGCGATGGCCGAAGCCGAGAAGCACGGTGCGAAGCTCCTTGCCCGGTTCGGCAAATTCGATGGCGATAACGAGGGGCAGGTTGCGGCGATTGAGAATTTCATCAGCGCCGGAGTCAAGGGGATCCTGATCACCCCGAATAATTCGACGGGAGTGCTTGGCGCGGTTAAAAAAGCGCGCGACAAAGGGATCCTGGTGATCGCTCTCGATACCGCGACGGATCCTGCGGACGCCGTCGATGCAACTCTGGCTACCGACAATTTCGAGGCCGGCGTTCTCCAGGGCCAGTATGCAAGGAAGGCGCTTGGGGACAAGGCCCCGAAGCTCGCGATGCTGGACGGCACGCCCGGTGGCACCGTGGATACGCAACGTCATGATGGATTCCTCAAGGGCTTCGGGATCAAGGAAGGAGACCCGGCGATCGTTGGCAAGCAGAACACTCACGGCGCGCTGGACGAGGGTCAGACGGCCATGGAAAACCTTCTGACCGCGCACCCTGATATCAATGTCGTCTACACGATCAACGAACCGGCGGCCGAAGGTGCTTACGCAGCAATCAAAAAAGCCGGCAAGCTCAAGGACATCGTTTTGACTTCGATTGATGGTGGCCGTCTAGGAGTCCAATACGTCAAAGATGGAAAAATTCAGGGTACGGTAATGCAGTTTCCTAAACAAATGGCGACTCGTGGTGTCGATTACGTCGTCGACTACGTCAAGAGCGGAAAGAAGCCGAGTGGGTTTATCAATACCGGTGCGACTCTCATTACCGATAAACCGTTTTCAGATCTACCTTCGAAGGACACGAAGTTTGGCTTGGAAAACTGCTGGGGCTAGTCCGAAAATTGTCACGGGCCAAGGCGCTCGAGTTAGATTTTCGCTTTTCGAGGCGCTGAGAAAGCGCCTCGGAAGGGAAGAGAAACAAATAATGCGTGGGCCAGGCGGACTTCGCCGTTTCACGTCGCTCGGGGTCTCTCCCCCTTTAACGAGATAAGCGATGTCGACAAACACTGTGGCGCCATCAAATCGCGGCGATGCCCTGCTCGGTCGAGTCTTCGCTGCACCAACGGCTGGCTCACTCGTTGTCTTGCTGGTCTTCTGCGCGATCTTCTCGCTTAGCACCCGTACTTTCCTGGCTGCGGGAAATCTTTCGCTCGTCGTTCAGCAGAGCGTGATCGTGGGAACCCTGGCGATCGGTCAGACCATGATCATCCTGACAGCCGGGATCGACCTCGCCAACGGCTCGATCGCGGTGCTCGGAACGATTGTCGCTGGCCGGCTGGTCAACGAAGGTCATAACCCCGTGCTGTGCCTGTTATTCGCCATCTTTCTGTGCGCATGCGTGGGGCTGGTTGCCGGTACGCTGGTGAGCAGGCTGATGTTGCCGCCGTTTATCGTCACCCTCGGCTTGCTCGGGATCGTTACCGCCGCGACGAGGCTGTTCGCGCAGGGTGGGTCCTTTCCGGTAACTGACGACTTGCTTGGCTGGACAGGGAACAGTTGGATCATTGGGGGCACCGGTGTCACGTACGGGATGCTCGTGATGTTCGGGCTGTACGCAGTCGTGTGGTACCTCCTCACCCAGACCGCCTGGGGTCGACATGTGTATGCGATCGGCAACAATCGCCAGGCGGCCCGGCTGGTTGGTATCCCCGTAGAGAACAGGCTTCTTTCCGTCTATACGTTCGCGGCTTTCCTCTACGGGATTGGCGCCTGGCTCGCCTTGGGCCGCATCCCCAACGCTGACCCGAATGCGTTGCAAAGCGCCAATCTCGACAGCATCACGGCAGTCGTGATTGGGGGTACGAGCCTGTTCGGGGGACGTGGAAGTATCTGGGGAACACTTGTCGGGACCTTGATTGTCTCCGTTTTACGCAACGGCTTAACCCTCTCTGGGATTGACCCGCTCTGGCAAGATCTGGTGACTGGCGTCCTGGTGATCAGCGCCGTGGCAGTCGATCAGATTTCTCGAGGGAGGCAGCGATGAAAGTCGCGGTCGAGAATAGCAAAACCCCGGCCCAAGGCGAAATCGTCTTGGAGGCGCGCAATATCGTCAAACGCTACGGGCACGTCACCGCCCTCGATGGCGCTAATCTGGAGTTGCGGGCAGGCGAAGTGCTCGCGATTATTGGTGATAACGGCGCGGGCAAGAGCACGATGGTCAAAGTACTTTGCGGCGCAGTTGTACCTGATGAGGGTGAAGTCTTACTGGACGGGGTGCCGGTTCACTTCCGCAGCCCGCTCGACCCGCGTAAGCGCGGTATCGAAACTGTGTACCAGGATCTTGCCGTCGCCCCTGCCCTCGATATCGCGACCAACCTCTTCCTGGGCCGAGAACTCCGCTGCCGCGGGGTGCTGGGTTCCTGGTTTCGCTTGCTGGATAAGCGAAGGATGAAGCGTGAGGCACAGAAAGAAATGGAGGAACTAAAGTTCCGCCTTCCGTCGATTGACAGCGCGGTTGAGAATCTTTCCGGCGGGCAGCGGCAGGGGGTTGCGGTGGCTCGTTCCGCCATTTTCGCACGCCGCCTGGTCATCATGGACGAACCGACCGCCGCCCTCGGAGTTCGCGAGTCGGGAGAAGTGTTGAACCTGATCCGAACCATCCGCGACCGCGGATTGCCGGTGATCCTTATCAGTCACAACATGCCGCACGTCTTTGAGTTAGCAGACCGGATTCACATTATGCGCCTCGGTCGCCGCGCGGCCCTCACGACACCGCAGCGCCACACGATGTCCGAAGTAGTGGCTATCATGACCGGCGCCGCACCAGGGGACGAGGGAGATTTTTAACCGCAGATTGCGTCGATTACACAGATTATTTTTGGTGGAGAAAGATTTCCGATTGGGACCCCTGTTATTTTCGGGGGCAGGACAGGTCCGATTCTGATCAGTCTTTGCTTCCTTTGCGGCCTTCTGTGCAAATTCTCTTCTGTTCCTTCTGTGCACTGCAATCGTTAAAAACTTCGAGATGCCACAGTCGAAACCCACCTCGGTTCAATGTCCTGACCGCCTCGTTCGTAGCCCCGCACCTGCTGAGAGGCCGCTCTTGATCTATGATGGAGAGTGTTTCTTTTGCCTCCGCTGGATTCGCCGCTGGCAGGAAACGATAGGCGGCAGAGTCGACGTTGCTCCTTACCAATCAGCGGGAGCGCGCTTTGCCTCGGACATTCCAACCGAATGCTTTCAGTCCGCCGTCCGCCTGATTGAGCCCGATGGAAGCATCTATGGCGGTGCGGAGGCCGTTTGCCGGACTCTCAGTTATGGTTCTGGATTCGGGAGCGGGCTGGCGCTCTGGTGTTACCGGCGTCTTCCGGGCTATGCGGCGGTGGCGCGATCGGGGTACCGAATTGTTGCCCGGCATCGAGAATTGGCCTCTCTCGTTACGACTGCGCTCTGGGGCAGGGGAGAGGAAGCTGTTTGCCGGCCAACCTACTACCATGCCCGACGCTGGTTTCTTCGGCTGCTCGGTTCGGTTTACTTGCTTGCCTTTGCGTCCTTTTGGAGTCAGGTCGACGGCTTGATCGGCCATAATGGTATTTTGCCGGTGGCGTCTTGGCTGGAGCTAATGCATGGTCAGCTCGGAAACGAAGCTTTTCGGCTACTTCCCACGCTCTGCTGGTTCAACTCGAGCGACTCATTTCTTCAATTTTTATGTGCGGGCGGCGTGGCGTTAAGCTTGCTTCTTATCTTAGGATTCGCGCCGATTATCTGCCTGGTCTTGCTGTGGGCGTTTTATCTTTCGCTTTGCGTTGCCGGCCAGGTTTTCATGAACTTTCAGTGGGATTACCTGCTCTTAGAAGTCGGCTTTCTCAGCATTTTCCTGGCATCCTTTCGCCTCCTTCCCTCAAGGCGCTTTGAAGACCGCCTGTCTCCTTGGGCGCATTTTCTTCTCCGCTGGCTTTTGTTCCGCCTGATGCTGATGTCGGGTGTGGTGAAGCTTACCAGCGGAGACGAGTCCTGGTGGAATCTTACCGCGCTCCGTTTTCATTATGAAACGCAGCCGTTGCCAACCCCGGTTTCATGGTGGGCTAATCTGCTTCCTGCCTGGTTTCAGGCAGGCTCAACCATTGTCATGTTTGGGGTCGAATTGGGAGCACCATTCCTGCTGTTTGCCCCGCGGCGACTGCGTCTGCTCGGTGTTGCCAGCCTCTTGATCCTCCAGGCGTTGATTGCGCTGACCGGCAATTATTGTTTCTTCAATCTCTTGACCGCTTCTCTCTGTTTGCTCGCCGTTGACGATGCCGTCTGGCCGCGATTCGGCCGAAAACCGTGGGTGCTGCCTGAAGTCCGCGGCATCCGGTGGCCCTCCTGGTTTTTAATCCCGCTGACGGTTTTCGTCGTGGCTCTGAGCGGGCCGCTGCTCTGGAGCGCGTTTTTTCCGGACGCCCGCTGGTCGCCACTGTTCAGCGTCCCATACAGTTACCTCGAGCCGTTCCGATCGCTTAACGGTTACGGATTGTTTCGAGTTATGACTAAGACCCGGCCCGAGATCATTGTGGAAGGGAGCCAGGACGGTGTGACCTGGCAAACGTACGAATTTAAGTACAAGATCGGCGATTTGCAGCGAGCACCACCTTTTGTCGCTCCTCATCAACCGCGATTGGACTGGCAAATGTGGTTCGCCGCTTTGGATGAAATCCGAGGGGAGCCCTGGTTCGTGAATTTTCTGGCGAGGCTGCTTCAGGGTTCTTCACCTGTCATTGCTCTCCTGAAAGCTAATCCGTTTCCCAATTCCCCGCCGCGTTACATTCGCGCCAGGATATTTCAATACCACTTCACGAATCCTGTTGAAAAGAGGCAGACAGGCGCCTGGTGGAAGCGGGACGGAGAGGAACCCTACAGCCCAGTGTTAAGTCTGCGCGGCGACGAGTAAGATCAGGCGCCAGGGGAGGACCAGTCGGAACCCGACGGAAGAGAGCAAAGAGAATTTGAACAGAAGGCAGCAAAGGAAACAAAGATTTGATGAGGGCGCGAGAAACCGAGGCGGTGGCCGGAGTTCCAGCAGGTGCGTGGCGCGGCCAACCAGGAGCCAGGAGCCAGGAGCAACCGACGGGCTGAACGCGTGAAGATTTGAGAAGAAACTCAACATTCGGATCGAGGACGATCGGAGGCGAAGAGTGAGTGACCCGCCATCGCGGTGAGCTGAAGTTGGGCGGCTCTTCTTTCTCGCCGTTCCCATCCTCGTCCCCGTCCTCGAACTCGACCTCGTCCTCGGTTTCTTTAAGGTCGATGAGGTCTTCATTTTGCCCACATCACAGCTCAAGGAACGGCGCTACCCCGCATTTACGGTCCTCTCGATTTCTGCGTAATCGGCGGTTAAATAAATCTTCGCTTCTAGAACGGTATATCGTCCGGTTCGGCATCGAGATCCGGGTCGCGTGGTTCCGGACGTGGGGAAGGAGCGGCGGCGCTCGGGCGACGAGCTGGGGTACTTGACGATGAGTTCTCTCCTTCCGGGCGGCTGCCCAGGAATTGGAAATTTTCGCAGACCACGCGCAATCGAGAACGCTTTTGACCGGTCTGCTTATCGTCCCAGGTGTCCAATTGGAGACGGCCTTCGATGAAAACTTGACGTCCTTTTTTCAGATATTGGCCGGCGGTCTCCGCCTGCCGTGCCCAGAGTGTCACGTCGACGAAAGTTGTCTCTTCCTTTTTTTCGCCATCCTCTCCGGAATATGTCCGGTTGATGGCCAGACCGATCTCCGCGACCGCAGTGCCTTTAGGCGTGTACCGGACCTCCGGGTCGCGAGTCAGATTGCCGATGAGCAATACACGGTTCAGATTTGCCATAAGCGGGGTTCTAGGGTTTTGGACTACCCACGGATACCTTAAGCGGTAACCGCTGGTAATGCTGCAGAAAAACGATCGGATCGAGCTTAAATTTACCGCGCAGTTTCGTGATCAGCGAAGGATCAGCTTCGAAGACGAAATTGACGTAATAGGCCGAGTCGAGGTGACGCGGACTGTAAGCGAACGGACGCTTTTCCATCTTCTGTACTTGCTCCACCGCGGCGCCCTCTTTCGTAAATTCGGACTCGAGGCGTTCAATGGTCTCTTTCACACTGTCTTCTTGGCCACGCGTGTCGACGGCCAGCAAGCATTCATAACGGTTTTTCATAATGTGTCAATATCATTCTACTCTGTTGTAATTATTCATCGCGGACGCCATGCCGCTCTGGGCGAGGTGCTCGATCGCTTCGGTGGCGCGCATCAGCGCGTTGTCCACTGTTTGTTTCTCAGCTCGCCCGAATTTCCCAAGCACGTGGTCGACCAGTGCCTCGGCGTCCGGAGAAGCCCCGATCCCAATTCTCAGGCGCATAAATGTCTCGCCCAGATGCTCTATAATCGACTTGAGACCGTTGTGACCTCCGTCGCTACCCGATGGTCGCAGCCGTAGCCGGCCAAGCGGTAGAGCGACATCATCCACCACGACCAGGATCTCTTCCGGTTGGATCTTGAAATAACGTGCGAATCGGCCAACAACGTCTCCACTTCGGTTCATGTAGGTAAGCGGTTTTATGAGCAGGGTGTCGCCCCATTTTCCCCACTCAGAACTCCGGAAGGCCGATTTTGATAATGACACTCCGTTTTTCCCGGCCAGTCGATCGATCACCATGAATCCAATGTTATGTCGCGTATCGGTATATTGTGGACCGGGATTGCCGAGCCCGGCCACCAGACGCAGATCCGCCATGGATAACTACGACTGGGAAGTCTCCTGTTTGGCATCCGCCTTCTTCTCGGTGATGACTTCTGGAGTCGCTGGGGCTTCAGCGGTCTCTACAACTTCTTCGCCCACTCGCGAAGCGACAACGCTGACGACGGTCAAGCCTTCGTCCGTCATGGCCTCAACCCCTGCAGGAAGGTGAATGTCGCGGACGTGAAGCGATTCACCAATGTTCAGATTCGTCACGTCTATCCGAACGATGTCCGGCAAATCCTGGGGAAAACACTCCACTTCCAGGGTGCGCAATGAATACTCGAGGAGCCCACCAAACGTTCTGACTCCCAAGGCTTCGCCTACGGCCTCGATCGGAACTTCGGAAGTGATCTTTTCAGTCGCCGAAACAGCATGGAAATCGACGTGTAACAATTCCCTTTTTAACGGGTGATGCTGCACTTCCTGAATCAGAGCCAGGCGATTGGTGCTCTCGCTGCCATCGACGATCTCGAGCTCGACCAGAACATGCTCGCTCGAGGCATGAGCCAATACGTTCGTTAACTCGCGCCCGTCAATTTGGAGGGTAACCGGCTCTGCCTGCGAGCCGTAGATGACCCCGGGAACCAGACCCTTTTCTTTTATTTTCTTTATCGCGTTGCGACCAACCAAGGTCCGCTTCTGCGCCTTCAGTTTAACTTGTTGTGCCATGATTCTTAGGACTGGTGTGCGTTGATCTCAAAAAGCGAACTTACTGATTCGTTGGTATATATCCGGTGAATGCCCTCGGCCAGGACCTCAGCGATAGAGAGAACGGTAATTCGGCATTCCGGATGAAGCCTTACGGGCGTGCTGTCGGTGGTGATCAGCTCCTGGATTTCCGATCTCTTTAGTCTCTCGTGGGCTATATCGGTGAAAACTGCGTGAGAAACTCCGGCGTAGATGTCCCGTGCGCCGTATTTTTTGAGAAGGGTCGCTGCGCTCGTCAGCGTGCCCGCCGTTTCGGTCAGGTCGTCCACCATAATAACGTTTTTGCCATCCACGTCGCCGATGACAGTTAACGCTTCCGTCTCTGTCGGGCTTTTCCGTCGTTTGGCCACGATAGCTAACGTCGCGCTTAACGCCTCTGAATATGCCGAGGCTAATTTCAAGCCACCGACGTCTGGTGAGACGACCACCAGATTGTCGATCTTCTTTTGACGGATGTAACGGATCAATACCGGCGCTGCATACAAATGATCGACCGGGATGTCGAAAAAACCTTGGATTTGCTGAGCGTGCAGGTCGAGCGTCAGCACCCGGCTTGCGCCCGCCGCGACCAGGAGATTGGCGACGAGCTTTGCGGTGATGGGCACCCGCGGCTGATCTTTCCGGTCCTGGCGCGCATACCCAAAATACGGAACGACAGCCGTGATCCGATAGGCACTGGCCCGTCGAGCGGCATCCATCAGGATAAAGAGCTCCATCAAATTCTGGTTTGTCGGGGGGCAAGTCGGCTGGACGATATAGACGTCGCGGCCTCGAATATTTTCGTCGATTTTTACTCGCGTTTCGCCGTCAGGAAAAGAACTGACGACCGCGTCGCCGAGCGGAACACCCACCGCCTGGCAGATTCTCAGAGCCAGATCGCGGTGGGCCGATCCTGAAAAAATCTTCATCTCTCGATTAAGCGGGGTCATAGCCAGGCAAAGAGGAACGGAGACTGTAACGCCGAATTCGGTTTTTGCAAGGACGGAGAGACGCGTTCCTGGCGATGTCCCAAAGTCCGGGGGGACGACTGTGCAGTCAGGGTGACTGTCAGACGTGAGAGAGACAAGGCGCGCCGCCGACACGCCGACACGCCGACACGCCCGTCTCACGCGAGCAGCTCGGCCAGTTTTTCTTTCAGGGTCTCGTCGTCACGGACCGAATAGCCGGGGTCCGCTTTCAAGCGAAGTTCGCGACCGTCAACCGACCGGAATCGAAGATAGAGCGGCTGGATTCCCGGAAACTGCCGGACGAGGTCACGGATGGCGATCAGCCGTTCTTCATCGGCTTTCTCCATCGGGATGTCGATCGTCAGGGCCTTGGTGGCTCGCCGGCGGGCGATTGGCCCAATCTCGTTCGCCACCAGGCGAATACCGTCTTCGCGCTTATCTAATTTCCCTGCGACTACCACGATTTTTCCTTTATCGATTTCTTTGGTCGCCTTCGCGAATACCTCATTCCAGACCATGACCTCCACTGATCCGGTAAAATCTTCGATGGTGAGAATCGCGAAGGGCTTTCCTTCCTTGCGGGTATGTTTCTTGTCGAAGGTGGAGATTGAGCCGGCGATTTGGACGGTAACCTTGTCCTCCTGATTGGCTAAGTTGCTCACGGCCACATACGCGCTCCCCTCAATAATTTCTCGATATGGATCTAACGGATGTCCGGTGACGTAAAAGCCCAAGAGGTCTTTTTCGTACCCGAGCTTTTCCGCAAGAGACCACGGGGTAAAGTGGACGGTGTCGCCGTTGGTTTTTGGGGCGGGCGCCAGTTCCAGGTCGCCAAACAAGGAGACCTGGCCACTTCGCCGGTCTCTATGGCGGATGCCCCGGTAGCCAACGCTTGATCAATACGCGCAAACAATTCCGCACGATCCCTCCCAGTGAAATCGAATGCACCGGCTCGGATCAGGTTTTCCAGGATTTTGCGGTTGACCGACTTGGAATCCAGACGGCTGCAGTAGTCCTCGAGCGATTTGAAAGGGCCGCGCTCTTCTCTCTCGGCGATGGCCGACTGCATGGCCCCTTCGCCGATGTTTTTGATCGCGGCCAAGCCATACCGAATGCCCCGCTTTCCCTTCCCGGGCCTCCGGCACAAACTTCAAATGGCTCATGTTCACGTCTGGCGGGAGAATCTTTACGCCGAGCCTTTCGCATTCTGCGACAAACACCGCGATCTTTTCCGTATTGTTGACTTCGTTGCTCAGCAGACCGGCCATGAATTCAACCGGATAGTTTGCCTTGAGGTACGCGGTTCGATAACTGATTAAGCCGTAAGCGGCGCTGTGGCTCTTGTTGAAACCGTACCCGGCGAATTTCTCGAGGAAATCAAAGATGGTGTTGGCCTTCCTTTCGTCGATGCCATTGACCCGTTCACATCCCGCAATGAAGTTGACGCGTTCCTTAGCCATCTTGACCTTGTCCTTCTTGCCCATGGCTCGGCGGAGAAGGTCGGCCTGACCAAGGGAATACCCGGCCAGGACGTTGGCGGCGCGCTGTACCTGTTCCTGGTAGATCATAATGCCGTAGGTGTCGGCACAGACCTCTTTCAGTAGAGGATGTTCGTAGTTGACCTTTGTTTGGCCCTTTTTGCGCTTGACGTAGTCAGGGATCAGTTCCATCGGTCCGGGACGATAGAGGGCGATCAGGGCGATGATATCGTCGATGCTGTTGACATCGAACTGCTTACAAAGATTGACCATCCCGCCGGACTCCAATTGGAACACGCCAATGGTTTCGCCTCCATTCAGCAGATCGAAGGTGGTTCGGTCGTTGAGCGGAATCGCTTCGAGGGAAAAATCCGCTTCCCGATCTCGAATCAGATTAGTGCATCCTGCAGGACCGTGAGAGTCTTTAACCCGAGAAAATCCATCTTCAGCATGCCTAGATCCGTAAGCGGACCCATTGCATACTGAGTGACGACTTCCTCATCATTGCCGCGGCAGAGCGGGACATATTCGTCCAGGTCTCGGTCGCCGATGACGACACCGGCCGCGTGGATACCGGTGTTGCGAGTCAACCCCTCGAGCACCGTCGCGTAATTCCAAAGTTGCTGGGTGCTCTCTTCGGTTTCTACTGCCTGTTTCAATTCCGGGTTCTTTTCAACTGCGCCCTTGAGCGTTATTCCGAGTTCATTGGGGATCATCTTTGCGATGCGGTCGGCATCCGAATAGCTCAAGCCGATCACCCGGCCGACGTCCCGCACCACGCTCTTGGCCCCGAGCGTACCGAAGGTGATGATCTGGGAGACCGCCCGCTGCCCATACTTCTGCCGAACGTACTCGATGACTTCGCCTCTTCGGTTCTGACAGAAATCCACGTCGATATCTGGCGGGCTCACGCGCTCCGGATTCAGGAATCGTTCGAAGATTAATCCGAACCGCAACGGATCGAGATCGGTGATGCCGAGCACATAGGCAGCCAATGAACCGGCCGCCGATCCGCGTCCTGGGCCAACCGGAATACCATTCTGCTTCGCGTAGTGGATGAAATCCCAGACGATGAGGAAGTAGCTTGTAAAGCCTGCCTTCTCCAACACCGAGAGCTCGTAGTCGAGACGTCTGCGGAGCTCGCTATCGGTTTCCGCTCGTTCCCCATATCGCTCTCGCAAGCCGCGATAACACAGTTCGCGCAAATACCGTTCCCGTGTCGTGCCTTCGGGCGGGTGGTAAGCTGGATACTTTGAAATGCCAAAATCGAGTTTGAGATCGCATTTTTCAGCGACGAGAAGCGTGTTCGTGAAGGCTTCCGGAACCTCCGAGAAGACAGCTCCGCATCTCCTCGGCAGACTTGAAATAGACTTCTGTCGGATAATGCATCCGGCGTTCGTCATGCACCATCGCCCCCGTGCCGATACAGATCATTACGTCGTGCGCCTCATGATGGGATCGCTCCAGAAAGTGCACGTCGTTCGCCGCGACCACCGGGATGGCCAGATCTTTGGAGATTTCAAGAAGAGCACGGTTGCAGAGGCGTTGTGCTTCTATCCCGTGATCGTGGAGCTCCAGGTAAAAATTCTCTTCGACCGAAAATATCGCGATACTCGGCGGCCGTGTGCTGGGCCTTTTTCAGGTCGCCGGCCCGGATGGCCATATTGATTTCGCCCTTCAGGCAGGCGCTCAGGCCGATCAGCCCAGTGCTATGTTTGCCAGCAGTTCCTTGTCGATTCGCGGCTTATAATGAAATCCTTCCAGGTGCGCCGCGGAGACGAGCTTAAGAAGATTGCGGTAACCCTCGGCATCCTTTGCCAGTAGAGTGAAATGAAAGGCCGCGTCCCGGGCCGAGGTCGCACTTTTGTCCCTCATCGATCCTGGAGCCATATAGACTTCGCACCCGATGATCGGCTTAACTCCGGCCTTTTGCGCAGCATTATAAAATTCGATCGCCCCATACATGTTTCCGTGATCGGTCATCGCCACGGCCGGCGTACCGTTCTCGACCGCTTTTTTCATGAGATCCGGGATACGGACAGCGCCGTCAAGGAGAGAATACTCGGTATGAAGATGGAGATGGACGAAGGGGTCGTTCGGCATTGCCCTTAAGGTACCCGTTGGAGCCCGCGGCATCAATGGGAAGTAGTGAACCGAGAGCGGCGCGCGGCTAGCCCGCAAAAATCACGCGAAAGCTGAAGCAAAGGTAACGAAGGATGGGTTTAGGTGGATTTGGGTCGGCGTGGAGAGCGGCTTCGAAAGGCGCGCAGCGGCGAGGTAGATGCGCGCGTCCGGCGTGGCACGTCCAGAGAAGAACGTTTGGGCGTGTCGGCGTAGCGGCGTTTGGCGGTCCCGGAGCGCCGAAACTCAAAACGCAAAACCCAAAACGTTCCCCGGGATTGGCATTTTCCAAAATTATGGCACACTGTGGGCTGCCAAAGCCGAGGTGGCGAAATTGGCAGACGCGCCAGACTTAGGATCTGGTGGAGAAATCCTTAGGGGTTCGAGTCCCCTCCTCGGCAAGTAGTTCTCGAGAACGTTCGAATTCGGCCTTCGCCTTTGACTGCCGCGAGTTGTTGCAGGATCGCAAGTTGAGAAGCCGGCCGCCGCGTTTACGAGAACGTTTAGCGATTCGCTGGCGAATGAGATCGTGATCAGGCTAAGGAGAGAACGACTGCCCGAAGCATGGATGCGAGCGTATCAAATTCCAAGCCGCGCCCTAACTGATTCTGCAAAATTGGGAACCGGCGTGTGCAACTTCGACAAGATCTCTGCCGTGGGCTTACGGCGATCGAAGCTTATTTCATTCATTCTTTGAATCACCAAAGACTCGTCCAAACCAAAACGCGAAAGTAGGAAAGCGTCCGGCGAGGATGCTTCGACATTCCAGGGTTCGAGAGCATCTCCAGGAAAGTCTGACAAGTTGAAAGTAACGATGATTTGTGCGCGCCGCTATGGCCGTGGCCAAAACGTGACGGTCTTTTGGGCCATTCGTAAGGATATTTAGAAGAGCGTCAGGATAAGAAATCATCGCTTCGGGGGAAAACCTGGCGAATTTTCGAATCGCGAGATGCGACAATGTGCGGTGGCCAAGGTCGCTTGAATTTGTCGAGGAGTGCGTTTCGAGTCTCCTCGAGAATCTTCTCGCTCCACCTAGGTGGGTAAAGCCGTGGATGCTCTGCAAGCCGCAATAGCAAATCGGCTACTGCTTGTTGGCCAAGACGTATCCCCGCAGGGTTAGAAAGAGCGTATTTGAGCTTATTCCGAACTGCGCCAGGGCAGCTTTCAGCTCGGCCTCGGCGTTGGCAACCTTGCCGTTTTGATCCCCTATTTTGTGAGCGTAAACGTCACTCCTGGCCGACAGCTTGCTAAGTTCAGTGACCGCCTCCTCATCCTGCCCAATTTCCGCCAGCACTGACGTAACAATAGAAACAATCATGCCGTAAACGTTCGCGGCCCCGTTTACCGCGCTTTTTCCATAAATTCTATATAGATAATAGACCACGGGAAATGGGCTTTCACTACGATGTCAACCTGGGACGTAAACGCGCCGTAGTGGATCGCCATGTATATGGGATCAGATGAGTTAGCTTCGCGTTTTTGCCGCATCAGGGAAAATCTAAAGAATCTGAAAGAGGCTATCGCAAAGGGCCTTCTGCAAGATGCAATGGTTCTTGCTTCGCAAGTGAACTCATCGACTGGTCAACTCGAAGCTGATCTGTTGAGATATTCCAAATAAGCACTGCGGACTGGGCTGCAAGGAAACGTTCACCGCCCGACCGGAGTGCTCGCACGTGGCACGTCGGTCGTACGGTCCGAGGTGCCCCGCTAGGCAGACAGAAAGGCGAAAATAGGAAATTCTCGCACGGAGGACACGGAGATCGAGCCATTCCCCTTCCGGCGCTCAAAATTAAGGCGCTTTTGAAATCCAAACCCCTTCGAGTCCAGGCGTGTCCCTTCAAGGTTTTTCCAGCCTTCGAGACGACGCTAAACGGATACAAACCCTGGCTTGGCTATGCTCTCTTGGCCACTTCGGGCCGTATGCCCGGCGCTATATATATAGATACGATATCCCTGCGGATCGTAACCTTTCTTGAAGAGCACGACGACTTCTTCTACGGTCGTTCCGAAGATGAAGATCTTGTTTTCACCGGCTTCCGTGCAAATCCTTTACCCAACGCTGTTCGCCCGCCAATGAACTCCAATGACCACGAAATGTTCAAGCGCGTCCACCACGAGATGACCGACAGTTTTGACGAGGAACTGGAGATGGAAGTCGAGGACGGGATGCTTCCGGAATGGCTGGTTCCAGAGACGCAGGCGGAAAAAGACGCCGCACAGGCGGCACGGCGACAATATTTCCGTGAACTCTTCCGCATGCAAGGCGAGCTTGTGAAGTTGCAGGAGTGGGTGGTTGCCTCGGGTCACAAGCTGGTGATTATTTTTGAGGGAAGGGACGCCGCGGGCAAGGGTGGAGTGATCAAGCGTATTACCCAGCGACTTAATCCTCGCGTTTGCCGGGTCGCGGCGCTCCCCGCTCCGAACGATCGCGAGCGCACGCAATGGTATTTTCAACGCTACGCGGCGCACCTTCCCGCTGCTGGTGAGATGGTCCTCTTCGATCGCAGTTGGTATAATCGCGCCGGCGTCGAGCGCGTAATGGGCTTTTGCAACGACGATCAATACGAAGAGTTCTTCCGTTCAGTGCCGGAGTTCGAAAAAATGCTGATCCGTTCTGGCATTCAGCTTATCAAGTATTGGTTTTCCATCACCGACGACGAACAGGAGTTTCGATTCACCTGCCGCGTACATGACCCGCTCAAACAGTGGAAACTCAGCCCAATGGATCTCGAATCGCGTCGCCGCTGGGAGGATTACACGAAGGCCAAGGAAATCATGCTCGAGCGAACTCATACCGCCGAGGCCCCCTGGTGGGTTGTACATGCAGTCGATAAGAAAAAAGCCAGGCTCAATTGCATCCATCATCTCCTTAGTCTGGTGCCGTATCAGCAAGTGGTGCGCGAACCCATAGTCCTGCCAACGCGGGTCCATCATCAGGACTACCACCGGCAACCGGTTCCCGCCGAGATGATGGTGCCAAGCGTCTACTGAGGATCACGAATCCAGTAGCTAGTAGCCAGTAGTCGAGAGGTGAGGTGACTTCTGGCTAGATCGCCGGGCATTTTGTCAACATCGCTTCTACGGCTGGAATTGTTATTAAACCGACCTTGGCGGTTTATGCCGGCACCAAGTTCGCCGTCCGCGCGATCACCGAGGGTTTGCGCCAGGAGGCCGGTGAAAAGTTGCGCTTGACGATGGTTTCGCCGGGCTTCGTTCGGACAGACTTCGCGGAATCCATTTGACACGATGATAACGCATGCCGCCGCTTCGGCACGTGCCTGAAAATTACGGCCACTTGCTGCACGAGGATTCGGGTCGATGCGAGATAAGTCGGTCCCTTTAATTATAGTTATTTCATTTGAATATGGACAATATTAATAATATTGTTATTCTATGAAGATGGCCACCAAGAACAGCAGCCTCAGGCAAACCGAATGCTTGATGGATCGCACGGTCCGGGTCCCGTGCCGGTGCTTACGCCAGCCCTTTGCTGGTCTGGAATTTGGGTGGCAGCATGCTCCTCTGGACTTGGAGCGCGAGGGAAGGGCTCAGTCCGTGCGCATGCAAGTCATCAAACCGTGCCACGGAACAAGGCGTCTGGAATCGATTCGGAATCGGGTCGCTGGAAAAGTGAGGACAAATTGTCTGAAATTGCCCTCATAGAACCTAACCACAGGCATGAAAGCCGGGATCTTCGTAAGGAAACGCGCGGGGCAGATTCGCTGGTCGGCGGCGGGGAGATGGGCAAGGTCGTGCGATCGATGGATTGGACGAAGACGCCGCTGGGCCCGATCGAGTCGTGGCCTCAGAGCCTGCTGACTACCGTCAGTCTTTGCCTTGCCTCAAATTTTCCGATCTCCCTGGCTTGGGGTCCAAAGCACGTCCAGATCTACAACGATGGCTACTGGCCGATCTGCGGCAGAAAGCATCCCCACTCGATGGGCCAGGATTTCAGCGAGTGCTGGGCTTCGGCTTGGCCGGTCATCGGGGAGGCGTTTGAGCGCGCGCTGGCTGGCGAGACGAGTTACCTGGAAAACCAGAGGATGTTTCTCGACCGTAATGGCTACCTCGAAGAGACGTTCTTTACCTTTTCGTTCAGCCCGATTCATGACGAGTCCGGCGGGGTGGGCGGACTGTTTCATCCTGTCACCGAGACAACAGCCGAGATGCTGGGCGAGCGGCGCATGCGCGCCTTGCGCGATTTGGGGGCTCGGGCCGGAAAAGCGAAAACGACCGAGGAAGCCTTCACGTTGGCGGCGCAAACATTGTCGGAGTTCGAGTTGGATATTCCCTTTGCGATGTTCTATCTGCTCGACGTCGAACGAAAGGAAGCGCGCCTGATCTCCAGGACTGGGGCATTGCCCGATACCCTGGCAACTCCGACGGTCGACTTGAAAGGGCCACGATCTTCAGTCTGGCCGCTGGCCGAGGTGGAGAACGCTAACCGGTCTTTGCGGGTGGACGATCTGGAAGCGCGGTGCGTTTCCTGTGGTCCCTACCCAGAAGGTCCGAAGATGGCGCTGGCGTTGCCCATCACCCCGCCAGGCTGCGAGCGACCGACAGCGATTTTGGTCGCGGGAGTGAGCTCCCGGCTTCCATTCAATGAGGCCTACCGTGCCTTTTACGACTTGATCGTCGCCGCGGTGAGTTCGAGCTTGGCCAATGCCAGCGCTTACGAAAAGGAACGAGAGCGCTCTGAAGCCCTGGCCGAGATTGACCGCGCGAAGACGGCCTTTTTCTCGAACGTCAGCCACGAATTCCGCACGCCGCTGACCCTGATGCTCGGACCGCTGGAGGACGAACTGGGTGAACTGACAAGTCCGCTCTCCGCGGACCGTCGCGAGCGGCTGGAGATGGCTCATCGCAACGCCCTGCGGCTTTTGAAGCTGGTGAACACCTTACTGGACTTCTCGAGCATTGAGGCGGGCCGCATCGATGCCAGCTACGAACCGACCGATCTGGCCACCTGCACGGCGGAACTGGCGAGCGCCTTTCGTTCCGCCGTGGAGAAGGGCGGCCTGACGTTGACGGTGGATTGCCCGCCGCTGCCCGAGCCGGTTTACATCGATCGAGAAATGTGGGAAAAGGTCGTGCTCAACCTTCTCTCCAACGCTTTCAAGCACACCTTCGCTGGAGGCATCCTGGTCAGCCTAAGGTGGCGCGGTGACCATGCCGAGCTCGCAGTGACGGACTCCGGCGTCGGCATCTCCGAAACGGAACTGCCTCGATTGTTTGATCGGTTCCATCGGGTCAAGGGAACGAATTCTCGGACGCACGAGGGAACGGGTATCGGTCTGGCGCTGGTACAGGAGTTGATTCACGCGCATGGTGGAACCGTCCGGGTGGAGAGCCAGGAAGGCAAAGGCAGCACCTTTAGGGCCACGGTCAAGGCTGGCCACGCTCATCTGCCGGCTGACCGGCTGGGGGCGCAGCGCTCGCACAGCTCAACCGCGACGCGCGCCGCCGCGTATGTCGAAGAGGCGCGGCATTGGATTTCCGACCTGGCGCCGGCATCTACCCTACTGTCCCCGCCTGTGGAAGCGGCGGACGGCTCGCCTCTTGGCGAGGCGGCCGAGGCCCCAAGCGGCGCTCGGCCGAGGATCTTGTGGGCGGATGACAACGCGGACATGCGCGATTATGTGAGGCGCCTGCTGGGCGAGCGCTATGAAGTCACGGCGGTTTCCGATGGGACGACCGCCCTGACAACCGCCCTGACCACGCCACCAGACCTCGTTCTCACCGACGTCATGATGCCGGGTCGGGATGGTTTTGCTGTCCTGCGCGAATTGCGAGCGGACGAGCGGACCCGAACCATTCCCGTCATTCTGCTGTCGGCGCGTGCCGGTGAAGAATCCGCTGTCGAAGGGCTGGAAGTCGGAGCGGACGATTACCTGGTTAAACCTTTTTCCGCTCGCGAGCTTCAGGCCCGGGTGGCGACTCACTTGCGGATGGGGAAGTTGCGGCGGGAATGGGCGCTTGAACTCGAACGGAGGGTGCATGAGCTGGCCCGGACCAATGACTCGCTGCAGGAAAGTGAGCAACGTTACCGGCTGCTGGCCTCCGAGCTGGCCGAGGCTATGGCCAGCCTTCAGCACCAAATGGAGGAGCGCGCCCGGGCCGAGCAAGCCTATCAGAAGATCATGGATCACTCGCTCGATGTCATTTGCACTTTCGACGCCGAGGGCCGATTCCTCCAGGTCAACCGCGCTTGTGAAGCAATTTGGGGTTACCGGCCGGACGAACTCATTGGTCAGCCCTTCCTCGATATGGTTCATCCCGATGACCGGCAAAAAACGATCGCGGTTGATGCGTCTATCCTGAGTGGAGTAGCCATGAAAGGCTTTGAAAATCGCTACCTGCGCAAGGATGGCTCCGTAGTGCCGATCCTGTGGACCGCCAATTGGTCGGAAGCGCTCCAGATCAATGTCTGCGTGGCGCGCGACATGACTGCGCTCGAGCAGTTCAAGCAGGCCCTTTACGACAAAAACGTCGAGCTGCAAAAAAGTATCCGCGACCTGACATTATCCAACAAGGACCTGGAACAGTTTGCCTACGTCGCTTCGCACGACCTGCAGGAGCCGCTCCGCATGGTAGCGAGCTTTACCCAACTCCTCGCCAAGCGCTACGAGGATAAACTCGACCAGGATGCCCGCGAATTCATTGGTTATATTGTCGACGGGGCGACCCGAATGCAAAGCCTGATCTCGGACCTGCTCAGCTACTCCAGAGTGGGAATGCAAAAAAAAGCGTTCAAAGCTACCAACTGCGAAGCGCTCCTCGCGAGGGTTCTGGTTAGTCTGAAGTTTGTCATTGCCGATAGTGGAGCGATAATCACCCACGGTTCCTTGCCAGTGGTGATGGGCGACGAAACCCAGCTCGGTCAATTGTTACAAAATTTGATCGGCAACGCGATCAAGTTTCACGGCGAGAATCCACCACGAGTGCACGTCTCCTCAGAATGGAGTGGGAATGGTTGGAAGATCTCGGTGCAGGACGACGGCATTGGCATCTCGCCAGAACATCGTAAACGAGTTTTTCTGATTTTTCAGCGGCTTCATACGAGGGAAGAATACCATGGTACGGGAATCGGCTTGGCGATCTGCAAGAAAATCGTAGAAGCGCACGGCGGAGACATTTGGATTGAGTCGTCCCAGGAGGGGGGCTCGATTTTTAACTTCACGATTATGACGCCTACCAATTTTGGGACGCAGGAAATACGATGATCTTTGAACCTTTCGTTTACCCAATCCAAATTCTCTTGATTGAAGATAATCCCGGTGACATCCGCCTGACCCAGGAGATTCTCAAGGACAGCAAATTTCACAACGAGCTCATGGTTGCCAGGAATGGGGAGGAAGCACTGGACTACCTCTACAGAAGAGGCGGACACCGAGATGCGGCCCATCCAGACCTCATCCTGCTTGATCTCAACCTGCCAAAAAAAGGTGGCCACGAGGTACTGGCGCAGGTCAAGGCGGATCCTGAGCTCAAGCGCATTCCGGTGGTGGTCCTGACCAGCTCGGCAGCCGAGGAAGATATCCTGAAGACTTACAACCTGCACGTGAACTGTTATATCTCGAAGCCGGTTAACCTGGAGCAATTCTATACCGTGGTGCAGTTGATCGAGAATTTTTGGTTGTCCATCGTCAAACTCCCCACCAGAGCCACCAAGAATGAGCAATCGACGATTTAAGGCTCTGCTAATTGAAGATAATCCGAGTGAGGCTCGACTCATCCAGGAGTTGATCACGGCGGAGAAAAACACAGGCGATCTGTTCGATTTGGTGTGTGCGGATCGACTCGAGACGGGGCTCCGCTGCCTCGAGGCGGGAGATATCGATGTTGTCCTGTTGGACCTTTCGCTGCCAGACTGCCAGGGAGAGGAAACATTCGCCAAAGTGAGGGCTCACGCACCGGATACCGCCATTGTGGTGTTGACTGTTTTCGATGATGACGCAGTGGCTCTCAAGATGGTGAAGGGCGGAGCACAAGACTATCTGCCGAAGGCGTTGATCGGTGGGAGCCTTTTGGGGCGGACGATTCGTTACGCGATCGAACGAAAATGGAATGAGCAGGAGTTCCGGCGTCTAAACACGGATTTGGAGCGCCGAGTGATCGAGCGCACGGCGCAACTTCAGGCGGCCAACGTCGGTCTGCAAACGGAAATCGCGGAGCGCAAGCACGCGGAAGAGGGCCTGCGCCAAAGTGAAGAACGATTCCGGCTCTTGAACAATCAGCTGGAGCAGCGAGTGGTGGAGCGGACGGACGAATTGGCCGCCAAGAATGCCGTCCTGGAATTGCGCACGGACGAGTTAGCGCGCTCGAACGCAGATCTGGTGCAGTTCGCCTACGCTGCTTCTCACGATCTGCAGGAACCGCTTCGTGCGGTGGCTGGATGTATCCAGGTATTCGAGAGGAAATACCGCGCGGGGAAATTGGGCCAAGGAGGTGACGAACTGATCGGGATGATTGTCGACGGTTCCGCCCGGATGAGAGCATTGATCGACGGCCTTTTGGCCTACTCGCGGACTGGCCTGAATGAGAGGATCGAGACGATCGACGCCGGTGAAGTCTTGCAAAAAGTCCTGGCTTATCTTAGCGTCGCGATCGGTGAATCCAAGGCGATCGTGGTGGTCGATAAATTACCATCGCTGCGATTCATTAAGGCGCAGTTCGGGCAAGTGCTGCAAAATCTGATTGGCAATGCCTTAAAGTACCGAGGCTCTGTCGATCCAGTAATTCACGTCCGCGTCGAGCGCCAGACCGCCTCATGGACGTTCAGCATCGCGGATAACGGGATTGGGTTTGAGCAGAAATACGCGGATAAAATCTTCGGCGTCTTTAACCGGTTACACCCCCACGATCAATACACGGGAACAGGGATCGGACTCGCCATTGTGAAAAAAATCATCGAACGTCGTGGAGGAACGGTTTGGGTCGAATCAGCACCGAATCTAGGCTCCACCTTCTTTTTTTCCGTCCCCGATAATCCTGATCCGCTTGAACCGGTTACCGAGGATATCGAAGATGGAAAATCGTGCGGAGCCACGATGAATGAGAATTCGCCGATTTAAGCTCTCTAGATAGGTGAACGGACAAGCGGTCTATTTTGTTCGCAAGTCAGAGACGTACGCTCTTTCCTGGTTGGTCACCTGGCATGTTTGTTCGATTTCCTGGCGAATCTCGAGTGACCGATACACTCCGATCCTGGAAAGAAGATCTGCCGCTGCTTCTTCGTCGATCCATCGGTAGATTTCGATTTTGTCGATCCGGCTCAACTTCCGGATCTCGTCTTTGATCTGTTCGGCATTCATAACGGTTTTGGTCAGTTCTCAAAGTCGAGTCTTACCCGTAGATATCGTTCAATTCGATTGCTCGTACCCATACTCTTCTCGTTGGGTTACGATTGCTTTCGAGTATGCCCGGCCGTGGTCAGAGTGGGTTTTTCCGAAAGGCATTGATGCGAGGAATACCTTTGGTCACCGCTGCTATATCGCAGGCAAGACCATCGCATATCGTGCAAAGAACAGCGAAGCTTACGTTCCGATCGCCGCGCTCTACACCTCCGAGATAGCTCCTGTCTAACCCGCACCTGGCGGCAAAGACTTGCTGGCTTAGACCGAAAAGCTTTCGCGCCCGCCGAATCCGTAGCCCGAGCCGCGAGAGTTCTATTTTCTTGATTGGCACGCTCTATACCTCTGGGTGCATGGTTTGGCCTCTGTTGTCAGTCTTATAACCTCTCGCGCGGATTCATCTAGTTTACTCTGTCGCACATAACGGCACACTAGCTCCCATACTATATTTCGCGTCATGGCGTCTCGATTGAGTATGCCAAACGAGCTCCAGCTTGGCGCGAAAACCTCCCAAGCGCTTTGACCGGCGAGATTTTCGGGCTAGACACGCCACAAGATGAGCCTTCAGAGTACCAAGGTCGCGGGCGTATGCCCCTGCCTTTATGAAACAACTCGCGCAAAACCTTTGGGTGGTACCTTATTCACTCCGTCTCTTGGGAGCAGATTTTCGACGCATCGTGACGGTCGTTCGCCTGCGCTCGGGGGAACTGGTGATCCATTCCACCGGACCGTTTACGCCGGAAGATGTCGCCGCCATCGCGCGACTTGGTAAACCTGGCTGGCTTTTGGACGTCATCCTTTGGCACGACACTTTCGCTAAGCAAGGGCGTGAAGCCTTTCCGAACATTCCCTTCCTGGCCCCAGAGGGCTTTACCGAGATAGTCGGCTTCCCGACCGAGCCGCTTATCCCCGCGCCCGGGGTTTGGAGCGACGAACTCGAGGTGCTCCGATTGGACGGGATGCCGCGCGTCAGCGAACATCTCGTCTATCACCGGCCCTCACGCACCTTGATCGTTGGTGACCTGCTCTTTAACTTCGGTTCCGACATTTCGGCTTGGACGCGTTTTTTAGTGCTCTGCGCGATCGGCACCAAGCATCATCCCGGGATGTCTCGGCCGTTTCGAATGGCGATCAGGGACAAGGCGGCTTTCCGGCAATCCATGGAGACCTTGAAGAGATGGGAATTCGATCGCATCATCGTCGGGCATGGCGAGACCATCGAAAGCGACGGCAAACGCGAGCTGGCGATCGCACTTAATGGAGCCGGGATTTGAGGGGCGTTATTTCCTGGAGCATCATCCCGCCTCAGTATCCGGGGCGAATTCGTTCCGACCATTTTATGGATCGGTGGCGTGGCAGGCGGTTCGTTCCCAGCACATGAGGCCAGCAAAAGCACTGCTCCAAGAGCGCATAAAATGGCTAACCAAAACGATCGTCGATGTATCATAAATCACCTCATTTTTTTCCAGTCCGAACGAATGTTAAGCGCTATCTCGCCAGGCGTCTCTCTGATTTCCTTCGGAGGGGCCGTTTCCCGCAACGACAATTGATGTTAAGGAGAGCTTTTTGCGGCTGCGCATAATCTAACAGATGAAGGGTGTGGTGTACCTGTCTCATTTGAAATACCGGCAGATAAGGGTTGCCATAACGGTGTTCGTGCACCTCACGATTGTGGGATGTGTCTTCCACAGAGCGCCCGCGCCGCCTCCTCCGACTTATCCTTCCGTGCCTGAAAGTGAGATCCAGGAGCTCCGCCAGTTGCCCTCCGGCGCGTATGATAAATTGGAGATTATAACAATAGAGGCAGAGGTTGGGATACAGCTCCAATCTGCGATGACCAGCGTCCGCCAATCTGCCGCGCAGAAAGGTGCGAACGCCATCGTTCTCCAGAGCGAAACTGAATTTCCGCAGAAGGTCAATAAACGGGAAGTAAAGATCCGCAGAATTGTCTATTTAGCTATTCACCGCAGGTGATCTTAGAAGCACACGCTCCCCCTAAGCGTCGACTTAAATGCAAAGTAAGCGAAGCGTCCCCGCTTTGCTCTCGTACCGTTTGGCGAAGTCTTCGACCCTGAAACCGACCTACACATTCGTGGAAGCATCTCCGCTTGGGCTGGTGGACGGCCAAACCCATAGCTGGTCTTTTCCGTGAAGTTCAGTATATTGCGAAGTACATTTTTTTTGATACGTGAGCTATTTATGAAAGGTATCTCCTTCGCTCTCTTCGTGGCGACAAGTTTAACTCTGTTCCTATTGCCAAGCCGCGTGACAGCAGTCCAGGTGACGCTGATTTTACGGAATATGACAGCGGGCGATTTCAACGAGTGGAAGGTGGAATCGAGAGCGAGATGTACGCAGAGTACCGGTAGAATCGGGCGCGAGACTGAGGCGTTCGAACGGACTTGGGATGTGGGCGCTGCTGGACACGAGATCCGGTTTTGGTGGGGTCGCTTGAGCGGTGAGGCAGACGCTACCGTCATCGTGGACAATGTTGTTGTCTTCAGTGGTCGTTGTGTTTACGGAGGTTGGGGTAAGATTCGAATGATTGATACTTGTCCCTATCCTCGCGTCTACAAGACCGGCGGTTCCGGTCCTTACCTGGTCGACAAGATAGATGGCAGGGTGACTGATGTCCTCTTTGCCACATCGATGCTACCTGACCGCTTTTACGACCGCTGAAGAACAATTCGAGGGGAATTCCAAGGCCGCCGGGCGTCTCTTAGAGCGCGGTGATTCCAACATATTCCGCGCTGAAGGTCTCGAATTTCGCAACGGTTCCGACGGGGGGTAGATTGCCAACAACATAACAGCCGGAACCGACGAATTGCTTTGACTGAGTATCAAAGACCATCAGACAGCGAAGCTGACCCGGTTCCACCCAACGGCTTGACAATGGCGTCCCCGCGGACTGGGCATGCGCGCGCTTTTGTAAATAGTCTGAAAGCTGCTTTTTCGTCGGCCTGAGCGTTTCGACTGCAATATAGCGATGCGTGGCTGCGCGTCGCCTGCCTTTCTGAACGGTAAGGAAGTAATCTTTCACACGTTTCTGGGCGGTCGCCGCTTGTTCCGGAGTTGGGGCATAGTAATAGTCGGAATCATATGACCCGGCGTAACCGGGGTACCACGGGCTCCAGAATGGATCATGATAACGACCCTCTGACCGCGATTGATTTCCATGATTGCCTTGGCCAGACATATTGCCGCCGCCGTTTCCGTTGCTGCCGCCATGGCCATGGGCGAGTGCATCCGAGGAAGTTATGGAAACACCGGTCATGACCAATGCGACGGCGCACGCCTGCATTTTCCACCCGCAGTTTAAGGGAGACGGCCGTGGCCTGTTGCTCAAATCGGCGCGGCGGTTCAATGGGGATATATTCGGGCTTTGCATGGGATCAGTTTCTTTGTGCGGAGAGGATAGAAAAACCCAAGTGCCCGAAGCAAATTATTGGTGACATTTTGTGTGCAAAAAGAAGCTGATCGAGGGCAAAACCGCTCACTTCGGTTTTGATCGAAAACTCGAACCTTACGTCGGCGGAGCGTTATTTATTTAGAGCTTAAATGACACGCGGCTTTAGCCTAAAGTCAGGGCATGACTGAATTGAGTCGAGATATTGAAGTAATCGCCACGCAGGAGCAGGAACTAGTGCTTCCGGAATTCGATGAGGAAATTGCCTGGAAGCTCGGCTTGCGGCTACGCGAACTGGCGGCGTCCCGCCTTCTGCCAGTGGTAATCGAGGTGCGGCGCTTCGGCCAGCCGCTATTTTATTGTGCCTTGAAGGGGAGCGTCCCGGACAACGCGGATTGGGTCAGGCGCAAGGGCAACGTGGTGGCGCGTTTTCACCGCAGTTCGTACGCTATTGGGCTTGATCTGCAACTGACGAAAACGACACTCTCCGCCAAGTATGACCTGCCGGTGTCGGAATACGCCGCGCACGGCGGGTGCTTTCCATTGAGAGTCGACGGCGCTGGGGTGGTGGGATCGGCCACCGTGTCCGGGTTGCCACAGCGCGCGGATCACGAGCTCGTAGTGGAAGCTCTGTGCGGTCTGCTTGGGCGCGAATATCAAAGGTTGGCCCTGCCAAGCTGAAAGAATCCAAGAATCCGAGAATCCAGGAAGAAGGCCCCCACCTCGTGCCGAGTTCCGCCTTTTGATTCTTAGAGTGCTTCGCGCGGTGCCTCGTCAACTCACGGCAAAACCATTCATCTCGTGATTACCTCTAATCTAATCTGTGTTATTGGCGCAATCTGTGGTTAAAACCCTGGCAGGTTATTTCATTCTGCTGGCGTAATAATCTGGTACCACCGTCCCTGGCTTGGAAAACCATTTTGTTACTTCGACACCAGAGTATAGGAGAATATTACCCCAAGGATCGAAGGCTCCGGTGCGCACGATAAACTTCGCTTTGGTTGCAAGTTCGGTCAGGATTTCATGGTGCGGGAAAGTCACCAACTCCGCCCCCGCAAAGATCCGATCTACTTTTTGTTGCAAAAGGGGATTGTTTTTGGCCATCTCCTTGGCGTAGCCGTATTTTTCGGTAATAAAATCGGTACTAATCGCCGTCAATACAGTTTCGAGATCCGGTATATCGGCGACCATGAGCGAGATCGATCCGGCTGACCTGAGCCGGAATCGGAAAGCCCGCATCACAAACGATGATAAAATCGCCGTGGCCCATCGCGGCAAGTGCGTGGTTGAGACCAAGGTTCAGTATTCCATTTCTTTTCATAAGTTATTGCCTGCGCGGCGGCTGGATTGCGAGAAGCTGATCGACTTCCGGCCTTCTGGCGAGCGAGGGAATCACCCCATACTTTGTGCAGGCGAGAGCGCCGTTGCACCCGGCAAACTGGATGGCCGACTCGAGTTTTTTGCCTTCGGCTAAGGAAACAGCCAAAGCGGCGGTGAAAGCGTCGCCGGCGCCCGTCGTGTCGACGACGTCCACTGGCACAGAGTCGAATTCCGAAATTCCATTCGCGTCAACCAGGATCATGCCTGATTCACCCAGGGTGACAATCACGGTGATACCGAACTTTTCCTGGAGTTCACGAGCGATTTCTCGAGTTGGAGCGCGGTCATCCGGCGCCAATCCGATTAATATTCGTAACTCCGTCTCATTCGGTACCAGCAAATCGGTGGAACTCAGCAGATCGTCGGGCAGAGAAGTAGCCGGCGCCGGGTTCAGGATTGTTCTAACTCCGTATTTCCGGCCCAGCGCCATAGTTTCTGCTGCCGCCTCAACCGGAATCTCCAGCACTGACAGGACGACGTCACTGCGAGCGATGATTGATTGGGCTTTTCTGACAAACTGACGATCGATTAGTTTGTTGGCGCCCATGTCGAGAATAATGCCGTTTTTGCCCTGCGGATTGACCATAATAAAGCCGACGCCAGTTGCCTCCGACCTGGTCTCTGCCAAATGTTCGGTGTTGACCCCTTCTTCCTCATAGAGAGTCCGCGCAATTTCTCCAAGCTGGTCCGATCCGATGAGTCCGACAAAGTGGGAATCCGCCCCAAGCCGGGCAGCCGCTATGGCCTGGTTCGACCCTTTACCGCCAGGCCCCATGTCGAATCGAGAACCGAACAAAGTTTCTCCAAACACTGGCATCCGCTCAGTGCATAGCGTCATGCCTACGGCAAAGCTACCAACTACGGTTACGATTGGCCGTTTCATTCGATGTTTCTCTCCGTTATAGATTCTTCCGCTTTGACCCATGGCGCTCGCCAGAATCCTCTCTTCAGTCGCTTCCGCGCGGGTGAATTCGCCGGCGATTCTCCCCTTGAGCATCGCGATGATTCGGTCGCACTGGCCGATTAATTCCGGAAGCTCCGAGGAAACGACTAAGATCGCGATGCCTCGAGCGGCGATTTGATTGAGGATTTGATAGATCTCCGCTTTGGCTCCGACGTCTATTCCACGCGTCGGCTCGTGTAACAGGAGCAGCCGCGGCTCGGTGGCAAGTCCGCGGGCCAGAACGACCTTTTGTTGATTCCCGCCGCTGAGCATTCCTATCTTTTGTTCGGCCGAACGGGCCTTGACATTCATTCGCGAAAGATAAGTCTGGGCCAGGCGTTTCATCAGCGTCTGGCTTAGTACGCCGAAATGACTAACCTTCTCCAGGCTCGCAGCAACCACGTTCTCCAGAATGCTCAATACCTGGAAGGCTCCGGCGCCTCGACGGTCCGCCGGAACGAGTGCCATTCCCGCGCGGATGACATCCTGGGTCGAGCGGAGGCGGATCGGGCGACCACCAATCTCGACGTTGCCCGTAAAATTTCGGTTTCCGCTCAGGCATTCAACCAGTTCGTCTTTGCCCGAGCCCGGCAAACCTCCCACCCCCAGGATTTCACCCATGTGCAGCTCGAAGCTGACATCCTTCAGCAGACTTCCATCGTTCAGCTTTCCGACAACTAGAACGTGCGCCAGACCCGGCTCGCTGATCGGTTCGCGGTGAAAGAGGTGGTTCACTTCCCGTCCCACCATCTTTCGAATCAGATGCGGAATGGAAAAATGCTGACTGCTCCCTGTATCGACAATTCGACCATCTCGAAGGATGGTCACGCGATCAACAAGTCGCATCGTTTCCTCCAATCGGTGGGAAACGTAAACAACAGCAACGCCTTGGTCGCGGAGTTCGCGGATGATCCGAAACAATTGAGTCGATTCTTCGAAGGTCAGCGCGGAATTTGGCTCATCCAGGATGAGCACTTTCAGGTCTGTCGCGAGGGCCTTGGCGATTTCGATCAGCTGTCGTTGTCCAAGGCTCAATGACCTGACAGGGACTGTGACGTCGAGACTATATAAGCCAAGGCGATCAAGCAGTTGTTGCGCGGACGTGCTGAGCTGATGGGTGTCAACCGCGTGGAGGAGCGGTGAAGCAGCGGCGCGGCGAAGCGAAATGTTTTGCGCCGCAGTCAGGTTCGGACACAGCGACAGTTCCTGGTAAACCACGCTAATCCCCAAAGAACTGGCATGATGAGGATCTCTCAACCGGACTTTCTCACCGTGAATGAAGATTTCACCGGCGTCTGGTTGGAACTCTCCCGCAAGAATGTTAATCAGCGTGCTCTTGCCGGCACCGTTTTCGCCCAGAAGCGCATGAACCTCGCCGGGATGCAGGATGAGGTCCACCCGGTCCAACGCTTGCGTGCTGCCGAAGCCTTTGCTGATGCCGCGCGCGAAAATGGTCGGATGAACACTCACCTGGTCTCCTGTCCTCGTGTCGGCAATGTCGGCGCTGACTTTCACCTCTCACCTCTCACCTGTACGGCGATAGGCGGGACGCTTTGCTTACATCGCCAATCCGCTTCGTCCGCCGACACGCCGATACGCCGATACGGTTTCCCCTCCCCTACCCGCCTTTGGCATTCACGACATAATCGCCGATATTCTTTTGGGTATAAACGGCAGCGCCGGTATCCACATCTTTGACCTGTTTGCCTTTCAGGGCATCCAGCAGGAGACGGACCGCCTCATAGCTCTGCTTCTCAGGAGCCTGATCGATGGTGGCTGAGACAACGTTTCCCTGCACCAGTTTGATGGTTTCAGGCAGCATATCAAAACCCACGATCTTGACTTTATCAGTCAATTTGTTCCGTTCGACGTAGTCTCCCGCAGCCGGAGTGGAGCAACATTCCAGCGAGAGGATACCGTCCACGTTTTTGTTCGCCTGCATCGCGTTTTCCACCGAACTGTATATTTGCTGCGGCTCAGTCCCGGTATTCACGGTGGCCAGTATCTTGATCCCGGGATATTTGCCAAGAGCTTCGCGCGCTCCTTTTTCGCGATCCAGTGACCATTGCGCCGCGGCATCGAGGGTAGTGATGATCACATTTCCCTTTCCGCCCAGTGTATCGGCCAACAGTTTTCCGGCGATTCGGCCTGATTCTACCAGAGTCTTGCCCCGCGAACGCCAATCGATGGCTCGTTGGGTTGTCCGTATTGTACGTCACGACCGGGATTCCCTGTGCGAGAGCCCGCTGGATAATTGGCGCCAAAGCGTCCGTGCTAACAGAAGAGACGGCCAGTCCGTCAACGCCCTTTTGAATCAAGCTCTCGATTTCGGCGACTTGCTTCTCCGCATCAGCGCCCACCGGTCCGACAAGCTGCGCATCAACGTTGAAATCGGTCGCAGCCTTTTCCACTCCCTTCTTAATAAAGGGTGCAAACTCGTTGGAGACATCGTGGTAGGAGATGCGAATGACTGGTTTTTCACCTTTCGCTACATGAGCCTGGATATCCTTTGACAAGGTGAATGCCGGTTGATCCTCCGCGAAGCCGGTGTTTGGTCCAAGGGCGAGAAGAATCGGGCAAAGCAGCCCGAGATGACTTTGGTAGTATTATATTACTTTCATGATCCTGGGGTTAACAAGCATCGATTGATAGGAGAGAGGGAGAATTTAACTATGGCGGCGATGCTCGGTCCACTTGTCGAGTCCGACCGCGAAGATGATGACGAGACCGATGATCGTCGTTTGCCAGAAAGGGGATATCCCGAGCAAGATTAATCCGTTTCGCAGGACGCCGATAATCAGGACGCCGAGAATCGTGCCAGGAATCGTGCCTTCACCACCGGAGAGTGATGCCCCTCCGACGATTGCTGCGGCGATGACATCAAGTTCCAGTCCTACGCCGGTCCGACCGGCTTGGCCGCTGGGCAGAAATGCGAGACTTAATATACCAGCAACAGCGCTCAGAAGTCCCATCAAGGGTAAAAGTCAAAATTTTAGTTTGAGAGACCTGGATTCCCGAAAGCCGGGCCGCTTTCTCGCTTCCGCCCACGGCGTAAACCCGAAAGCCGAAGGTCGTTTTCGAAAGAAGAAACCATGCTCCAGTGCTATTAAGATGAATAACATCAGCAGCATCGGGATACGGTCGAAAAGGTGGCCCTGACCTAGAAAATAAAACTGATTGATCACCTCCTCGCGGCCCCCTTTGGATGTATTGACAGTTACCGGTTCGCCATTGGTCACCAGCAGTGCCGCGCCGCGTACGACGCTCAACATTCCGAGCGTGGCGATGAACGATGGAAGCTTTCCGTAGGTTGACAAGAATCCGTTCAAACAACCGATCGCCGAGCCGACGATCAGACCCGCGCCCAAGTGCCGGAATCAAAAACCAACCGTGACGATAAGCATGCCGGTGCTCAGACCGGCCGTGGCGTAGATCGAGCCGATCGAGAGGTCAACTTCGCGGGCAGATCAGGACAAACGTCATGCCGATCGCCATGATGCCCAAAAGTGAGACCTGGCGTCCGACATTCAACAAGATTCTGCACGGTCAGAAAGCTGGATGTAGTCAAGGTAAGGAGCGTACAGATAATCAAAAGGGCCAGAAGGATGCCGGTTTCCCGGACGGCAAACAGGCCCTGAGCCGCCGGTTTATTCCGCCGGTTCCAGAAATCACTTTGGTGGTTGCCTGTCCATGAAAATGCGGCGGTGAGTCGCGAAGCTATTGTCTGGCCACCTCGTTCGCTCGTTGGATCATGCTTTCGGCGCGCGTTCGATGAGATCGCCGCTTTTCTGCAGGAGATGCCGAGGCAATCATCTTCTTGACGAAAAACTCGCAACTCTCCCGGACCTTGTCTGCCGCCGGATATTTTTCTGGATTGAGTTCATGCAAGGCGCGCAGCCAGCGATTGCCGTAGGTCGCATGGATAGTCTCATCGGCCCAATCGAAGTCCATGTCGTGTTCGCTCGCCGCGTCGCCGATCTCTTTGAACACGGCCGTTCGTTCTGGTTTTCGACCGATATTCTTGGTCTCGAAAAAATAGAGCATGCCCAGGCGATAAATTGGCTCCGACCCCTTTGGCGCTCTCGTAGATGTAGGATCCGAGCGGCATTTCGGATGGATCAAATCCCCATGCCGCCAGGCGATTTTGGCCCATTCGGCAATGACGGGACTCGTCGTAGGTCCACCTCGCGGCGTCGTGGATCCATTCCCATGGGAGCACTTCGGAAAACTCGCTCAATATGATGCCGCCATGTTCGACAGCCCAAACCTCGTTCAGATGGCTGACCGCTGAACGCAATTGCAAGAGCAGTCCTTCGCCATAAGGAAATTCTGGGTCGATGATGTCCGGCCAATAAAATCGGCATGACCAGTAACGCGGATCGCGTGCCGGGCAGATCGGGAACGAAAGCGGGTTGTGAACCCGCGATGGCGGCAATCTCGACATCTGGCGGAGCCTCATCCGTCCCGATTCCTCCGAGGAAAGCAAGGTGGCCCGGAAAATTCGGTGATCCAAGTTTCTCGCGTCTCGACTCGGTTGGCAAGATCTCTGGCCGACTCTTGGGCAGCCCAGGCCGTCAGCGCCGCAATCTGTTTCTCTTTTTCTCTCAACGAAAGCTCGAGAAAACGATAGGTAGGCGCGTCCGCCAGAGGATCGGAGTGGTCAAGAAATTCCCGGTACGCATCGCGGAGCGCGGTGAGAGCCACGCTTCCCCAGGCGGCCAGAAATGCACGCAGCCGTCGGCGCGTTTCGAATCTCGGTCCAGAAGCACGGCCAACGGTCGATCGGCGCCTTCGTGCTCCATCATCCGGCTGGGGTAACGGAGTTCAAAGATGCGTTCCCGGAGATCGTTGGCGGTTTCAGCGTTTTGCCAGCAGAAATAAGGGACCGCCATTTTGACGTCGAGATCCTGAAGATGAGGGATCCAGGCGGAGGCGCCGACGATCAAGGAGCGTTCACAAAAAAAGAACCGCTTAAGAATCTGCGCGGTATCAAGACGCTTCCAGCGGGCGCGAGGCTGATCGCCTCGGAGATAGAAATTGGTCAAACTCATGCTGAATGGTGCGGGTGAGACTAGTTCTTGGAAAGCTCGAAAAAATTAGCTGGATCGTCGCAAAAGAGAATGCAGGATCATGTTTGAAACATGAATTATCCTATCAGCAGGCCGATGCCGCTGAAAACCGAATTTCTGGTTTCCTGCTACAACACCCCGTCCGCAACGGTGCGTCGCCTATTTTATGTGGTTTGCGTGCGGGTCATCTTCGGTCAGCGCCTGACTACCGCGTTGATCGAGATCATTTGCCGGGACACGATCTGCTGCTTTGCCTGTCAGGAAGTGGTTTTGTTCTTTCCGGTAACCGCAGGTTCAAGGTGGAAGCCAACGAGATGGCCTGGATTTCCGGTTATCATCCCCATGCCCACTGGGCCAATCCGGCCGATCCCTGGGAGTTGCTTTGGTTCGAATCGATGGTCGCGCGATCGAGGAGACATGCAACATTCTATCGGTGCCTCGGTTTCCTGTTTTCGCCGATTTTCCGGTGGATTCTTTGCGTCGGGAGTTTCGCAGGATTCTCCGTCTGATGATCCGCCGCCCGTTGGTCTTGGATCCATTCTTTTTTAGCAGAGATTTTAAAAGATATACTGGCGTAGCTCCGAAGAACTATCGGAACCAACATAGCCGGGAAGTGTAAAACAAAAGGCTCGCGGATTGGGAACTTCGTGTTAAGGAATGCCTTCAGAAATGACCGGTACCGCAATCTCGAAAATTGGGTGCGTCGCTGTCTTTCTGTTCGCGCAGACTGCCAGCGGAGAAGAGTTGGCTGTGCAGCGTCTGGATTCGATCAACGCTGACCCTGCCGCGGGTAAGACGGTGGTTCAGCAGGTCTATCAGCTGATCCTGAAAATGGTCGATTGCTGGAATAAGCACGACCTGGATGGTTACATGAGCGGTTTCTGGAAGTCGGACGATCTATTGGCCGTGATCGAATCTGAGGTTCACTGGGGATGGTCGGATCTGTCTGCCAGTTTTCATCGAGGGTATCCGGATCGGGATAAAATGGGGAAAATCGATCTGCAACGTTTACAGATCCGTTCCGCAACTCCCGATACCGCGGTGGCCCTTTGCTGGTGGAGGATTCTTCCGCCTCGGGGCGGCTCACCGGTGTTCGCCACCGATACCATGCAATTGCAAAAATTTACTGAAGGATGGCGAATTACGGTGGAGCACTCGAGCTTTCTGGAGCCCTGAGCGCGAAAATCTGACCAGCAGAAGCTTGTCAGGTTTTCGCGCTATAGAGCCGCTTTGAAAGCGGCTCGGTAGGCACCGGTCATACGGCCCGAAGTGGCCAGGAGGGAGAAGCTCCGTCTGAGCCTGGATCGATGACAAATCCCTAAGGATTCGTCATCGATCCACGCTAGCCGGTCTGATTCTGGATTTCGCTGAACGTCACGGACGTGACTTCAACCCCGGTGGTTTGTTCGGGACTTAAAACCTCGATGCGGCCGGGAGCGATCTCAACGACGACTCGGCTGTAGGGGCTGACCCAAGCCTGTTCGCGGCTAAGGACCTGGATCGAATCGCCACCGGTCCGGTGAATCGTAAATGGGTGCCAGTCTTTGGCTTTCAGTAGTTCCCTGATTCGATCATTCATACGCTATCGCTAATCCCAAAACTGGCCGGATACAAGCCGCACAACTTATTTTGCCTAACCTGAATTTTGTCCCTGAGCTGAAATCGGGGAGAGTGACTTGCGAGGATCTGGCGCGTATCTGAATCCGCTTATTTTGGTGTGTTCACTGAGCCCTTTGGTCAGAAGCAGAAATTTAAAAGTCATGCCCATATTTCCGGGGTGCATCAGAGTCCGATAAGCGCCGAGAAACGAGGAATCGGCAGGCGCGAATGCTCCTTGCGCATCGACTGCTTTCTCAAGTGCTCGAAGGAGGGCCTCGGCAGCGCCGACCATGAAATGGTGTTGATCGGTGTATCCGGCCAGGTGAAGACCCGCTCCGTCGGCAGCTTCAGCCAGAGATGTAAAGTCGACGTGCGCCGTAATGTCGATCTCTCCTGGTCGTTCGAACGGATCGTAGGTTCGTCGATGCCGCGAATAGCAAGATAATGTGCCTTCGACTCGTTCGGGGCGATAGTACTCGTCGCGGGGATATCCATAATCCACGGTCAGCACGAACCCGCTTCTCAGCTTGCCGCCCACTGCCTGGATCCAGCGATTGGCTGCCAGGTTTACTTCGGTTCTGTAAGGCGAGATCGACGGCAATGGCAGTTTTTCCAGTGCCCGCGCCAGCTCAGGGGCTTTGACAGGCGAATGAACGAAACGGAAATTCTCCCCCGAATTCTCGACCAGAAGCTCCGACCAACGATCATCTCGGTATTCGACGACGTGAACCGGCATGGCGTCGATGAACTCATTTGAGATAAATGCGCCGGTAACGGGCTCCAAGTCAGCTAAGCTGCCTAACCATGTAACCTTGCCAAAAAACTGGCCCGCGAGGTGTGTCTGTTGTTGCCGCTGTTTGCTGCATGTCGGTTCGACGATGGTATAACGAATACCTGCCGCGGCGTCTTTAGATTCCTCGTTGATCGCTGAAAGAATATCCAAAGCGAGTTGTCCATCCTCAGCTCCTTCCTCCACGATCGTAAAATGAGGCGGCTTACCAAGAAGCTGCCACATTTCGACGAGCTGAAGAGCCAGCAACTGACCGTACAGGCGGCTGACGCTCACGTTGGTGTAAAAGTCTCCTTCGCGGCCGATTCGCCGGCGGGTCGAGCTGTAATAACCGAATTGGGGATGGTAGAGCGCTTGTTCCATGAACCACGAAAACCGGGCCGGACCCTGGCGCCGGATGTGGTCTTGGATAAAGGCGAGGAGCGGCGAAGATCCTGGCATCTGGGCAGCGGCTTCCTGGAAAATCAAAGCTGAAAGCTCGCAGTCAAACTGAATAAATTCTTCGAGATTCGCGAGCAATGCGGGGCCCTTGGCGCGATTTTTGCCGGGTAAAACTTGGGTTTAAGGAATTTTCGGGCTAAACTTTCCATTTGATCCGGACGAAAGCTCGTGAAAGGGGTTGTGTCCAGCTTTCGACTATGAGTGAACCGAAACGTCGCCCATCATTTTTTCTTCGACCGTGGTTCACCATTCCACTTTCGCTCTTGTTGGTTTTGCTCGGGGTTGGAGCCTGGTTCGGGTTTGATTTTGTCAAAAAATACGAGAAGAAAGCCGCGGAATTTGATCTCGGCAAATTGGATGCGGTTGAATCGGCTAGCGTCGTTTACGATCGGTACGGGCAGTTATTCGGAAAAATATTCATTCAAAACCGCGAACAAGTGGGACTGGATCAGATCTCTCCCTACTTGGTGGATGCTGTCATCGCGGCCGAAGATAACCGGTTTTACGAACATAAGGGAGTCGATTTATTCGGGATTTTTCGCGCTCTATTGAAAAATACGCGGGCAGGTCGCATCCGCCAGGGGGCCAGCACGGTAACCCAGCAACTAGCCAGAAACGTCTTCGATCTCCGGGATCGCACGTATGATCGAAAAATACTCGAAGTCTTTCTCGCGATGCGGATCGAGCGGTCTCTGTCAAAGAGCAAGATCATGGAGCTATACCTGAACCGCGTTTACCTTGGGGGCGGACTTTACGGGGCGGAAGCAGCCTCCAAGGGATACTTCGGGAAGCCGGCCAAAGATCTTTCAGTCGGGGAGGCAGCGATGTTGGCGGCGCTCTTAAAGAGTCCGAACAATCTCTCGCCATGGCACAATCTGGAAGCCGCGACTCAAGAGCGAAATTTTGTTCTTACCCGCATGCTCGAAGAACGCAAAATCACCGCCCGAGTAGCCGAAGAGGCTCAACAACAACCGCTTACGGTACTCCCGAAATCCAACATCGTGTCGCAATCGTATGCGATCGATTTGATCCGGCAGCAAGCGCAAGGGCAGATCGGTCTCGAATCAATCGAGAGCCAGGGATACCGAATCTACACCACTCTGGATCCTGTTCTGCAACGAACCGCGGAAGAATCACTTCGCCGGGAATTGAACAATGTCGAGGAGCAGCCCGACTACCAGCATCAGCGGTATGCCGAATACACGAATTTCTTGAAGTCCTGGAAAAGCACCCACACGGCTCCGGGATCGCCGCCGGTACCTGAATATCTCCAGGGAGCAGTGGTTGCGGTGGACAATCGGACTGGCGGAATTCTGGCTCTGGTCGGTGGACGTGATTTCGCCCAGAGCGAATACGACCGCGCGCTTCAGGCGAAGCGCCCGGCGGGCACGGCCTTTACGCCTCTGGTTTTCACCGCCGCTCTGGAAAAGGGGGTCTTTCCCGGCTCCCTGTTTGAAGATGCGCCGCTCGATAATCGCCAGGTGATGATCGGCGGAATGACTGGGATTCTGGGTGAATGGGGAGTTGAACGTGCGGACAATCGGTACGAAGGACCGCTCCCGATGCGGAAGATTTTCGCACTTTCGAAGAATGCCGCGACGGTCCGGGTCGGCGTCGAGGCTGGTGTGGACGCAGTGCTTAAGCTGGCAAAAGCAGCTGGAATCCAAGATGATCTTCGACCGTATCCGGCAACCTTTCTTGGGAGCAGCGATATCACCTTGGCGGACTTGGTCACCGCCTACACGATGTTTCCTGGCAACGGTTCGCGTCCCGAGCGGTTGATGCTGGTGGCCAGGATTGAGACGCAGGATGGCCGCGAGATTTATAGCTCGGAACCGAAACGGGTGAAGGTCATCGACCCAGGAATCGCTTTTGAGATGCATTCGTTTTTGACGGAGGTCATGGAGACCGGTACGGCGTCGAACGCTCGTCAACAGTTCGGCCTGAAGCAGTTTCCAGCTGCTGGTAAGACCGGGACGGCGTACAACTTTACGGATGTCTGGTTCCTCGGATATGACAGCGAGATTACGTGTGGTGTCTGGGCGGGCTTTGACAAACCACAACCGATCTTTCGCGGGGCCTTTTCCAACCAGATCGCGTTGCCGGTCTGGACCGACATCATGAATGCGTCGCTGGCAAAACAGCCTCCAAGAGAATTGGGGCGGCCGATTGATCTGAAGCGGGTGGAAGTCTGCCTGGATACTGGTTTGCCCGCTTCGCCGAAGTGTATGCTGACAACCGTCGCGGATCCGTGGTTGCCGCCGCGGAAAGGGACCTTCTTCGAGTTTTCGATCGCCAAACAGTTGCCGAAAGAAACTTGCTGGTTGCATGGGGACGACACCCGGTCCTTTGTGCGGACGTTGCGCTCTCAGGACGCCCCGCGTGCGACAACCGCAAGCGACCTGGCGCAGGCGGCGCCGGTGCTGATGCGTGCGCCGACGCTCCTTGGTGATGATCCATACCAGTCAGTAAAACCCCGTCCGAAAGAACCGCCGCAGCTCGCCCAGACCGCGAAAGCGGATTGGACCCCTGCACCTCGAGCACTGCCTGTCGACAAGCCGCCGCCAGAGGTTCGGCGCGCCGCACCGGCGGGTCCTCTCGATCGCCAGCAGGAACCGCCGCCGGTGGATTTACCGACGCCACCGCCGGTAGATCTCAATGACGACCCGACTAATTTGTAGAACTGCGGTTGTCACCGGGTTGAATCGGGTAATCCTAGCGCCTGCAACAGGGTCTCGAGGTTACTCAGGTTGCCGATGATCGTGCGAACCGGGTCAGGCGCCAATTTCATCAAGAGCGGCGTCAGCATGACGCCGTCCGCGAGGGCCCGCTTCTTATCGCTCTGCACATCCACGAGTTCGATCTCGTACCGCTCTGCCAAGTGCTCGCGGCAGATCGCGATAAGGTTGGCGATGGCCTGCGTGGCAATCGGTCCGTCTCCGTAGACATAGAGCCGGAACTTGAAATGCAGAGGGCTCATATTTTATCCACCCCGCGGCGTTCGCTCAACTGGGTCCTCCCACGGGCCGAAGCTCTCGATTGATCCACCGCCAAGTGGGTCGAAGCCTGTTTCTCAGCGCGCTTCGCATGCAGGTCGCGCTGCACCGCTTGCAGCCGTATTTCGAGCTCCGCTTCCTCGGTCTCGAGCGCGGCCCTTTTCGTTTTCGCAATCACTTCCGCATTCTCCAGCGCGGCCAGGACCGCCCGTTCTTTTTCCCAGCGCATCGTTCCCATGACTACTTCGCCGCCCGCAGTGTAGGCGTCGGCCAGCGTCACGCCCTTGTCGTTCAAGACCAGTTCGCGCACTTGGTTGGAATGAGCTGAGCCCCGCGACTTGATGATCGACAAACCGCGGTTTCGTTCGCCGGCGTTGACCAGGTAATTCAAATGAATCCAGGTGTCGGCCATCGTCGAGATTTGCATCGGCGTTATTTCCGCCTGCGGTCCCGCTTCGTACTGCAGGCTGGTGCAAAGAAGGGTTATCTCCGCGGCTTTCGACCAGTCGATCAGCCTTTCCGCCACGCTATGGGCGATCCCTTCGTTTCCCGATTTCCAAAGGGCCGAGACCGGGTCGATGACCACGCAGCGCGAACCGTGTTCCCGCGCGATGTTTTTAATCTTCATCAGATGAATTTCCGCGCTGCCTGTGATGGTTCGTTCCGAGACCAGGCGGAGTATTCCCTTCTTGACAAAGCGGTCCAACCCAATACTTACCGAGGCCAGATTGCGGACCACTTCGTTCGCATTCAAGTCGAAGCTGACGAAGAGCGTGCGCTCGCCGCGTCGGCAAGCCGCTTCCACGAAGGCGCCGCTTAAGGTGGACTTCGCGGTCCCAGGGAAACCGGTAATCAGTATAGTTGCGCCCCGGTAGTAGCCGCCGCCGAGCATGACGTCAAGCCGCGATACTCCGCTCGACAAGCGCTCGGACGTGCTCTTCGTTTGTAAGCGACCCATCTCAAGCACGGCCACTTCCAGACCGGTATTGCCAATCAGGATCGGCGATTCATTCTCCGAAAAGCTGGAGCCGCGATATTTGACTACCCGCAGGCTCCGCTGCGACACTCCCTGGGCCAATTCTTGTTTGAGGACCACCGAACAATCCACCATGAACTGCATGAAGCTCAATTGTGGCTGGTTGAGGGTATGCTCCCCGTGGCCGCCGACTTTTGCCGTGATGAGCGCCGTCAACCCTTGCGCCAGCAGCCATTCATGCAGCCGATACACTTCCCGCCGTTCGGCGAACGAATCGTTCAGCAACGCCAGCACGACATCCACGGAGTCGAAGACGATGCGCTTCGCTTTTATCTCCCGCACCTTGGTCTGCAGGGCGGCGAGCATCCCTCCCAGGTCGAAACTACCCGATTGGAAGACGTCGATCGCCGGCTGCGCATCGAGAAAGAAAAGCAGATTCTTCTTCTGCAAGTCCGGGAGATCCCAGCCGAACTTCTCGGCGTTGGACAATACGCGCTCAGAGCTTTCCTCGAAAGCGACGAAGATGCCCGGCTCATTTTCATAACGCGCCCCATGTACTAACGATTGCAAAGCCATAATCGTCTTTCCGGAGCCGGGACCGCCCTCGAGCAGCGTGGTTCGGCCTCGAGGCAAGCCGCCATAGGTGATTTCGTCGAAGCCTTCGATGCCCGTGCGGGCTTTCAACAAATTTGAGGTTGGTTGTGGTGATTTTTTGGAATTCATAAGCGATAGCTTTCTTTTTTGCCGACTCGCTTCCTGAAGACCTCCTGAAGAAACAACCTCGCCGGGGAAACTACACCAGAAGAGGGAGAGTTGCAATGCATCACAATATTTTCAAGAGAAACCAGAATTCAGTAAATATGGTTAAATCGATTTATAATCTCAATTCTGGTCAGGTTCGGACCAACACCCTCTGGCGCGCGCCGAAACCGTGAGGGAAGCGCCCGGTGTACGCGCTTTTCTCAGAGAAGCACCCCACGGGCTGAGGCGCGTGATCGGCCTTCGCTCGAGGAGGCGTTTACGCGATGCAAGTGCGGTTACTTCGGACCTAACTAACTAGATGCCTTTCGATTCACGTTCCATACCGCTCAATCGCTCAGCCGCTCACCTGACCGGCGGATTGGTCATGACCGGGAAGCCTCGCCGGACTTGGCTGGCAGACGCCCGGCGTTCGGTTTGTTAAACCAGATTTTCTTCGCGATCCTGGCTCCTTCCAAAATGACGAGGAGCAACAGCAACCATCGGGCGACGTACCAATGTCCCTTGCCGGCGATCGATTGGTGATAGATCAGGACAATCGCCGCTACGTACGCCAGTCGGTGAAGCAGTTTCCATCGCTTTCCACCCAGTCTTCGGACGGCCCAGTTGTTACTGGTCAACCCGAGCAAGACCAGGATAGTGAGACCGGTCAGGCCGAACCAGATAAACGGCTTGGTAAAACTCTGAAGCAAATCATCCCAATCGCCTTGGTAAAGCACATGACACAAGAAATGGATGAGTCCATAGAGGCAAGCCGACACACCAATATAGCGGCGATGCCGGTTCAGGGCGTTGACGATCGCCGAACGTGGAAAGAGGACCCGCAGCGGAGTCAGGCTCAAGACTGCACCCAAAGTCCAGATGGCGATCTCACCAGAGACATGCAGTAGCCTTTCGACCGGATTTGCGCCGAGCTGGTTGGCGACCGCTGGAACAATCAGCAGGTAGGCGCCGATCCCAATCAAGATGGCGAGGGCAACAGATTTGTGAGCGAGAATCCGGGCGAAGAGGTTCATGCCCAAGTCGAATTGGACGCTTCAGAAATTTTTCCGAAGATCCAAGCCGGCGTAAAGTCCGGCGACCTCTTTTTCGTAGCCATTGAATTTCAGGGTTGGTTGCCTTCCCCCAAAGAAGCCGGCACCGATGATGCGCTCCGTTTTCTGGCTCCAGCGGGGATGATCTACTTCAGGGTTAACGTTCGCGTAGAATCCATATTCATTCGGCGCCATCTGGTTCCATAGAGTCTTCGGCTGTTCGGTCACAAAATCGATGCGCACCAATGATTTAGCTCCTTTGAACCCATACTTCCAGGGAACAACCAAACGGATAGGCGCCCCGTTCTGGTTCAGCAACGGCTTGCCATAGATGCCCGTGGCCAGGAAAGCCAACTCGTTGTTCGCTTCGGCCAGCGCCAGGCCCTCTGTGTATGGCCACGTAAAATCTTGGGAGCGCTGGCCCGGACATTCTTTCGGGTCCAGGAAGGAGGTGAATTGGAGGTACTTCGCTTCGGGCTTGGGCTCGACCAACGCCATGAGTTTCGCGAGGGCAAACCCATCCCAGGGAATTACCATCGACCAGGCTTCTACACACCGGTGCCGGTAATTACGCTGCTCGATCCCGCCGACGGCTTTGACGAGGTCGTTCACCTCATATTTATTTGGTTTTGTGCATAAACCGCCGATCTCGATCGTCCAGGGCTCGGTCTTCCAGCCATGGTTGGCGTTGACTTTGGGATCGCCTTTTTCGAGACCCCATTCGTAAAAATTGTTGTAGCCGGTGATGTCGTTGTAGGAGGTGAGTTTAACGCCGGGCAGTTTATTCGCCGAATTCAGTGAGTCAGGAAACCCGAAAGTCGCGGCGCGTCCGACGGCGGGCAACAACGCGCCGGCTGCCAATCCCAAGCCGCAGGTTCGCAGGAATTGACGTCGTGCAAGATACCGAGCTTGAGGAGTAACTGCCGAGTCAGGCAACTGCCAGGAATGTTTCTTGTGGATGTGCATAAAAGTCGAAGCAGCGCTCTAAATTGCCATCTTCCCAATGGCCTCCGTGGAGACCAGGCGCCTCATTCTGGAGGCGCGGAGTCGTGCGATTATTCCCGGGTTTCGAACGTCCTGAGGTTTATGGGGAAGTGTATCGGCGTGTAGGATGCAGGTGCTACATTCTATCACCGTCTGGCTCTCAGATTGAGCGCAATTCTTACCCCTCCGAGTAAAAATGCTCACAACTCACGAGGGAATGAATGACTACCCTCGCCGGGGAAACGGTCGGCGTCTAGTCTAGTCACGGCGCCCGACACACGCCGAACGCCGAACAGCCCTGACCGCCGCAAACGCCGAACGCCGAACGCCGAACGCCGAACGGTAAACGCCGCCACGTTTCCCCCGCGGTCCGCAATGTGCTGTGGGGAAACAGCCATGACGCTTCCCAGGCAGGCCCGCGGCTTTCTGATCGACCTCGATGGTACGGTGACGGAAGCACAGAAGCTCATTCCTGGCGTTTCCGAGGCGTTGGCTTTGCTCCGGGTCAGGAAGGTGCCCTACCGGCTGGTGACCAACACGACCAGCAAACCTCGTTCAGCCATTCTCAACAAATTGTGGAGCTTCGGCTTGGACTTTCCGGCCGACGCCATCATCACGGCGCCGATCATCGGGCTTAAATATCTCCTCCAGCATGGCCTTACCCGTTGTTACCCTCTACTCAAAGAGTCGCTGCGGGAAGATTTTCCAGGCATTGAGTTCGTCGAGCGCGCGCCGCAAGCGGTGGTCGTCGGCGATCTTGGGGACGAGCTCAACTACAGAACGCTTAATCGCGGCTTTCGCTTCCTGCTCGATAAGAAAGTGGCCTTTATCACCTTAGCCCGGAATCGCTATTTTAGTGGCAGCGACGGTCTGTGTCTGGACGTCGGCGCGACGGTTGCGGCTTTGGAGTACGGGGCCGCCAGGACGGCCGTCCTCATCGGGAAACCCGCTGGCGAATTCTTTCTCACTGCGTGTCAAAGCATGGGTGTCGCTCCCGAAAATACGATCGTCATCGGGGACGATTTGGAGGCCGACGTCGGAGGCGCGCTCGCCGCAGGTTGTGGAGGCGTCCTGGTTCGTACCGGAAAGTTTCGGCCTGACCAGTTGGAAAACTCGGCCATCCGTCCCGACAGAGTTATCGACTCCCTGGCCAGTCTGCCCGATCTGCTGTGCTAGTCCGGGCTAGACGAGGGTTAGTCCGCAGCGATCCAGGCCTCAGGCGCCGGAAATAATCTGTGTCGCCGGCGTAATCTTGGGTTAAAAGCTTCGGCTGCGGCGGCAATATGCTAAGGGTCGCTAATACACAGGTGCAAACCGATGAGACAAACATCTGGAATACAGAACGAATTTGAGGTTTACGATGAACGCTTCCTCTACCTGACCCTCGGAAACGCTTGGGTAGAGAAACTGTACACCGGAACGCTATGGGCCGAGGGCCCGGTGTATTTTGCCGACGGTAATTATCTGGTCTGGAGCGATATTCCGAATAATCGGATGTTACGCTGGGCCGGTGGGCAGGTGAGTGTTTTTCGGGATTTTTCCAACAACAGCAACGGGAACACGCGAGACCGCCAAGGGCGGTTGATCACCTGCGAACATGGAGCGCGTCGAGTCACTCGGACTGAACCGGATGGTTCGATCACGGTTTTGGTTGACCAATTCCAAGGAAAGAAATTGAACTCCCCGAACGATGTTGTCGTCAAATCGGACGGCACGATATGGTTTACAGATCCGCCTTACGGTATTTTATCCGACTACGAAGGGCACGTTGCGGCGAGCGAGTACGGTGGTTGTTATGTTTTCCGTTTTGATCCTGCGACCGGGGTCTTGGACGTAGTTGTCGAGGATTTCAACAAGCCGAACGGTATCGCATTTTCCCCGGACGAATCGAAATTATACGTCGTTGACACCGGGGGTTCGCACTCGCCGGTCGGGGAACATCATATTCGGGTATTCTCCGTCGACACTCAGGGAAAGTTGAGTGGAGGAGAAGTATTTGCGGAGGTGTCGCCCGGGATCCCGGACGGCCTGCGCGTCGATATACAAGGTAACATCTGGACCAGCGCGCGCGACGGCGTCCACTGCTATGCTCCAGACGGCGTATGCCTGGGCAAGATCTTGGTCCCGGAACCGGTCTCGAATCTAACGTTTGGTGGTCCGAAAAGAAACCGACTCTTCATCACCGCGACCACCTCCCTGTACGCTGTGTACGTCGCAACGACCGGAGCGCAGCGACCCTAGTGTACGGGGCGGGACCCTAGTGTACGGGGGGCAGCTCGGTAGGAGCAATTCAACCGCGAATGGACACGAATAGACGCGAACAGAAACCGCAAGTGGATCGGATTCCCCTTCGCGTTCATTCGCGTCCATTCGCCGTTTTTCCCATCTTCAGAGTGTACGGAGGGGACAGGTCGGTAGGAGCAATTCAACCGCGAATGGACACGAATAGACGCGAATAGAAACCGCAAGTGGATCGGAATCCCCTTCGCGTTCATTCGCGTCCATTCGCGGTTTATCCCATCTTCAGAGTGTACGGAGGGGACAGGTCGGTAGGAGCAATTCAACCGCGAATGGACACGAATAGACGCGAATAGAAACCGCAAGTGGATCGGAATCCCCTTCGCGTTCATTCGCGTCCATTCGCGGTTTATCCCATCTTCAGAGTGTACGGAGGGGACAGGTCGGTAGGAGCAATTCAACCGCGAATGGACACGAATAGACGCGAATAGAAACCGCAAGTGGATCGGATTCCCCTTCGCGTTCATTCGCGTCCATTCGCGGTTTATCCCATCTTCAGAGCGTACGGGGGGGCAGGTCGGTAGGAGCAATTCAACCGCGAATGGACACGAATAGACGCGAATAGAAACCGCAAGTGGATCGGAATCCCCTTCGCATTCATTTCGCGTCCATTCGCGGTTTATCCCATCTTCAGAGCGTACGGAGGGGACAGGTCGGTAGGAGCAATTCAACCGCGAATGGACACGAATAGACGCGAACAGAAACCGCAACTGGATCGGATTCCCCTTCGCGTTCATTCGCGTCCATTCGCGGTTTTTCCCATCTTCAGAGTGTACGGAGGGGACAGGTCGGTAGGAGCAATTCAACCGCGAATGGACACGAATAGACGCGAACAGAAACCGCAACTGGATCGGATTCCCTTTCGCGTTCATTCGCGTCCATTCGCGGTTTATCCCATCTTCAGAGTGTACGGAGGGGACAGGTCGGTAGGAGCAATTCAACCGCGAATGGACACGAATAGACGCGAACAGAAACCGCAAGTGGATCGGATTCCCTTTCGCGTTCATTCGCGTCCATTCGCGGTTTTTCCCATCTTCAGAGTGTACGGAGGGGACAGGTCGGTAGGAGCAATTCAACCGCGAATGGACACGAATAGACGCGAACAGAAACCGCAAGTGGATCGGATTCCCCTTCGCGTTCATTCGCGTCCATTCGCGGTTTTTCCCATCTTCAGAGTGTACGGAGGGACAGGTCGGTAGGAGCAATTCAACCGCGAATGGACACGAATAGACGCGAATAGAAACCGCAAGTGGATCGGAATCCCCTTCGCGTTCATTCGCGTCCATTCGCGGTTTTTCCCATCTTCAGGGCCTTGCATCCGATTCATTGGTCTCTAATCGTGGTTTTCCACTGACGGCTGAAAGAATTCGGGATGAAAACCGGGACGGTTCGCTTAACCTGAAATAGTCTGGAGAAATTTAGAAATGATGACAGATCAAGCGCGGGTGATTCGGCTAAACCCATTTGATGACGTAGTGATCGCCTGCCAAGAGATTCCAGCCGGAACGTCCCTGTCCGATGAGGGGGTAACGGTAAAGGATACGATTCCAGCCGGGCACAAGATCGCGGTTCGAGGTATCGCTACCGGCCAAGCGGTGCGGCGCTATAATCAGATCATCGGGTTCGCGACGAAACCAATCTCACCGGGAGAACACGTGCATGTGCATAATCTGGAAGTTCATTCCTTTGCACGTGATTACGCTTTCTCCGTCGATTCCAAACCAACCTCCTACGTTCGACCCGCCGCGACATTCCGCGGTATAGTCCGACCTGACGGGCGCGTAGCGACTCGGAACTACCTCGGAGTTCTGACTACGGTGAATTGTTCGGCTACCGTTGCCAAAAAGATTTCCGAGGCCTTCACGAGCGGTGCCCTCAGTGAGTACCCAAACGTGGATGGTGTTGTCGCGATTACTCACACCACCGGTTGCGGGATGGATATCAATGGGGAGGGGATGGAGGTGTTGCGCCGAACGCTATCGGGGTACGCGCGACATGTAAATTTCAGCGGTATTCTCATCATCGGGCTGGGTTGCGAGGTCAACCAGGTGGAAGATCTTTTTTCTACCCAGGGGCTTCCCAGAGGGCCGCTTTTGTCCTCCATGACGATTCAGGAGTCAGGTGGAACCGTGGGCGCGATACGGGGTGGCATCGGACGAATTCGGGAAATGTTGTCGATTGCCAATCGAGCCGCTCGCGAGACTGTCTCGGCTGGCGAGTTGATCCTTGGTCTGCAGTGCGGTGGCTCGGATAGCTATTCCGGAATTACGGCTAATCCGGCACTTGGCGCGGCGGTCGATCTGCTGGTCAGCCATGGCGGCACCGCGATCTTGTCTGAAACTCCAGAAATTTACGGAGCCGAACACCTGCTGACGCGGCGGGCGGTTTCGCCGGCGATCGGTCAGAAGCTCGTTTCGCGAATTCGCTGGTGGGAAGAGTACACCGCACGGGAGCGAGGGGAAATGAATAACAATCCCTCGCCAGGCAATAAAGCCGGTGGACTGACAACGATACTTGAAAAATCGCTCGGAGCAGTAGCCAAGGGCGGGACAACGAATCTGGTGGATGTTTTTGAGTACGCTCAACCGGTAACGACCAAGGGTTTGGTCTTTATGGACACTCCCGGCTATGACCCTGTTTCCGCTACTGGCCAAGTTGCCGGTGGTGCGAATATGATCTGCTTTACCACTGGACGCGGGTCGGTCTACGGCTGCAAACCGGCGCCCTCCATCAAGCTAGCGACCAACTCGCGCTTATACCGGCAGATGACGGATGATATGGACATTAATTGCGGTGAGATTCTGGAGGGCGAGGCATCGATTGCGGAATTGGGAGAACGTATCTTTCAATTGATTCTGGCCACTGCTTCCGGTCGTCAATCCCGTTCTGAAGCACATGGGTTCGGCGCGGAAGAGTTCGTGCCCTGGATGCTAGGGGCCGTGATGTGAGCTAGAGGCCAAGAAGCCAAGAAGCCAAGAAGGGTACCTTTCGTTCACTGGCTGGTAAGATCGGGTGCAGTATCAATGTGAGCCCACCGCTTGTTCTGGATATTGGTCTGAAGCGCGGCGACGCTGGCCAATTAGTTAGTGGACAATGAAATAGGCTCTGTTTTTAATGAAAGTCGCATCGCCAACTGGTCGGGATGAAATTAAGGCGCAAGCCGATGCGGGACGCCCATTTCTACTGATTGATGTGCTTCCGGCAGAATTCTACACCGGTTTGCACGTCGGCGCGCTGAAGCTTCTATGAATATCACCGGCCTTCATCACGTAACTGCGATCGCGGGTCACCCCCAACGCAACCTCGACTTCTATGTCGGGTTGCTCGGGCTTCGGCTGGTCAAGCGTACGGTCAATTTCGATGATCCAGCCAGGTATCACTTTTATTTTGGCGATGGCATGGGCACACCGGGAACGATTCTGACATTCTTTCCGTGGCCTGACGCTCGCCGGGGTGTTCAGGGCTCCGGCGAGATCGAAGCCACGGCATTTGCCATCCCGGGGGCGTCCGTTGGTTACTGGCACCAGCGGCTAAAGGAGCATCGCGTTGGCGTCCGGCAGATTCCCGGGCGCTTCGGCGAGGAAATCATCGGGTTTTCGGATCCCGACGGGATGCGGATTGAGCTAATCGCGTCCACGCCCGGAGATGAAGTCTGGCCCTGGCCCGAAGGTCCAGTGCCGGTCGAGCATTCTATTCGCGGGCTCCATAGCGTTTCGGCGGCGTTGGAAAGCCTTGAAGGAACGGCGACGCTGCTCACCGAATCCTTCGGTTATCGGCTTTTTGAGGAAGCGGGTAATCGCGTCCGCTTCGTCGCGCCCGGCGAAGGCGGCGCGGGCAAGGTGATCGACCTGGTCTCCACTCCTGGCAGTCAACCGGGCCGCCTCGGGACCGGTTCGGTTCACCACATCGCGTTTCGGGTTCCCGATGATGCCGGACAGCAAGAGTGGAGGGAAAAGATCCTCAGTCTCGGTTATAGCGTCAGCGCGGTGATGGATCGGATCTATTTTCGCTCAATCTATTTCCGCGAGCCAGGTGGAGTCCTTTTCGAGATCGCCACCGATCCGCCGGGGTTCACCAACGACGAAGCGGTCGAAGAACTCGGTGCCAAACTGAAGCTCCCGCCCTGGTTGGAACGAGCGCGTTCGCGGATCGAGGAAGTTCTTCCAAAGATAGCCGTTCCAATCCAAAGATAGCCCTCCCAACCACCCGCAAAGACAATGCCGGCCAAGTCAACCATATGAACAGATCCACCACGCTAGATTTTCTGCATACCTTCGTACCGGGCCGCTCGACGCGCACCCTCCTCCTTTTACATGGCACTGGCGGAAACGAAAACGATCTGATCCCAATTGGCCGGGCCCTCGATTCCTGAGGCGGCCCTCCTGAGCCCGCGTGGGAAGGTCCTGGAAAACGGCATGCCGCGCTTCTTCCGCCGCCTCGCGGCAGGAGTTTTTGATGAAGAAGACCTCGTCCGCCGCACGCATGAGCTTGCCGACTTCGTCGAATTGGCGTCGGAGACCTATCGCTTTGATCGGCAAAACCTGCTCGCGATCGGCTACTCGAATGGCGCAAACATTGCCTCCAGCCTGCTCCTGCTTCGGCCGGGGACTCGGGCGGCGCAGCGTTGCTGCGTCCGATGGTACCGCTTGTTCCGGAGAAGTTGCCCAATCTGAAAGACGTGCCGGTGCTCATCGCGGCGGCCAATCAGGATACAATTGCAGGACCGGAACGGGCGCTCCAGCTGGCGGCCTTGCTCCGCGATGCTGGAGCTGATCTGACCGTTTCTTTCGAAAACAGCGGACACGGTTTGACTGCTGAAACCGTGGAAACCGTCAAACGGTGGATCACAGAGAAGGCCGGATAAAATAAGGGACCAATCCCTTTAGGCCTCCCCGATTCGATTCGCTTCCGATCTACTCTTCTGCGCAAGACCTTCATGGCGGGTGGCCAGGATCGCTCCCAGCAGTCCGAGCGCAGCCGCGAACGACATCCAGACTCCTGGCATGGCCCGATTTCCGGTCGCGTTAATCAGATAGGTGCAAATCGCCGGCGTAAAGCCGCCAAAGACCGCGGTAGCGAGACTGTAGGCCAATGAAAAGCCAGCGGTCCGCACTTCTACCGGCATGATTTCTGTCAACATGACCACCATGCCACCGTTGTAGCTGCCGTAGATAAAAGAGAGCCAGAGTTGAACGAGCAGCAATCGCACGAATGAAGGCGCGGTGACCAACCACAACATCGCGGGATAGGCCGTCAGGAGCGCGAGAATGGTAAATGTGATCAGGATTGGACGTCTTCCGATACGATCAGACAGGGCGCCCATCACAGGCAGCCAGATGAAATTTGAGAGGCCAACGCAGAAGGTGACGAGCAGGCTATCGAGGGCGGCGAGATGTAAGACCGAGGCGCCGAAGGTCGGGGTATACGCGGTGATCAAGTAAAAGGAAACCGTGGTCATGGTGACCATCATCAAGCCGATCAGGACGATCCTCCAATTGGCCAGGAGGATGCCCAGGATTTGCGAACCAGTCGGCCGTTTTTTTCGGGCCAGAAACTCGTCGGTTTCGGCCAGCGAGCGGCGGAGGGCAAAAAGCAGCGGGATGATCAGGCAGCCGATAAAGAAGGGCACCCGCCAACCCCAATGATCCATCGATTCGGGTGGCAATAGAAAGCTAAGAACCACGCCGACTAACGCTGAGAACATCACGGCTACCTGTTGGCTGGCGGATTGCCAGCTGACGTAGAATCCCTTGTGCCCCGGCGTCGCGATCTCGGCGAGATAAACCGAAACTCCGCCGAGTTCTACCCCGGCCGAAAAACCTTGGATCAGACGGCTGATCAGGATGAGAAACGGTGCGATTAAACCGAGGGTTGCATAGCCAGGTAAAGTGGCGATGAGGGCGGTCCCGATGGACATCAGTCCGAGGGTCAAAATCAGCCCCGCACGGCGCCCGACACGATCGATGTATGAACCCAAGACAATCGCTCCGATCGGACGCATCAGGAACCCTGCCCCAAACGTCATCAAGGACAGCATCAGCGAAGCAGACGGGCTGTCGCCGGGGAAAAACGTGCGTCCAATGGCCGCCGCGTAGTACCCGAAGACGATGAAATCGTACATCTCAAGAAAGTTGCCGCTGGAGACGCGGATCACGTCCTTGATCTTTGATCTTCGAGTAGAGTCGTTCGAAGTCATGGTTGCTCTGAAAAAGACCGCGAATTCCTAAGTAATCCTTTTCTGGAGGTGCTGGCAAGAAAGAGTCGCCGGCGGTGAATGGCACCGTTTTCTGAAGACCGATGGCTGGCAGGAGCAGACGGGTGGGGAAACGTGTCGGCGCGGGGGAACGTGTCGGCGTGTCGGCGTGGAGCGTCTGAACGCGCTTTACCCGAACGTGACACGGTAGGAGGGTTGCGCTCCCGCGCGACCGGCCTTGGGGGAACGTGTCGGCGTATGGGCGTGTCGGCGTGGAGCGTCTGAACGCGCTTTACCCGAACGTGATTGGTGCGCCCTGCCGGCCAAAGAGTTGGGCGGCGAAAGTTTGCACGTACAGCTTCCGCGCTCAGTCGAGTTTCAGCTCGACTCTGGAGTTTGGACATTTTTGAGAAGGCCGCGCCGGGCGGACACGAAAAGAGATCGGATTCAAAAACGGCTTAGCCGGAAGGGGAATGGCTCGCACGGAGGGCACGGCGAGGTTCAGAGGGTTTTATTAGAGTTAGTTATTAGAGTTTGTTTTGGGTTGTTCGAGTGATTTATGGCCAGGCACGGCTGAGAACCAACTCACGCCTTTTGATCTACAACTTAAATTTCCTCCGTGATCTCCGTGTCCTCCGTGCGAGAATTTCCTATCTTCCTTTCTGCAGGCCAACCTGTGAAAGATGAAAGATGGAGGAAAGGCGGGACGCCTTACTTGGACGCGCTCCCGCACGTCCTACCCAGGGTAAACCCTGGGCTAGTCGAGCTTCAGCTCGACTAGACGGGACACGTGGTCGAGATGACCTTTGGTGCACTAGCACTAGCACCGAGGCGGTCGGTGAGGCTCTCCGTTTCGTAAAGACGTTGCAAGCAAACCATCAGCTCGCCTCGTCGCACGATTCGCCGTCCCAGTCCATTCATCGCATTGTCGTCGATAGTCAGGGGGGCAAGGGCTTTGCCCTTGATGTCCTTGTCGGAGAGATTCTTGTTACGTTTCGGGGAACCAACCGCATGAAGAAAAATCGAGGCCGAGGACGAGTTCGAGTAGGATTGGGAGACGATTGAACGATTGTGAAAAGAAGAGAGCGACCGAGACCAGCTTTCCTGGAAAACTCTTCCCTCGCACCTCCAAAGATCGCTTTCGTTCTTCGATCGTAATCGAGTTCGTCCTCGCCCTCAGTTTTTGACGGTCGTCGCAGCCAATGAAGGGCTATTCTCCTTTGCTCGGAAAGGCGGGTCGAGCACTCATCATCTGGCCTGAACCGTCTTCAAAGAGAACCTTGTGGTTACCAACTAGATTACTGATTAGATCCAGTGGCTTTTCAGCGCCTGGTCGCAAGTAAACTCGTAAAGCCCAATGTCCTCCCGAAACCGTAGCTAATTCCGATCGCAAAATGTCGGGGTGCGCAATCTCCTTGAGTGCTTGATTGGCTCGAATCAGTTCGGGTGGCAATGGATCCGCCATCCAGGAATAGACTCTAGACTGGCCATGCTTGCAAACGCTGGCAAAGTTGGCCAAGGTCACAAGCACTTGTCGTACGTCCGTCGCCGGCGAATAGCAATGCGACGGGATGGCCACTGCCTTCTTCCAGGATAACTGATCCGGAGTCTCCGGGTAGACTGAACGGCTTGCCATTGTCGCCGACGATCGTAATGATATCGGTGAAAACGGCGATCCGAGGCATCTGCTGCGTACCGTAGTTGACCTGAACCGGGGTGGCGCCGGTGGCAGTGATTGTGCCGGAGGTAACACCAGTCGTGCGTCCGGCCTTGGTCACGCGCGTTCCGGCGGCCGGAACAGCCACGGTGCCCGGGTCGTATGCGAGGTTTCCAAAAACCTTTCCAAGCGCGCAACGGGGACTATCGGTCACATTCGCAATGGCGGCATCAAATCGATTCAGCGTGGCGTCGGATCCACCGTCCGGAAATACTAAAGGGATGAAGTTAGCCAAGGCCGCAAAAACATCATTCGGCGAAGTAGAAAATGGCGGTACCTCCGGACCTGGTTGCACGATAGAGGTACCGATTGGTAGTTGATTCACGTTGGCTAGAACGTGATTGTTTGAGAGAACGAACAATTCTTCCTTGTCGACTATTTTCCGCTTTAGGAAACATCCGAGCGTTCCTACATAGGACGCGCTCAACGGACTTATAGAAACTCCGGCCACGATGGCGGCAAAACGCCGTCGCTGCTCCGGAACTCCGGTAGTTTGCGCCGAGGCCAGACCCTTAAGGGCAGGTTTCACACGCTTTTTCTTTGCTCGAGTATTCACTCCTGCGGGTCGGATCCTTTGGATCGGAAGTATCTCGACATCGATCGGCGCGCCGTTCCACTCTGCACCTAGACCTCGGCCCTGGAGTTGAGCCTCGGTGAGTTTGTCATAAACGAAGACTTTGATAACGTGATCTTCTCGGTGATAAATGCCGTCTTTGCAGCGAATGCCTGCGGCCGTCGCGTGGATGTTCGTCAACGGGGTAGCAAAGGCAGCAAAGGCGCCCCGCGTCGCCTCCGTAGTTTGTTCGGCGGAGAAACTTAGCATTTCTGATTGCTGGCGGCGGATCATTTCATTTCTGAATGCCGGAAGAGCGGCGAGAATTTGTTCACGAGAAGCCATAGTTTTATTAGTTATTTATTTAGGGGATTTCAAGGGTTGTTAGTTAGTTTAGCTTAGCGGTGACACCAAGATCGAAAGAGAGCAAATCAAACAGGATCCATGAGCGGGGGGGAGAATTTTAGTCGAATGCCGCGACGCTAATGAGTGGTTTTGCCAGCACTGTTTGGACCTGCGCCATAAGCCCGGCGCCGCCGTGGACCGCCGGCCGGGGCCGCAGGTGATCGGGCAGATCTTTCGGCGAAAGTTTGACCGCGATGAGCGCGGGCTGATTCTTAATCGCCAGCACCTCATCTAGAGCTTCTTCCAGTTCTGCCAGTGTTGTCACCTTGAGGCCCCAAGCTCCGAACGCCCTGGCCAATGCTGCGTAATCCCAGGAGAATAGCTGATTGAAGAAGACCGGTGCCTGCTCAGGATTCGCGTAGTAGTTCGCGTCGATCAAGAACTGTTCAATCCCGTAGAGACCGTTGTCGCAGACGAAAATAATCGCCGGTTTGCGATACCGCGCCAAAGTGCTCAAGGCCTGCGGCAACATCTGGAAGCCGCCATCGCCCGCGATTGCCACGGCCCGCTCGCCCTCAGGTAGCCAATGACTCGCGCCAACAATTCCTCCCAGCGTGTACCCAATTGAAAGCCAGACCGTTTGCGCGATGAAATGGCCTTGCTTTAAAACGGGCAGTTCCGCGGATGGGAAGAGCGCCATGCTGGTATCCGCCAGCACCAACATCTCCGGCTGGATAAAGCCGCGCAGCCGCGCGAAAAAACTGTCCCAGGTCAAGTCGCTGCCCGCGGCTTCGTTTTCGTCGCCCACCTCCGCGCGTACCGTCGACTGGCTCGCGGTATTCGCGATCGCCTTCCGAGTTTTGCGGTTTTCCTGTAGCTCGGTATAGCCTCGCAGTTTCTCGTGGCGCGGTTCGCCACTTGCCAGGTTTGCTCCGACCGTGTCCAGGAGTGCGGGAAGAAAACGGTCGAGCGGGACGTTCGTGTAAAGGTTCGAGCCTGTGCGGACCGATTGCGTGCTCGCTAAGACCATGGTGGTGAACTGCTTTTGCACGATGGTGCCGTAGAAGTCGCCCAGGATGGTCCCTAATGCGACCAGCAGGTCGGTATCCTCCACCACCGCACGCACCTCCTTTGACGCAAAGTTGCTATCGTAAACTCCTATGAATCCATCGGTACTTTCGGGAATGAGCCCCTTACCCATCAGGGTAGTGGCGTAAGGAAGATTGGTCAGCTTCACGATATCCGCAAAATATCGTTCCAGCCCTAGCCGCTGCAGCTCTTCGCCGCCCCAGAGAACCGGCTTTTTCGCTTTCGAGAGAAGCCCTGCCACGGCGTTCGCGGCTGCCAGGACCGCGATTTCTACATCGCTCTCCTCGGCCGAGGTGAGGGCATACGGCTGCAGCGGAGTATTGGGCTCCTCCGGCGGCTGGCATTCCTCGGTCCAAACGAGGTCGTGTACTTCGAGATAGACCGGGCGCCTCGTCGTGAGCATCGTCCGGAGCACCCGGTCGACCTCAGCGGAAGCATTCTCACCGCTGGTGATCACCGAGGTCGCGGTGGTGATCGGGCGAAAGACGAGTTCATCCGTTCGTTCCCGATCAATGGCGTGTGCATAGAGCACCCCTTGACTCAGCATCTGATCCAACTTCGACTTTCGCGCGCTGCCATTCAGCAACAGGACGGGACAGAATTCGACGAATGACCCCGCAATCGCATTGTAGGCACTAAAGGAGCCGACCCCCAGCGTCACGCAGGCCACGCCGACGCCGTTTAAGCGGGCATAGGCGTCCGCGGCATAGCCAGCCTCCAATTCATTGGTCGTATTGATGCATTGGATCGCGCCGGACGCTTGTGCCGTCTGCAGAAAGTCCGATATATAGTTTCCGGGCACCTGAAAGAGGTGGCGCACGCCTAACGCTTTCAGGCGCGCAACGATGTATTCGGCAACGGTGTATTTCATTTCTATCGTAACAATTTTCTTACTGAAACCAGCTCGCTGAAGGAATGCGGAGGTTCTCTTCGAGCAGCGCATCGGCAGTCTCGAGAGCGCCCTCTACCCACCCCTGCTGGCGCGACCACGCCTCGCCGCACACGTAAAGCCGTTTTTTCGGGTCCGGTTGCCGCATGTATCGGCCTGCCGCTTTGGCGTTAGCCCCGATCTTCCAGAAATGCCAGCCCCCACCAAAGGGATCTTTCGTCCAGTTCTGGCTAATGGCAGCGTAGGGAAAAGGAACGCTCCCGGGGACGTCGAGGGGCAGATCCGGCAGCGCGTGCAACTCACGTAATTGAGCTTGCAACTCTCGGACCAGCGCCCCGGACGCTGAGAGTTGCAAGATCTGGTCGGGGATCGGCACGCCCGGCGGGCAAACTGCCGGGTCGGGACTATACTGCGGCATCTCCCGCGCCAAGCCCGACCAGAATTCGACCGAGTCACCGTCGTTGTAGCTGGCCATGAGCGCTGAAGGCTTACCCTTCTCAGTGTGCCAGTAATAGCATTGCCGCACGGGCAAGTCGGTCACAGAACGGCCTGCCTGTACGCCCCGTTGCTCTAACCACCATGGCCGCCGGTAGGCCGCAAATATCTTGAAACCTTCCTGCGGGAGCACCAACTGGAGGTTTTCTTCGAAACCGTCGATCCTGAACGGCACGCTGTCCGGGTGCAGCATCTCGATCGACCGGCGTGGCATAGCCAGGATCACGTAATGTGCGCGATAGACCTGCTCCCGTTCCAAACGTCTGAACCGATAGGTCGGCCCGGACGGAGCGACGTCGAAGATCAGCCGGAACTGCCCATCAGAATCTTCATCGAGCCGATGCAGCCGATGTTGAAGGTTGATTTCGCCGCCCGCATTTCTGACCTGGTCAGCCAAAGTCAATGGCAGCGTCTCAAAGCCCTCCTTCAGCGCTAAATAACGAGCATCCGGCGCAAAGTCTGCGAGTAGGAATGGGATCGCTTCGGCGGCATTCCAATTGCGCACGATGGTATCATACCCGCCAGCCTCGCGAAGCAACTGGTATGACTCCAGGCTCATCTCTTTCAACAGCAAATTCCAAAAGCCTCGCTCGCGGAGCGGTTCTCCATCCCGTCTGTGACGCAGCGCTACCTCGATCAAGAGGCTGCCCGGCGACCGTCCGCGCTCGCCGCGATCCAGGCGATAGGGTGGTTCAAATTCCAGCTGGCCTACATCCGAGGCCAGAAAGTGCTTTCCGCGCAGATAAGCGAGAGTCGCATTGTTCGGGTCGGCGACCGGCAGATCTTTATATTCCAACCCTAAATGTTTGATCAGGTTGAAGACTCGGCGATGGGTTTGGAGAAAGCGCATCCCGCCGAGCTCGACCGGCGTACTCTCCAAACCCGGAAGACGCACGGACATGAGTCGTCCCCCAATTCTGTTGCTCACTTCAAAGACACCGACACGGAGTTTACCCCCTCGCTTTTCCACCAGGTCGGCGAGCACGGATTGCTCAAGCGACTCGCGGAGCAGGCGCCATGCCCCATAAATCCCTGAGATGCCGCCACCGATGATAGCTACATCATAGTTTTGATCATCCATTTATATTTTCTTCAGCTAAGTCAACCCGTATCTTCCGACAGGAAACAAAACATTCTTCAGAGAATAAAATTAGGAAGCGAAACCTGGCGAAAAACGTCAGCGCGATTTGTTAAGTGGGTTAAATTGCGAGACGGAAATGACAACTTATACGGCGGGCGCGACAGGACAATTACCCGAATGGATTATTGTCTTCTTCCGCCTTCTGTGATACCGGTATCGACTAACTGCTAGTCGCGGTAGTTTCTTGGCCAGTTTAAACAAAATGATTCTTTATTGAATCGCTTACCTTCCCCCTGGAACTCACCCACCCACCGTCGATTGCGAATTTGCAACCCGACCATTGAGTTGTGATCTCAGGACCAAACAGCTCGGCGCAGTGCTGAGGTCCGGGGGGCGTCGCATGGCGGACTAAGATATCGGAAGCGACTAGAGGCGAGTGCGGCAGAGTAAGAAGTGCAACAATGGATTTGAGGAACCCTCTAGAACATGCTTCAAGCTGAGACAGTATTGGATAATCTGGCGCGTGAGATTCTCATGGTGGACGAGGAAGGAAAATCACTGATCCCGGAATACGAATCGATTATTGAACGCGGATTCGCTGAACCGCTACCATCCGACGCAAGTCGAAGGGACGTTCTTATTGTAGGAGCGGGCATCGCGGGTTTACTAACCGGTAGAATACTCAAGAATGCTGGGTACAACGTGACGATTCTTGAAGCAAATGACAGCCGCGTTGGCGGTCGCGTAAAAACATTCCACACGCGAACCGACGGCGACCCACCGTTCAAAGATCCTCGGCAGTATGCCGAGGCAGGCGCTATGCGTATCCCGACAACGCATAAGCTGGTCAACAAGCTCATCGATGTCATGGGACTACGAGACAAGGTTCAACCATTCTACAACGTGGACGTTGACAAGAATAACCCGGAGCAGGCGACTTTGCGCACCTGGCTGAAGACCAATGGCACGCAGGTGCAGCGATTCTTGTACAATGACGCCCGATCCCCCTCGGAGCAGACAGGCTTTTCCATTCCCTCAGAATTTCAGGACAAGACGGCCAACGATCTCTTAAGCGATGCGTTGGAGGAACCTAATTCCTGGATCAAAGCAGACTCGCGACTGCCTCTTGAGCAGCAGGTCAAGCAGCAAATCGAGGGTTGGAAAAAGGTGATTCAGCTTTTTGACGAATACAGCATGTTGAGGTACCTCCGCGATTATTATACCAAAAGAAAGGTGTCGGCAGAGGACCAGGAAAAGCTCATTGCTTATATAGGCACGTTACAGAACCTTACTTCGCGTCTGTTCCTTTCATTCTTTCACAGCTTCGTCGATACCTTTTATATCAGTTCGGAGGCTAAATATGTAGAACTAGCCGGCGGGAACTGGCAACTGCCGTATGCGCTGGCGCCCGATCTGTTGGAGAACTTAGTCATGGAAGCACGCGCCATTGAGATACAGTGGAGCGACCCGGCCTCGGGTCTGGCAGGACCCAAGGCGCTGCATCGCGGGCAACCTGGTGTCTATGTTCGCACCATCAACGAACCGATGATCAAGCGCGGAAAAGCCAGATCCGGCCGTGTGCGATTGGAGCGAGAGTTTACGGCGGACTACCTGGTCGTAGCGATCCCATTTTCGGCGCTGCGTTTCGTTTCGATTACCCCGGATTTTAGTTTTCCAAAAAGGCGTGCCATCATTGAGCTGCATTACGATTCAGCCACCAAAGTCCTGTTGGAATTCAGCGAACGATTCTGGGAGTGGGATGCGAAGGAATGGTCAAGATACCTCCCGGATGAGTACCGGGGGCATGACTCGTACGGCGGGGGATCCATCACGGATACTCCCAACCGATTTATTTACTATCCGAGCCATGCAGTTCCCGGAAGTCGAGGCGGAGTAGTCCTGGCTAGTTATACGTGGGCCGATGATGCGAGCCGCTGGGATTCCATACCTGCGGAAGACCGATATAATTTCGCGCTCAAAGGTCTGACCGACTTGTATGGAAAAGGCATCAAGCGGTTCTTCACCGGTTTCGGCCAGACAGAGAGCTGGATGGAAAACTACTACGCGTTCGGCGAGGCGGCGGTATTCACGCCCTGCCAACTCACGACGCTGCATCCGCATATCCCGAAGTCGGAAGGACTGGTTCATTTTGCCGGCGAGCACACGTCGCTGAAGCACGCCTGGATCGAAGGTGCCATTGAGTCTGGAATCCGGGCGGCGAAAGAGATTCACCAGCGGGCGGGAAGCGACGTAGCTGTGCCAAATAGAGGTAGTTGCGATGAGTGAGTCGACCGTTGCAGCCTATCTCAAGCAGCGCCTCGAGGAACTTGGATTGGAGCGACTTTTCGTCGTGGCAGGAAATTATACGGCGCCGTTTCTGGATACTATCCTCGAAGATCCGCGCTCCCCAATTGTCATTACGGGAATTCCCAATGAAATCTGTGCTGGCTACGCCGCTGATGGATACGCACGGCTGAAGGGTATCGGCGCCGTCGCCGTAACCTACGGCGTGGGCGCTTTTAGCCTTCTGAATGCTATCGCCGGCTCTCTGGTGGAGAAAGCACCTGTCGTGGTCATAAACGGAGCGCCCACGAACAAGGAATTTCAGAATTCTTTGTACGCCGGCCTCTTGTACTCGCACATGACCAGCGATCCATATTCCAACCTGGACGTCTACCGGAGAATCACGGTCAACGCCGAGCGTATCGTGAACGCGGGGGAAGCGCCTCACCAGATTGACGCTGCGCTTAGCGCCTGTATCACCCATGGGCAGCCAGTCTATCTGGAGGTTCTGGAAGACGTCTGGCGGGCGCCATGTCAACCGCCCTCAAGACCACTTTCGCGAGAGCAGAGCAACGTAACGAGAACCGATGTGCAGGGCGCCGTAAACGCGACCCTGGATCTGATCGAAGCGAACGGCAAACCGCTCTTCTGGGCGGGAGTAGAGATTCAGCGGCAGCGGCTTCAGTCGGAGTTTTTGGCGTTGGTCGCAAAGACTGGATTTTATTTTACTACCTCGTTGCTGGGTAAATCGGTGGTTTCGGAGGATCACCGGAAATTTCTCGGCGTCTACAGTCCGACATCCCCGGAGCAAATGAAGAAACTCGTCGGGGACGCGGGTTGTCTGGTCGGGCTGGGCGCGTGGACTACGGGCAAGGACGTCAATAATCAGAATATTCTCAGCGATAGAGTGGCTCTGGCGGCTCGCGGCGGCGTGATCGTCGGCCCGCGCTATTTCCCAAGCGTGACGCTCAAGGACTACATGTCTGGCCTGCTTGAGGCCTTGGAAAGCAGAACGCTCCGTGTTTCCGCGTATGCCCCGGAGCGTCTGGCCTTAGCCAGCGCTGAGGCTGTAACAGTTCCATCACTCACTTTCGACAGCTTTTTCGGGGTTTTAAACGATTGGCTGAGAAAGGAACATGTGGTCGTCTCAGATGCGGGATTTCCGTTGCTCGGAGCGCAAGACCTGCATATTCGAGCTGCGAATGGCTTTGTTGCACAGGCCTCCTGGCTGGCGATCGGATATTCGACCGCTGGAGCGATCGGGGTCAAATGTGCGATGCCGAATAGCCGGGTGATCGTAACTGTTGGAGACGGGGCATTTCAGGAGACCTGTCAAGCGGTCTCCAGCCATCGCCTACTCGGCCAGAACACCGTGGTTTTCGTCCTCGCGAACGGGATTTACGGCATCGAACAGAAACTGGTCAATCCCAATCCGTTTCGTACACCTCCAAAAGAGTACCAGGATCCGCTTCTTAATCAGATGTATTCGTACAACCGCCTCCACGAATGGCACTACGAGAAGTTGATGGACGTTTTTGGCGGCGCGGGACGACTAGTCACGACAGTGGAGATGCTTTCCGGGGTCCTTGAGGAGATAGATGCGAAGCCCGGCGAAAACTTTCTTGTCCACGTGAAGCTGCCCATGACAGATACGCCCAAAGCACTAAAGCCGGGGCTGAGCGGTCCGGGCGAAGACGAGACGGCGAACAGTGACTGGCCGCCGGCGTTGCTATTCTGACGAGCGGGTCAATTAAGGCAATTACCAAAGGAGCATCACGGTATCGAGACCAGAGGATAGGCGGTTGGACCTGGGCGAACGCAGAGGCAGAAATTTAATTGAGAGATTAAAATGAACCGAATAGAGCTCCCATCGAACGTCGTGCCCGATCATTATGACCTCTTCGTCAACCCGGCACCGGAGCAGCTTCGTTTTGACGGGACGGTTCGGATTAAGATCAACGTCCGAGAATCGACGTCCGAAATCGTCCTGAATGCCGTCGAGTTGCGGCTGCAACACGCCGTGCTGGACGCAAATGTAGTCGCGGAAATCATCGTGAACCAAAACGAGCAGATTGCGACGTTGAAATTTGACAACGCGATCGAGCCCGGAACTCATGCCCTCTCGATCGACTACGGTGGTAAGATTTACCAGAGCGCCCAGGGCCTCTTCGTCTCGGAGTACGATACGCCGGAGGGCCGCAAGCGTTTGCTCGTAACCCAGTTCGAGGCCGGTGACGCCAGGCGCTTCGTCCCTTGCTGGGATGAGCCGGCGCGAAAAGCAACGTTCACCCTCGCCGTCGCCGCTTCGAAAGACAAGATGGTCGTGTCCAATATGCCGGTCGATACCGTCTCCGAACTAGATAAGGAGCGGAACTATGTCCGGTTTCAGAAAACCCCCAAGATGTCCTCCTATCTCCTTTTCCTGGCCGTTGGAGAACTGGAGCGGTTGGAGGCGGTCTCAGGCTCGACAATAATCTCCTTAGTGGCCAGGAAAGGAAGTGCGGAGAGGGGAAAATTTGCGCTCGAGAGCGCCGCCAAGTTGTTGCAATTTTATAACGGCTATTTTGCGGTGCCTTATCCGCTTCCCAAGCTCGATATGATTGCCGCGCCTGGTGCTGGCGGGTTCTCGGCGATGGAGAACTGGGGCGCGATTCTCTACTTTGAAGATCAGCTCCTCCTCGACGAAGAGTGGTCCACGGAAGCCAATCGGCAAAGAGTATTTGTCGTTATCGCCCATGAAATGGCGCATCAATGGTTCGGCAACCTCGTGACCATGGAGTGGTGGGACAACCTATGGCTCAACGAGGGCTTCGCATCATGGATGGAGAGCAAGGCGACGGAAGTGTTCCACCCGGACTGGATGATCTGGCTCCAAGCGGAGTCAGATCTTCAAAAGGCGATGCGCCAAGATGCAAAGCGCACAACGCATCCAGTCGTCCAAATGGTCAACAGCGTCGAACAGGCCGCGTTTGATGACATTACTTACCGAAAAGGCAGGGCGGTGATCCGCATGCTGGAAAACTTTCTGGGGGCGGACGCGTTTCGTGAGGGCGTCCGCGCCTATATGAAACTCTATAAGTATAAGAACACCGTTAGCGCCAATCTTTGGGATGAACTGGAGAAAGCGTCGGGTAAACAAATCAAAGAGATCGCGAATGACTTCACGACCCAGCCCGGTGTTCCTCTTATCACTGTTGAAAACGAGCAACTTAGCGAAAACAAGGTGACCCTCACCTTGAGGCAGGCCCGCTTCGAGGTGGACGCGAATGCCGAAGAAGCCACGGTCTGGCATCTACCGATTTCCGCGGGTGAGGCGCGGTCGAAGAAGCCTTCTCTCTCACAACTCATTTCAGGTCCGGATTCTGTTTCAATGGCGGTTGAAGGTAACCCTCCGATCAAAATCAACCTGGGCCAGACCGCCTATTGCCGATGCAACTACAAAGGCGCACTACGCAACTTTCTCGACCGTTTCAACGAGTTTGCCGCGGCCGATCAACTGGGGCTTCTTTATGACTCCTGGGCTCTCGGCGAGGCTGGCGTAGGGCCGATCGAGGCTTACCTCGACTTGACTCGGAGGGTATCGCCTGCTGCTGACAGCGTTGTCTGGAGGCAGATTATCGATACCCTGGTCGCATTGGACTCCATCTACGCTAACAATCCGAACCAAAACATTTTCCGCGCCTTTGCTCGGAGCATCTTAAACCCAATTCTTGCCCAGGTCGGTTGGGATGAGAAAGCCGGCGAACTCGGCAATCAAGCAGTGCTGCGTGAGTTTCTCATTACCGGCCTCGGGCAGTTGGGTGATGATAACGTCGAAATCGAAGCGAACGCCCGATTCGAAAAATTCGCCGGCCCTCCGACTAACCCGCTGGCTCTCCCGGGTGCCCTCCGGCGCCCGGTCTTGCAAACTGTTGCTCTCCGGGCAGGAGAGGACCGCTACAATACTATGCACAGGCTCGCCAAAGAAAAGAATGACTCTTTTTGGAAGGATCAGCTGTTCGTCGCGCTGGCATTTGCCCAGGATAAAACCCTGGCCCAGCAGACGCTACAGATCGCTCTCGGCGATGAGCCAGCCAAGACGACTGGGCCTAAGATGATCGCGCGAGTCGCCGCCAACAATCCGGATCTCGCGTGGCATTTCGCCCTCGATCACCGGGAGGTGCTCAGCGAGAGGTTAGATCAACAGCAACGTCATACCTTTGTGCCCTCTCTAACGGCAGGAGCGACGAACCCAGATCTCCTCGAAGAACTCCGGCGTTTTATTGAGACCGAGGTTCCAGAGGCTTCTCGAAAAAAGGTCGGGAAATTTGCCGCCGATCTAGAGTTCCGGTTGAAGGTCATAAAGGTTCTCGTGCCCAAAATCGACCACTGGCTTGCAGAAAAGAGCCCGCACTCTTAGAGGTAAAATGAGGATGAGGCTTCGCTATTTGCAGCCATCGAACAGGTTAAGATCGAGACTTTCATCTATATAACTAATGGCTTTTGCTCCGCGGACACTGTTGCCGGCCTCATCCAGAGGTGGGGCAAATCCGACGATCGCCATTTTTCCTGGCACTACCGCGACGATTCCTCCGCCTACTCCCGTTTTGGCCGGTAACCCGGTTTTCCAAGACCAAACTCCCGCCTCATTGTAAAATCCCGCGGTCAACATGACGGCGAGGACTTTTGGAACATACTTCGCATCGAGACAACGTTCTTTAGTCATCGGATTTACCCCACCGTTTGCCAATGTCGCCCCCATGACCGCGAGCTCCTTCGCCGTGACATTAACCGAGCATTGCTTTGTGTAGACATCGCAGGCTTCCAGCGGATCACAGTAAAGCCGGTCATAGCTAAACAAGAGTTCCGCGATCCCTCGATTGTGCTGATTAGTCGCCGATTCGGATTGATAAACTTCTTCGTTTAAGGAGAGTTTTTCGCCAGCCAACTTGCTATAGTAGTCGAGGATCTTATCCCACCGTTCATCTGCATTGGTCGCTTTGATCAGACTGACTGATGCCATCGCCCCGGCGTTAACCAGCGGGTTGACCGAACGCGTTTTCAACTCCTCGACCGCCGTAACGGAGTTGAAAGGCAGCCCAGTTGGTTCAACACCAATTTTTTCCACTATCACCTCTTCCCCCTGCTCTTGCATGACGAGGCACAGGGTGAAAGGTTTGGAGACAGACTCGATGGCAAACTGGTAATCCACGTCGCCTGCGGCGTAAATCTGCCCGTCGACAGTTGCGATAACGACACCGAATAGATGCGAAGGCACCGAGGCAAGGTAAGGGATGTAGTCGGCATTCTTGCCACCGTTTTCATCTTTGAATTTGCTGTACGCATCTTGAACCAGGTTTTGGAGGTCCTTGGCTGGAGGCGAGCTCAAGACATTCTCTTTGGCCCGAGCACCAGTGCCGAAAGTCAGGAGTGCCATCGAGACTACGAGGGCCTTGAATGAGTGGATGCAGTTTTTGGTGAGAGCTATCTTCATGTCCTTGGCCAAGTTGCCGCCCTGCTCAACAAATCCAGCCGGCAACACGTGCCACCAAAGCGGGGTGAGAGGCGAGAGGTGAGCATCCGCGCCGCCAACGCGCCAAACGCCGAACGCCGAACGCCGAACGCGCCGCCAAACGCCAAACGCCAAACGCCAAACGGTGAACGTGATTCATTTTGAGGGAGCGAGGTGCACGATAAGATTATGCTTCCCTGAAAGTCCCAAATACGTCTCCCGCCGGTCAATTCCTCCCGGCTCAATCGTGATCCTCTGCTGGACCTCGCCGGGCAATTGGGCGGTCACTGCGAGTTGGCTGGGGTTTGCGGAATAGCTGGCGTTCACGGAAGCCGTTCCGTTGATGGAAATTTGACAAGGTCCGCTCGCAGATAGGGGATCCTGGTCGATTAACACCAGCGAAAGATTCAGGTCGCTCTTAATGAACATGGCATCGATCCGCCCGGCAAAGGACAAAGCATATTCACTAACCTCAGCAAATGATCCGGTTCCGACGGTCAGAAACTGTCCCAGGACTTCTATCCAGATGTTTTCCAAAGAGCCAGATTTTGTTCCAACACCGAGGTATGGGAAAAGCTTTGCCATATGTTCACTTTCGCAAATTCCATCCAGAAGGCCAAAAGCTTTATAGTGACCACGTAGTGAAGCCGTTCTTTTCCAGATCACGCACAACGGTCCGCCGATTCGGGGACCTGCGCGGTAAGGGGCAGCGGATTTGGCGGGCTTGCCGGCGGAGGGTCCAAAGACGCTCTTTTCTCCTGGAACCCGCGTCCGATAAACCGCCTCTCTACACTCGTCATCGTATCAGCGTTTTCCAGCAAGAGGATGGCTTCAAAAAATTCGTCACTCACGACGTTAGCGGTATTAAGCAGTAGAGTCGCGATTTGGGGCGTTAAACACGTGTGCTGACTGACAGTATTCTATTTCTATATGCGCCCGCCGCTATTGTCGACAGTTAGTCACCGATCGAGGCGGGACTCGCTGAAACTCTGTTGTAATACTTTTTGTGGGCTTTGGTCCTCGATTTTACCAAAGTCCTTCTAATTTAAGAGTTTCAGGATGTCGAGGTTTCTCCGGAATACTCCCAACGTTTTTTTGCGCAGAATGAGTGTCAACCGCTCAATCCGGTGAACTATCTCAAACGTGATCTGCCGATCTCTGACAATAAATATGGAATGGCAGCCTCAATCCGCTCGAATTTGGAGCGCATTTAGCCTGCGAACGGCCTCGCTTTAGAAGCAGGGCCTTCGGGGCCGTGAACGAAATTACTGTACTGGAATTGCACCGGCACGTTGCCTGAACCGTCGCTGAGCGGTACCTCCTGCATAACCCGCAGAAGGTTCGAGCCCGATTCTTCAATTGGGAAGTCTCCACACTCGGCTCCATTACGGTCCGCCCAACCCCAAAGGCTGAGATCTTGAGTAGCGATCACGTCGTCCACATCGGCGTCGGTGCGCGCCTCATTCAACTCATGATAGAGGGTACAAACCACGTTCTTCCACGATTCCTCGAAGGCAGCGATCCCATTTTCCCGACCGTTGGCCATGCGCTCCGAGTAGACCGATGCTGAGTAGTAGACAGTTACCTGAGTTCCGTTGCCAGTGGCGATGTGGACAGAGCCATGGAATCCCCCCAAGCCCAAAAGTGAGCTCGCATCTTCCTCGGGCGGTGGCCCCGTGCGTGGCCGCTTTTTCTCCGGCGTCTCCACCGGTCCGTCGTCCTCGCTGAGCAAGATAATACCGGAAGGAGTAAGCAAGTTGAATAGCGTCGACTCCAGCGGGAAGTCATCGAGCATCCCACGGTCGAATAGACTGCGCAAAGTTTGCTTGAGAAAGTCGGGGCCAACCTTTTCGGGAACTGCGCTACTCAGGATGCGTGAATCCTTGGCCGTCGAAGAGATCTCGCCTTCCCGAAAATACTGGACCATAACATTGTTTAGACTCACGTCCGACATTGCCGCCGCAAGGGCTCCGTCGATCGAAGTTATGTCCGACTTGCTCCAACGGCTCTTACCTCCCAAATAGAGATTCTGGAAAGTGAGATTCGGGATCAGCTTACCTCCATGATAAATCAGATCTCGTCCGGGCATCGGCGGAAAAATTGCGCCGGAGCCCGCCACCGCAGTCTTCTGCTTTGGCAGCGAATCGTGATACTTCTTGGTCGAAGCGCTTCCCCTGCGACTCATAGGAATCGAACGGCGCTTTTTCAGATAGTATTCAGCCGCGCCGGACTTCGGTTTGACGAAGATATTGAGAGGTGTGAGAGAGAATTTACTGGAGGCCATTTCGGGTATTTTTTCTGTCTTTCGTGTTCTTGTGTCGCGGACGGAGGCCGAGGTGATGAAGATCCGTGCCTACGGTCCGGTGAAGCGCAGAACGTAATGAAATTTGTTTGCGATGTTTGGGGGGGCTTTTGGCTTTTGTTAACAGCGCCACTTATTTGCGCCAGGAAACAAAAACCGCTCGCTGAGAGCGACCTATATTAGGGTTTATCTGAATTGCTTTTAACGGGTTTGTGTTGCTAGAAGTTACCGAACCCTGGTCTGGGGGAACTATCTAAGCCTAACAAACAAATCGTCCTCTTTGCGAGTAAAATCTTGAACCTCGCCGAATCAATCGTAATTTTAAGGTTCGACTAAACGCCCTGCTTCCTAAAGGGTCGCCTCTCGACTATGATCTAAAGCCTATGTCTCGCATCGACGATATCGCAAGTGTAGCTATTTTCCCGGCAATCGGAATCGCTCGGGTCGGCAACAGCTCAAACCAATACTTTTTTGGACCGGAGATTCCAGGAATGCTTCCGGACAAAGCGCATACCTGCCGGGATCCGGAGGGGCGGATCCTTCGACAAGCGACGAGGTTCAGGCTCTTTGGCCTCAACTCCGGGGGAGAGATCATCCAGGAGCTTTCCTCCAACGATGGAGAAATACGTTGGAAGGTCCACGTTGCCAACAGGAAGGCAGCTTGGTATTTCTTCGCGAAAGCGTTGGATCTAGCCGAGTCCGCAGGCGCCGATTACTTAGACACGGGCGGGACGCCCGCTGTGGCGTGTCCTCGCCGGAACCTCCAATGCACAGGCGTTGAACGAAATAAGCTCAGCATTGATCCCGGTCCACGCCTTATCTCCGGTAACAACACCAACGCCGATGGTTCTCAGAAACAATACGCGTTTGATACGGGCACCTTTTTTGATCGACCTGTTTATCTGGGCGAAGTTCGAACCGACGCTCGCGGCAACCTGATTTTTCTCGGAGGCAAGGGACACTCGACAACGGTAATTCCTGGACCGCCTCCGGGGTTTGCGAATAATCCCGGCTGGCACGACGACATGTCCGACGGTCCCGTTGACGCGAGTATCAAGCTAAAGGATGGGCGGTCCTTCGAGGCAACGGGATCTTGGGTCATCACGGCCCCGCCGGATTATGCTCCAGGGATTCGAGCCTTTGTCACCGGCTACGACCTCCTGTTTGATGTGGCGACCCGGTTGGATCCCAGTCTTCGGCCGCCGAGAGTGCGGTTTTATGAGCATGTCTATCCTATCCTTGAGCGCATTAGCATGAGCCAATGGGTAAACGCGGGCCTGGCTTTGCAATTTGGGTATGGCTGCCCGACCGATTTTACCGATCCGGACCTTATTCGGCGATTGAGCGATCCGGGCGACGATGCCAGGCCGCTGCGTCAGTTGATCTTCCAATCCTTCCGCAACGCCAATTACAAGGTTATGGATGCAAACGGTTGGCCTCCCGTTTATGGCGACGCTGTTACACTCGACTTCACCAGCACCGATCCGAGGGAGTGGATGGCGATTCCGGAAAGCCAGTACGACTGGCTGCGCCAATGGGCGCAAGGTGCCTTTGAACAGGATTTGCCGATAAAAGCGAAAACCTGGGACGAGATGACGCCGGTCGACCGTGCGAACGGTCTAACGCGCGCCAACCTCGAAGAAACTATCGGCGGTCCATTCCATCCTGGCTGTGAGTTCACCTGGCCCATGCGAAACAAGATCATGTATGCGGCGCCATTCCGTATCAAACGCCGAACTGAGCCTGAGCCTGACTTTGGCGATGAACTCACCAGTTCACTGGCAATGATGCCTGGTGGCCCGCTGGACGGGAGCGTTGCCGGTTCCCTCTCGCGGTGGATGGCGTGTCCTTGGCAGACGGATACGGCCAGTTGCCTTTCGGCGTACAAAGCGTATGCCGGTGAATATCTTCCCACTTTCTGGCCCGCGCGTGTGCCTAACGATGTGGTTACTGAGGAAGCCTACAAAATAATAATGGACCGAACAAGTTCCCTGGCAGAAAAGGAAAAGGCCTTCAATATCGCTTCCCGAAAGAAATGGCTTCGCGGAATCGTTTATAATAACGATAGTCCGCCGTCAAAGATCAGCACGCCGAATCCACGCCAAGTCTTTGTCGATCACTGGCCAGAGGTCGGCATCGTGGTTCGCATGCCCGGTCCGAATAATCCTGCGATCTGTCCAAAGGATCTTTGGGTCGAAACCGGGCGAATTTTTCCAACCAGCGTGCCGACTGCCGTCGCGGAAACACTACCCTCCTGGATGCGAAGTTTTCTCTCGCAACGATGAGCGAAGCTGAAAGCTTCGACGTGGTGATTTTTGGTGGAGGGCCCGCCGGCGCCTCCATAGCTATTTTTCTAGCCCAGTCCGGACTCCACGTATCCATTGTGACGCGGTCGGCCCGAGAACTTAGAAGGATTGGCGAGAGCCTTTCTCCACAATGCAGCATTGTGCTCAAGCAACTTGGTCTTTGGGAATTGTTTCTGGCGGACGGACATCTTCCCTGCCACGGAAACAAGTCGGTCTGGGGCGGTTCGGAAATGGTGTATGAGGATTTCATCCGCAACCCTTACGGGCACGGTTGGCATATCGATCGGGCACTGTTTGAGAGGCGCTTGTTGGAGCGCGCCCGTACCTCAGGATGCCGAATATTTCACCAGGATGCGCCACCTCAGTTAGCACAGAAGGATGGCTCATGGATGCTCGATGGCAAAACTCCAATCGAATCCTTTCGCGCGCGATTTCTGGTTGATGCCACAGGTCGCGCCCGATGGCTTGCGCGAAGCCGTGGGGCACGGTTCGTTTTTGAAGACCGTCAAGTTGCCCTGATTGCATTTCTGCGCCTTAAGGATGTCCGAATGGAAGATTCGACCAGCCTGGTGGAAGCCACCAGGGATGGATGGTGGTATTCTGCGACCGTTCCCGACGGCGGTCTGGCGGTTGCGTTTATGACCGATCCGGATTCGCTTATTCGGCAAGAGATTATTAGTAAGCCGGGGTGGATGAGATTGATGCTTGGGGCGCCGCAAACGGCCGCACGAATTCTCCGCCACAACTATGAACTTGCTACGGAGCCGCGAATTGTCCCGACCAACAGTGGACGACTTGACAGTATCTGCGGCGATGGATGGCTGGCTGTGGGCGATGCCGCTATCACCTTGGATCCACTAGCCGCTCATGGTCTGACTATCGCAATGACCAGCGGCCGTGATGCCGCTGAAGCGATCCTCCGCCACTTTGCCGGAGACAGATCCGCATTGGCTGCTTACGCTGCCTTTATCACCGGAGTGTATGATCATTACCGATCGATTCGGTTGCGGTACTATTTTATGGAAAATCGCTGGCGGGAGGCGCGGTATTGGGCGCGCCGCAGACATTCAGCTTTGTAGTTTCCTGGATGCGCGCGTCCGGCGTGGTGCGTCCACAAATGTAGTCTTCCTGGGCGAATCGGGCCAAGCCGTTTGCGGGCGCTTGCGCCCACGGAGACAGGCTCGAAGACCTATGCTCAGAGCTCTGATGCGCACTAGACGACATTGGGGAGTTGAGGAAATGAGATGATACGTTTTTTCGGCGACTCATTGTGGCACAATGCGAGCCCGACGGCTCACGTGGATTCCACGGAATCAAGGGATCTGATGCTACCCTACCGGGTAGCCGCATGAACGCGAGAGGGCGTGCGGCAAATAGTAGCATAAGCATCCTGCTTGTCTTCCTGGGCGAGTTAGTTAGGCAAAGCCGTTAAGCCTAGAAGCGTAAATAGAAAAAGTTGGATTGGGGTGAAAGAGGCTGATTTAGTTAGGGATGCAGCCAAAAGCTTGGATGCCGAACCCTCACCCAGCGGGTGAGCCAATACCGAAGCTAATTGAAGGTTCATGGCCGGTGGACACGCCGGGTGGGCGTTACTACGCGGAGTTCGACGACGAGTCACCTGTTACGCGGGAAGGCCAGCTGATCTTCTTCGCTCAGTTTCTGCGGGTGGGAGGGCGCTGGGAGCGGTTCTTGAGCAACTGTCCGTTAAGCTACGAAGGCAACCGGGGCAGCCGTGTGGTCGATGTGCTTGGCACGGCGACGCTCTCGGTGCTTTGCGGACACTGGCGTTACGCTCATATCAATGCGGTGCGGGGCGACACCCTCAATCCAGGATTGCTGGGCATGAATACGACGGTGAGCGAAGACGTGGTGCGCCGAGCGATGAAACGGATGGAAGAGGATAAAGGCCTGGCATGGCTGGGCGGGGAGTTGCGCGCGTGCGTCCAGCCGGTGTTGAGCCAATCCTGGATCATGGACATCGATGTGACGGTCAAGCCGATCTATGGTCACCAGCAAGGAGCGCAGGTGGGGTACAATCCGCATAAACCTGGACGGCCGAGCCACTGCTATCACAGTTACTTCATGGCCAATACGCGGCTGTGTCTGGGTGTGGAAGTGCTCGGGGGCAAGGAGCACGCAGCGCGACATGCCTTGCCAGGTTTATGGCAACTGCTCGACGAGCTGCCGCGCACCCACTGGCCGTCGATTTTACGTGGCGACTGCAGCTACGGAAATGAGATGCTTTTGAAGGAGGCTGAGAAGCGCGGCTTGCCGTGCCTGTTCAAGCTGCGCCATACGGACAAAGTCAAAACGCTGGTCTCCCAAATGCAGCGTGCCGGAGCGGCTTGGGAAGATAGCGGCCAGGGGTGGGAAGTGCTCGAAGCGAAGCTGCGCTTGAGCGGTTGGAGTTTGGCACGTCGAGTGGTGCTGGTCCGCGAGAAGCCAGCGCTGGCTCCTGCAGGGGAGCAGGGACGCCGACGGCGCGATCATCTGCAAGCCGGACTGCCCGGATCGGCCCAGTGGAAAAACGTGCTGGCGCCTTGGGCTGGGCGAATGGCAGTCTTAGTGACCACGCTGGATCCCAAAGCATATCCGGCGGTCACCTTGGCGCGTCTTTATCGGGAACGAGCCGATGCCGAGAACATCTACGATGAGCTCAAAAATCAATGGGGTTGGAACGGCTTCACGACGCAGAAGTTGGCTCCCTGCCGCTTGATGGCCAATCTGGTCGCACTGATCTACAACTGGTGGCACCTCTACGTACGTCTTTACGACGGCGAGCACCATCGGGAGGCGATCACCAGTCGGCCGGCCTTGTTGAGCGGAGTGGCTCGGCTGGCCGTTCATCAAAACCAACGCAAAGTCAGAGTCAGCTTGCAGCACGAAAACAGTCAGGAGCTCGCACAGGCTATCGCCCATGTCAGCAACACCTTACAACGCTTCTGGCTCATTGCGGAGCAATGGAGCGTCCAGCAACGCTGGAATCTGCTATTGACTCATATTTTTCGCCACTGGCTCGGTGGTAAATGGGTTGGGATGCTCCCGCCGGAGGCCCAATCACTCCTCTCCGGCTGAGATCTGGCCACTCTCAGCATTTTATGCCTGGTGAAAACCGTCGGTTAGGCCGACGGTTCGGATTCCATTTCCGTTTTTAGGTTAAGTTAAGTTAAGCAGGCCGACTACGTTTTGTGGACGGCACCGCGCCGGACGCGCGGGAGCGCATTCCCTACCGCCTGTATACGCCGATACGCCGATACGTTCCCCCTAACCGCCGACTAGTTCAATCTTTGGAAAAATGGGAGACGGCTTGGCCACTCGATGCCCGGACGGTAAACCGCCCCATTGCAAGATGCGGATGTTCTCAGCCTGCAGCTGTTCCAGGATCCTCTCACTGGCCATCGGAATTACAGGGCTGACCAGGAGCGCCAGTAACCTCACAATTTCTGCGAGCGTGTACAGGACTGCATCTAACAGTTCGGATTGCCCCGGGTCTTTGGCTAGTTTCCAGGGAGCCTTTTGTTCCACCAATGCGTTGGCTCTGGTTACAAGCTCCCACGCGACCTCAATCGCGCTGTGCACTTCGAATCGCTCGAATGCCGCGCGGTAACGTTCGATGACGGATTGCGACAAATCGCGAATCGCGTTTAGATCTGGGTCGTTCAGCGGAAACGAAGTGACCACACCACTACGATACCTTTGGGTCATGCTGATCGCCCGGTTGACCAGGTTGCCGAGGTCATTCGCTAGATCGCTGTTGTAGCGCGTGACCAGGCGCTCTTCGCTGAAATCCGAGTCCTGCCCTACGATATTGTCCCTCATCAGATAGTAGCGGAGAGCGGCGGCCCCGTATTTGTCTGCCAAAATTTTCGGGTCAACCACGTTTCCGAGGCTTTTGCTCATCTTGGCACCCGATACGTTCCAAAATCCGTGCACCAGCAGCCGCGGCATCTGCTCGTCTGAAAAGCCCATCGCATGGAGCATAATTGGCCAATATACTCCGTGGGCAGGCACCAGAATGTCCTTGCCGATGATATGGGCTTTGCAGGGCCAAAGTTCGTTGAAAGTCGGCAGGCTCGGATCCGCCTCCGAGAGGTAGCCGGCAAAGGTGACATAGTTCAAGAGAGCGTCGAACCAGACATAAGTGACGTAGTCCGGATCGAAAGGAAATTCAATGCCCCAGGACAATCGCTCTTTTGGCCGAGAAACGCATAAATTGCCCGAAATTCGCTCGATCGCATTGATGAGCTCGTTCCGGCGAAAGTCCGGGGTCACGAAATCCGGGCGCTTCTCGACAAAATTCCTGAGCCACTCCTTATGTTTCGCGAGCGGGAAATACCAGTTCTCTTCCTCAAGAAATATTACTTCGCCCCATTCCTGTCCAAACTCTCCCGCTTCACTCCGTTCCTTGTCGGTAAGAAATTGCTCCTGGCGAACACTGTAGTATCCGGCATACTTCGCCTTAACCAACTCGCCCCGATCGTGAAGCGACTGCAGGACCTTGCGAACCGCCTTTTTGTGTCTGGGATCGGTTGTCGCGGCCCATCCGTCCTTCTGGATTCCCAGCTTGTCCCACAGCGCCAGGAATTTCTCCGTGACCTCTTGCGCAAACTCAAAAGGGTGAACACCACACTTCTGCGCGGCCTGTTGCACTTTTTGTCCATGCTGATCGACGCCCGTCAAAAAGTACGTGGGTCCGTCAAATGCCCGGTGATATCTGGCTATGACGTCTCCGAGAATCTTTTCGTAGGCATGCCCAATGTGCGGGTCACCGTTCGTGTAATCAATCGCGGTTGTAATGAAGTATTTCACAGCCTCATTCTCGAGCGATTTTGCCGCCCCAGGATAGAATCCGAGCCTTTGCGCCGGCAGCCTCGGCTTCTTTGATCTGGCTGTTGCGAACGTAGAAGAGTGAAAGACTCGACCACGCGAGCTGATCATTCGGCCGTAGTTCGACGGACTTTTTACCTGCCTCGATGGCTTCCGGATAGTCGCCATGCTTCATGAGCGCCATTCCCAACGCGTGCCAACCGTCGAAGAATTGAGGAACCTGTTCGACACAGCGGCGGTACTTTTCGATCGCGGCAGGTAATTCACCTATCGCCAAATCTCCGTTGGCATCGTCAAAGAGTTCTTCGATTTCCGATGGTGTTTCTTCCATATTGGTTTTGCGTTTTGGGTTTTGAGTTTTTTGTTTTGTGTCACGGCCTGCGCTCCCCGATCTTAGGGGGTTTAGCGCATGCACAGTTCGAATCGGAGCAGATTTCAACCGCGAATGAAAACGAATAGAAACTGCAAACTCAAAACTCAAAACCCAAAACTTCCCTACCCGGTCGCTCCCTGGCCGAAAATCGGCGGGCGTCCGGCCCTTTGCTGTTCAAGCTTCAACCATTCGCGGACGGCGATTGATTCGTATCGATTATTTTGCTGGGCATATTCTGCCTTTTTATATTCTTCGTATTTCTGTTCGTCGATCGGCTCTTTATTGAGCATGTGGATAATCAGCCCGCCATCTTCATTCTCCAAGAGTTTCGAAGTCTCATCCTTGGCGAGATCAACGCTGTTGAGCGCCATGATTCTGGCGATTTCGACGCTGTTGCCGGGATCTACCAGAGCAAATGGCGGTAGAATCTCAGGTTTGTAGCCAGCCTTTTCTGCGGCCTGCGCGAAGTCCGCTCCGTTGCGCATCCCGGCGTCGATCTTTTCCCGAACCTCTTTGGCTTTTGCTTGAATGGCCGCTCGTACTTTCTCCGCTTTGATCGCGGCCACGATCTTGTCCTTCGCTTCCTCCAACGAAAGCGGCTGACTGGCTTCGACTTTCGCCAGTTTCATGATGTAAAAGCCATCCTTTCCTTCGATGACGTCGCTGGTCGGACTCTCTGTGGTGAGATTGAACGCGCCTCGAACCAATGCGGGATCCTGGGCGATCGCTTTGTCCGGTTCTTGCAGCGTGAAGAGATCGGTTTCCTGAACCCGGAGACCCTTTTCTTGCGCGGTCTGAGCGAACGTCGCCGGATTCTGCTGGACGGCCTGAGCAAACGCATCTGCTTGTTCAGCAAGAGGCTTCTTGGCCGCGACTTGCTGGGCTTCCGGTAATTTCTTCTGATCGTCGTTCAGTAAAAACGAAACGAGCTCGACTTTTCGTTTCTCCGGCGACTGAAGAATATCCTTATGCTGATCGTAATATTTGCGAATTTCTTCGTCCGAGACTTGGATGGCCGGCTCAAAATCCGTGCGCTTGAACTGGATGACGGCTAGAGAGACCTTCTGGTTCATCTGGTCGTATTGCTGCCGGAACATCGATTCTGGCAAAGGAGAACTTCCCTTGACCAATTGACTGACGCCGCCAAATCGCAAATTGTCCGCCACCACATCGTCTAGATCCGCCGCGGTGAAGCCATTCGGCTTTAGAACCAAGTCGACGAATTGCTGGTACTTGGCTGGGTCAAATTTGCCATCTGTCTGAAACTGGGAGAGACCCTTCTCGGCATCTCGTATCTGCTCGGCAGTTGGTTCGACCTGGAGCTGCCTAGCTTCATCGCGGAGCAGCAGCAAATTCCACGCGTAGCTTAGGAACTGATCATCACGGGTCCGTCCGTCCGTGGTTAATTCTTCCAACAGGTTATTCATGCCGAGGGCATAAACCAATTGAATGCTTCTCTCGACCTTCTGGATTTCGCTGATAGTTATCGGGCGCCCATTCAGTTTTCCGATGGCTCCGCCAGGACCCTCAGCGTGACGCATCGAGGCCGGATTGTAAATCCAGCCGAAAGCCACGATGACAACGATGGTTACCAGCATGAGCAAAGTCCGCTGCCGCTTGCGAATCGATTCCAACATAGGGAGGTGAAAGGTGGATGCTCCCGGGGTTATTTTCAATGAGAAAGGTAGGGTCGCGCTCCTGCGCGACCAGCGTCGCACGGGTAAACACCTTATTTTACTGGTTCGGGCGACGACGATCTTCCAGAAGACGCCACCAGGCCGCTGGCGACAACGCTGATCCGCCCACCCGCCGATACGTTTCTTAATTGGCGGCAGGCATGAGGCCTAGCGCAACCTGTGGGAATATGCCCAGGACGAAGATCATAAGTACCATGATCACGATCGCCACCAGCGAAAGCTTGCTGACCGGGATGGCTGCGACATTCACCGCTGCCGGCTGCCAGTACATTGCTTTTACCACTTTCAAATAGAAGTAGAAACCGCAGCCGACGGTTAGGATACCGAGAGCGAGGAGCACGAACTGACCGGTTTCAAAGGCAACCTTGAAAACGAGAAATTTACCGAGAAACCCTGCGGTGAGCGGAACTCCGGCGAGTGACATCATGGCCACCAGCAGAGCGAACGCCAGCAATGGAGAACGCTTAGCCAAGCCGTTGAAGTGGACAATGTCGTCGCCTTCGCCGTGAGCGCTGACAATCACCAGCACAAGGAAAGAAAGGAGCGTCATTAAGAGGTAAGCGGCGAGATACACCACCACGGCCTGCCCGGAATCCAGGGCCGCGATCCCGGCTACCGCCATCAGGAGGTAACCGGCATGACCGATGCTGGAATACGCCAGGAGACGCTTAAAGTTCGTCTGGGGCAATGCTGCAAGATTGCCATAGAGCAGGGTAGCGGCAGCCAAAAGGATGACCGCGGTGATCAGCCTGTTCCCGACCGCCGGCAGACTCTGAAACGCTTGGACAACCCTGAGAAGAACAATAAAGCCGACGGACTTCGAACCGACCGAGAGAAAGGCGGTGATCGGGGTAGGAGCACCCTGGTAGACGTCGGGAACCCAAAATTGGAAAGGAGCAGCCGCGATCTTAAACCCGAGTCCGATCAGGACAAGGAGCGCACCAAAAAGAAGGCCGGGCTGATTCTCGAGAGGAATCGAGGGAAGCACTTGCTGAATCTGGATGAGATTGCTCTGGCGAGTGACGCCGTAGATCCAGGTGATACCGTACACCGTGAAACCCGTGGAAAGAGCGCTGAGAATCAGGTATTTGACGCCGGCTTCCAATGAGGCGGCATTTCTGCGCATGTAAGGTACCAGGACATAGAAGGAAATCGTAACCAGCTCCAGGGAGACGAAGATGAGAATAAAGTCGATGGCCGAGGACATCCACATCATTCCGGCGCAGGTCAGGACGGGCAGGGCGAAAAACTCCCCGAGACCGGATTGCCTCGAGCCGCCAGGCAGAAAACGTTTGATCGTGTCCGCGTAATCGATCGACATGATCAGCACGACGATCGTGGTGAGCACGGCAATCTTTTTGAAGAAAATGGCTGCGGAATCGACAACGTAAGATGTCATTCCGCTGGGACCGGGCACGCTCGCCTGGAGAAACACCAAGACAATCGCCAATCCCACGATTCCGATTATCGCAAATATCTTGCGGTCCTCCTTCTCGGAGAATGATTCAAGCAGCAGAATCAATATTCCCAAGGCGAGAACGAACAATTCGAAGAAAATAGGGGCAAAAGTCATTTCACGAAAAGCCGAATTCCTGGTTCAACCGCATCCAAAACAGTTCGGGGAGCTAGGCCAACAATGAGCAGGGCGATGACGAGCAGGATCACTGCCCATCCGAGGTTGAGTGGCATGTCCTTGACGGCTTGCCAGCGGGCCTGACGTTCGCCCATGAAGATTGCCCGATACGCCCGCAACATATAAACCGCGGATATCACCACCCCCCACAAGGCGATGGTGCCGACGATCTCGAATTCATTGAAGCCAACCCCGGGCGTAGAATTTTTGAACGCACCGAAGAAAACGAGTAGTTCCGAAGCGAAGTTAGCGAACCCGGGAAGTCCGATAGAGGCGAAAGTCGCCAGGCCAAAGACGAAGCTGAGGCGCGGCATACTTGTCGCCAGGCCGCCCAGATCAAGATAATTGAGGGTGCCGGTTTGTTTTCGGAGCTCGCCACACATCGCGAAGAGCGCCGCGATCGAGAGGCCATGAGCGAACATCAGGAGCGCCGCACCGTTCAGGCCGATGACGTTATAGCTCGCGATTCCCAGGAATATATATCCCATGTGCATCACGCTCGAATAGGCGAGGGTAAGATCGAGCTGCTTCTGGGCAATGGTGGCGAGACCGACGTACAGGATGTTGCCGGCCAGCAGGATCAAAAGCAGCCATGCCCAATGCCGCGCTGCTTCCGGCATGAGCGGCAGCGCTACTCTGAGAAGGCCGTAGAGCCCGAATTTCTTCAAGACGCCCGCGTGAAGCATCGTCACCGGCACCGGCGCGGAGGCATAAGCTTGCGGTGCCCAGGTGTGAAAAGGAAACAGGGAGACCAGGATACCAAATCCTAACAATAAGAGGAGGTAGACAGATTTGGATCCCGGACCGGAAAAAACGCCCGTGGATGCGAGTTGTTGCAGCTTCTCGATGTTAAAGGTCCGTTGTTCCGGTGGTGGCAGCAGATAGAGGCCGATTAACCCTATGAGAAGGATAATGCTGCCGATTGACAGGTAGATGGTGATCTTCCAGGCCGCGCCCTGACGATTCCCTGATCCCCAAATCCCAATCATCAGGAAGGTCGGGATAAGCGCCAATTCGTGAAACGCATAAAAGAAAAACAGATCGAGCGAAGCAAAGGCGCCGGCCGCCCCCGCCGCGATCAATAATATACAGGCGTAATATCGGTTTTCTCCTTCGTCCACCTTGGGGGCCAGCCAGACGGCGGCCAGGGCGACGATGGAGGTCAGAAGCAAAAGCGTCGCGCTCAGGCCGTCCACGCCCGCCGCGATATTCATGTCCCAGTCGGCCACCAGCGGAATGAAGCTCTCAAACTGGTACCCCCCGATGGCGCGGTCATAGCCGATAAAGACGAAGAAGGCCGAGAGGATCGCGACGACAGCCGCGGTGACCGCTGTCCTCCGCGCCGGAAGTCCGAGTAAGATACCCAGTGCCGCCACCAGCGGTGAGAGATAGATGAGATAAACGAGAAAATTCATTTTGTGCCGAACAGGATGAAGTAAAGCAGCAAGACTACCCCTGCTCCGAAGAGAAACGCGTACGCCTGCAGGTTGCCGATCTGGAGGAAGCGCAAGGCGAACCCGGCGCCCCAGGTTATTCCGCCGATGCCGCGGACGAGAGTACCGTCAATTACCCAGCGGTCGACAAAACCCGAAATGTCGGCCAGCAAATCCTGGGTCCACTTTATTAAGAGGCCGTACATTTCATCGAAATAGAACTTGTGTTCGAACAGAGGGATATCGATGGAATCCTTGGCTTTATCTTTGTAAAGGGAGTAGCCGGAAGCCGCTCCCGCCGCGAAAGCGACCAGCGAAACCAGCATGGCGAAAATTGGCGAGCCTTCGTGTTCGGGCACCTTAATGAAAAACGGCGCGATAAATGGGAGGCCGGCAATACAAGCCGGAATCGAGAGGAGCATCAGGGGAACAGTCATTACTCTGGGCGATTCGTGGGCGTGCTTGGCGTGTTCCGATCGAGGCTCTCCCAGAAACGCTACCACGAAAAGTCGAGACATATAAAAGGCGGTCAGGAAGGTGACCGCCGCGATCGCCAGAAACGCGGGAATGTTATGATCAGAGGATGCCAGGATATCATCCTTACTCCAGAAACCGGCGAAAGGCGGACAGGCGATCAGAGCCAGAGTTCCGATCAGGAAAGTCCAGAAGGTGACCGGCATTTTCTTCTGCAGGCCGCCCATCTCCCAGATGTTCTGTTCATTGTGCAGGCTATGGATCACCGAGCCTGCACCGAGGAATAAAAGGGCTTTAAATGAGGCGTGGGTGAAGAGATGAAACATCCCGGCCATGGGCGCCCCAAGACCGACGGCGGCGATCATCAAACCAAGCTGAGAGAGGGTCGAGTAGGCCAGCACGCGCTTGATGTCGTCCTGTTGGGTCGCCATCAGCGCGGCGAGCAGGGAGGTAATCAAGCCGATCCAAAGCACGATATCGAGAGCCGTCGCGGAAGGCTGGAAGAGAAAGTAGTTGCGGACGAGCATAAAAACCCCGGCGGCAACCATGGTCGCCGCATGAATTAATGCAGAGACAGGCGTTGGGCCCTCCATCGCGTCCGGTAGCCATACGTGCAGCGGGAACTGGGCGGATTTTCCGACCGCCCCGCAAAAGATCAGCAGCGCTGCGGCGGTCATGAAACCGGGACTCAGCCCGAGAGTAGACCAGCGCTCGCTCAGTTCGTCGAAGGTCACCGTTCCGGAAGCTGACCAGACCAGCAGGATGCCGAGCATGAACCCGAAATCCCCTATGCGGTTGGCGAGAAAAGCTTTATTAGCGGCGGCGGGTGGGGCGGGACGATAGAACCAATGACCGATCAGGAGGTAGGAACTAACGCCGACCAACTCCCAGAAGATAAACATCATGATGAAGTTGTTCGCGAGCACTATCCCCAGCATCGAAAACATGAACAGGGAGAGACCGCAGAAATAACGTGCCCGCCCGCGGTCATCCGCCATGTACCCAATCGAATAGATATGAATCAGAAGTCCGACACCGCTGACCACCAGGAGCATCAACCTGGTTAAGTCATTAATCAGATAGCCAATCTTAACCTGGAAAGTACCCAGGTCGATCCAGTTAAAACTGGCGGTTCCATCCGGGCCAAAAAAAACCGCGACACTGAAAACGAATGAGATAGCGACTGCCCCAACCGAAATATAAGAGCTGAGCTTCTTGAATTTCTCAGTGAAGAGAACGATGACAACCGCGGATACGAACGGTGTGAAGAGGATGATCCAGGGACTGAAGTTCATTCTCAGAATTTCAAGGTGTTCATGTCTTCGACATGAGTTGTTTGTCTAGCCCGGAACAGCGCCGTTATGATGGCCAATCCGACGGTGACTTCGGCAGCAGCGACGGTGATGATGAAGAAGACCAGAACCTGCCCGTTGTAGTCCGGCAGACCGTCGTGCACGTTATACCTTGAAAATCCAATCAGCGAAAGATTGGCGGCGTTGAGCATCAGTTCTAACGCCATGAAAATAATGATGACGTTCCGCCGAAGGAGCACTCCGGCGAATCCGATGGCGAACAACAAGCCACTGGCAAATAGATAATCGTTGAGCGTAACCATCGGTTATTTCAGTTCGCGCTTGCTTAGGATCACCACGCCGATCGTCGCCACCAGGATCAGTGTTCCTACTACCTGGAGCGGAATATTATACTGTTTGAAAAGAACCATCCCGACGTGCCAGACATCGCCTTGCGGACCTTGCGAGATCGCCAGAAACTTGGCATTTCCTCCTTCGAATCCGTAACAAACATCGGACAGCACCTTTATAAACAGGATGATCACCACAAATCCACCGCATATGGCCGGAAAATTCACCCGGCGACGGCTCTCGGCTTTAAGGTCCAGCAGCATGATGATGAAGAGGAATAGCACCATGACCGCCCCCGCGTACACGAGGATCTGGATCACTCCGATAAAATATGCATCGAGCGTTACGTAAAGAGCGGCGAGTGCGAGAAAGGAAACGACCAGACTAAGGGCGCTGGCGACCGGGTTGCGGTTAAGCACCACCATTCCGCCGAAAAACAACATCATCGCAACAAAGATCCAGAAAAGTATAGGTGACATCTGGCTATTTTTTGTCATTCCACTTGTTAACCAGGCCGGTCATTACTCCACCGAGCTCATAAAGCTTTTTCTTATTGTGCACCATTTCCTGCCTGGTCAGGCCGGTGATCGCATAATCTTTTCGCAGGAAGATAGCCTGTTCCGGGCAAACCTCTTCACAAAGACCGCAGTAGATGCAGCGTATCATGTCGATCTCGAATTCCTGCGGAAATTTCTCGACTTTGCGCCAGCGATTTTCGACCGGGATTTCACCGGGGTGAATGGTGATCGCCCGCGGCGGACAAATAAACTCGCAGAGCTGACAAGCCACGCAGCGCTCTCGGCCATGTTCATCCGTCACCAGGGTAGGTGCACCACGATAGTGAGCAGGTAACTGCTTGTCCCATTTCTCCTCAGGGTACTGCATGGTGACCTTCTTTTTGCCGGATAGAATATTAACAAAGTGACGGATAGTGATCCCGAGACCCGTCATAATCGCAGGCAAATAAGCCTTTTCTGCAAAAGTCAGTTTTGGACGCCCAACGGTGTAAGCCATATGTACCAGCTCCTTATTTTCGCATGAAAGGCAGAATGATTGCCACGATAAACACGTTAACTAAAGCGATCTCGATGAAGAAATACCAGCCAAGTCTCATCAATTGATCGTACCGGAAGCGGGGTAGAGTCCAGCGAACCCAGATAAAAAAGAAGAGAAGGAGAGCGACCTTGACGAAGAACGCCGTGATGTGGATGAGCCCAAGCAGCAGGCCCCAGATCGTATAGGGATTATCGAGGGTAGTTGGGAGGAACGGAACGTGCCACGCGCCAAAGAAAAGGGTCACTATGACCGCTGAGCCGGTAATCATCGCAGCGTATTCTCCGAGGAAGAAGAGGGCAAACTTCATCGATGAATACTCCGTGTGATAACCGCCGACCAACTCGGTCTCGGCTTCCGGCAGGTCAAACGGCAAACGGTTGGTCTCGGCGAACATCGAGACGGTAAAAACGATAAACGAGATAAAGAGAGGAACCCAGAGAATGATTTTCAGGATATCGAATGATTGCAGGATCTCTTGAAAATTAATGCTGAGAGGGAACAGACTAATTCCTTTTATCCAGATTGGAGAAATCAACCAGCCATGGTCGATCTGGTATTGGACGATTCTCGGAAGATTAAGAGTCCGGCAGATCATGAAAATCGGGACCACGGACAAGGCCAGGGAAAGCTCATAGGAAATCATCTGTGAGGTGGAGCGGATGCCACCGAGGAAGGGATACTTCGAGTTAGATGACCATCCAGCCAACACGATGCCGTAGACCCCGAGGGAAGAAACAGCGAAGACCCAAAGGACCCCGACGTCAACGTTCGCCACTACCATCGGCACGCCCCACAGTTGGCTGCCAAATGGAAGCACTGCCAGTGCCATCATCGATGGCGCCATTGCGCAAGCCGGCGCCAACCAGTAATAAACCTTGTTGACGTGCGCCGGCGTAAAATCTTCCTTCAATAATAACTTTACGGCGTCTGCGATCGGCTGAAGGAGGCCGTAAATTCCGACCCGGTTCGGGCCTACCCGGTCCTGGATCATCGCGCTCACCCTTCGCTCGGCGTAGACGGTATAGGAAACCATCGGGAGGATGATCACGAAGATCAGGCCGAGGGTTTTTGCTAAGGAGATTAAGATAAAAATCAGAACATCCATCATACCGTCGCGGGCACCTCCCGCGCCTCCGTCTTGTCGACGATTTGCACCCCGGTGTCGCCAATCCTGCTCAAGGATAGCCCTTTCATTTCGGGAATCGCATCCGCAATCTGTTTGAAAACGTCTTCGATCAGGTAGATCCCGTTCGACCCGGTCAACTGTTGGGTCAGATCACGAATGATTTCCCAGTCGTCTCTGGCCTCTCCCGGCGCCTGCAAGGCCCGATTCAAACGCTGCAGCCGACCTTTGCTATTAATCATGGTGCCCCGCTTCTCAGCGAAAGTGCAGGCGGGAAGCAACACGCTCGCACTGCGTGTTGTTTCGTTTGGCAGAATGTCGACGACAATCAAAGTCGACAGTTTTTTGAGCTCGTCTGCGGTCAGTCCGATCTGGGTTAAATCTTCGCCCAGAGCTATTACGGCTTTGATCTCACCGGATCCAATCTTTCGCGCGATATCCTCCAGCTTGGCGCCGGGATGGTCACCCGTTACTCCAAAGTGCTGCGCGCCCAGCGTGTTCGGATTGCGGTCCGCGCTCATCAGGAGATCATCAGCTTTCCCGAATCTGGGGACAATGTCATGATAGGTTGTGCCGAGCGAATCGATTAGTCTTTTCGCCAGCCAGAGCTCCTCGTTGGTCATCTTCGCCGAAGCGATAACGGCGACCGCGTCTTTCTGGAATTGCTTGAGCTGTTCGCCGGCCTTCGCCAGCGCACTACGCCAGGAGACGTCGGTTAGGCCCTGGCTCTCACGCACCTGCGGGTTTTTGAGTCGATCCGCGGAATTGACGTAGTGAATATTCAAGCGGCCGTAATCGCACATCCATGAGGAATTAACCGCATCGTTTTCCCTGGGGGTCTGCCGATAGATGGCATTCTCCCGGGTTCCGATGATGGTGTTGCAACCAGTGGCACAGCTGGTGCAGATGCTCTTGGTTTCCTTGAGAAACCAGACACGCATTTTGAATCGAAAATCCGTGCTCGTCAGGGCGCCAACGGGACAAATATCTACGGTGTTCAGGGAGTAATTGCTGTCCAGCACCTTCCCAGGATGGGCGGTGAGGTAGGTGTGGCTTCCACGGCTGGCGAAACCTAACACGTCGTCATGCGCGACCTCTTTCATGAAGCGGATGCAGCGCGAGCAAAGAATGCAACGCTCATCATCGAGCGTGACCCGCGGACCGAGTTCAACCCGTTTTGGTTTTTTGACTTTGTCATCCAGAAATCGGGAGCCTGCCGTTCCGAACTCGACGCTGTACTCCTGGAGCGAACATTCACCGGCCTGGTCGCAAATCGGGCAATCAAGCGGATGATTGATTAAAAGAAACTCCATCACGCCGTTTCGGCACTCCCGGGTGAGCGGCGAATCGGTTCGGACCCCCATGCCCTCGGCGATATCTTGAGCGCAAGATATCTGCGGGCGCGGGATCCAGTTGACCACTGGTTTGCCGTCCGGGCCGAGTTCCGGTTTCCGGTCCGGACCGAGTTTGGGCATACCCATCTCAATGAGGCACATTCGGCAATTGCCTGGTGAGCTCAGTTTTGGATGGTAGCAGTAGTGAGGCACAAACTTTCCGGCTTGAGCACAAGCCTCGATGACTCGAGTACCCTTTTTGAACTGATGCCAGACACCGTCGATCTGAACGTTGAGAAGTTCGGTTGGTGCGCTCATTTTTAATCGTCAGTGGTTAGTAGACCCATTCCCATTTCCCTTTTTGCCGGCGGTCGCAGCAAACTCATCTCTAAACTTGTCAATAAAGCTTTGGGTAGGCCACGCACAGGCTTCTCCAAAGGCACAGATGGTCCGCCCAGCGATGTTGTCCGCAACACTCTTCAGCGTGTCGGTGTCTTGTTCAACGCCTCCTCCGTGGAGCATTCGTTCCGTGATCTTTTTCATCCAGAGAGAACCCTCTCGGCACGGTGTGCATTGGCCGCAGCTCTCGTGAGCATAGAATTCGTTGATGTTGTTAAGTGCCCAAACCATGTCCCGGCTGTCATCCATCACGATGACGCCGCCAGATCCCGCCATGGTGCCTGCGGCAGCCAGGGTATCAAAATCCATCGGGATATCCTCGAGTCCCAGTTCACGCTCCAGCATCGTTCCGTCTGGCTGCTTCGTTTTGATTTTATAACGATCCTTGGCGTTCATCACCTTGGCGGAGCTGCCTCCCGGAATGACCGCCTTGAGCGTTCGCCCAGGCCTCAGGCCGCCACAAATATCGTGGATCAATTCGCCCATGGTGATGCCCCCAACCTCAAATTCGAAATAGCCAGGCTTCTGGACATCTCCACTCACACAAAGCAGGCGCGTACCAGTATTATTCGGTTTTCCTATCTTCGCGTATTCGGCACCGCCAATACGGACGATATACTTCACGTTGCAGAGCGTCTCGACGTTGTTAACAATCGTCGGGCACATATACAGCCCAAGCGCAGCCGGAAAGTAGGGCGGCTTGATGCGTGGATAGGCACGCTTGCCTTCCATTGATTCAATCAGACCGGTTTCTTCCCCGCAAATGTAAGCGCCGGCACCTCGGAAAACGTAGATCTCTAAATCGAATCCCGAACCCAGAATATTTTTTCCCAGAAATCCGCGTTCTCTGGCCTCGGCAAGCGCGCGCTCAAGTATTTTTGCGCCTTCGGGAAACTCACCGCGAATATAAATATAGGCTAGTCGTGCGTTGACCGCATAACAGGATATGATCATCCCTTCGATCAGCTGATGCGGATCCTGGTGAATGATGTAACGATCTTTGAATGTCCCTGGCTCGGACTCATCCGCGTTGCAAATCAGATATACCGGTTTCGTACCGCCTGGTCGGATAAAACCCCATTTCATTCCGCAGGGGAATCCGGCGCCACCCCGCCCTCGCAAACCGGAAGCTTTGACTTCATTCACGATTTGCTCCGGCTTCATCGTGAACGCTTTTTTTAATTCTTCATAACCGCCGTCCTGGAGATAGCACTCGATGTCAATCGTCCAACCTGGGCGATCGATATTTTTAAATATGATCCGCCTTTCACGCGGGTGAGGAGTGCGAGTGGTTGAGGCCATGGTTACTGATATTTTTCGAGCAATTGTGGGACTTCCTGCTGAGAAACCGCTTCGTAAAAATCATCGTTGATCATGCAAACCGGACCAAATCCGCAACTCGCAAGGCACTCTACGAACTCAATGCTGTACTTGCCGTCTTCACTCTTGAAGAGGTGAGAACCGTGACCATTGTGTTGGCGATCGATTCTGGCGTGTTTGCAGAAAGTGTCCAGCAGTTCGTAGCTGCCTGCCATGGCGCAGGAAAGGGTGCGGCAGACTCGGATGTGATGCTTCCCAGCCGGTTCCCGCCGCATCATCGGATAGAAAGTCACTATCTCAAGCACGTTAATCGGTTCGAGACCTAGTTTTTTGGCGACCCATTCGATTGCGGTTTCTTCGATGTAGCCAAAGTGTTCCTGAATAAGATGGAGTAACGGCAACGTGGCGCTGCGTTTGGAAATCGGGTACTGAGTGATCACCTCGTCGATCCTGGCTTCAAGTTCGGCCGGCATTTCCATCTTTACTTCTCCTTCAGTTTATCAGGCGCATTAATCAGGCGACCGTTCTGGAAATGGAGGAGAACGGTTTCTCCCTTATGATTGTAGTAATAGCGGGTGATCGACATCGTCTTTTTTTGGGTTTCCAGTTCCAAATCCACCTTCTCTGTCCTGTCCGGATTTCCGAGGATCGACTCGACCTCCTTCTGTGACATGTTGGGCTTTAGTTGCTCCAGATTTCGGTTGGCGAACTCTCTTTGGCAGCCAGCGATCGCCAGGATCGCGGCCACAACCGGAATAAGCTCGCCACGTTGCATTGCTATCGGTCGGACTCGCCCATCACAAAGTCCAGGCTGCCGAGAATTGAGACCACATCACTCATCATATGGCCGGGAAGAATTTTCGGCAGAATGCTCAAGTTCACGAACGATGGGGCCCGAATCTTCAACCGATGAGGCACACCACCTCCCCGGCTATTGATATAGAACCCAAGCTCTCCTTTCGGATTTTCCGCGGAGAAATAGACTTCGCCTGGCGGCGCGTGCACTCCCTCAGTGTGAATAATGAAGTGATGAATCAATTGCTCCATCTTCATCAAAACCGCCGGCTTATCCGGAGGAAGATTTTTCGGGTCCTGCACCGCAATTGGCCCGGCGGGCAGTTTCCGGATCGCCTCGCGCAAGATCTTGACGCTCTGACGCATCTCCTCAAATCGAATCAGGTACCGGTCGTAGGCATCACCGACCGTCCCGATTGGGATATCGAACTCGTAGTTTTGGTAGTCGAGGTACGGATTGGCTCTTCGGACGTCGTAGTCAACGCCGCTGCCGCGAATATTCGGACCAGTTAGGCCGTAAGAAATCGCATCTTCCTTCGAAATCACACCGAGATCTTTGGTGCGATCGACCCAGATGCGGTTGCGCGTCAGAAGCTTATCGAGTTCGTTTAATTGCGGGACGAATCCATCCAAAAACGTGCTGAGCGCCGGGATGAATCCATCGGGCAGGTCACGAGTCATTCCGCCTATTCGCGTGTAGGAGGTAGTAAAGCGGGCTCCGGTCAGCAGCTCGATCAAATCATAGAGCTTTTCGCGTTCCGTAAACGTATAAAGGAAAACGGTCGTCGCCCCGACATCCATGGCAAACGCACCGAGGCCCAGAAGATGAGCAGAGATGCGCGCTATTTCACAACAAATGACTCGGATCGCTTTTCCCCGCGGAGGCAATTCCCACCCCATCAATTTCTCGACCGCGAGGGCATAGGCAACGTTGTTGGCCAAAGGAGCCAGATAATCCAGACGATCCGTATAGGGAACAAACTGGTTATACTGCATGTTTTCCGCGATCTTTTCATCACCGCGGTGAAGATAACCGACGTCGGGATCGGCTTTGGTGATAATTTCTCCATCCAACTCCAGTATGATCCGCAAAACGCCATGGGTGGCCGGGTGAGAGGGCCCCATATTGATCGTGAGCTTTTCGCCCAGCAATTCGGAATCGCTGATGGCCTCCAGCGATCTGGTCACCGTGACCGCATCGGCACCGATGTCCGGGCCGTACGCGCTGGCGGCGTTCGGGGACGCGATATTCGAAGGCGAGGTCAGTGACAGCGCCGCGGAAAACCTGGCGCTGCTGATCCCGGCGTACCAGCAGGCCTATGGGGACCTGTATGCAGCGCCCGGCGACGTGTTCGCAAGCAAGTACGCCGCCTCGATCGAGGGCCTGCTGCCCGGATCAACCTCGGTGAGCCAGCTGCAGTCGCAGGGCAAGTTCCCCGTGGCGGCGTTCGACAGCACACCGCCGAGCGCGGCCTACGCGGTGTATACCCCGGCGACCGCAGCCGGCAGCACTTGCGGCGGTCTTCGCGGCCGGCTTCGGCACCGACTACCTGATCACCAACAGCTATCGTGGCGCGTACCTGGACGATGCGCTGGCCTCCCCGGACGGGGGCTTCCCGACCGCTCACCGACGGCCTGCCGCCGGCCAGCCCCGGCAACAAGCTGCGGGTGCATCTGAAGGCCAACGACCAGCGCAACTGGACCCCCAGCGGCGCCGACCTGCTGTGCGGCGGGAGCTCCGACCCGACGGTCTTCTTCTTCAACACCACGCTGATGCAGAACTACTGGACCTCGCATCCGCCGGCGGTCGCGCCCGTGATCCTCGACATCGATTCCGCGGCAGGCACGAACGATCCCTATGCGAGCCTGAAGAGCGGATTCGCGGCGGCGGCGGCCGCGGTGCGCGCCAACGCCATCCTGGGCGGCGCCACGGATGGCGGCGATGCGGCGGTGCTGGCTGCCTATCACGCCGGGCTGGTGCCGCCGTTCTGCCTCAGCGCGGTGAAGTCCTTCTTCGACGCGCACTGAGCGACCCGCAGCGACGCTAGGCGCGACGCGGGCTTGACCATCAGTCGCGCCAGGGCGCCGCCGCATCGATCTCGCGCCAGGTGCCGGGCGCCAGATCCGTGACACCGACTGCTCCGATGCGCGCCCGCACCAGGCGCAGCGTCGGGAAGCCGACGCGCGCGGTCATGCGGCGAACCTGGCGGTTCTTGCCTTCGCGCAGGGTCAGTTCGAGCCATGCCGTCGGAATCCTGGCGCGATAGCGGATCGGCGGGATCGCGCGGCCACAGATGCCGGCGGGCTCCTCGATGAGCCGGGCGCCGGCGGGCTGCGGTCCTGAAGTCCCCCAGGTCCACGCCGCTGCGCAAGCGTGCGCAGCGCCGCCTCGGTCGGAGCGCCTTCGACCTGCGCCCAGTAGACCTTGGCAAGCTTGTGGCGCGGGTTGGCGATGCGCGCCTGCAGCGCACCGTCGTCGGTCAGCAGCAGCAATCCTTCGCTGTCGGTATCGAGCCGGCCCGCCGGGTAGACGTTCGCGACGTCGATGTAGTCGGCGAGCGTGCGGCGGCCGGGTTCGGGGCTGAACTTGCAGATCACGCCGAAGGGCTTGTTGAAGGCAATCAGCACGCGGAGCTCAGCCGAGGAAGCGTTCGATCAGGTCCGGCGGTACGGTCGTCACCGGCACGCGGGCCGCGAGCGCGGCGCGACCGTGCGATGCGCCGCGCCGCGGCGGCGGCCTGCCGGGCGCGGCTCGAACCACTCGCGCACGTCGGCATCGAGGCCGACGCCGTGCATGTAGTTGTAGAGCGCCTTGCGCAGGCCGCCGCCCAGGAAGTCGTGATCGGTGCCCACGGGATCATCGAACGCGATGTCGTTGTGCGCGAAGGTGACCGTCGCGCGGCGGCCGCAGCGTGATGCCGTACTTCTCCGGCTGCAGGCCGATGGGGGAGTGCGCGGTCGCCGCGAAGCGATGCCAGTACGCTGACTGGATGCACCCGGCCGCGAACAGCTGGCGCACGCGCTCGAGCGCATCGATCGTGTCCTGCGCCGTCTCGGTCGGAAAGCCATACATCAGGTAGGCGTGCACCATGATGCCCGCATCGCTGAAGGCGCGGGTCACGCGCGCCACCTGCTCGACGGTGACGCCTTTCTGCATGAGCTTGAGCAGTCGATCGGAGGCCACCTCGAGGCCGCCGCTCACGGCGACGCAGCCGGAAGCGGCGAGCAGGCGGCACAGCTCGGGCGTGAAAGTCTTCTCGAAGCGGATGTTCCCCCACCAGGTGATGCTGAGCTTCTCCTCGATGAGGCGCTGTGGCGAGCGCGCGCATGCCCGCCGGCGGGGCGGCCTCATCGACCAGATGGAAGCCGGTCTCGTCCGGTCTCCGCGATCAGCGCCCGGATGCGCTGCATGACGAGGTCCTCGCCGGGCCGGTCGTAGCGGCCGATGTAGTCGAGCGAGACGTCGCAGAACGAGCACTTCTTCCAGTAGCAGCCGTGCGCCAGCGTGATCTTGTTCCAGCGCCCGTCCGACCAGAAGCGGTGCATCGGATTGAGCATCTCCATGACGCGACACGTATTGGCCGAGCGGCAGGCCGTCGTAGGTCGGGATGCCGGTGTCGCGCTGCGGGATGTCATGCTGCGTCGGCGTCGTTCTTCAGCACGACCTCGCGCGCCTTCGCGCACATACGTGCGCACGAGCGGCGCCTGGCGCGCCGCGCAGGCGCGTCAGCAGGTTCAGCAGCGGGCGCTCGCCGTCGTCGAGCGTCACGTAGTCGAAGTAGTCGAACACGCGCGGATCGCGCAGCGAGCGCAGCTCGGTGTTGACCCAGCCGCCGCCGAGGATCAGGGTCGTGTTGGTGCGGCGCGCGCGGATCGTGCGCGCCATGCGGAATGCGCCGTAGACGTTGCCGGGAAACGGCGCGGTCAGGGCGACGACATCGGGCGCGCTGCGCGACCAGCTCGCCGGTGAGCTCGTCGAGCGTTGTATCCACCAGTGTCGGCTCGCCGGTCAGCGCCTCGTGCAGCGGGTCGAACGAGGTGGCGCTTGCGGCGAGTCGCTCGCCGTAGCGCGCGAGCTCGAAGCGCGGGTCGATGCCGAGCCGCCAGACGTCGGCGAGGTCGTCGACGTACAGGCTGGCCAGGTAACGAGCCTGTTCGGTCGTGCCCAGCGTGCCGAACGCGGCCAGCAGCTGCTCGTCGAGCACCGCCATGCTCCGCCGCAGGAGGCGGCGCTCAGGTGCCCGAAGCGCGGGCCCTTCGGGAAGGAACGCGCGGCCGACGATACGAAATGCCAGGCTCGGATCGCGGCGCTGCAGGAACCGGATCGCCGGCTCCACGGTGTCGACGTAGCGCTTGCGCATGCTTGAGAAAGTGGGCGATCGAGGGCGGCACCGGGGCACGCCGGCCGGCGCTGCGCGCGCGCGCTGCGCAGGATGTCGGCCATCTGCCGCAAGAGCGGCGCGGAGAACAGCCGCAGGAACAGCGTGAGCGAGGCGTCGGCCTGCGCGAGCTCGAGCCCGAGCTCCTGCGGCGTGCAGGCGCAGGAAACCCATCAGATACGCCGTCGCCGGGTACGGCGTATTCAGCTGGATCATCGGGGGCGTGACGAGCAGGAGGCGCATCGGGATGCAGGGTAGCGCACGGTCTGCGCCACGGCATAGGCAGGATGATCAGATAGCTGAAGTTAGCTCAGTGGGCTAATATATTGAAAAGCATACCAATATATCGGCGCCTCTGAGCGGATCCCATCAACGCCGCATCGCAAGCCAGCGATCGGCGGCCGCGACAGCGTCAGCGCCGAGTGGGTACTGACGCTCTCGCGGGGCCCGGGGAGGCTTATGACTTGATGAATGCCAGCAGGTCGGCGTTGATCATGTCGGCATGCGTGGTGGGCATGCCGTGCGGCAGCCCGGGATAGGACTTCAGCGTGCCGTGCTTGAGCAGCTTGACCGACTTGGCGCCGGTGGTCGGGAAGGGGCAGATCTGGTCGTCCTCGCCATGCATCACCAGCACCGGAACGTCGATCATCGCGAGGTCGTCGTAGAACTCGGTCTCGGAGAGCACCCTGATGCATTCGTACTGGGCCTGGATGCTGCCCATCATGCCCTGCCGCCACCAGTTCTCGCGGATGCCCTCGGAGACCTTCGCGCCCGGACGGTTGAAGCCGTAGAACGGAATGGTGATGTCCTTGTAGAACTGCGAGCGATGATTGGCCGTGCCGTCGCGGATGCCGTCGACGACTTCCTTCGGAACGCCGTCGGGGTTCTTGTCCGACTTCATGAAGAGTCGGCGGGATCGCGCTGATGAGCACCGCCTTGGCCACGCGCCCCTTGCCGTAGCTTGGCGACATAGCGGGTCACTTCGCCGCCGCCGGTCGAGTGACCGATATGGATGGCGTTCTTGAGGTCGAGCGCCTTGACGACCTCGGCAACATCGGCGGCGTAGGTGTCCATGTCGTGCCCCTTCGCCGTCTGCGTCGAGCGGCCGTGGCCGCGGCGATCATGGGCGATCACGCGATAGCCTGGGCCAGGAAGAACATCATCTGGGCATCCCAGTCGTCGGCGGACAAGTGGCCAGCCGTGA
>CAWBKA010000043.1:0-22444 GCA_963789065.1 uncultured Verrucomicrobiae bacterium | reverse complement strand
CTGCACGCCACGGTAAAAGCTCATTAAAAACCTATCCAGGGATGCCGAAATGGGCAATCGATCGGGTGCGGGAAGCCTGGAACATTCAGAACCCATGAACAGAAATTCGAGAAGACGGGCAGCTGCAGAATTGAAGGCGCGAAAGCAAATCCAAGGTCGTCCAGCTTGTCCGTGAGCTTCCAGGTGGGGCATCATCCGAACCCAAGAAGCGAGATACTGTACGAGCGAAAATAGCCGCTGGCTTTAACGGGTCGGGAATCACGACCCAATCTCTATCCTCCATCCCTCCCGCGCACCTCTCACAGTTTTGTGAGACGTCCTAAAGGGTGCCGCGTTTTGAGGCTCCCTCTTGGTGTCCCGTTACGGGAATTCCCGTAACGGAAGTCATGCCAGAAATCTGGCGCGAGGTCAGGCGACCATCTGGACGACGTTGGCCGCCAACGGTTTTATTCGGTCACCTTCTCACGGAAGAGCCGTCGTGCCGAAAAAAGTAGGATCACACCTAAAAAGGTAACCAATACCCATCCGGCGTTTGCCTCAGGAACGACCGGAACCTTATGTCCATTTTGATTGCCATTATTTACACCGCCATTGCCGTTCCCGTTATCTTTACCGGCATACGCCAGCGCGGGAAGAATCAAAGTGATGGCTGCTATTGCACACAGGTTGCGAAGAGAATTCATTGCAATGCCTCTCGGCATTTTTTACTGCGACTTAAGGCCCGAGACAAAAATTGTGATCTCACGCGACCATCTGAAACCACGTTGGCGGCTGGGGTGGATGGACGGAGATCCTTTACTAAAGCCATTCTTCGAGTATTTTGCACAACGATTCATGAATAACCGTCATGAAGCCGGCATTTTTAGACGCTTTCTATCGTAAGTCGTTCTAAATCAACGCCATAATTTTAAAAAGGATCGTAGATGACGGAAGATTCAATGGGAAGGCGATTCATGGCCACGATACTGCGGGCGTTGGGCCGAAGGGTGTCGATGCTATTGGGAAAGCGCGCGACCACTTTTTTCCCATTGGTGACCGACGCTTTTTCGACGAGCGCCGGTCGAATCGCCATCAGCTTGGCAGGCAGATGGACCAGCCTGGATCCAAGCCGGCCAATCGGGTTTCTGGCTAAATCAGATCCTTTGTGAGGGGTGGCAATGAAAATCACCTCACCGACGTGGCTACTGGCCTTGAAGATCAGCGACTCCTTAATAATCTTGAGTTGATCGGGCTCAATTTGAAATTGATCGAGGGGCTTGCCCAGAATCTCGTCGCAATATTGGCTGCCCGCTGAATCCCGAACCATCAGGTCTGCGACCAACCCGCCCATGCTGTGCCCGACCAAAATGGCTCGAGGAGTGTCGGGATATTTTTCGTAAATGGCCGCCAGGTATCGTCGAAAGAGAGCGGACGAAAGCGTGTAGGGCAATCCACTTGGATAACGAAAGACCCAAACCTGATATTTCTTTCTAATCTCCGGACTGGCATTCAGCCCGTTGATCATCGGCACCCAGGTCACGGGCGAGTCCGCCAGACCGTGAATAAAGATAATCGGTATCCGGTGGGGCCGATACGGGGCGACCATGACCACCTTGGCGGATTTGGTGAATTTGTCTGTGTGGAGCAGACCGGAAAAGCCGAATTTTTGCGGCTGGGTCTCGGCGATTAACAGCGCGGCTGGCGCCGTCAGGTCGGCAGCGACAGGGCGATTCTGACCGGCGAGCGCCACGGTAGTCGTGGCCATCGGGTCAAGAATCTGGAGGGTACCGTGGTTACCGGAAAAAGTCAGGATAGCCGTTACGCTGTAGTAGTGCTTATGAGGTTCCCAGGCCTCATTTCGGCCGATTCCCGCGCTTACGAAGGGCGCTCCAACGCCTTTAACCAGAACCCGGTTGGTTAAATAAGTTCCACCGATTTTCATTCGGTCGGTGGCTAGCAATCGGTCAAAACCAGGAATGTAAGCTCCGCCCTGGTCGGGTTTCAGCCTCAAGCCGAGAAGACCACTGGGACCGGCTAATTGAATTTCTTTCTCCCACGGTTTTTCCCCCGATGCGATTATCTCTTCCACCAGTCTGGCAACCGCATAGTTGTAGAAGGCGATCACCTCCTCCGCGCGGCGACCGGAGAGATTCTTCTGGGCGTCAAGACTCAGCATCGCCGCGGCCTCGCTTTGGGCCATGGCCGCCGTTGGGTTGGTTTTAGCCAGTTTCTCAGCGGTCTTCATTTCCAAACGGGCTTGCTTCAGCTCCTCGTTACTTTGATCGGCTGCTAACGCTAACGGCGAAGGGGGAACAACCACGGCCACTGAAGCAAAGGGAGCGCAACCCACAAGCATGCTCTCGGCGAGGCCGGTCATGACAAAGAGACAGAGGTAAAAAGGAAATTTCGAGGGATGGCAATGAGGCATAGCCGAGCAAGTTTTGCGTTTTGGGTTTTGAGTTTTAAGTGGGTGACGAGACCGGAGGATGCTCCTGAAATTGGTCTTTCGCCGCCGAGGTCATCGTATCGGTCGTCAGCACCGAAAACAGTATTTTTTACTCGCTTTATAGCTGCGGTGAGTCATCTCTTCAGTTCGTCGCGCGGTCGACTACGCTTTGTGGACGCACCACCCCGGAGGCGCATCCCTTGTCCATCGGTGTGGACATTTTTATTGACTGCCGTTATATTAGACTGTACGGTCCGGTATTGCCAGAACAAAAGAATTTGAACCGCGCAAGGCATTGGATACGGCAATGAACGTGTTTTGGCGTTTTGGCTACGAGCATGCGTCGCTGGAGGTTTTGCTGCGCGAAATGGGGATTGCCAAGCAAAGTCTTTATGACACGTTTGGCGACAAACGAGCCTTGTACCTCAAAGCATTGAGGCAATACCGCGACAACGACCACGCCAGATTGCGCCGTCTGTTTGCTTCTGGTCACCCTGTCAAAGATGGCTTTGCGAAAATTCTGTTTGGGATCAGCAACGAATCGCGGGAGGAGCATGAACGGGGGTGCCTGTTACTCAGCGCAAATATGGAACGCGAAGCAAAAGATAGAATCATCGCTGAGTTTTTGCTGGACAATCAACTGAAGACCGAAGCTATTTTTACCGAGGCGCTGCGGCGTGGACAGGCCGGAGGCGAAGTGTCAACCAAGGAGGATTCGGCAGCGCTGGCGCGGTTTTTTGTGGCAACGATTCAGGGCATGCGGGCCATGGCCAAGCTCAATTCGAACCGTCAAGGGCTCGAACAGGTCGCAAAACTGGCTTTGTCGACTCTTGGCTAATTTTTTTCGGATTATTCCAGACTGTGAAGTCTAAAAAAGCAAAACCCCAACTCACAACCAAAGAACCAACGAAATGAACTACCTATTGAAGAAAATCATTATTCCGATCATCGAACAACCGCTTGTCTTGCCGTCACTGGCCTTGGTGGCAGGACTCACGAAGTTATCTGGTATCGCGCAGGCTGCTACCCAGGTAAGTGCCACCGCGGAGGCTGCCCAGACCGAACAGCTACCCACGGGCTTCACCGAAAAGAGTGCTACGGTGAACGGGGTGAGGATCGACTACAAGATTGGAGGGCAGGGACCGGCGGTTGTCCTGCTTCACGGTTACACCCAAACCAGCCATATGTGGCTGCCCTTGATGCCGCAGCTGGCGACCAGCCATACGGTGATTGCCCCTGATCTGCGCGGCGCCGGGAACTCGGAGCGCCCGCAGGGTGGCTATGACAAAAAGAACATGGCGAAAGACATCCACGAACTTGTGCACCAGCTTGGTTTTAAGCAGGTGAGTCTCGTCGGGCACGACATCGGTTTGATGGTTGCCTATGCTTATGCGGCCCAGTATCCCGACGAGGTCAGCAAGGTGGTCCTGATGGACGCATTTCTACCGGGTATCGGCGATTGGAAGAGCGTCTGGCTAATGCGCGACCTCTGGCATTTCCACTTCTACGGCGAAACGCCCTTGGCGCTTGTCCAGGGGCGGGAACGCACCTATTTCGAGCACTTCTGGAACGATTTCGCCGCCGACCGAACCCATTCGATACCCGAAGCAGACCGCCAGTTTTACGCGGCGGCCTACGCTCGGGATGACGGCATGAAGGCAGGGTTCGAGTATTTCAAAAGCTTCGAACAAGATGCGAAGGATTTTGCGACGCTCTCAACAACGAAGCTCAACATGCCATTCCTGGTCCTGACGGGCGAGAAAGCGTCCGGCACGTTCCTGATCGACCAAGCGAAGCTGGTTGCGACCGATGTGTCCGGCCAAGTGGTGCAGGGCTCCGGTCACTGGCTAATGGAGGAAGCTCCCGATCAGGTGATTCCGACGCTCGTAAAGTTCCTTGCCAGCCAACCATGATAGAACGTCAGCCTCGCCCCCAGCAGCGAAAATTAATCGGTTCCATCGTAACGGGGTCAAAATTCCGTTTCTCGTCCCAGTTACTCGCTGTTTTATGGTAGAAATAGTGTATCGGCGGCGCAAAAAAAAGCGGTGTCGGGTGTCCATTTCTTCCCGCCCCGCTCGTCGCATATCTGAAGGGGGCCGAACCCCCCTCTCAAAACGAATCGGTATCAGCAGGCCGTTGATCTTGGAGGGTAAAGATTCAGGCGTTGGAGGAACCATCGTTTACTTTTCCTGCCAAGACTGCGCGGTGGAAGCCTCGCGTGCCGTTCAGAATGGGGGAACAATTCAAAAAGAGGAAGTTGTCCATCGGCGAATACGGTTTCATCGCCCTTGTTCTCGATACAGAGGGAAACATGATCGGGCTTCACTCGATGCACTAGTCAGCTGGCTAACCTGGCACAACAATGACCTCCACGCCCGCTGCGGCCATCGCGCTGGCGATATCCTCCGGAAGTCCTCGATCGACCACCAGGATGTGAAGGCGAGCAAACGAGCTGAGATGGGCAAAGTCGTTATGGCCAAATTTGGTGGCGTCAGCCAAAACAATGCTGCGATGGGCCGATGCCATCATCGTGGTGGTCATCGCGGCATCTTCCAGAACCGTAACGGATAACCCCCCCTTGGCGGTCACGCCGCCAACGCCGATAACAGCGGTATCGACCGTGATCTGTCCGGCTCCGGCAAACTCGACAGGGCCAAGCGTACACTGATTTTCGACAAGGTAGGGACCCCCGAGAACGTAAATCTTCCGGACGGCGTGCTCTGGTAGAACCGGCGGGATACTCAGGTTGTTGGTTACCACGGTAAGATTCCTCCGATGACCTAGTTCCATGGCAAAATAATGGGTTGTCGAGCCGCCGTTGATGATTAACGTCTCCCCATCGCGGATCAGGTCCGCTGCAGCTCGGGCAATCCTGCGTTTTTCCGCGGTTTGGGTCTGCATCTTGATGGCAAAGGGCGAATCTCGATTCACTAGCTGTTCAACCGGAACGGCTCCCCCGTGAGTTCGAGTAAGCAAGCCGCGCGACGCCAGTGCGTCCAGGTCTCGGCGGATGGTATCCACGGAAACCTCGAAACGTTCCGCTAAATCATTCACCATGACCTGTCCCCGGCTGTGCGCCAGGCGGAGCAAATCATTCTGCCGACGAGCTGGTAGAGAATAATCGTCGCTCTCTCGTTCTTCCGGATCCATGATGAATTGCGAGGCCGATACCCCTAAAGGAGGCTTTGGCCATTACTTGCACGAAAACACCGCGCGTGCCACTCCCCTTTCCTGCGGTTTTGTCTCCCTTTTTATCCGTTTTGCGCATCTTTATCGCCCTGATTGCTCCGAGAACGGTGCTGCGACGCCACCCTCAGCAGGCGAATTCTCACGGACCGCAGGCCCTTTGCCGCGTGACCCCGTACGGGCCAACGCCTAACGCCGACGCGCCAAACAATGTTCTACGGACGAGCCGCGCCGGACGCACGGGAGCGCTTCCCTACCTGCGCAAGCGTATAAACGCGTCATTATCCAAAATAGCTGCATATAACAGCAAAATCTTCTTGCGCATATCCTCCGATTCATGCATTTTGGCCTCCAAGTTCACGGCAGCGTGAATGACCAGCACTTGCTGCCTGGCTGAAATGCAGCTTTTCCCGCGCTCAGCTTATCTAACCTGGACGAGGTAAAATGCACTCAACCGCTTCGGCAAGGCCCCAAATTTCCATCTGCTCCATCGATCATGAAAAAAACCATCTTCCGTCTCCTCGCCTGTATTTCCACTAAACCATACCGCTCCAAAGGAAAACCCTGGATTTGAAAGGAGCTCATCGCGATGTCTCAAGAAAAGAATCTGACGATCCGAATGCCTCTTGCCGGTGAAGGAGACCGAAAGGCGTTCCGTTGGCTAGCATTTTTAGCCGCCTTTCGAGCGTGGCTGTTTCTAGCTATTTTGTTAGTCGTTTTCGAAGTGTGGGCGCAGTGCTCCTATCATCGAACCTTTTTATTTACCGCCTTCAACATTCAATCGATCGCGGTATTTACTGTCACGCCATTGTTATTGGGGCTTGGGCAGACGTTTGTGGTGATTTCTGGAGGAATTGATTTGTCGGTGGGCTTCACGATGGGGCTTTCTGCGGTCGCATTTGTTCCGGGCCTCATCAATGGATTACTCATCTCCAAGCTCCGAATTCCGCCCTTTATCGGAACCCTGGGAATGTACGGTGTCGCGCGTGGCGCCGCTTACTTATTGGCGCGAGGAACCACCGTGCCGGTGGCCAACGGTCCACTCAATTACATCGGAAACGGAGTGATAGGACCATTGCCAATTGTGGTCCTCGTGGCATTCGTCATCGTCGTGATCATGCACTACCTTCTCTCTGGCAGTCGCTTTGGCCAGCATACCTATGCCATCGGAGGCAACGTGCAGGCGGCATTGCGAGCGGGAATTGACGTTCCCAGGAATACTCTGGCGCTCTATGTTCTCTCGGCGATCACGGCCGCCTGCGCCGGCATTCTCTATACCGCGCGGTTTAGCGCAGGTGCGCCACAAGCCGGAGAACCGATTCTGCTTGATAGCATCGCGGCAGTCGTCATTGGTGGTGCGAGTTTATTTGGGGGCTCCGGAACTATCGTGGGGACAGTGATCGGTTCGCTGATCATCGCCGTCATTCAATACGGTCTGGTTTTTGTTAACGTTGAGCCCTTCTGGCAATTCATTGCGGTCGGTGTCGTAATCATCATATCGGTCTTAGTAGATCAACTGCAAAAACGGACAAGGAAATGAACCTGATGAATGCTTCTAATAAAGATCCGCTGCTGGATCTGCAGAATATCTCGAAACGCTTTGGAGGTTTGCAAGCGCTTAAGGATGTTTCGTTAACTCTTTACCCTGGCGAAGTTCTGGCCTTGGCAGGAGATAACGGCGCGGGAAAATCTACCTTGATCAAGATCATCTCCGGGGTGCACAAGCCCGATACGGGCACGATTAAATATCGTGGCCAGGTATTTCATTTCGAGACCCCTCACCAGGCGAGGGATGCGGGCATCGAGACAATCTATCAAGATTTGGCGATTGCGGACAACCTGGACGTTGGCGGCAACGTGTTTCTTGGTCGAGAGACGGTCAAGCGCATTTTCGGACTGCCGTTCGTCGACCGTCGACGGATGCGGCAAGAGGCCGTCGAGACCTTGAAGGATCTCGATATCCATATCCAGCATCCCGAGAATCCACTCCAGTCGTTGTCGGGGGGCCAACGCCAATCTGTGGCGATCGGGCGTGCCATCCATTGGAAAGCGCGCGTCTTGATCATGGATGAACCGACGGCGGCACTGGGTGTACCTGAGCAGAGAAAAGTCATGGAAATAATCGAGAAACTCAAAAAGAATGGGGTCGGAGTGATTTTCATTTCTCATAACCTGATCGACATTTTTCAGGTCAGCGATCGGATCCTGGTTTTGCGTCGCGGCGAAAAGGTCGGGGAGCGCCTGATCTCGGAAACGAACCACGATGAGGTCGTTCGATTGATGGTAGGAGGTTGAGGGAAGTGGAGGACGACGCCTTAGACCGAAACGCTCATGTCTTCTGAAAGATAAAACCTATGTTTGTGACAAAACCACGATTATTTCTCGCTTACGTCTTCGAAAACAAATTTGCCGTGCCATCCTTCAATGTTAGCAACCTCGAGATGGCGCGGGCCGTCATTGAAGCGGCTGTGTTGGAAGACGCGCCCGTGATGGTTCAGACCGACTTTATCAATTTCAACTATGGCGGAATGGACGAACTCTCTGGCTTGATTCGCATCCTGGCCGAAAAGGCGCCGGTACCGGTCTTGATGCACCAGGATCACCCCGGAAAAGACAGTAACATTTTCCGCAGTTTACGCCGGGGCTACTATTCGGTCATGTATGACGGAGGGCATCTGCCATTGGCCGAGAACATCGCTGGCACTATTCGGTTCGCCGAAGTGGCGCACGAATCGGGGGCCATTCTCGAGTCAGAGATTGGCCAATTCGGTGGAGAATACCAGGGAGGACGGGCCATCACGGCTGCTGCACAGGACTCGGCGGAGATGGTAGAGAAGAGCGGAACTGACACCTTGGCAGTGTCGGTAGGCTCAGTCCACGGCCAGGAGACGCGCCTTGATCTGGACCTCTTGAGTGAGATCGCAAAAAGCACCGGAATTCCGCTCGTCCTGCATGGTGGCAGCGGGATTCACCCCGAAGATACTAAGGCTGCGGCGATGCTGAACGTCTATAAGGTTAACATCGGAGCCGCCCTGATCAATGGCTTCGTGCGCGGTTTAGAGGAGGCAGCGGCCCTGCCTCCCGACCACGAGCCGAGGCATCAGCAGATTTTGCGGCACGTCGTCGAGAAGTTACGCGATATCGCGCGAAATCGCCTCTCCTCGTTCGGAGCGTCTCACCACGGTAAAAAGCTGCTGACCAGGCTTGTCTGCGCGCAGGAAGACGTGGCCGGGAGAGTGCAAAACTCGAAATTATGATTTCCGTGCCGATACCGTGATGACTGACGTGAGTGCACCCGTTCTCATAGGCCTGGATATCGGTACGACGAACCTGAAAGGCCTCTGCTTTACGACGACTGGTCAATCGTTGGCGCGAGTGGAGGTGCAAACGCCGCGGCATCATCCCCAAGCGGGTTGGACGGAATGGGATCCTGTGCAGATCTGGGAGACCGTGATCAAGCTTCTCCAGGAATTACTTCAACGCTTGCCAGCTGGATACCTCCCTGTGGGGATCAGCGTGGCAAGTGTCGGAGAATCCGTGGTTGGCATTGACAAGAGAGGCTATCCAGCCGGTCCCATTATCGCCTGGCATGATCAGCGGAGTGTGTCGGAGGCCGAATGGCTGCGTTCGCGAATTTCGGAAGAAGAAGTGTTCGCGATCACTGGCTCGCCGATCGACGCAACATTCGCGCTGTGCAAAATTTTGTGGCTGCAGCGGCAAAGGTCGGCGCAGTTTAATGCTGCGGTTCACTGGCTAATGGTCGCCGACTGGATCGCTTTTTCTCTCACCGGGGAAATGGCCGCCAGCGCCAGCCTGGCATCGCGTACCTTGGCTTTTGATATTTCTACGCTCGAGTGGTCCGACAAGATATTACAAGCTGCGGGTTTAGATCACACCACGTTTGCGGAAGTGCGCCCTAGCGGTACTTCGATCGGCAAAGTAATCCCCGAAATCGCCAATCGATGTGGTTTATCCAAAGACGTGGTGGTAGCGGTTGGCGGCCACGATCATGTCTGCGCCGCCATCGCCGCAGGAGCTGTCAAACCAGGTATTCTACTTGATAGTATTGGGACTTCAGAAGCTTTATTTGTTCCGATAGCCAGTCCGACAAAGGGCGCTCACTTTCTAAAGGCGGCGTTTTGCCAGGGGGTCCTCCAGGTGGTTGAACAACCTCCGGCGTATTACGCGATTGGTGGGATGCCATCGGCGGGCGAATGTGTCGAATGGTTTCTCAAGCTGCGCCTGGGTGACGGAGACATTGAATCGCTCAGCGATGCCGCAAGCGGTTGCGAGCCCAGTGGTACGCTTTTTGTCCCTCATCTCAGGTATGTCTCGAGTCCCACTCCGCAGAGAAATGGGCGAGGAGCTTTTTTTGGTCTGACGATCGACACCTCGGCCCGTGAACTTTTTCGGGCTGTACTGGAAGGGATTGCCTTCGAAGGTAAGTATATCCTCGATAGTCTCATCTCAATGGCCCAGTCTGAACCGGTGGCGGAGATCTGGTGTGTAGGAAAGGCTTTCCAGAATAGCTTGTTCCAGCGAATCAAGGCCAACATCAACGGTGTGCCGCTGCGTCTCGCAGAGCAACCAGATCTGGCAGCACGCGGAGCAGCGCTTTTGGCTGGACTCGGCGCCAGAATCTATGGATCGGTAGAAGAAGCCCTGCAGATGAGTCGTGGAGATTGGAGCAAAAGATCTCCCGAAGAAGCACTGCAGCAGGCATATCGAGAGGGACAGGTTCGTTATACTCGCGTGCGTGAAAACGTGCGGCTACTTGTTCAAGAGCTATACCCGCTCTAACCTCCAAGTGCGAAGTCTTTGGCTTTGGTTTCCAGCGGCGGCATGGCGCCAGGCCAACCAGCTTCCGCCTCACTGGCAAAAAAACGACTTCCCTGCCCACTCCTTTCCCCCTAGCCAAGGTTTAGAAGCGCAGTCCGCGCTTGCCTCTCTCCAAGAGATCGACGCGAGCGTGTCGAAAGACCAGTCAAGCGCGGACGGCATCGCCCACACGCTCTTGGACCTGACAAATGAAATCGATGCCAGATTCGCTGGCGACACGAGGCTCGTGACGACGAGCCTGTCTATCGACCTGCGTTACTGGCTCAAGCTTACTTGGCAAAATTTTGGCGATAGTCTTTTGCTTTCAGCTCACGAGTTGACACAGGATGCCACACGTCGACCGCTTGGCTCGTTGCGAGTCATTAGTCTACATCTCCCGATGTTTGAGCGTCGGACCTGCCGCGTACTCGAGTTTTTGGCTTTTTTGTGGTGGTTGAATATGGTTCTGAACTTTTTCGGTCTATACTAACCCCGTTGGTCGCAACGATTGAAGCGGTGCTGCGGGCGAGCCTGGCAATCGGCTCCCTCAAGATTTCTTTGGGTCAGGTCCTGTTGTTTTTAATCACAGTGTAGGCTTCGTTTCTCGTCTCGAGGTTTTTGCGTTTTCTTCTTGAAGAAGATGTTTACCACCATATGCATCTCGAACGAGGTATTCCGCAGGCGATTTCAACGATCATTCACTACTCTGTCCTGCTCCTAGGATTCTTCGTCGCCCTGGCAGTGCTCGGCCTCGATCTTACCGACTTTCCGCCCAGCGCGACGAGGAACACCACACAACACGGTTTCATCCTGCACAATTATCCGAAGCATTTATCTTTCTTTCTTCTTTCACAAAATCGACATTCGTCTAACGCAAAGAACCCCCAAAACAAAGGTCACCAGACATGAAATGGAAAAAGCACGCATTTGCGACAATCACGCTCGCGACGAGGAAGAAGCCACCGACGCTAAATATGGGAACGCTGCGGCTGCTGCTGTCCGCGGTCGCCCTCATGACTTTGTCTTTCAGCTTCGCAGATATGGCCCCTGCCCAGACGGCAACGGCCTATAGCAAGGAGGCCATGGAGCAGGCACTTGCCACCAAGTACCACTATGACCTTTATGGAATCCATTTCGATTTCGACAAGGCGGTGATTCAGCCGGATTCCAACGCGTTACTTGATGATATGACGACAGCGCTGAAGCAGTTTCCGAAGTGGCGACTTAGTATCACTGGCCACACCGACTCAACCGGGGATGCAGCGTACAACGAAGAACTGTCCATGAATCGGGCCAACGCCATCAAGCAGGCCCTGGTTGGACGCGGCATCGACGCCGCGCGGCTAGAAACCTTGGGAATGGGAGAGAAGCAACCGGTCGCCAGCAACGACACGCCTGAAGGCCAGGCGCTGAACCGCCGGGTGGAGCTGGTGCGACTTGATATGAGACCCAACATCGTCATGCTGATGACCGACGACACCGGATGGAATGATTTCGGTTGCTATTCGGGAGGAGGCGCAGGTCTCGGCCATCCCACACCCAATGTCGATCGCATCGCCAAGGAGGGCGCCGTTTTCACCAACTGGTATGGCCAGGCGAGTTGCACCGCCGGCCGTTCCTCGTTCTTGACCGGACGCATTCCAATCCGTTCCGCCTTGTCAATCGTGGTGGCGCCAGGCGACGAAAACGCCCTGCGCAAGGAGACGCCGACGATTGCCGAGTTCTTCAAGAAGAACGGTTACTCGACGTATTTCTCCGGCAAATGGCATCTGGGAGACAAGCCCGAGGCCTATCCGATCGAGCATGGCTTCGACGAGATGAAGAACTTCGCCGCCTACTACGCTGGAGTTTATACCTACGACTACACGAACAAGTGGTTCCATCCCTGGTTTCCGTCATATAATCCGCAATTCGCCAAGATCTTTAGCGAGAACGTGAACATGAACGAATGGGAAGGCGTGGCGGGCCAGCCGGCCAAGGATCTCGGTAAGATTTCTTACGAGAGATTTGCCACCTTCGACGAGGAGCAGGCCGCCAACGCCGTCAACTACATCAAGCAGCACGCCAGCGATGACAAGCCGTTCTTCATGGACGTCAATTTCCTGAAGATGCACAACCCGACCAATGCGGCGCCCGACTTCGCCGGCCGGTCCCATCTCGGGGACTACTCGGACTCGCTGATGGAGATGGACGCTGATATCGGCAAGGTCATGGATGCCATCCGGGCCGTTGCCCCCAATACGATTGTGATCGTGACCGCCGACAATGGCGCCTGGCTGGATGCCTATCCCGACGCCGGTACGACACCATTCCGGGGTGAGAAAGGATCCCCGTTTGAAGGAGGCTGGCGCGTTCCGGGAATCATGTGGTGGCCGAATCACATCCCGGCAGATGTACAATACAATGAGATGATGTCGCATATCGACGCGTGGGCGACGCTTGCCGCCATGGTCGGTTTGACACCACCACCCCACGATTGGGTCGGTAACGACGGCAAAGGGATCTACTTCGACAGTATTGACAACAGTGCGTACATCTTGGGAAGAGCACCGCACTCGGCGCGCAACTCGTGGATCTATATCGATGGCGAGGTATTCCAAGGAGCACGTGCTGACATAGGCAATGATCCCAAAGAACCCTGGCTGCACATCGCATGGAAGTACCTTTATACGGCCAAGGACTCGTGGTTGGGCGCGGAGGCAAACCTGGGTGCGATTGGCGCGACCTACAACCTCACGATGGATCCGTACGAGAAGTACGACATGACCTTTAATGGCGCCGCTCCGGCGCGTGTGCTGACCACCTCACCGGGAAGGTATGCGGGTCAGGACAACGGCTGGGTCTTGGCGCTTATCGAGCCGGTAATCCTCGACTTCGACAAGTCGATCATGAAGTATCCGAATATCCGGCGATTTCCTGGCGGTGCCTCGACTGACTTGAAGCCGGATCTGCAAAATCCAGACAACCCTCTGCCGATCCTGAAGGACCAGAAAGAGCCGCACGTCAAAGGCGGAGGCGGCTAATCGCGGGGTGTCGCCCAAGGGGACCAAGAGGTTAAGCGAGAATCGCACGCTCACAGGCCTGGGGTGGTTTTAGCCCCCCCAGGGTCGGGTGCCCATCCAGACAACGAAACGCATCGAAGGCATTCGATGCAAAATCTAGACTGGTGCATCGTCTCATATGAGACGATGCACTAGGGAGCGACAGTAGATGAGGCGCTTTCGTGACATCATCCTGGCCGTAGCGCTTTCGATAGCTACCACCGCTCCCGGGCTTGCCGATCCAATGCCGCCGGTCGGCGTGCCAACGGAGGAAGGCATGAAGGCTTTCGCAATTCAATGGTTTGCGCAGATGCAGGCGGGTGAGATTGATCGCACGCAATACACCGCCGCCTATGGCGCTCAATTGACCGATGACGCGGTGCAGGCGATGTCGCACCACCTCAACGAGTACGGGGCGTCGCCGCTCCGCGCCGAAATCATGCAAAAGCGCTCGGTAGACAACCAGACATTCTACAAGGTGAAGCTGATATTCCCGCGCGGCGACGCGGCCAGCCTTCTGTTCGGCTTCGACGTGCAAGGCAAAATCACCGGCGTCGCTATCATGAGCATGGCAGGAGACTAAAAAAGGAAACGGGCGAATTCCGCCCGGCAGCTGCGAGCCAGCTCGGATCGTCAACCGACTGATTGAAGAAAACGCGTGCCGTCGGGTATCTCATGACAATCGGGTCATTTTGTGAGGAAAGACGATGGCTTGCTTCTCAGGAATTTGAATTGTTCGTCGGCTAATGGCTTGTGAATGTGGGAAAAGCTGGCAGTCCGTTGCCAGATTCTCCACCACGATCCTCTGAGAGGCTGATACCTTCGCAGGATATCAATCAAATCCGGAAACAGAACAAGCGGAAGCGACAAATGAACGAACAGCCCACTACCCCAAAGTCCATCACGCAGATGCCGCCCGACGACCCCAAGCGGAATCTGGTGGTCGCGCGACCGAACACCGACCAGAACCTCTCCCATATCGGGCTGGTCGGAGATACTTATACGATTTTGCTCTCGGGCAACGACACCAACGGTCGCTATTGCCTGATCGACATGCACATCCCGCCCGGCGGCGGTCCTCCACCCCACCGGCATGATTTTGAGGAGTCTTTCACCATCCTGGAAGGGGAGATCGAAGCCACCTTCCGCGGCGAAAAGTCCGTCGTGCGCACCGGGGAGACCATCAATATCCCCGCGAACGCGCCGCACTCTTTCTCCAACACTTCCGGGCAGGCGGTGCGGCTGCTGTGCGTCTGTGCGCCAGCCGGGCAGGAAGAGTTCTTCGCGCAGGTCGGGGTCCCTTTGATGAACCGCACGGCGCCGCCGCCTGAGCTGGACGCGGCCGGCCAGGCCTCGTTTGAAAGGAAGGCCTTGGAACTTGCGCCCAAATACCGCACCGAGCTCCTTAAACCCGCGTAACCCAAGGGTTCGACGACCACATTGTGCCTGCGCGGGATGAGACGGTAAATCGCTTGGGCATTGACTTGACATTTGATTCGAGCGGCAGACGATGTGGTCGGTGTGTTCTACCCCCTAGCGCGACAAAAGAGACGGATCGCTCGAGGAGAAGCGCCCAGGATCGGCTAAAGAGTTGCCGCCTCCTGAACAGTTTGGGCTCGAAAAATTTCACGAGTAACTGACCGTCCAAAAAATAAGAAAATGACCAGCAACGAAATGAACTCGCAGATGTCCACCAAGCAAGGCTTCATCGCCGCGCTTGATCAAAGTGGTGGCTCGACGCCCGGTGCCTTGCGTTATTACGGTATACCTGAGAGCGCGTATAGCGGAGAGACCGAGATGTTTAAGCTGATGCACGAGATGCGCGTACGCATCATGAGTTCGCCCGCCTTCACGGGCGACAAGGTCATCGGAGCGATTCTGTTTGAACGCACAATGGATGGACAGGCTAAAGGGAAACCTGTGCCTGCATTCCTTTGGGAAGACCGCGGGGTCGTCCCGTTCCTGAAAGTCGATAAAGGATTGGAAACGGAAAAGGACGGGGTCAGCCTGATGAAGCCGATTCCGGGACTAGACTCGCTTCTGGACCGCGCTGCGAAACTCGGGGTCTACGGCACGAAAATGCGCTCGACGATCCACTTGCCCTCCAAGACCGGTATCGCGGCCATTGTCGCCCAGCAGTTCGCGCTTGGTGCGCAAATCGCGGAGCATGGACTGATGCCTATCCTGGAGCCGGAAGTTTTGATCAAGAGCCCCGACAAACCGGGCGCCGAAGCGATTCTTCGCGAGGAGTTCGCAAAAGGTCTGGATGAATTGCCGGCCGGACGCCGTGTGATGTTGAAACTGACGATCCCGGATGTTCCGGACTATTATGCTCCTTTGATCGAGCACAGCCGCGTCGCCAGGGTCGTGGCGCTTTCCGGCGGCTATTCCCGGAAAGACGCCTGCCACCGACTGGCCGCCAATCATGGAATGATCGCCAGTTTTTCGCGGGCCTTGATGGAAGATCTCCGTTTTTCGATGAGCGACGCCGAGTTTGATGCCGCGTTGAAAAAAGCGGTCGACGAAATCTACCAGGCTTCGGTTACCAAGGCTTGAACCGACCCCTTCCGGCCGGCAAATAAAACTGGTTCCACGCCGCGATTGCAGGTTCCGAGAATTATTTGCCGGTCGTTGCTCTCATCAACTCCGGGTCCGCCATGCTGCCGGAACTTCCAGAGACGTCTTTTGGAGGACCAGAGGCATGAGATCGGACCCGTACTCCTCCCAGTTTAACCAGGCCGGCCCTTGAAGGGCTTTCAATTGGTTCGATCCTGTTCGGAATAACAACATAGCGGGGCGGTGGCGCTGAATTGAGAAATGCTAATCTCTATTTCGGGCCGTCGGGAAGGAATTACAGTGATATCCCAACCAGATATGCCCAAATCAGTAATGTGATCAGGAGAGCGGTTGCAAGCGCGATGTTGCTGAGTATTAAGTTATAGGTGGCTTTCATGGTGGCCTTTCACAGGTCCTCCATGACCGGACACCCCCCGCTCCGCGAGGGGTCAGCGGCCAACCTAGCAAATTGACAGCCAGAAGGAAATTACCCGTTCGGGTGAGGCGCCCGGCAATCCATCGGCCTGGCAAGGGTTGCAAACCCGAGCTTTATCCACATCCGGCAAGCACTCCCGATTGTTCGAAAGCGTCGCTCAGTGTGAGTAAGTTACAGGCTGGAAGCCTTGGCCCGAAGTGGCCAACAAAGGATAGCCCAGGGTTTACCCTGGGAAATTCCCCCACCCGAATTAGCCCTGAAAGGGCTACCAGGCATGGCGAGCATCGGCTCCGAATCTTTAGATCGGATCGTGTGCGCATTGCTAGCCCCTAGCCCCTTCAGCCAGGGCGAAACGTTTATTTCGACTAACCTATCGTGCTGTCCCTCCGGGACAAAACCACTCGCCATCGAAGTGCCTCGCACTATCTTAGAGCTCCTGGGCTGGATCCTCCTGTCACTTCGGGACGAAGAACCATCCCAGAACATCCTTATCTTCGTGCCATTCAACCCTGGGCTAAGCTTTCTTGCCCCTTCGGGGGCTGGAGTTTGGACATTTTGAGAAGGCCGCGCCGGGCGGACGCGAAGAGGGATCGGATCCAAAAACGGCTTAGCCGGAAGGAGAATGGCTCGCACGGAGGGCACGGTGGGCGCGGAGGTTCAGAGGATTTTATTAGAATTTGCTATTAGAGTTTGTTTTGGGTTGTTCGAGTGATTTATGGCGAGGCACGGCTGAAAACCAACGCACGCCTTTGATCTACAACTTAAATTTCCTCCGTGATCTCCGTGTCCTCCGTGAGAGAATTTCCTATCTTCCTTTCTGCAGGCCAACCTGTGAAAGATGAAAGATGGAGGAAAGGCGGGACGCTTACTTGGACGCGCGGGAGCGCGTCCCTACCGCGTCATGCGAGAACGGAGGCTTTGCGACGAGCCACGCCGGACGCGCGGGAGCGCGTCCGGCCCCTTCAGGGCGGGCCCTTTGGGCCGTACGAACGACGCTAAACCCTTACAAATCCCTGGGCTGAGTCCTGTGCGTATACAACACCCGGTTACCCGGGCGTGAACGGCCAAAGTGAACGAATGGAAAGACACTCCTGGCTTGCGCGAAATTTCTGGCACTCCCACGAACCTGCACAGGATTGGAAAAGGCAGTGCCATAGTTGAGATTGCCCGACTGGACGATCGGAATCGCTCTCCTGACCCGTGTTACATTTCTGGCGCTCCCAATCACTTTCACGGGTGTGCCGATCTGCACTCGGGCAAAAAATTCGGCGGCCAAGTCTTTTGGCATTCGCACGCAACCGTGAGATGCCGGATAGCCAGGCAGATAACCCGCATGCATCCCGACATATTTGTGGAATTCCACGAAGTACGGCATCGGAGCAGGCGCATAATGACAACCCGGCGGGACGTAGGAGCCCGGAGTCGCGTTCGGGTTGACAACTTTCCCGTAAGGGTCGGTGATCAGACCGAAGCTTCCGGAGCGGTGATTCAAGTCTTTTCTGATGACCCTGAAGCTCCCGATCGGTGTTCCCCAACCCTCTTTACCCGAAGCGATCGGCGAAACAAAGGCGACTCGGCCGCCTTTAAGTAAGTAAGCCGCCTGCTCGGTAAGATCAATAGTGACCGTTGTCTGCTGCGCGCTCAATTTCGCACACAGTGCAAATGTAATCAGCCCGCTCGCTAATATTGACGCGATTTTCATAGCTGCCTCGCGGCATAGTTCGTGAGAGAATATCCTGGTAGACGCTCTTGAAATTTGTTTCAGTTAGTCACATCACGGTCAGTGATCGAGACATAAGGGTAATTACGCTACCGTTAATGTTGTTAGTACGCTTAACCTTGCCTCAGGGCGCTCTCGCCGGAGATTGGAGCCAGGTTCAGGTCAGCGATTTTAGTTAGTTATGACAGACTTCGCCGGGAAGACTCGGCGGCTCGATGCTCTGCCTTCTTGCTCCTTCGGATCATTCGAGTGACTGAATTACTGGTCATTGGGGAGGTGTTTGGGAGGCAGGATTTGTTTGGCGATTCCACATCCGTCATAATTATCATATCACTAATCGACGATTATTTTGGCGCTTTAGAGTTTTTCGCGGTTGCGAACGACACTGGCAAGCGGAGGTACCCGAAGAGGACTAAGTAAGTAATCGCTCTGGGGTACCCAGATTACGTGTCGGCGTTTCGGCGTTTGGCCGCGTGACGCGGCCGCGCGGCATGGTAGCAAGGGATGCGCGCGTCAGGCGTGGCTGGCCTCCAGGAGGATCGTATTGGCGTACCGGCGTTGGGCGCCCACGGCCTCGAGCCCTCGAACCAAAAGAGCTGGAATGGGCTTACACAGATTCAGATCCCTTGATTCCGTGGAATCAAGGTGAGCCGTCGGGCTCGCATTGTGACATGGGCCCGTGCTCGCACAAAGATCACGGGCGGGACGCCCATGCCACCATGAGTCGCCGAAGAAAACGTAGCATCTGATTTCCGCAACGCCCCAAGGTCGTGAAGTGCGCATCAGGAGTTCTGAGATTGACGAAAAGCCCCCGGACTAATCCTTCCCGGTCCTTTGAGCAGGTCAGGCACCAGGTCTTCTGTCCCTGACGTTCGATGGGCCATCGGGCATCACGGTGTTTGGCATCCCATCCTTGCTGCTCATCAACGCGGCGGGCAGAAATGGCAAGAGGAGTAAGACGATTGCCGTCGTCCCGGCATTGAGGAGTACGAGATTTCCGAATGTCCATTGGTTGTCCGCGAGGTGCGAGCCGATGACATCGGCGGCTGATCCCGCCACATTTCTGATCGAAAGCATCAGGGAGTACCCAAGACCTTCGCAACCCTTGGGTGTCGCTCGCGCCGCCAGATCGAGAAGGGCGAGTTCCGCCAGGGAGGAAAAGAGCCCATTCTGCGATTCGATGAACACGGCCCGAGTCCAGTTGGAATAGAACAGATAAAGCAGCGTTCCTGAGGCCGCCGTCGCCACCCCGATCAATAGCATCGTTCGAATCTGAACCCGCTTAATAAGTTGGCTGTAAACCGCAGTCGCCAGAATTCCGAAAAACCCGCTGAAGACGCCGAGATTTCCGATGGCCTGACTCGAGAAATGTAACTCGTCGGTTTGTCGGTAGAAGAGCGGGGTGGAAAAACCGGGTGAGAAATAAAACAGGGCAATGAACAGCAGAGCCATCCATAGGTTTCTAGACCGGAGGATGGTCGTCAGTTGTTGACCGGCGTTATGAAAAGCTTCGCTCGCCCGATCCCTGGCAACAGGTCGCTCCCTCAGGAAAATGTACGCGATTGGAAAGATTGAAAAAACGAAGGCGGCGTTAGCTCCAGTTGTCCACATAAAGCCAACAGTTGCCAGCAAACCGCCCAGAGGTCCCACCACCAGGCCGCAGAAGTAATCCACGGAAAGGCGGAGGGCGGTCAGGCGGCCTGTGGCGCCCAGTCTTTGCCCGGCCTCGACGAGGAATGCACCGACGACCGTTGAGGCCATGACCATGAAAAGGTTAACAATCATGGCTCCCCAAAGCAGTGTCGTGTACTTATGGGGAACGAACGCCATGGCGATCCAGCTCGCGCAGGCCAGCGCCGAACTGATTAATAGATAGTGGCGTCGGCGCGTTCGAAAAAGCGGAAACGCGTCAGTTAAGATGCCAGCCACCGGCTTGAGGTACCAGGCCAACGCGCACCAGAAGAAGAACGCTGCCATCTGTTCACGAGTCACGCCCACCTCGTTCTTCAGGAGGAATTGCAGCGGCAATCTGCCCAGTGCCAGCGGCTGGGGAAGTGTGGTGGCAAAAATACCGAAGGTGATAACGAGACCCAGGCTGCGCAGGTTAGGAACATCGCCTTTTGTCCGGTGCTTAGAGGATGAATCGGTTCCGCACATGAATTCCGCTTTAGATCTATCCCGAGCGCGAACAGAGTCTAACCAGCCCATTTAGACAAGCCAAATCCGTGTTTCTTAATTAGCGGCGCCTGCTCCAGCAAGCCACTTCCATAGCAGAATAAGCGCGCCAGCTGCCATGAAGAATCGAATTGACATAAGGGAAAAGGCGAAGATAGGAAATTCTCGCACGGAGGACACGGAGATCACGGAGGTTGGTTGTCATTGTGATCAATCGTTGATGCCGTTCTTTACCGGTGGCTGGCCTTAATCCATCGAACAACCCAAAATGAATTCTAATAATCTCTGAAAACCTCCGTGCCCACCGTGACCTCCGTGCGAGCCATTCCCCTTCCGGCGCTCAAGGCGCTTTTGAATCCGATCCCCTTCGCGTCCATTCGTGTCCCTTCGCGGTTTTCCAACCTTCAAGGCCACAGCGTAAACAGATACAAGACCCTGGGCCAGGCAATACATGAGTAACAAAGACGAATACCTGGCAACCGGCTTTCGCAACGTAGACGGTGCCAGGATCGAGAAGATGATACGATGTTTGGACTTTCTGCAATCTGCGGAGTGTTTTCAGCGCTACAAGAATCGCTCGCTGGAATTGCTGGATGGGGCAAACGATTTAAGTGCATTGGACGTCGCTTGCGGCCTTGGAGACGACGTCGTTAGGCTAAAGGGAAGGTTCGGACGAGCGGTTGGGATCGATGCGAGTTCTCAGTTGGTCGCGGAAGCGATTCGCCGACACCAAAGCGAAGGTTGCGAATTCCATTGTGCCGATGCGAAGGCTCTGCCGTTCGCGGACGATGAATTTGACGCCGCGCGAGTTGATCGCTCCCTGCAACACATTGACAACCCAATCGCGGTTGTGAAGGAAATGGCACGGGTCGTCAAAAAAGGCGGACCGATTCTCTGTGCGGAACCTGATTGGGGCACCTTCTTTATTGGAACAGCATTTTCTACCAGGACCAGGGCGATTCAGGATCGCTGGATTCGGAGCTTCCAGAATCCGTGGATCGGAAGAAATCTATTTGGAATGATGAAGACCATTGGTCTTGGGGATTTATCAATCGAAGCTCACCTGCTATGGACGGAAGGATTTGAGGCATCGGACCTGGTTTTCGACATCACGAAAACGATAGAGCAGTGGCAATCTGCGGGTGGGGCTGAAGCTGGGCTGTCGGCATGGATTGATGACTACAAAAATACCGAAGCCCTGGCCGGCGTGATGTTAATCATCTGTGATGGGAGAAAGGTTTGAGCCTGCGTCGCTCATTTTTCTGCCGGGTTTTACATTGCCATCTAGCTCGGGCAGCGATTGAGCCCGCCCGGAAACCGGGTGGGCATGAGCGGAAGCGCTCCACGCGGGGGAACTTTTCTATCGTTTGGCTCAACAGGCCGTCAGCGCCAAGCCAGCGATATAATCGATCCTCACAAATCCCAGGATTTAGTGCCAAGTTGAGTCAAGTGCATACCCAGAAGATTTGTTGACTGCGCCCCGGCGATACGTTCCTTTGGTAGGAGGGCGAGGCTCCGTCCGAGCCGGAGGCTTGTCTTGCGTACGCAACTTGTCGCTCCAAGATCCACGCCGTGACCGCCGCGACCCGGATAGTCCAACACGTCTCCCCCGGGGTTTGCGGATCAGCCTCCGGCTCAGACGGAGCTTCGCCCTCCCTGACGGATCTTCGCTTTCCTACCCTACAATTCGGCTTTTCCAATCTTGAAGGCCACAGCGCTAAATAGATGCCAAGGTTTACCCAGGGCTAGTCAAAAAGTATTTCGAGCGGTGACCATCCCGTTGAATGGCGCCCTGACGATTTTGAAGGCTTCGAGCGCTTCAAGCTGATTGATGTTCGCCTGGTCTGCCATGACCGTGGCCTGGTTCTCGCGATAGGTGTCAGCCGCAATATCAAAATCCTCTACGGCAATAACCTTTTTACTGAAAAGGTCCTGGCTACGCCGGTAAGTGACTTCCGCCAAGTCGAGCGCGGCTTGTGCCACCTTGAGCTGAGCCTGTGCTTGCGCCAACTCTTGATCTACTTCGGGAGTGTCGATTTCGGCAACAACAGCACCGGCTTGGACCTTCGCCCCAATATCAAAGTGTA
>CAWBKA010000042.1:0-157471 GCA_963789065.1 uncultured Verrucomicrobiae bacterium | reverse complement strand
CTATATTCGGAGGGCCAAGACTGGAAAATGCGGATGCTGACTTGGAACATAACCCCAGAAACACCTACCGTGAACAGTAACTAGCAGCTGTATCCCCTACCAATCGTAGTCACTGAGACCGTGCAAACTGATGTCCAACTGAATGGACACGGGGTGATGTTTATCAATCCTGGCCTAAACCGCCGTAAGTGCTTCGCCGAAAGATTGCAAATTTCAAAGTACTACGATCCGACCAAGGAGGACGCAATCGTCGGTACCTTTTAACCGGAATTGTGCCGACGGCACCATCTGGGCCGCTATCAATGAACCACCGCCGTAATTGTTAGGGAAAAAGAAACTTCGAACTGCCGATCAGCTGGAGCGTCGTTCCGACTTCAGATGTCATGGCCGATGGGAGTTTTATAACCATGTTCGACTATTTCATTTGATTTAGGTCATCAGCTTTTCCAACTAGCTCCTGTAGCTGCTCCACCGCGAAGGAGTACGCCTCCTCGGGAAAGTCGTAGCCGAAAGCATTTGCAACCTCTCGCCCGAACTTATCGTAGAAATGAAGATTCGCCTTCAGTGCGCGTTGGACATCCTCCAGCGCATACTTTGCAAACGTATCGGGCAGGGCTTGAAGGATCTCCTGCTCAGTCCAGCGTTCCAGAAATCTGCCTCTGTGCCAACTGTCGCGCTGGCCTTTCGCTTTGGCGTGCCATTCGATTACGCGAAGGAGCAGGTTTTGCAAATACCCATTGCAGGATGATGTAGCCACCCACAACTCTCCCCGCCGGGCTTTCTTAGCTGCCAAAAGAACGTGATACAGGAAATCGTGTCCCGTTTCATGCCACAACGAGTCGGTTGGTAACTTATCGGCTTTTTCAGACCAACGAGCACTGTCGGTAAGCCGTTCCGCCAGACGATCTTTATCCACGAGAATCCTAAACCCTCTTCTGAAAACATCAGCGATCTCGGCGGGAATTTGTTGTCCGACCATTTGCTGTATGGCCTCCACAGGCACCAGAGAAAAATCAATATCTTTCCCGTCCTTGAATGCCACTCTCCGCTCTTTAAAATTTCCGGTAGCTGTCGGTTCCACAAAGGTTAGACAGGGCTCTCCGAAGGAAAGGAGCCAACTGGCTTCCGAAAGAAAAACTGACGGGTCGCTGACAATTACGAGCAGATCAAGATCGGACATATTATCTGCGGGCATGTCGTTGCGGGCCCATGATCCCAAAATAACTCCGGCTCGCACGTCGGGCCGACTTTGAGCCCAAGTTACGAAGCGATCAACTATGTCTTGCATAGCAGCAGTGTGTTCTCCATTCGGGTTTGTAAAGATATTGATCGATCATGACTATTTGTAATAGTCGGGCGGACCCAATGGAGCACTGAACGTGAGCCTGCAAGCAACTATTTACGGTTCACACGACCCGAGGCTGGTCCTGATGACGGATCGCACCCGAGCTTGGGATCGATCGACTAGTACTTAGCATGATGGCGCCTCGTCATTTGAGGCGTTGCCGGTCTACTCATCGCCGTCGGCCTCACGATTCGCCCATCCTCAAGAACAGCAGCATAAAATGGGCTCTCCGCTGTTTTCTGTGGGTAACTCAATCCGTTAGGTTTAGCCACGTAGTAGCGCTACGCTACGCCTGTTCAAGGTCGAATCCGGCATAAACGGCCTCCTCCCCACTCCGTGGGTCCCCTCCATTTATTCCGTTTCTCGCTTGAGCAGGCTTCGCTCCGCGCTGGGAAGGTTACTGCCTTTTGCGTTCGATAGCCCTTCGCTCGTTCCTCGCTACGGTCTCTCAAGCGCAAAAGCTATTGGTACTTTGTTCGGGGTAGCCAAACAGGGGGGTGATTTGCATTTTGAGTGACCGTGGACTCAATAAGGAGGATGACACCGGAGGAGCTTTTTACCGCAGCACTGGGATTGGGTCGGCAATGGCGAGTGGCCGAATGCCGCTTTGAGGGAGAACCGAAACGCTTGGAATTGCGACTCGAGCATGTGCCCGGGGAACATTTCGAGTGTCCGGTCTGCAAAGCTTTGTGTGGAATCCACGACACCATCGAACGGCGCTGGCGGCATATGAACTTTTTCCAATATCGCTGCGAACTGGTGGCCAGGGTTCCGCGCACTTGGTGTCGTAAGGACGGGGTTCATCAGGTGCCAGTGCCCTGGGCCCGGGAAGGCAGCGGTTTCACCCTCATGATGGAAGCGCTCATGATGCTGCTCAGCGCGGAGATGCCCGTCGATGCGATGGCCGATTTGCTCGATGAGCACGATACCCGTCTGTGGCGAGTGTTGATGCACTATGTGGAGCAAGCACACGCCAAGAGCGACTGGAGCGCCCTGAGGCGGATAGCCGTCGATGAGACCAGTGCCCGGCGCGGGCAACGCTACGTGACCAATGTGCTGGACGCCGAGAACTCACGTTTGCTCCTCATGGTCGAGGGACGCAGCGCAGAGGCCCTCGCGGCCTTTGCCACGGCGCTGGTCGAGCACGGTGGCGATCCCACCCAGATCGAAGCGATCGCCATGGATATGAGCCCAGCCTATGTGAAGGGAGCTACGGAATATTTTCCTCGTGCCAGGATCGTCTTCGACAAGTTCCACGTCATGGTACTGGCCGGCCGAGCACTCGATAAGGTGCGCGGCGAGCTTCAACGTGAGGGAGCCGATCTCAAAGGGGCAATGTGGAGCTTGCGCGGCAACACTTGGAACCTCAGTGAGGCTCGTCAAGAGCAACGCAAAAATCTCTGCCGTCAGTACACCAAACTTGGCCGTGCGATGAGTCTGCGTGAGACTCTCCAAGCCATTTACGCTAACGCCGACCGCCAGATGGCCGAAGCTGAACTCCATTGGTGGTGTGGCTGGGCCGCGCGCAGTCGCCTCAGTCCCTTCCGCGATTTAGCCAAGACCGTTCGCCAGCATTGGGAAGGGATCCTCGCCTACTTCGACACCCGACTGACCTCCGCAGCCATCGAGGCCGTAAACGGCGTCATCCAACTAGCCAAACGAATGGCGCGCGGGTTTAGAAACTTCGTCTACTTCAGAACCGCCGCCTATCACCGAGCCGGTCAGCTCAATTTGGCTGTCCCAACTATGAACTAATTCGAACTACCCACAGAAAACAGCGAAGGACCATAAAATGTCTGACGAGTTTGGCCGATCTTTCCGTTCATTTGCACGAGATAATACGGGACGGGACTCGTTTGATATTGGACCGAATCTACCTTAACATAGGCTGCATTATAAAAGCCACCGGGTTTACTGGCTCCCAGATTCGTCAGACCACCAGTAGTTTCCAACCCTGCTGCCCATCCGACTGCGATGATCTCCACTTCATTTTGGGAGATCTTACCAGTGTCGGGCTTTGGCGGTGGCAGGTTGGGAGGCACTTCAAGTCGATAATATTGATCAACCCCATTCTCTTGGCGCACATTGAAGGTCACGCCGTTGGTCGTCGCCGCCATCGTTGGGACAACCAGAGCAAAAGCCAAAATATTCAAGAGTCGAGCGTACATTTAAACAGGGATTCTCCTTTCGTAACTAACTAGAAAACTTAGCGCTTCGCTATTCTCGTGGAAAGGCTTTTCTCCGCAGGTCTACCAGCTTCTCCTATAGGTTGTAGTGGCTGCCAGCGAGCGGCAAAGGCGGACCGCTAAGCCTCGCAGATCAATGTTTTCACTACAGGCTTGTAATATAGATGCCGTAAAAGTCGTCCTAAAATCCGCTGCGTTCTGCTTTGTTTTTGGTCGCGGTATCATGAGAATTCTGTTCACCACCCTTCAAAGACGTACTCAAGTGTACCGCCGTCCCTGGCAACGTCCCAGGGCGTCGATCCGCGACCCTTGCCAGATGGGAGCGCGAAGAACGGAGGCCAATAGGCCGGTACCTGTGCACCGTCAGGAAATTTTGGCCGGAGAGGCGAGCAGGTTCTTGTGATGTTGGAGTTGATGAAGGGGGAGTACTCTACGCTGAAGCCATTCGTTCCGGCAAAATACAGCAGGTTTGTCTCGAAAACGCTTTGGCCAATGCCTACGCTGCAATCCTTTCCGAGTTGTCGTCGCTTTCATTTCGAAGGTACTGCCGCTACAACACAACGAAACCCGACCGCCGCGTCACGAGTATTAGGGAAGTATTTGAGACGAAACGAAGCAAACAGAAGGTCGATGCGGCCACTGGCCCAAGACGCACCGCGCAAAACGCGGTATTGCGCTTTTGTGTCGTACCAGTCTTCGCACCATTGCCATACGTTGCCTCCAATGTCGTGCAGGCCACTGGAATTCGGCTCAAATCTTCCTACGGGGCTGGTTCTTGGATAGCCGTCGTTATAGCCTTCAATGACCGACAACTCGGAGGGCCAATCCCCGATCTTCGCTTCTTCCCCGGCATAATTCCCGGCTCCAGCAGGTGGCGGCCAGCTTTTGGCGGATTTTTTCTCGATCTCCCACGGAAATAACGAAGCTTTGACACTCTTCTCTTCTGGGGTGCCTCCGACCTCGTTCTTCAACCCCACGGCTACGCTCCATTCTTCGTCCGTTGGTAGCCTGTATTCCTTGTCTTGAGGCAGATCTCCCGCTATTCGTTCCCGCTCCGTCAGCCACTTGCAGAATTCCTTCGAGTCATTCCAACTGACCCCTACGACTGGGTGGTTCGCTCCCTGGCTAAAACCCGGCTCCTTCCATGTCGCACCATTCGGCTTCCACCCATTCTTACCAGGGGACCACATGCCGCTAGTCGCATTATAGCCGGTGTCTTTTACGAACGTTTCAAAGTCCTGCACCCGCGTATCCCAGATGCTGAAGAGGACATGGATGTCAGCCACAGGTACAAATTTCATGCCTAAGCCGTTGACCCAAGGACGTTCCTTTGTGGCATCGTCCATGGCCCTGCGTGCCAGTTCCAGTTGTTCTTTGGTCGGTGTGGCGCTAATCGACCGGACGGGTGCCACCTCCACTGCGAACGGCGTGGTTTGGGGCTGGGACGGCTGTAACGCCGTCTCTGATCTCGGCGGGACCTTCTCCCCCTGGGCTTGAGGGGAAGGCGAGTGGGGCTCCCTGATATTGAGGTAAACGAGTACCCCACAGACCACTATGAACGCCGCGATCGCCAAGAAAGCAATTAACTCCTTCAACGGATTCTTTCCTGCGGCTCCGTCTGAAGGGGATCTCTTTTCTGGCTCAGCGGGCCTTGGTGCCGGGTTCGAGTCGGGAGGTTCGTCCGCTTTAGACCTATCGGAAGGTGCCGACGCGGCGACCTGCGGAGACTGCACCCGTGTTTCAAGTTCCAGCCGTTCTTTTTCCTGACGTGCACGTTGGGATTCGAGCCGCTCTGCATCCTCACGCTGTTTGCGTTCCGGTTCTGGCTTCTCTACTACTTCCTCTATTGCGGCCACCAAGCGGCGGCAATCGTCGTCGAAATGAGTGTCGCCGATTAAAAGTGCATTTCGGCGCGCCAAACGCTTCAAGTCGTCCGGAAGGTCAGTCGATCTAGGCATTAAGGCCCCGTCGACTAGAACAGGGATGACCCGGATATTCCGCCTGAGTGCTGTTCCAATCTCCATCCGTACGAAGTCTTCAGGGTTGTCGAGCCGCCTTCCCCCTTGCTGGTCCGTGGAAGTCAGCCAATGTGCTCCAATTACGGCGATTAGCACATCGCAGGCACCAACCCTCTTTTCGATGGTTTCAACAAAGTCCTCACCTAGGCCGATCCCGTCGATATCCATGAATATCTGTCGGCGATCGAACCGTGCGGTCAGGCGATCGAACAGGCGTCCAGCCGACCACCGACTTTCCTCCCGACGGTAACTGATGAAGATTTGGCCACTCATTTTGCCATTCGGCATCCGACGCCGAGGACGCAGGCAACTGTCAGAGGAACGACTTTATTCGGAAGACGCCGCTGATGGCGAGGAAGATTCAATTGCCCATTTAGTGAAGGGTTTGAGGATGGCTCTTGCGTCCATTCGTGGAGGAGCCGGGCCGGGCAATGGCCGGTCTCCATTTATCTCGACGTAATCGAAGAAACTCGACCAGCCATGTGTTCTTCTGAGCACTCCGTCGCATGGAGCTTACCCCGAAAGACATCTGGATCTCCTTGGGTTCCCCAGGTAATCTGAACAAGGGATGGTGGAAAGAACCAACGGGACCACAGCGGTAAGCGATTGTTCGTGGCTTTCGCGAGTTGCTTGCGAAATGTCCCTGACATTGCCTCGCAGACCGGCTCGGATCTCACAAAGGCCGGTCGTTCTTATGGTCTGTCGGTGCTTGAGCCATTGAAGGGCCCGGCTCCACCGCCAAGAACTCGTTTGGTCGGTCCCTAGCTCTGGAAATGGGAATGGCAACGGATACCAAAAGCCGATCACGGCATTGGCAGGTTCTCCGACGCAGAACCCCAACGTTACCGCCCCACAAAAAACTTTTTCATGCACAAAGACCTCCGCCAGGATTAACTTGGCGCAACTTCGTTCCTCCCTAGATATTCCTTCCAGCAGCATGAGCAAGAGTGGCAGATCAATCTCAGTCCGGGCTGGTCGTTTGGAATTCGTCAAAATCAATGCGGCCAAATTCAATTTTCGAGACAGCTATCATTTCGTACTGACCTTAACTTGGCCAAGGTTCGCTGCGTTGGTATTGGCCGTTTACATCTTGATCAATCTTGTCTTCGCCAGCTTGTATGTGCTCGGTGGCAGGTGCATCGCCGAGCTACCGCCCGGTTCGTTTTACGAAGCCTTTTTCTTCAGCGTAGAAACTCTGGCCACTGTCGGCTACGGACACATGTACCCGGACACCTTCTACGGCCATTTCGTTACGACTGCCGAGATCGTGGTTGGCATGTTCGGTATGGCCGCTATCACCGGTCTGATCTTTGTCCGGTTCTCGCGACCGGCCGCTCGGCTTCTATTCAGCAAATGTGCCGTCATAGCGCCTTTCGACGGCGTACCCACCTTGATGATGCGGGTGGCTAACCAGCGCCACATCGCGATGGCCGAGGCCGAATTCCGCGTGATGCTTTTCCGCAATGAACCGACCCAGGAAGAAGCAAGTGTGAGGCGGTTCTATCCGCTGAAACTACAGTTCGATCGCATGATCTCGTTTCCAGTTGCGCTGACTCTCCGGCATGTGATCGATGAAAGCAGCCCTCTCTACGGGATGACTTCGGAAGACTTGAAAAACAGCGACACGCGGTTCATGGCATCGATCGTCTGTATCGACACCGTAATTCCAGCGCCCGTTCAGAGCGCCACCGATTACTCATACGAGGATATTCTCTGGAATCGCCGCTTCGTGGAAATTTATACCGAGACAGATGACGGTCGGCTAACCGTGGATTACGGTCGAATTCACGATACCGAAGTAACCGGAAGCTAGGCGAGCTTGGCCAGCGGCGGTCCTCGCTATCCTGCCGCGGTGGAATCCGGCATGACGTCGCATTTATTGCAACTTAGAGATCTATAGGAGAGTCCGGGGAGCCCGGCTGGCCGTCAGGACACTCCTTCAGTTTGCCTGGTTGCTGGCCTCTTCCCGAGTGCCGGAACAGATATCAATTTGTTGGATGTGAGATGAGTTTTAAAGAGATAGTCGGAATCCACGTCCTCCGGACGCGCTCGCTTTTTGGCGGCGATATTCTGCGTAAGTTGCTTCGGCACGTTTCACTAGCGAAATCGACTTCTGCTCCCCAGCGATTTTGATTGCTGCGCAGAACGAAGCCTCAATTTCGGTCCCCTCAGCACCCATAGCCGCGAGAAACACACCACGAAGCCGGTGCAGTTCGGCGCAGAAATAGCGTTGCTCAAATCTTTCAGCCAGTGTTTCCGCCTCGCTTATTGCCTCAAGAGCTTCAGAGGTACGATCCGCAAAATGTAATGCTTCGGCCTTTCGTGCCAGGAAAATTGGCATGCCCAGCACTGCACCGGTTGCCCGAAGATCTTTTATTCCCTGCTCGATCCACGAAATACCTTCCGCGATGTCACCGGACGCACTGCGCGCCCAACCTCGGTGAATGGCTGATACAGTCAGAAAATACGCGAGGTTTTGACGCGTGGAGAGTTCAATTAAATCCGACGCCAAGCGTTCCGCCTCAGTAGGATTACGCTCAAGGTAAGCGAGAAAGGCTGCCCAATTTAGCGCCAGGGCTAATGCGTTCGTATCATTTAGCTCCTTTGCTAGTGAGATCGCTTCCGCTATGGTCGCTTGGCAGGAAGCTATCTCTCCAAGATGCCACTCGGTAACCGCCTTATAGAGCAAACAGCCGACGATTGGCGTATCGACGTCTTCCGGATGAGACTGAACGTTTCCCGAGCGCCAGATCTGAAGACCACGTATCGCGTTTTGTCCCGACGCCTCGAAATCGCCCAAAAAGTAGAGCGTTCCTGCCAAAGCGTTGTACGCCCAAATCATTTGCCTTGGGTCATCTTGCTCCTGGGAAAGCGAGTAAACTCGCTCGGCAATCTGCATTGCAGTAGACACCTTGTCGGTGAAAAGTGTATGGCGCCACTGACCTATGAGTGCCACGTGAAGGAGGGACGGATGGCGAAGCGAGTGACACAAAGGCTCAGCTCGCTCGTAACAAATTCGGGCCTCTGGTGATCCCAATTCTCGCGTCGTTAGGTATGCTGCCGACTGCATGAAAATGAAGAGCTGATCTTCCGCAGTGAGACTCTGGCCCTCGACGGCCGTCTCAACGAGCGATCCCCAGCGTCCGTCTTCGAAGAAATGAACCAAAACAGAGAGCAATGGCGCTGTTGCTCCAAGAATCTTAGCCGCAAAGTAGGTATTCCCTCGCTGAATCCTCGGAATGTAAACTTCATGCAGCGCTTCTCGAAGCAGACCGGCATTGCAGCCGCAGATGACAGCTGAGAAAAGTGGCTCTATCTCCGTGAAACTATTCGGCAGCGGTGGCGCAAGCATTCGATAATGATGATAGAGCCGTTTATTGCATTCCTTCCACGCATTCTTTTGTTGACTCCGGAGCTGTCCTCCAAAGTATTCACGAACGAGAGGATGCGTATCCAGTTGTCCAGGATTATGCGGGTCTTCTCCCGCGAGAAGTCTGGCCCTTCTTAACTTGCCCAGAATCATTTGCCACTCGGGCTGGCGCAAATCAGTTAATGACTCTGTCAGGCTAGGAATCGCGGGTGATTTTAGCAGAGCTCTGAGCGTCTTTTCGTCTGCGGGCCGATCGAATAGACCTAATATACGGAGAACTGAAACCTCGGAGCCCTCTCCAAACCAGGTTTGGTAAGATTCCATCACTTTTCGGGCATGGACTCCTTGTCGTACGTCGTGAGCAAGATGTCCTGACACTTCGCTGCGGCAACGAATGTCTCCATTATACGCATCGGTCAGATAGCTGCCCAACAGCGTGAGCGCAAGAGAATGGCCGCTAAACTCGCTGCTGGCACTTTGCAGCTCCGTCTCATCTCCCTTTACGCCCAGCGTTCGGAGCAGTTTTGCGCCAGCATCGCTGGATAGCTGCTCCAGGTCACGACGGAGGGCTGAGGCACCTTCATGATCGGCAATATCAGCGACCGGCGTCCGCGTGGTAATGACGCAAAGCCCGGTATTGAAGGCAGCAAGCTCGCGTAGAAGCGCTTGGAGGGAAGGTTCACGCAGCCGTCCTTCTTGGGGACCAGGCGGATTTTGGAGCGGCTCCATGCCATCCAGAACCAATAAGGTTCGACGATGTGCGACGAGCTTCGCGAGTCTTTCGCCCTTCTCCCATGCCGTACCGAGCCGTGGGTCTGGATCGCCAAACCAAGTGAGAGCCGCATCAAGAAATTCATCTGCAGACGAAGTGCCCCCACCGGTGCCCTGTCTGTAAAACGACCAGCCAAAAACCAGGTCCGCAGAACGGTATTTTTCAGCAGCCATTCGTCGGAGCCAATGGTTGACCAGTGTGGACTTCCCGACACCGGCCCAGGCGACGATGGTAACAACGTTGACGTCCTTGTTTGCCCATGCACGATCCAGAAAAGCGATATCCTCCTCCCGACCAAAAACATCGCCTCCGGTAACGGGCAATCTCGCTACGGAAATCTTCTTCGGTGCAAGTCTTGCTGACGGCTTGCGGGTTCCGACACGCGAAGCGGCAGGGGGCGTCTCCTGTAGGCTCCGGCGAGTGATTCTGCGCCGCGCGTCGATAGCGTCTGTTATCATCGCCATCGCCTCCAGAAGTTCGGTAGGACTCCGGAAGCGCCGCCCGGGGTCTTTCTCCAGCAGGACCTCCAGGAGAATAACGACCGGCTGGGGGACGGCTACGAGTTTTTCGAGCGGTAAGGGCGAGTGCTGGTGCTGATACATCACCTCAGCCGGGGAGCCCCCGAATACCACATGGCCGGTCAGCATCTTCCAAAGCGTCGCGCCGAGCGAGTACAGATCCGAGCGGATGTCCACCCCGACTCCGGCGAACTGCTCCGGACTGGCGAACTCCGGTGTACCGGCAAAAGTTCCTGGAATTGAAATCTCAGCATCAGCAGGCGCGTCGGGTGCGGGCTTGGCGAGTCCCAGGTCAATGATCTTGGCTGTTAAAGTGCTGCCCTCTTCGACATTCACCATGATGTTGCTGGGTTTAACGTCCCGGTGCACGAGCTTCTGTTTGTTGACGGCAGACAAACCCGCGGCAACCTGCATCGTGATTTCGAGCGCCAACTTTACCTCCAGCCGCCCGGACCGTTTGATAAGTTTCTCCAGCGTTTCCCCCTCAACAAACTCCATCGCGTAGAAGTAACTGTTCCCAGTTCTGCCCAGGTGCAATACTGAGGCAACGTTTGAATGTCGGAGCCTCGCCGCCGAGCGTGCCTCGCGCAAAAAACGAAATCGTGCCGACTCATCACCGAGATAACGCTCGCTGATCACTTTTAATGCCACCGGACATTGCAAATCAATGTCGTACCCCTTGTAAGTGATTCCCATCGCACCGCGACCCAGTTCGAGCGCTTTCCCGTCTTCATCCTTCAGCAGTTCATAGTGCTCAAAGCGTTGCGTAGCCTGTTCCGGTGTGATCTTGAGGATATCCTCAGACGAAGACTCGCCGGACTCGATCCCGCCCTTGAGAGCCTTGCGAAGCGTGCAGACCGGACAGAATTCCATTGCTCCAGAAAACTCGTTACCGCAACTCGGGCAGGTGCGTCTATCCTCCGTTTTCATGGTCTGACCGATCTTCACCCGCAATCTAAGCCGAAACCGTCCATCATGGTCCACCGGTTCGCGCTATCCACTGGCGAACTATAGTCCAGTTCCACAAACAATTGCGTGTTTCATCGACAGTAGCGGATGAAGTCGAGTTTCGGAATAAAATTCCCGGCGACGGTGTCCTTCGGCGTCATCGCAAGCTAGCCAGTGCTCCAAATTCTCCGAGCTCCGCGTTGCGGAATATATGGCACAGTAAATTTGGATGGTACCTCATTATCGAGGAAACTAGGTGCCCAGCGGGTGCTATTGCGGAAACCTTCAGCGTTCAGACATGAACCACGAGCACTTAGATTCCTTCCCGATCGCCCGAGCAATTCCCCGTGTGTAGACAGTGTCCCTGGTACCAGCCACCCGATCCTGAAAACGACGACTTGTTACGATCAACCCGCCGCTTTCAGCAACGCCCTTTCCCGTACCCTTTCATCATGCGGGAAATCGATTGGTGATTATACTGACGCAATCCGGATCGAGCCTAATTGTACCGCTGCGCTAAACAATGGCGGAAACGCTTACTCCGGCCAGGGCAACTTCGAAAAGGCGATAAGTGATTACACTGAGGCGATTCGGATCGACCCTAATTATGCAATTCCCTACGGCAGTCGCGGCTACACATATTCTATACGGGGTGAATTCGAAGAGGCAATTAATGATTCCCTGGATTGCGAGGCGTCTCCCTCAGATTTCTGGTATTGTTACCTCATGGAGCCGACCGAAGAACAACTCACCGCTCTTGGAAACTATCGGGACATCATTGTTCAGCACGTTCCCGAAATAGCTGAGGCCATCGAAGTCTCGGCGCAAACGCTTACGGGATGGATGGAGGACAAGGGAGAGCCTACGAGCGAACAAGCAGACAAGATTTTGCAGTTCTTGAAGAAGAAAGCCAAGACTAGAACTGGATAGATCCGTTTCGGTCTACGATCGCATGCCCTGAAATGTTAGCCAAAAGGGACGCTGATGCTGGGACGATCAGGGCAGCGGCGTAGTGTCGGCCCCGATAGTGGTCCATAGTCGAACGACCGAAGCCCGGAATGCCACCGCACTCGGTGCCGCGGCCGATATTCCGGCTTCGTATCTTGGTGAAATCCGACCGTCAATTCATCGGCTTCATCGGTTCCATGGGCTTCATCGGCTCCATCCGAGCGATGTTCTCATTCGATTCTTTAAGCGTCAGTTTTTCCGCGTTCTCCAACTTGGGCTCGCTTCGCATCAATTCGATCCGGTCACGGTGGACCCCTCTTTGGGGGATGCTCTAAAGAGGTGAAACACGGAAACGAGATAAGCTCTGCTTCGCCCGAATCGTCAATCGTTCGGGATTTTCGCTAGCCAGACGTTACTGGGCAATTGGAAAATTTGGGTGATTGGAAAGATCTCGTAACCGCCCGCTCGGAGGTGGAGGTCCAGGGGATTGGTGGCTTTCTTTAACCCCATGGGGGAAGTTTTTCAGACTGCCTGATTGATCTCCCTTTTTCATCTCGGTATCATGGACAGTTTTCCGATCGAAGGCAATTCGACGGTTCCTTCGAATATCGTCCGATGAGTGCGGCGGGAATCGCGGCGCTTGGCACGGATTGTGTTCACTGGTTAGGATGACGCCGCAAAAACTGCAGAAGATGCTCGACGAACTGGAGGCATCGAGGGCGTCACGGAAACGGGCATGGGAAAACCTCCAAGAGCTGCGCTGGGTTTTAAAGGACTCTGCCGGGATGGATTTGCCGCCCCCCGGCAAAGAAGACGATCGACCTAGAGGGCAAGCTGATTAAAGACGGCGTTCAAAAGCCGTTCGTGACCGTCAGAATGCCCTCCACGAACTTCTTAACGCGATCAACCAGTACCGCAAGCTAGCTGTTCTTTGTTGTCGTGCTACTCAACGGGAAAGTGGTTGAACCCAGAGTTGATAAGCAGCTGTAGGTCCAGCGCTCCCGGCGATCCCGCTTCTCAGCCGCACGTTATTTTGCGACAAAGGAGCATGAGCGACCGCGAAGACGACGTTCCCTACGAAGCTTATTAGCTAAAGCGATAGCCGCCAAGATCTCCAAATGATATTTCGGGAGTTCTTTGTTCATATCATCCAGATCCTGGGCAGTTTGCCGACCGAAGGCAATTCGGGTAAAACCGAATTGTGAAAGCGATACTTCTCCTCCCTGCACTCCTGCTTGTCTCCTGCGGTTCCGATCGAGTGGGACGATACAAACTTGTGCCAGTAACCTTGACTCCTGAAAGTTCCACATCGACCGAGTACAAGGGGATCTTCAAACTCGATACAGTTTCAGGGCGCACATGGGTCTATTCAGTGGTTCAGGAGAAGGATAAGGTCGTGGCAGAATGGATCGAAGTCGCAGGTAAGCAATAACCACCAGGGAGGGGGATATTTCGCTCATGACGACATCATGGACAGTTTGCGGAGACAAGGCAACGCGGGGGATTGAAAAAGCGCAGAGGAACTTCGCAATCGAGTGTTGATTTTGAAAGAGTTACACAAGCGACGACGAATTCCTCGTCAGTAGGCTCTTTATCCAGATCGGGAATCCCAGTGCTCGTGCACCCGCTAAAATCGTCGTCCCAGATACCGGCGCACCGTTTCGAGATTGATCCCCAACTCGCTCGCAATTCGTCGCTGCGACCATCCACGATCGGCCAGGCTGTAAATCGTTGTTTGCAGGCTCACTTTGAGGACATTCGACATGCCCATTGAACCTGTTTGTTCCAGGTCCTACGGAGCTGTTTTGCTTCCCTTAAAGTGGCTGGTTTTGAGCCCTTTAATTTCGATTATTCCTGGCTGGTTTTGACTGATCGCTGACACTATAGGCCCAGATGCGAAGAGCTATTGAAACAGAGGGTCTCCAGCGTAAATTCCCACTGTAGAAAGGAGTCATAATGCCAGACGCATCAGTCGCAACCTCCGCAGAGGTTGAAGTTTATGCTAGTTGGGCTTTGATCATGGTGAGAATGATTCACGGCTCGGTCGGAGCAGACCCTTGGCCCGTTTTTCAAAACAAGTTGCATCCCGCCGTAGCAGAACCAGAATTTACTCCTCTGGATTTGTCGTATATGCGTCGATAGCCGAACGAAAAGGCTGAGAGAAGCCACCCGCAGCTTATCCGAGATATTCGACCTGACCGTTCTTGTCGCGAACAATCACCGAGTTCCCCGGATCGACTATCGTAACGTCGAGTATACTTTCGTCTTCACACTCGAAAAAAAGCGTTGTCTGGTCCTCTGAGACCTGGCGGATTCTGGCACCCCCGTGAAGTGGTAGGCTATTGCATTCCGCGATCGTTACCCTCATCGTCGAGCCGTCAACGAAACTGATCAGGAGTTCCGAGCCATTTACCTGAAACTTCTGGACGGCACGATCTTTAACTACATGGGTCAATCTGAGATTCACGGCCATAGTCATTCTCCGGTACCGTTCGCTGGCAGATACCCTTTCTGGACTGCCTCTTTTTCGGACAGGTATTCCCCGTGCTTAGTTTTACCATAGTATCGCGATGCCGGTTTCCAAAACTTTCCGCTTTTGGTATTTACTCAGGCATCATCAGTATTGAGGGGCGAAATAAGCCGTGAATTAGGTCAATTCGGATCAATTTGCTTTTGGTGTGCTTCGATCCAATTCGAAGCGATTGTTTGCTGTTGGTGAGCTTTGGCCAAATGCCGAAATATCCACGGCGGAATAGAATTCGGATCATTTCACAACTTCGACGCCAATCGAGGGTGTCTCGCCTGCTTCGCCATTTTCCGAGCCGGAGTCTCCGAGCCAAAGGGCAATTCTCATCTTGAGTGCATGGATCCGGGCGGTGAATGGGTTGAATCTGACCGGAATACGTGTCTCAGCCGCCCTCGCAGATGGTGCTTGAGCGCATTTGACTCTCCGCACGTCCAAATTGAGTGGAGATGTAGGAAGACTAGTGAAGGTGTGGGAGAGGGGACGCTGTTTATTTGGGTGGAGCATGGAGGCTCTTCGTTTCTCGAGAAGTTGCAGGGAGGTCGAGGCAAATATTAATTGCGCTATAAAGAGAGTGGTGAAAGGCCAGTTACCTTGCACTATCCCTGTACTTCATTTTTTCTTTTCCTGGCGTACCTTCTACCGTGCCTATCACCTTTGAGATGCCGGAGCGCGTTTCTCAGACCAAGTTCAACCTCGAGCGTTGGGCCGAAATCTTGACGGATCCAGCCCTTGCGAAGCTCCCGAATCGGATTGAGACCGATCGTCATGGCCACATCCTTATGAGCCCGCCTCCAGCTTTCCGACACTCCCGTCGCCAGGGTCACGTTATCCATCTTCTGAATGAGCTTCTGCCTGGTGGTAGAACCTTGCCGGAGTGCCCGGTGTCTACCGCTGATGGCGTCAAGGCTATCGACGTGGCCTGGCTTGCTGCCAATCGCCCAGAGATCGCCGAAGATCCTCAAGTCCTCACCTGCGCTCCTCAGATCTGTGTGGAGATTTTTTCTCCCTCCAATTCGCTTTCCGAAATCAACGAAAAGCGCACCTTGTACTTTGATGCCGGCGCGGCCGAAGTCTGGGTTTGCGCGGTTGACGGCTCCATTTCCTTTTTTGTTTCTCCTCATCATCAGTCACCGGCTTCTTCCATTTGCCCGGGCTTTCCTGACCGCATCCCGTGATCTCCCTTTATCGCCGCTGACGGCACCCACAAAGATCGACAGTGGACAGTGCGCAACGTGATCGAGCGCCTGCCACCCCCACAATCTATCACCTATCAAAATCACCACCCCCCCTTCCCAGCCGGACTGTCTCTTGTGACTATCCGATTGCAACTCGAGTTACAAATAGGTTAGAGAGCGCAAAGAAGGCTCTGAAGCTGATACACGGGCGATCAAATGGATCGCTGAATTGATGCGTCTCAACGAGTCGAGAGATCCGAGTAAAGTACCTGCTCTGGATTGCCCAGGACTTTCGGAAGCGCAGAGTGTGCTTCTGGCAGTTTATTAATTTCCGTCTGATTGTAGGCGGCCTTGGGAGGGTCGTCGTATCCGCGACTTTCAGGGCTTAAAACCGACGCAATAGCCCATACTGCAAGGCCCGCAATTCCGCAGAAAGCAAAAATCCGGGGTATCCACTGGACGGAGTTTTTACCTGTCTCGTTTGAAAATACCTGCCTCATAAACGGATCGGAGCGTATGCCATGCTTATCCCAGTATTCATAGGCTGTCCGTATGGCTGGATCACAGGACTCAGGGGTCACGCGGAAGCCTTCGGAACAACGGGCCGAGACAGGAGCCATTAGATCTCTCATCCCGATGCCCTTTTTGTACATCAATTCGAATGCTTTCACTCGTGCGGTCGCCGCCTCGGCTTTGGTGCAACCATTAGCCTCCGTCATCTCGGATATAGCTCGGATCGTGGACAACCAACCTTCTCTAGAACGGGGCATTTTCGTTTCTCCGCTTTTTAGCTGTTTAGGAAGCGCATTGCCTCGCAGCAGAGATACCTTGTATGGCATACGGACTCAATGGAAAAATTGAAAACAAAATATCGGTATTTATGATTTATCCTCTAATTTCAAGTGGAGTAAGCGAAGCGCTAGTACGTTGTCTGCTCCCGTCTGAGGAGAAGGCGGAGAAGTTAGTGAGTTTAAGACCACGTCGGAGCGAGCACAACCGGAATCACTTCTGCCGAGTCAGCCGCCGGTTTTGAGCGCTCAGCGTTTTTGGTAAGCTGCTGGTTTCCAGCCCATGCGGCCGAACGCGCCCGAATCTTGAAACGAGGCGGCGACTGCCAGTTTGTTTACCTCGACGATGAAACGGCGAAAAACACTACCAACTCGCAAGACGGATGACAGCCGAGAAAATATTCGAGGCGCGTTGTGCCGCGCTCATCGAAGCCGCGCTTGGGCGGCTACGCGTGGAGTTCCAAGCAGCAATCGTGAAGCTTAAAATTCATTCATCGTTTTCTTCATTGTCTCGATGCCTCAACTCATCCTCGACCCGCAGCCGCCACCAGACCGCAAACAAAAGAGACGCTACGAGGTAACAAACGCTTCCCCATTGATCTTGGCTCATATCGTTCAAGACTCGTTCGCACCGGATCTCAACGCCGGTCTCCTGGAATCTCATAGAGGCTTCCCGACGTCTGACTCATACTGTTTTGGTTGTGGTGCTACCTGACGGCAAGGTTGTCAATCCAATGGAAGCGGACCGCTTTTAGCCGTCTGTGTTCTTCACGAGGAAATCTTGTGTTCTGGAAAACGCCCGACCATTGCACTCCGAAATCCCGGATCGGTTCAAAGAGAACACTCTGGATCAGTAGCTAAAAAGTGGAGTCTGAGGCAAAATATTGATGTTGTGAAAAAGCTATTTTTGGCTCTCGGCTCTTGTCTGGCCTTCGTCGCGCCTACCGCGTTGGCGGAGGGCGGAGGTTTCCGTCTCATAAGTTCTGAGTGGCATGATGGTGGGAGTGTGCCAAAAGAAAATTTGTTCAATGGCTCGGGATGTGGCGGGGCCAATATATCTCCGGAGTTTCATTGGTTTAACGCGCCAAGCGGCACGAAGAGCTTTGCAATCACTATCTTTGATCTCGATGCTCCGACCGGTGGAGGATGGTGGCATTGGGTTATTTTTAATATTCCAGGAACGATCTCGGAGCTACCGCCAGGCGCGGGCAACAAGGATTCAAGAAGGCTGCCATCTGCTAGCGTTCAATGCCGGAATGATTACGGGGAGCCGGGATATGGGGGACCCTGTCCTCCGCCTGGATCACCCCATCGATATTTGGTGAAGGTGTATGCGCTCAACGTTGAGAAGTTGCCTTTTGGCTCGGAGACTCCGCCTGGGAAAATGGCAAAGCAGATCGAGACACACTCAATTGGCATCGCCAAGCTGATGGTAAGGTTTGGGCGGTGAATTTTTTGGGCTAGAGAACTGCGGTTTCCCGTTTGCTGCGAATCGGAAAGGCGCAACCGCTTTCTCTCTTTCTCTTTTGGTCACCGCAGCTGGAGATTTTGTTCGACCGGCCTCGAAGAGGGTATTCAAGATGGTGCCGGATCGTACCTTTTCGAACCTCTCGTGCTTTCGGGGCCAACGTGGTGGGGGCCTATCACGCCAATCTCAGGATCGGGATCGACTGATTTCCTCAAGCTCTTTCACAGGACGATCGCGCTAGATTCACAAGATCGGTGAATCGAGGATCATTTCGTGCTGAAGCGAGAACTTGAAGTTTAGTGAGTTCCTCGGTTGAAAACTGCGGACTAACAACCGTCCCAATCGCACGCGCCTCTGCAGTGATTTGAGCGGCAACATCTGGGAGGCTGCCGGGGCCACTCAACCGAAACGACACTGAAGTTAGAGGGCCAAATAGTAAAGCACGCGCCAGCGCTAGCTGCTGGCTCAAATCAGGTTCGACATGCGCTTCACGAGCGAACATCAGCGATATTGTGTGCATTGATTGCAACTGCGGTCCTCCTCGTTTCGATCTGTACGCCGCTATGCCCGCCCACATCTCTTTTGGCGAGGGTACCTGCAGAATCTTGCTCCAGACATAGGTTATCCAACGAGCCTGCAATTCAAGCGGAGTAAAATAGGGACCGGTTTGCTCATAAAGACCAACAAAGGCAAGTCCGGGCCAGTCGGGATGGAAGGTATTCTTGTAGAGATCGATGTGCTTGGCGTCGAGATCCAGGGAGCGCCTGATCTCGGGGCTGAGGAAAGGCAAACTCAGATCGAAGCCGGTCCCGAAGACGATGGCGTCGAACTCTTCGGAACTTCCATCTGTGAATTGGACGATCTGTCCCACAATCTTGTCAATCCAAGGTTTCACCACAATCCGCCCTTCAGCTACCAGCGGCAGGTAATGCTGACTAAGCGCCCTGCCAACGGTCGCGAAGTCTCCGGCTGGTTCAAATGCACCGAACTGCTCAGGACTTCCAAACGTACGAAGCACGTACTCCTGCATGGTTTTGCCGACAATCTCCTTCGGCGTTACTTCCCCAGTTAGCGCCGCGAATCGGGTGAATGCGAGAGCGTCACTCGGGACACCAGCTACCAGTTTTTGGACGACGTAGCGCTGGCGACGGAAAGTCGAAACGATGCGGGCAGCACCGAGCATCGCCAAGTCGCTTGCGATCTCTAAGGCGCTGATGGCGCAGCCCGCGACAAGGACCCGTATCCCGCGAAAGCTCGCGGGTTCCTTGTAATGAAAACTGTGAATCACACCGCCGGAGCCGGAGAATGACTCAAGTCCCGGCACTGGCGGGATGAAAGGCTTATTGAACCGACCAGAAGCCACGACAACATACGGGAAAGTCTCCGTTTTGGGCTCAGATCCGTTTGATCGAAATCTGATCTTCCACGTTGCGTCGCCCATTGAGCGCTCAATCAGCTCGACACGAGCGGAAAGGCGGAGATGAGAAAACAGACCGTAGCGGTCTGCGTAACGATGCAAATAGGAGAGTATCTCTTCGTTCGACAGAAACAGCGGAGTTTTTGGTCGATGGCTCAGATCGCTGAAGCAAGTCAATAGGCGGCTAGTGTTCGTCACCATAGTGGGCCAAATTCCACTGCTGGGGCAGCGAACGTTCCATTGTCCACCGATGTCGTCAGCTTGCTCGAAGATTATTGGCTCGAACCCATGCTCCTTTAGGTATTTTGCAGCAACAAGACCACCGGGGCCGCTTCCAACGATCGCTGCTCTGCGTAGGCTTGCGTCCTGTCGAGATCTGTCAAGCTGGGTCATTCTCCATTCCAATTTTTTAGAGCTGGGGTTCAGGCTCGAAATCCAGTGACGCAGCTGAAATCAGAGCCATCCTCTCAGCAATGCCGTATTATGTCGAAACCGAAGGCGCGGTACTTGTTCTCCTTTCGAGTTCCGGATTGGTTGATCGCCAGAGATCATTCATCCTCGGAGTTATAGGCACCCAGCTTGGTCAGGGGAGTCCGGGAGATAACTGCGAAGGTAAAACTAAATTTCTGGCGTGTTTTGCAAGTATTTTGGCGCGCCGGGCTAGTGCGCCGACGCCAACGATGGTCCATCTTCGCCCGATGAACACGACACAAGTTAAATCGTATGCGGCCCAAAGTGCCACCTCCCGGTTGGCACCTTTCGCCATTTCCCGGCGTGGGGTGGGTCACACGGATGTGGCGCTGGAAATCCTCTACTGCGGCGTCTGCCACTCCGACCTGCACCAGGCGCGCAACGAATGGCACAATCACCGTCTATCCCGTGCGTGCCCGGCCACGAGATCGTCGGCCGCGTGACTCAAGGTCGGCAGCGCAGGTCACGAAATTCAAGGCGGGCGACCTCGCCGCGGTCGGCTGCATGGTCGATTCCTGCCGCACCTGCGCGAACTGCCAGGCGGGCCTGGAGCAGTATTGCCTGAACAGGTTCCCGACCTTCACCTACAACAGCGACGGACAAGATCCTCGGCGGCATCACCTACGGCGGCTACTCCGACGAGCATCGTCGTGGACGAAGCGTTCGTGCTGCGCGTCCCGGACAAGCTCGATCCGGCGGCCGCCGCGCCGCTGCTCTGCGCCGGCATCACCACCTATTCGCCGCTGCGCCACTGGAAGGTCGGCACGGGCCAGAAGGTCGGCATCGTCGGCCTCGGCGGCCTCGGCCACATGGGCGTGAAGTTCGCCCATGCCTTCGGCGCGCACGTGGTGCTGTTCACCACCTCGCCCGGCAAGGTCGAAGACGGCCAGCGGCTCGGCGCCGATGAAGTGGTCGTCTCCAAGAACGCGGCGCGAGATGAAGCAAGCACGCCGGCAGCTTCGACTTCATCCTCGACACGGTTTCCGCCGAGCACGACATCAACGCCTACCTCAACCTGCTGAAGCTCGACGGCACTCTGGTCCTGGTCGGCGCGCCGGAGAAGCCGCTGCCCGTGGCGGTCTTCAGCCTGCTCATGCCGCGCCGCAGCTTCGCCGGCTCGGCCATCGGCGGCATCGCCGAGACCCAGGAGATGCTCGATTTCTGCGCCGAGCACGGCATCGTCTCGACATCGAGATGATCCCCATCCAGCAGATCAACGAGGCCTACGAGCGCATGCTCAAGCAGGACGTGAAGTACCGCTTCGTCATCGACATGGCGTCCCTTAAGAACCGAAATTAAACCAAACCTTTGGCAGAATGAGTGACCGCTTTCGGGTTTCCCGCGTGCTGGCACGTCAACTCCAGGAGCAGAACGTGTCGGTCGCCGGCCGTACTTCGGCACGCCCGGCTTGCCGGCGGGGTTTTTCCACGCAGGAGAAAATCCTGGTGAGACCGAGGAGCTGTTTGCCCTTTGGCGGGCAATCGCCGAGATCAGCGGCGACCCGCCATCGGGTTGAAACTCGGTGGGGACGTGCCTGCCGAAGGGGGAGCCCGCAGACGATCGCGGCGCTCCACAGCGAGTCCTTCCGGACGCTCTGCAGCGCATGGCTCGCTACAAAAAGCTCACCTGCCCGGAAGAGATCCGGTGCGCTGCGCCAGGGATGAATGTGCCGTCGAGTTCGTGTTGCTGCTTGCCGAGCAGATGGAACCCGCCGTGCTCGTCGACTCTGCCTGTCATGGATTCTTGACATCGGGCGGCGTGGCACGGGAATCCAGTCCACCCTTGCGCGTGGAACTCACCCGGCGAGGCGGAACATCGCGAGCTCTCTGGAGGCGCACTACGGCTGCCGGGTGAAATTCCAGGCAGAGCGCAACGCGTTGGTGTTTCGACGCCAGTGATCTGGAACGATTGTTCGTCACCCACAATCCCGACTGCTGGCGATGCTCGGGTCGCAGTTCGAGGCGGAGTTGAACGCCAGCAAGCGCAGCGCAGACGTGGGCGAGGAGGTGAAAGTCGCCCTCAAACGCTTGCTCTCGGGCCGTCGGCCGTCCCTCGGGGACGTCGCGCGGACGCTGGGCCTCAGTTCGCGCACATTACAGCGCAGGCTTGACGGAAAACGGCCTACCTTTCAGCAACTGCTCCAGGAGACCCGCCGCGACCTGGCGCACCATTACCTCAGAACAGAGCCGCCTGGAGTTGAAGGAAACCGCTTACCTGCTCGGCTACGACGATGCCAACTCCTTCTTCCGCGCCTTTCAGCGTTGGGAAGGAACCTCTCCACGCCGCTGGCGGTCTCGGCATCAACCCGGATATGCAGAACCGCTCGCCGAGCAGGCCTGATGGCTAGCATAACGGGGTTGGTCAGGTCGTAGCCTTCCACGTTGCTATGGCAGCGGCGAGGAGGGAGGTCGAACGTGGCCGGCGGGTTGGTTGCGATTAGTCCATCGGTGGCTGTGCGTGCTCTGCGATGCGATCTTGGCGCAAGCGCCGGCAAACGGCTTTGCCCGATTCGCCCAGGAGGACAAGCAGGATGCTTATGCTACCTTGTCGCACCGTCTCGCGTCATGGCGCCACACCCGGCAGCGATAGCATAGGCTGCCAGCCTGCCTCCGTGCGGGCAGGCGCTGCAAACGAATTTGACGATTCGCCCAAGAAGACAAGCAAGATGCTTATGCTACTACTTGTCGCGCGCCCTCTCGCATTATACCGCCGCCCACTAAGGTAGCATAGGCCTGTCCCTGGGATTGTCCTCGGATAATCCCTGGGCCACTGTGGTTTGGACATTTCCATCCGTGGCCCGCAGGGCCAGGACGCGCTCCCACACAATCAGGGAGCGCATCCTGCCGGGCCGTTCAAATTGCTAAGCTGAAAAAAGAACGTGAAATGTCCTGACCGAGGCGGACTGGTTCGTCGGATGCTTATAGAAATACAGAAGCCAGGCGCTGTGACACGATTATGAACCCAAAAACGACGACATCCGAATACCTGTTGATTTTCCGAAATACCACTTGGCATAGAGATCTGTCTCCAAAAGAGATCCAGCAAAACATGGCTCGATTCACTGAGTGGTTTGAACAAATAAACAATGCTGGAAAGTTCAAGGGCGGTGGGCCACTAGGACACTACGGCAAAGTCCTCACCAGCCGGAAGGCCGTGACGGACGGGCCGTTTGTGGAATCCAAGGAGGCCATTGCGGGTTTCTTTCTTATTCGAGCGGAGAGTCTCGAGCAAGCCGTAGAGGTAGCCAGAGGCTGCCCGGGTCTTGAGTTCGGCCAAACTGTTGAAGTGAGAGCCATGGTCTCGGAACCGGATGAGCTCCAGATCGCTCGAGAAAAATTGGCCGATAAACAAACGAAAACTTACGACGATGACCTCAGCAGGTTTGGAGCGGATGGCGCCGCACCGTTACCGCTCACCCATGACCAAGGGTACGTCGAAAACGACGGTGCTCGGATCTGGTACGCTACTTACGGGTCCGGCTCGCCCGTGATCCTGCTGCATGGCGGCCTCGGCCATAGTGGCAATTGGGGTTATCAGGTTCCAGCCCTGGTCGGAAGCGGCTATCGTGCTGTTCTGATCGACAGCCGCGGCCACGGCCGCAGCACGCGTGACGCGCGACCGTTCAGGTATGAGCTGATGGCATCCGACGTCTTAGCGGTGATGGATGCCTTGCACCTGGAAAAGGCCGGTGTGGTGGGGTGGAGCGACGGCGCGACCATAGCCTTGATCCTGGCCATGCAAGCTCCCACGCGCGTGGCCGGCGTATTTTTCTTTGCCTGCAACATGGATCCGAGCGGCCTGAAGCAAATTAAAGAGCCCAATCCGATCCTCGACCGCTGTCTGGGCCGACACGCGAAGGACTACGCCCGGTATTCGGCCACCCCGGACCAATTCAAGCCTTTTGCCGAAGCGGTCAGCCTGATGATGAAAACACAACCCAATTGTTCGGCGGCCGATTTGGCTCGAGATCAGCGTGCCAGTTGTGATCGTGCATAGCGAACATGATGAATTCATCAAGCGCGAACACGCCGAATATCTCGCTCGGACGATTCCGAATGCGGAATTAGTCAACCTGGCCGGAGTGAGCCATTTCGCACCGCTGCAGAGGCCCGAGCAATTCAACGTCGCCATGCTTGGCTTTCTCGGCAAGGTTCTACCACCATGATCGAGAGAAATTCGATACCAGTTTAATCGCAAAACTTGAAGGCAATCGTTTTGCGTTGTTTGCTGTCGACGCAAGCCCCCCCGCTATGAGAAACCGAATCGCTTGTTTTGTGGTTGGAATCGCGGTTGCGTGCGCAATCGCGAGCTGTGCAACCTATTCTAAAGTAAGCGAGCGGCGCCCTCGTTACAATGTAGCCGTGGGCGATTCCGGGGCGATGGCGGCTGCGGAAGCAGAGATCACCAAGGCTTTGCAAATCGAGCGTCGCGATCCGCTCGCCGCCCTTGGCGAATACCTGACCGCGACAGAGATCGCCTCCGGCCAACTCGCGCGCAACCCAAACGACATGAACGCGATGCGCGATTACAACTTTGCCGTTGGGCGCATCATCGCCGTCATCCGCGACGGAAAGCTCGATCCGTGGACCCAACCGCTCCGCGTACCGGCGAGCGGCGGAGATTTTGTGCTCACCCACAAGCCTGACCCACGCCCTCAGTGGAATCCCGCACTCTACAATTTTACGCCGGCGAATCAATTCGACGTCCACGGCACCTACGTGGCTGAACGGACCACGCGCGAAGGCCTCGGAGCACCCATTGTAGCTGTCGGGCGTGAAGTGAACAAGGATGCCCGGGCTGACTTTGCCTTGCCTCGCGTCTACTACGGCGTCACTGCCATTGCCCGCTTCGATGGCCGCCGTTGCGTGCTTTCCTTTGAGGATCCACTGGCGGTGGAAACCGTCCAAATGAACGGGCAAAGCTACGCCCTGGCGGCGGATTTCACCGTACCGCTGGCCGTAATGCTGGCGAGCAGCGACCCGAAAAAACTCGAACTTTCGCGTTTGCTCAACCCGGCCAAATACGCAGAAACCGCGCGTATCTCACGGCTTCAGCCCTACGACCCGAACAAAGCCGTCGTGCTCGTCATCCACGGACTGATGGATTCCCCAGCGACCTGGACGCCAATGCTCAACAGCCTCAGGGGTGACCTTGACATCCGGCGCAATTACCAGTTCTGGTTTTACAGCTATCCGAGCGGTTATCCCTATCCCTATTCCGCTTCGATCCTGCGGCGCGAACTTGACGCCGCGGAGAAACGCTTTCCGCTTCGCAAGCCAATGGTGGTCATCGGTCACAGCATGGGCGGCTGCATCAGCCGGTTGCTCATCACCGACACCGGCCAGACCCTTTGGACGAAACTTTTCAACAAGGCTCCACAACAAACGTTACTTTCTCCCGGAGCCAGGGAGATCTACACAGAGGCCCTGATTTTCCGGCACCGCCCGGAAATCGGACGGGTAATTTTCATCGCCGCGCCATTACGTGGGAGCGAGCTCGCCAGCAACTGGATTGGCCGGTTTGGATCGAGACTGGTGAGAGCACCTTCTACGCTGCTCAGCCTAGGTAACGCCGTCCTGAAAATCAGCACCTTTAATTTCGGCGACCTGAAGATCAAGCGCATTCCCAATAGTGTGGATACCCTCGCCCCAAACAACCGTTTCGTGAAAGCGATCAACACCATCCCGATCACGCCAGGTATTCCATATCACACGATTATGGGGGACCGAGGCAAAGGCGACGCCCCAAATTCCAGCGATGGTGTAGTGCCCTACTGGAGCTCGCACATGGAAGGAGCGCAATCCGAACTAATCGTGCCGTCTGCCCATCCCGCCCACCAGAACCCTCAGGCCATCGAGGAAGTCCGTCGCATTCTCAAGATCAATGCGCGTTCAGGCTCAAACCATCGCTGAGATGCGAGGAAAGGGATCTCGACCAAAGCTGGTACTTGACCGCTCGCTTCTCGTTCCTCGCAATCGTTCCCCAATCGCCCTCGTCCTCGTCCTCGGTTCAGTTGTCAGGTCGGTTCTAGCCCGCAAAAATCACACGCAAGCTGAAGCCACGCGCTCATTGCGGGCTAGAAAGCTCTTAAACAGACGCTGCGCGTCTGTTCAAGAGCCTTTTTAACAATTGATGCATCGAAGCAAACTGTTTTTAAACTTTGCTCTCCAAAAAGCAGTGGAAGTTTCCGGCGTAGCCGGAGAGTTCCGCTGCTTGAGCCTGCATCGATCACAAATCTCTAAAGATTTGTGATCGATGCAGGCTAGGGTCGAAGACTGCGCTAAACACGCGCGGGAGCGCGTCCCGGATTGCGTGACGGCGCCATTGACGGTCGCAGCTAATCAGCCTTGATATCCTCATGTACTTCTTTCGTTTCCTGCTGCTTGCTTTGATTTCGATCATCGGAGGCATTGTCGTCGCCTGGACGGCTGGCGCCCTTTATTTTGACTTACCCACGTCTGCACCCCTGCGAACTGCTGCCGCCATCATCTGGGCACTGGGCGCCGGGTTTGCCCTCTTTCGAGGTTGGCGAGGGCGCCTTGTCGTCCTGGTCGGCTTCCTTCTTGTCGCCGGCTGGTGGTCCACCCTGCGCCCAAAGCAAAATCGCGACTGGCAACCGGAAGTCGCCGTATTGGCCTACGCCACCCAGGAAGGAGACCAGATCACGGTGCACAACATTCGAAATTTTGCATACCAAACTGCTACCGACTTTACGCCTCGTTACGAGACACGAACCTATAATCTCGACAATCTTCGCGAGCTGGATCTGTTCATAAATTACTGGGGCTCAAAGTTGATCGCGCACCCCATTCTTTCCTTCGATTTTGGCCCCCAGGGACGCCTTTGCTTTTCCATCGAAACGCGGTTCGCTCGCGGCCAGGGTTACTCTCCCATTGCCGGGCTCTACCGCCAGTATGAGATCGTTTACATCGCTGCCGATGAGCGCGACGTCGTTCGCTTGCGGACGAACTTTAAGCATGAAGACCTCTACCTGTACCGAATACTGATGCCGCCCCAGGAAGTGCGGGGCCGGTTCATGGAGTACATCGCCACTCTGAACGAATTAAACGCTCAACCGGCCTGGTACAATGAGGTCACGAATAACTGCACCACCAGCATTCGTGCTCAACGTCCGGCAACTCTGCGAGAGCCCTTCGATTGGCGGCTGCTAATCAACGGCTTTGGCGACCAGATGCTTTACGAGCACCGCGCCTTGGCAGGTGATCTGCCTTTTGCGGAACTTAAAGCCAAATCCCTTATTAACGAACGCGCGCGCGCGGCAGATGATGCCCCGGATTTTTCGAATCGCATCCGCGCCGGATTGCCCGGCTTTTAGCTGTCTAACCAGCGTGAGCAGAAAAACGTGAGTCTGGCCATTGAGGGTACCGCTCTCACAAATTTGTCCAGCGTCCTTGGTGCCAGTGGCATCGGACAATGTCCAGCCTGAGGCAGGGTCCAGGAACCCACCGACCTACATGCCAATATCTCCTGATCCCGGTCTTCTGGGCCGATTAGAACCCGGCTCATCGGGTGGCAATCGAAAGCCAGCGCATGAACAAAGCAACAGGAACAAGATCACCAGAATAGTCGCTGCCGAGAATTCTTTCATTTCTCTCATGCATGCCATTCGTTGCGGAAGTTTCTTTGGATGCGGTCGCTATCGGTGGCCAGGGATTTTCTCTTGATTGGTGTTCAGGATCCGAGGTTTTTTGGGGCTCAAAACACCATTGGCGCAAGAAAATTCAAATCGGCGGGAATTTTTTTGGCTTCCAGGAAAATGAGCGGCATATTTATGGACTTACAGGTCTCTTCCTGTCTGGTGGAAGAAATACGGAACGCGGAATGATAGCTCTGTGGGTTCAAGACCCGGCCGCCAGGCATGAGGAGGCACGACGGGGAAAAAGTGTCGGGTTATCTGCATTTCGGCGTGTTCATAGAAAACCGTGCTAAATCGCTCTGAACTTCCGACGCCAAAAGCCGCCTGTGACCGAATGATATGGAGATTGAGGTCGAGCCCGTAAGAATAAATGGGGACGAGGAATTCAAGCTTCGCCTGGATGGTGTCCTGTACGGCGTGTTTTGGTCCAGGGAAGACGCCCTGCAGTACGCCAGGGATGTCCCCTTCAATTGGGAGAACGATTTATCTTGCCGACCTCCAAGGGGGGCAACCAACAATTCTTGATAGACTGCTGGTCTATGACCTTGAGCTGGCTCCTTCCGATTTCCAATTCCGCCCAAATTTGAGGCCTATCCGCTGCTCGCTCTCACTGCGGCGTTGGCGGGGCGGCGCCTTGCTGCCCGTACTCTGTTCTGCAAAGCTGGGCCACCAATGAAGGTCTGGGTCGATCGATCCGGTCGGTCTTGCCCCGTATCTTGGTCCGTCGCCGCCTCGGCACCGGAAAGAACTGTCGATGTAACGGCTATCCTCGATGACCTGGCGGCTAAGAATCCGGAAAAACTCGATTGGAGAAAGTCGATCGTGGACCTGATGAAACTTGTTGAAATGGATAGCACTCTGTCCGCTCGTAAACAATTGGCGACCGAATTGCACTATTCCGGCGATGAGAGCGATTCAGCCGCGATGAATGTCTGGCTGCACAAACAGGTCATCGTCAAGCTCGCCGAGAACGGCGGTAAAGTTCCTCCCGAACTTTTAAGCTGACAGCTGGAGGATCCAGCATCATTTACCGTGTCGATCATCAAGCCGCTGCCGGGGCTCCACTAAATCATTGCGCTCGGTCGATCACTCACTCGTTCAGTCCCAAGATCCGCCTGGTGCCTCTGTCGGATGTCCTGTCGAATCGCCAGTGATCGATGTAATCCTATCCTGAAATGGAGATCGGCTGCCACTTCGCCGTCAAGCCATCTGTAGATTTCGATTTGATCGCTCCGGCTCATGTACCGGATCTCGCCTTTGATCTGTTCGGTAGTCATATCGCTCGATGAAAGTCGTCCGATTCAATCGTTCGCGCCCATACTCTTTTCGAGGGGGTAGCGGTTGCTTTTGCATAGATCAATTGATTGTAAATGGGTCTCAAAATGGATTGCAGCTTTTTTCTGCCGTGAAAAAGTCGAGACATCACCGTACCGATGGAAAGATTCAGCACCTCGGCAATTTCGTGATATTGGAGATCTTCTAACTCCTTCAGAACGACCACGGCGCGATGTTCTGGAGAAAGTTTCGCGATGGCCGCATTGACATGTTCACGAATCTCAGCGCGTTGATAGTGGGCACCGGGACCGGGAGCAGATGAAGGAATTGCATCGTCAAGTTCGACCTCCTGGCAACGACCCTTACGGCGAAGCGATTCAATCGCCAGGTTAACGGTGAGTCTATACAACCACGTATAGAACGAAGATCGCCCCTTGAACTGGTGGATTGACCGCCAGGCTTTCAGGAACCCTTCCTGGGCGAGATCCCAAGCATCGTGCTCGTTGCGGACCATTCCGTAAACCATGGTGAAAAGCCTGGCCCGATGTCTGGCCACTAGCTCGCCGAAAGCTTCAGTATCTCCCGATTGAGACCGACTGATCAGCTCCAGATCCTGGAATTGTTGCGAGGTTTTAACGCTGACCTCTCGCAGGAATTGTGACGCCCGATTCTGAAGAAATCGCCAGAGGAGGGAAAATCAAAAGAGCCGCTGCCAGCGGGCAGACTTTCCGGAAGTGACGATCGTGCAAATGGAAGGAAATCATAGAAAGTTTCTATTACGTAAAAGTAACGAGAAAATTTAGTCGCGGACCGTCAATTGTTCGGTGGGCTCGCCAGACCTAGAAACACCGTAAAAAGCACGCCCTGCACTAATTAAAAATGGCCTGAAGGGAGGAAGATTGCTTACTGAAATCAAAGGCTCGCTAAAAGTCCCGCCAATAAGGCGCTCCTGCGCGCGGGATGCTCTTCCGCCGTCCGGCGTGGCACGTCCAAAAACAACGTCTCGGCGTCAGGGCGTATCGGCGTTAAGCCACGTGACGTGGGTCGCGCATGGGAAGCTTCGAGACGTGCCAACCCGGGCGCGCAGCGCATCCCACGCCACACGGGCGACCCCGCGACCCAAGCCAGTATTTTGGTCGCACCGACGTCTGGCAAGCCATTGGGAATCGAAGAGAGGTATAGAAAAGGTTTATTTTTATACCATTTAAGTGGGACCAATTCACAGCGGGAAACGGCTCCGCGTGAAAATTAGCCACATCGGCTACTCGAGCAAATACCGAAAATCCTCGAGTGTTAGTGCCCGGCCGAACGCTTCTTCCCCCAACACGTCTTTGGCCAAGTTGGACTTCCGAATCTGCAGCTGGCGGATTTTGTCCTCGATGGTGTCACGGACCAACAGTCGGTAAGCAAAGACTGTCTTTATTTGACCGATTCGATGGGTGCGGTCAATGGCCTGATTTTCGACGGCCGGATTCCACCATGGATCAAAAAGTATCACGTACGATGCTACTTCTAAATTAAGTCCGGAGCCGCCGGCCTTGAGCGAGATCAGGAATACACCCGGACCCGGATCACTCCGGAAATTCTTGATAAGATCGCCGCGATTTTCCGTTTGTCCGGTCAGCTTGAACAACGGACAACCCAGATTACTGATCCGATCTTCAATAAGACGCAACATTTCAACGAATTGGCTGAAGACGAGCACCTTGTTTCCCTGCTCGATTAAGGGTTCCAACAGATCGACCAGCGCCTCCAATTTGGCACTCGTCGCTGTTTGGTCTTTTAGTCCGGCCAAGGCGGGATGACAGCAGATTTGGCGAAGCCTCAGCAGCGATGTCAGGAGGTTGAATCGTTGGTTATTGAGTTGTTCGCTACTTTCGATTTTGAGGAGGCTCTGGCGAGCGATCTTGATTTCAGCGCGATAGAGTTCGTCCTGCTTACCCTCGATGGTGACTCGAATATCTTCTTCAATCTTTGGCGGTAATTCTAACGCAACTTCTTCCTTGGTGCGGCGCAACAGGAATGGACGGGCTCTGCGGGAGAGGCGTGCCCTGGATTCGGCGTCACCCGAATCCTGGAATTCGCGTTTGAACGAACTCTGGGTTCCGAGCGCACCAGGCATCACACAATGAATCAGGCTCCAGAGATCCAACAACCTGTTTTCGATCGGGGTACCCGTGAGGAGAATCTTGTGGGCGGCTTTCAGCGCCCGGGCGGACTGAGCGGTCTGCGAGCCCGGATTTTTAAGATATTGCCCTTCATCAAAAATGACGGCATCCCATTCGATCTGTGCCAGATTTTCGCTCAAGATTCGAAGCTGGGTGTAATTGAGAACCAGCACCTTTCCTGGCGCAAGCGACTTGGCGTGCAGCTCCGGTTTCGTTAAAGCTGCGATCGGGAGGGACGGATAATAGCGTTCCGCTTCTCCTAGCCAATTGTCGACCACGGATTTTGGACAAACAATGAGGCTGGGGCCCGAAATGGCGGTGGTATTCCGGAGCCAGGCAATCCAGGCCAATGTTTGGAGCGTTTTTCCCAGACCCATGTCGTCGGCGAGAATGCCGCCAAATCGATTGGCACTGAGATAAGCCAAAAATCGGAACCCAGCGATTTGATAAGGGCGTAAAATCGCTCGAACGGTATCTGGAATCTCGGCGGCAACCTCTGTTTTGATCTCAGCGAGACGTCTCTCAAGCTCCCCACGAAGTTCTTTGGGAACTAGATTCGCGGCGAGCAGTGAGCTCAGATGCAATAGATGCAAACGCTGCGGACCGGCCGCCAGGTCGCGAGGCGAAATCCCAAGTTCATCCAGCGTCTTCATCAGTTTTTCAGGTTGTCTGACGCGTAAACTCTGATAGGCACGCGCTGAAAATTGGACCAAACTGCCGCGAGCATCGAGGAGCGCTTGTAGTTCCTCGGGAGAGAGGGTCAGCTCCGCTTCCGACCAGGAAAAGCGGAGATCGAACCAATCGTTACCAGCATCATCGAAATCGAATGAAAGATCGATCTCGAGCGGTTTTGTGGTTAGCCCTCGCAGCGATTCCGAGGTCTGCAATTCAACATCTTCAGGCAACGATTGTGACCATTTTGCAAATAGATCAACCGCGCGTTTTGGATTCTTGACGCGCCAGGATTTGGCAGAAGGGTCGTATTCGGATGGCAACCCGGCGAACGCTTTATTGGCATCGGTTTGATCCGGGAGTTCATACACGGTGAAGTGATCGCCCTCCTGGACAACCCGTTTCCCAGGGAGATTCCAGCCAAAGTGGTCAGAAGATTGGATCTCCGTTCCGTCGCGTGGATCGACCAACTGAGGAACAAATAGTACCGCTTCTCCCAATTCGGTCGGCTCCGTGCGGACCCGAAGAACTCGTTTGGGCTGCATCCGGGTGACGCGTTTTGATAGGGAATCCGACAAGCTCGAAACACTGTCGACCAGATACCGGATTCCTGAACTTGACTCGACCGCAGATCGAGGAATCTCGATGACTGGCTTACACTTCAAGGAGTCCACCGGAAATGGCGGCGGATCCGCTTCCAGCAAGCTGGATCCGGACCAATAGAGAGTAGTCGGTCCCGGAAGGATCAGGAGCGCTGTCTCCGGTACCTGACCATTGTGCATCAGTTGAAACCGGTACAGAAAATCCGTGGCTTCGACCATTTTCCATTCGGCTCGGCCAGCCTCCAGTCGAAGCGGTTGACCGTCGAATCCGACGGTTCGCCGCCTGATTTCATCTGATTGAAACAAACCATTTAAGCGACCCGCTAGTCCAGAACCAAGGGACAATCGGACCGGTGGCTGATAACCGTCCGCGATAAAGTGTTGGAGCAGCAAGAGCAATGATTCGGCCGAAATCTGCAAACGCCCGGAGCGCCATTCCTTGGCCAGGAGATTCAATTCTTCGGAGCGCAAAGGCCGGAAGGGCAGCTCATTTCCGTGTTTCACCTCAAGGCAAAGCTCGCTTCCATCAAGAGCCCAACGGAATTCGGTTACAGACCGCTGATAAACAACGGGTTCGCTGTTTCGCTCGAATCGAATTTTCCACTTTTGCGCTTCCTGAGAATCATTCCATTTTTCGATCAAATTTTTCGAAGCGCTGGTATCGTTTAATTCTCCGAATAGAGACGGGACTTTGAGACCTCTTTGTTGCAAATTGGCGACGAGGAAATGCCAGAACTGGACCCGGGACAAGCGGTCGCCGGAGGCAATCTTGATTTCGGACCAATACTCTTCGGCGGGCCAATCCGGGAAAAGCCCTTTCAAAATTCGCCCATTGATCTGATTCCCTCCCTGGTAAGCCTGATAAAGCTCTTCGAGACGTTCGACAAAGTCAGTCAGCTTTTCGGTCAGGACGGTTGGATCGGCGATCAGTGAAAAATAGTCAGCGACTTTTTTGGCGTTTTTGCCTCCCCTTTTTCTGAAGCAAAACTTGTTTCCGGAATTTTTTAGAAAGAAAAAGTAACGCGGCATAAACATGTTTGCATTCTATCCCAATTCGGCAGGTACAGAGCAGGTTTGATGCGGATTCGCCAAACGACAGGGTGACCTGGTATCTTTTGCCATCTTTTTCGCTGACCTCTCCTTCATAGTTATTCGGGCGCGCGGCTTCGTCGAGTGATCGGACGCGACCCTCCTCAAACAGCCGCTTTCCTCCGTTGCTAACAGTGACACTGAATCGACCAAGCGCACTTTGGATAGTTTCTAAGTCAAGCGACGTTTCCGATCGATTCATCATGGTTTATTTTGCCCTCCGCGACGTTCCATCAACTCCCACGGCCAATCCTCGCGCGGATTGGCCAAGGCCTCTTCCGGCGTTCCTGCATCGACAGTGTGGCCCTTGATCTTCTGGATGGCGGTGACTTGCAGATTGCCGGATTCGCCATGCACTGGGGATATTTTACAACGGCGGGGGCTCCATTAGGGTTACTTCAACCGCGCAATTGAAGGTAGAAATATCTGTCCGTCAAACCATTTTCTAACCGCCTCAGGTCGGCCGCTGGAAAACTTTTGAGAGGGGTCCAACCTCGACCAATTTGCGAACCAGCGAACAAGAGGCCTGGAGTGCCGCCTCTTGATCGAACAAGTTCATTTCAGAGGTGGTTTGGAAAAAAACGGAACGGAGGCAAAAGCGGGATGCTTCGCTTACAATGTGCCATTGGCACATCCCCAAGCGGGTATGTGACTGACGGTCCGATCCGAGCGTAAGACCCGAGGGGAGACCCGAAAAAGGTGTGATGAATTCTCGATAGTCGGGTCAACGGCGCCTTTGTCGAAAATTGTACGCGCCCCAGAGATCATCCCTGGGCTATCCCTGGGCGGAATGGCGCTAAGATAAGGGCTGTTTCGGGTGGTTTTCTCACCGAAGACGCCGACAGGGCTAGCGCAGAGATAGCATAGGCTTCCAGCCTGTCTCCGAACGATCAGGCCCGCACGCTGGTTCATCGGGCAATACACTTCTGACCCGAGTCGAAAGAGTCGCTCGGCGCCAACAAAAGACAGGCTGGAAGCCTATGCTACTTTTGTTGGCCCTTCGGGAGGTGAAGTTCCCAAATCCTCCTTAACTTCGTGGCATTCATCCCTGGGCGAAGTTAAGAACTGAATGGCTTTTGTCCCGGAGGGACAGGCTGATAGTAGCCAGGCACGAAGTGCCTCGGGTATCGACCTAAAGCGGCTCCGTCCCGGAGGGACGGTCGAAGTCATGGTCAGTCCCAGTGTCAGCAGAATCGGTTCAATCGTCCCGCTGGGACGGGGTCATTTTCCTCGTGATTCCAGGCACTTCGTGCCTGGCTACTATCGTGCTGTCCCTCCGGGACAAAACCAATCGCCATCGAAGTGCCTCGCACTATCTTAGAGCTCCTGGGCTGGATCCTCCTGTCACTTCGGGACGAAGAACCATCCCAGAACATCCTTATCTTCGTGCCATTCAACCCAGAGATAATCCTTCGTCCCCGGCGCACGAAAAATTGCCACGAGGCCTTCCAAGGTCGCCGGCGAGCCGTCCTCCAACTTTGAGCGCTGGTGGTAAAAATGGTTTCTGCTGAAATAGACGGTATTGGAGCTGTATTCGCTCATTCCCAAAGCGAATATCGCCGTTCCTCCTTCTCGTTTTCTTTCCGCCCGTCGGATGATTAACCGCCCAGTAGGGTGACCCTGGCTTTTAGATCGCTGATCGCGACTTCGGCCAGAGTGACCCTGCCAGTAAGATTGCTAATTGCGGTGTTGAGCTGATTCTGCAGGCTGTTGAGCTGATTCTGTAGGGCAGTAGCCTTCTGCTCCAGGGAGTTTATTTGTTGCCCTAGCTGCCCCGCATTGCCGGCTTGATGCTCAAGTTGAACAATGCGTTGAAGAATACTGGACCCCTGGACAGTCAGGTTTCCAGTGACAGTCACATCCCCCTGGAAAAGCCCGGCTGGAGAACCCTGCCCGAAGATTCCCGGTCCTTGATTAGTCAGATGGAATCCAGCAACTCCGAAGGCGCCTGGACAGCTCGTATGACCCTTTACCCCGGAACCGCCTTGATGCCCGTCAGCCCAAACCCCAGCTGGACCATTTTGCGTGCCAAAGGTTTCGCCGAAGACCCCAATCCAAGTCTTACTGGTGCCGATCACGCCTGGACCTCCAGTGTCGCCAGCGCCGAACACGCCCGCGCCACCAGTTTTGCTTTGCGTAATTCCTGCGACGCCGTGCCAAGTGGAACTCTCCCCGAGCACGCCGGCGGCTGCGCTTTTTGCATGGACACCGACTCCAGCTTGAGGTGTAGGATTGGTATTTACTGCCATCACAGCGGCAGATGTGGAGTCTGTGGTGGATTGCACGGGGTCATTTTGGAAAGCAGGCATATTGAACCTCCCTGGTCCCGTCACGGACCATGTTTGATTTTAACGGCGCAGCGCATGTTTATGCGACCTGAAAAAATATTATCCACCAGAGACCTGCATGTGCTAGTACAAGTATTGTTAGTAAAGTTAGACTTTAGTCTTAACGATATACTACCAAAGGATAACATGAACTGATTCCAATCAGATGCTGGGCGTCCAGCCACTGACTGCTGATCTTGGGTCTGAAGGCGCGTTGCGCTTTGAGAATGCAAAATCAAGATTAGAGTATTACTATGTCAAATCGGATCGGATCCGGACGCGGACGCGACTGCTTTCAAGTTATCCTAGTGGCTGCTATATCGGTAGGTATAGCGGCGGTCATCACGCTAAAGTTGGGGTCGGTCATAAAGCACACGGCGAACCCTCTTCTTTTGTTCGGTTATGCTCAGTAGCTGGTATGGGGGGCTTTGGCCGGGAGTCTTCGCGGCTTTACTGTCCGTTGTCGCGCTGGATTATTACTTTATACCGCCGCTCTATGCTTTGGGCATTAGCCTGGAAGAAGCACCGGATATGATCGTCTTTGTGGCCACGGCGTTGTTCATCAGTTGGCTGAGCGGCGAGCAGAAGCGGGCGAAAGAATCGCTCCGCCAATGCGCGCGATGAACTGGATGCGAAAGTTCAGGAGAGAACTGCTGAGCTCAAAAGCAGCCAACGAGCAATTGCAGTCAGAAATCGCCGAGCGGGAGTCGGCGGAGGAGGGTTTGATCCGGGCGCAGGCCGAAATCGCTCGCATCGCAAGGATAACGACCATGGGCGAACTTGCGGCTTCGATTGCTCATGAACTCAACCAGCCACTCGGCAGTATTGTCATGAGTGGAGATGCTTGTTTGCGTTGGCTCACCGCAAAACCGCCCAACCTGGACGAGGTGCGGCAAGCCGTTGAGGCCATCATTCGGGATGGAACTCGGGCAAGCAGTGTGCTGGTGCGGATTCGTGGCCTTCTAAGGCGAGGGGAACGGTTAAGGGAGCGCTCGGACATCAATGACATTATCAGGGAAGTCATTGCCTTGTCGGACGGTGAACTTCGGCGAAACGGTGCATCCCTGCGGACGGAAATGCCTGGGAACCTTCCTCCGGTAGTTGTTGATCGGGTCCTGCTGCAGCAGGTGATACTGAATCTCATGATGAACGCCATGGAAGCCATGCGCGCAGTCAGCGATCGGGTGCGGGTCTTGCGTATTCGAACAGAGGAGCAGCCTTCGGGTAGTATTGTCGTCCTGGTACAGGATTCGGGTGTGGGCTTAGACCCGAAACATTCGAGCCGAATGTTTGAGGCATTCTATACGACGAAGGTGGAGGGCATCGGCATGGGTTTGACCATCAGCCGCTCGATCATCGAGGCACATGGCGGGCGACTCTGGGCTGTTGCTAACGATGGGCCGGGTAGTACCTTCTGCTTCACGCTGCCGATTGACAAGAGGCAGCTAAAGTGTGAATCCGGAAGAGCCAATTGTGTTCGCGATCGATGACGACGCTTCAATGCGAGAAGCGCTATCCCGCCTATTCCGATCAATCGGGATGCGGGCCCAGATCTTTGCCTCAGCGCAGGACTTTTTAATATTCAAGCGGCCGGACGCGCCGGCCTGCCTGGTGCTCGACGTGCGTCTGCCGGGATTGAGCGGCCTCGATCTCCAGCGCGAACTGGCTGCGGCTGATTGTGCGATTCCGATTATCTTTATCACCGGCCATGGCGACATCCCGATGTCGGTGCAAGCGATGAAGGCCGGTGCGGTTGAGTTTCTGACCAAACCCTTTCGCGACCAGGCGTTGCTTGATGCGATTCACCAGGCGATCCAGCGCGACTGCGCAAATCGAAAGCACCAAGCTGAGATTGCCGAACAGCGTGCACGGTACGACTTGTTGACGCAGCGCGAACGCGAAGTGCTGGGGCTCGTTGTGACTGGTCTACTCAATAAGCAAATTGCCGCCAAGCTGGGGACCACCGAATTTACCGTCAAAATCCAGCGTAGGGGAGTCATGCAAAAGATGCGGGCCGGATCGTTGGCAGAGTTGGTGCGGATGGCAGAAAAGTTGGGCATTCCTTCTCCAAAGGACTAGTCGATTTATACCAACGTGTAATTGCAGATCCCAGAATAGCGGCGTAAGTTTCCTGGCGAATTCCGGTAACTCCGACACCAAATTGGGACTGGTGCATCATGGCCGCTAGCCTCTCGCGCGCGCATCGACAGTGGCCGATCGGCAGCCTCAAGCCGGGAGTTCCACTTGAATTATGACAACCTCTAGAAAGACTCAGCTCCGCAGCCAGGATTGGTTCGGGAAAATGGATAAAATGGGTTTCGTGTACCGTTCCTGGATGAAAAACCAGGGTTTGCCTCATCATTTGTTCGATGGGCGACCCGTAATCGGCATTTGCAATACCTGGTCTGAACTGACCCCCTGCAACGCGCATTTCCGGGAATTGGCCGAATACGTTAAGAAAGGCGTGTACGAAGCGGGCGGGTTCCCGCTGGAGTTCCCGGTGATGTCGCTGGGCGAAACCAATCTGCGCCCGACCGCCATGATGTTCCGGAACCTGGCTTCTATGGATGTCGAAGAATCCATCCGTGGAAATCCCATCGATGGGGTGGTGTTGCTGTGCGGATGCGACAAGACAACACCGTCACTCATGATGGGTGCGGCGAGTTGCAATGTGCCCGCACTGGTTGTTTCGGGCGGTCCAATGCTGAACGGATGTTATCGCGGCCAACGCATCGGATCCGGGACCGGCGTGTTTAAGATGTCGGAAGCGATGCGGGCGGGAAAGATCGGGATGGCCGAGTTCGTTGAGGCGGAGTCATGCATGAACCGCTCCCGGGGCCATTGCATGACGATGGGCACCGCTTCCACGATGGCATCCATCGTTGAATCACTCGGAATGGGCTTACCGCATAACTCGGCAATTCCTGCCGTAGACGCCCGGCGCCAGGCACTGGCTCATCTGGCCGGTCGACGCATCGTCGAAATGGTGCGCGAGGACCTTACGATTGAGAAGATTCTGACCAGGAAAGCCTTTGAAAACGCTATCCGGACCAATGCCGCCATTGGTGGTTCTACGAACGCGGTTAACCACCTGATCGCCTTGGCCGGACGTATTGGTGTTGATTTGCAGCTCGCCGACTTCGAGCTCGGGTCCGACGTGCCGTGTCTGCTCAACCTGCAGCCCTCCGGGGAGTTTCTGATGGAAGACTTTTACTACGCTGGGGGCTTGCCGGCCATTCTCCGCGAACTCGGTGAAGCCGGTCTACTGCACAAAGACGTGATGACTGTCAACGGTAATACGATCTGGGAAAACGTGAAGAACGCTGAATGCTATAACCGCAACGTCATTTATTCTTTCGACCAGCCGTTCAAACCGCGTGCCGGCATCGCGGTCCTGCGCGGCAACCTTGCTCCGAACGGCGCCATCATCAAACCTTCAGCGGCAACCCCGGCGTTACTTAAGCATCGGGGACGCGCGGTGGTGTTTGAAACGGTGGAGGAACTGCACGAACAGGTTAACAATGAAAACCTCGAGATTGACGAGACTTGTATCATGATTTTGAAAGGTGCGGGTCCGAAGGGCTACCCGGGTTTTGCCGAGGTTGGCAACATGCCGCTGCCGGCCAAGGTCTTGCGTAAAGGGATCACCGACATGGTGCGCATCTCCGACGGGCGTATGAGCGGGACCGCCTACGGGACCGTGGTTCTGCACGTAGCCCCTGAAGCGGCGGTGGGCGGACCGTTAGCGTTGGTGAAGACGGGCGACATGATAGAGCTCGATGTGCCGAAGCGTCGGTTGCACCTGGAAGTTCCCGATGAGGAACTGATGCGGAGAAAGGTGGCATGGAAAGAACCGGAACCTCCTGCACGCGGCTGGTACCGACTTTTTCACGATCACGTTTTGCAGGCAGATCAGGGTGTGGATCTCGATTTCCTGGTCGGCAAAAGCGGGGCGGCGGTTCCACGGGATAACCATTAGGCAAGACGACCGCTTCCGGGTCGAGGGGCCAACCGCGAATTGGCAAACACGCGAATTGGCAGACAACTGTCGCTCCAAAGGGGATCCCGCAACAATCGCGCCCTCAACAATCCGACCTGTCCCCAAGCCAAAGTGATGTCCTCGGCCTCCGGCCCTGAACTTTGTGGTCTCGGCACACCTCGACTAGACCAAAAACCACGCATCGTCTAAATGCGGATGGGTGGCCGGTTACGATTGACGAGACTTGTACCCACGATTGAAAGGTGCGGGACCGAAGGGCTTCCAGGTTTGGCCGAGGTTGGCAACATACCGCCGCCAGCCAAGGTTCTGCGCAAGGGATCACCGACCTGGTACACATCTCCGACGGGCGAATGAACGAGACTGCCTACAGGACCGTGGCAAACGGAGGGACAGATCAAATTATTTGGGAGGTCGAACATTTTCTAACTACACTTTTTTCTAAAGTTGTTTACGTTGCCTTCGGTTATGCGTTTTCCGCGAGTCAAAGCTGAGGGTCAGAGTTTTTATCACTGCATTTCAAGAGTCGTTGAGGGCCGCTTCATCTTCGGGTCTTCTGAGGGTCGGTCTCTTGAGGCCGAGAAATTTATCGATCTGATGCGCCGTCTGGAGGCTTTCAGCGGTGTCTGGGTCCGGACCTACGTGGTGATGGCCAATCACTTCCATCTGCTCTGTGAAGTGCCTGAACCCAGGCCCTTGACCCAGAGTGAAGTCCTTGAGCGCATCGCAGCCTGCTACGGCCCGCAACGAGCGCAAGCGCTCAAGGAGACATTGGCGCGCTGCGCTGAGGGACCCGATGCCATCGAAGAGAGCAACCGCCTGCTGGACCCTTTTCGCAGACGCATGCATGACGTCTCGATCTTTCTCAAAGAGCTCAAAGGCCGCTTTGCCCAGGGGTTCAACCGTCGGCACGGCCGTTACGGAACTCTATGGGCCGAGCGCTTTAAGAGTGTTCTGCTGGAAGGAGGCCAGGCCGTGGCGACTTTGGCCGCCTACATCGATCTCAACCCGGTGCGAGCGGGCCTGTGCGAGGACCCCAAGGATTATCGGTACTGCGGTTATGCGGAAGCGCTGGCCAAGGGTTCCCCTCTGGCCCAGGAGGGAATCAGGATCATTCTGGATCTGCCGCCGACCACTTGCTGGAAGGAACTCAGCGCAGAGTATCGCCAGCATCTGTTTTTGCGGGGCGCGGTTGCCACCGAGAACACCCCGGCGGCCTTTGGATCGGAGAAGGCCCAAGAGGTCCTCGAGCAGGAACAGGGAGAACTCTCGCTCCAAGAGAGGTTGCGCTGCAAAATTCGCTCCTTTAGTGATGGAGTCATCCTGGGCAGTCGCTCCTTTGTCGAATCTCATTGCCAGCGGCTCAAGCAAAAGATTGGTTACCAGCCTAAATCTGGCCCCACCGCGTTGAAGATCTTCGGCCCAGCCGCGCTCTGGGTCTTTCGCAATCTGCGCGTCCGGAAATTCGGTTAAGAACTTCCGGACTTCTGAGTCTCCCACTTCCCAACGACACGGAACCGCGAGCCTCATGGGGGGCGAGCTACAACAACGCTTTCCCTAACTAACTAACCTAAATCGGGAGCAGCGCCTCCTGTTTTGTAGCGCCATGGCGCGCGGCGGTCTTACTACCTGCCATGAGCTCGTCGCTTCGGCCTTATCACGACTTCGCGGATTCGAGGTATTGATCAACCGTTAGCCGTTCAAAAGTTCAAAATCAATGAAGCGCCGGACAAGGTTTTCGCTACAGGCACCTATTTGCGTGGTCGGCGGAGGTCAGTGTCTTTTTATGCCGACTGACCGGTAATTTCGCTCCGGGTACCCTACCCCACGGCAAGGACGCGACAGCGTATGGCGGCCTCCGGTCTGCATCTGCAGTTTGGACATTTCTAACGCCGGCTAACCTAAGTCCGTCGGATTTTTCGGGCCGCGGCGGTTTGATAGGGCTGCGATATCGGGCGTGCCAAAAGCAAGGACAGAAAGTGAAACCGTAACAGGTTAGTTACTCAGCCTCGTCTTTATCCGGGCCATTTATTAGACGAATATATTCTGATCGCTACTAACAAACACGTTGTCCGTTTTTTTGACGAGCGATAGGTATGAGATTTATCCAGGCAATCTTACACCCCTTCGGCTTCGGGGCGAAAGAACATCCTAAATCCCGCTTGACCTGGCGCCATTCAGGGGAAGCGCCATTCGGGGGACAGGTCAAATACTCGCGACTTCCCAGTCCGGACATTCGGTTGGAATTGTTCCGAGGTTTCCGGGCCTAAGGCCTTTGTCTTTCTGCCAAGGCCGCCACCAGTTATCCGACCTGTCCCTAAAGGGAACCCTCCCTAAAGGGAACCCCACGTCGACAGAGCCTTAATAAACACGTAGAAGTCGGAAGCTTGCAGACATACCACGCCGGTCGCGCGGGAGCGCAACCTGGAGCGCAACCCTACCACGCCAAGCGCGCAGCCACGTCACACGCACATTCTCTCATTCTCTAACCCCTTTCGCTTCGGGTTCCCCTGCCCACAGCGAAGACGTAACGGCGTAGCGCCATTCGGGCGACAGGTCCAATACTCGCGATTTCCTAGTCCTAATCCGGACATTCGGTTGGGATTGTTCCGAGGTTTCGGGCCTAAGGCCTTGCAATTTGCCAGGAAGGCGCCTCCAACCATCAGACCTGTCCCTAAGAGCTCCGATCTAAGAGCTCCGATCGACCTGTCCCTAAGAGCTCCGATCCCGATTAAGAGCTCCGATCTCCGACCTGTCCCTAAGAGCTCCGATCCCTTCCCTAAGAGCTCCGATCCCTAAGAGCTCCGATCCCTCGAACCGTCGATAGTCTCCGAGCCGAGCACCGGACGCTCGTCCGGTTGGAGGAATGGTACTTCCGGCACCCGCGGCAGATAAAAGGTTGGACTACCGGCGAAGAAACCTGGTGAGAGCAAATCCAAGGCCAGTGTCACGGCTTGGCCGACCCAAACGTCACCCTTCATTTCGAGCTTGGTCCGCACTTTAGCCGCGTCTTGGGCAGAACCCGTTGCCGCGAAGAACCGAAGAACCAGAAGAAGACGCCGAAAAGGCTGGCAATCCATCGCCCGGGCCCAGGTGTGGAGGGAAGGGATCTCATTGATCTTTCGGCTTCGCGCCAGGAGGTCGCTCTTGCGCCTGGTAGTTAAATTTAAAAGCGCAGAAAATCCCCTGGGGTGGTTTGCACCCGACGCAGCCAGGTCGCTTGGAGTTCTGCGTCCGAGAACTTATCGCCTCCCGCACACTCTTGATCGTTCTGGCCGCGCTTCGCGTTGAGGCTAATTTAATTACGGCTTCGTTCCCCTCCTCCGTCCTTTCAGTCATGTTGCCGCCTTGAATCTTCAGGCGGTCGCGGCGAGCCACCGCGAGGGCGCGGTTTTCCTCCGCTTCCTTCCATCCGGGATGCAATTTGAGCGCTCGATCGAAGGCGGCGATTGCCTGATCATAGGCGCCATGCATCAACGGCGCGTCACCTCAATTGAAAGCGCCGGCCGCGTCGGGTCGCTATTTCAGCATATCCGCGTGAACGCGTTGCATCTCCTACAGGTGAACAGTGGCTGGCCTTTCTCGATCGAACCGGGCGCACCGGCGTCTTCAGCGCAGGTGCGGGACGCTGGCTCGCGCGCCTGGCTTACCGGCCACGAGTGACCGCCTCGCTTTCAGTCGCTGATCTTAACGGCCTGCAAACAGCGGTTCGCGACTGGATTGTTCGGCATCAACCCGAAGAAACCCCGGGCGATCGCTGACTCCGCCAGGCGCGAAAGACTTCTTGTCCGGCGTGGCGACCTTGTCGATATAGCCCTATGGCAGATAAATCTATTCCTTTCCGTCCGCTGGATCGTTCCGGGATAACCGTTTCATCGCTTGGATTGGGCTGTATGGGAATGTCTTTCGCATATGGCCCAACCGACGAAGCCGAATCTCTGCGCGTTCTTCGGCGTTACCTCGAACTCGGTGGCAACTTCCTTGATACGGCAGAAATTTACGGACCCTACACCAACGAACAATTGCTTGGCCGTTTTCTGCGAGATGTTCCCCGCGAGAGCGTGGTCGTGGCGACAAAGTTTGGATTCCGGTTCGATGGCACAAACCAAATCCGCACGATTGATAGTTCACCGGCAAACGTCCGGCGCGCGTGCGATGGGTGTCTCGGCCGGCTCGGTATTGACGTGATCGACCTCTTTTACCAGCATCGGGTCGACCCCAAGGTACCGATCGAAGAGACGGTCGGCGCGATGTCTGAGCTGGTGACGGCAGGTAAAGTGCGCGCCCTTGGCTTGTCGGAAGCTAACCCTGAAATATTGCGGCGCGCGGCCAAAGTGCATTCGATCGCGGCATTGCAGAGCGAATATTCACTTTGGTCTCGTGAGGTCGGGACGAACGGCGTACTGGCGACCTGCCGCGAACTGGCGATCAGTTTCGTGCCGTACAGCCCGCTCGGTCGCGGGTTTCTGACGGGAGCAATCCAAAAGGTGTCGGATCTCGACCCAAGTGATTGGAGGCGGACCAATCCGCGTTTTGCTGAGGAGGCTTTGCAGAACAACTTGAAGCTGGCTGAGGCGGTGAAAGAGCTGGCGGCAAAAAAGGGATGTACACCCGCGCAATTCGCCTTGGCCTGGGTACTGGCCCAGGGGAACGACGTGATTCCGATTCCTGGCACCAAGCATCTGCGTTATCTGGAAGACAACATGGGGGCCTTGGCGGTAGAACTGAGCGAAAGCGATTTGGCAGAAACCGATGCCCGCTTTCGAGAAATCGCTGTCGCAGGGGAACGCTACACGCCCGAGATGATGGCGCTGGTGAACCAATAGGACGGTGTCGGCGTGTCGACAAGTTGCCCCCCGCGTGGGTCGACAAAGACGAATTGCGTTAGCGCTTAGGCGGGTTATTAGAGAGTTAGACTCTGGCGGATCGGGGTCGCGAGTACCTCTCCGCCTACCCGCTCGCCTGAAAGCACCACGCCTTCCATCTTGCCGCTCCAGTCCGTAGAAGTCTCCGTTCCTGCCAGTGCAGGGTATCAATCAATCGGGATTACGCCACAGAGGCGCGCAGCGGTCAGAGTCCTGTTCGATTTTTCCGGAATGGGTCAAGGAAGGGTTGAGCCCGGGGGGCGATCCTCGACGCTCGGTCCGCCGTCACGCTCCACCACGACCTGGCGCATCCCGCGCCCGCCGAGTCCTTCGTAATCGTGGCCGGCTTCCACTGAACAAGTCCAAAGAAAAACCAAGGGCACGTCGGAGGTGTTGACGGAGCGGTGCGCCCAGAATGGAGCGACATAGGTAACCTTGCCAGGGACGAGCTCCGCGGAACGCGTCGTACCATCCTCACGTTCGAACAAGACGAGCCCACGGCCTGAAAGAGCCTGATAAGTCTCCGCGTGATTGCGCTTGCGATGGTAATGGCCGCGAGTCAAATGGTACTCGGAACCCACCTTGCCTGGGTAAATTATGGTCGTGCCGAAAAAGATGTCGCCCTCGGCCTGGCTCTGGTTGAAGGCGTAATTCTCATAGCATATAGGGTCGCCTTCGTCTCGGATGCGCAGTTCCAGGGCCCCCGGATCCAAAAAAAGTCCGCGCAGGTCAGAAAGACGCTTCTGGTAATGGGCTGTGGCCTGGGGAATCAACCCGCTATCGGCCTCAAACGCGACGCTGCAAGGCAAAGGAGAATTCAGTACTTTCATTTTATCCCCAGAAAATAACACAAATAGAGGGAAGAATACTAACGACCATCGCCTCTGGACGAACAATCGCGAAAGGATCGACCAACACGACCGGTTAACTCGAGAGAGCGGCAGCTCAGCAGGTTTCGTCCAGCGGAAAAATCAGGCTCTTTCGAGAGAGTCCTGGTTATGACGTACCCTCGCCCGCGGGTTGCTCCTAACCAAACAACGTGTCGGCGCGCTGGCGTATTGCCGTATCGGCTATTTCGCTAGCGATCACTTTGCCAGATTCACATAGATACCGCGCGTTCACCGAATTGGTGTGATGCGGATGAAGGAAACGGATCCAACTAAACACCAGCAAAATGCTAACGAATGACCAATTCGGTTGTTTAATTAATTTCCGCAGGCTGATTTGCATGGTTCCTATCCGTAAAACATCCACCGATGACGGTAAATGGAACGAAAGATCCACGAAGGAGCGTATGCTACTCAGCTGGGCGGCGGCATGACGCGAGAGGGCGCGCGGCGAATAGTAGCATGAGCAGCCCGCTTGTCTTCTTGGATGAATGGGCAAATTCGGTTGGAGCGCGTGCGCGCACGGAGGCAGGCTGGAAGCCTATGCTACGTTGCCGGGCGGCGGCACGAAGCGGGAAATAGTGGCATAAGCAGCCTGCAAACGTAAAATCAATACCTCGGAAATTACCGGGAGTGAGCGTTTCTTACAAAGATGACGATGGCAATCTGTTCCACACCATCCGTCTTATGCCCGCGGGGTCGACACGTTGAATTGAGCCTATCATTATCTCGATCTGGTCTCCAAAAAACAAGACGAGCAGAGCTTGAGTTCGCGCAGGCGTTGGTGCGTTATCACGACAAGTGCCACGCCGGACGTTCGCATCCCGCTACGCCGCTACGCGGCCAAACGCCGACACGCCGATACGGTCTTCTCTGGACGCGCCACGCCGGACGCGCGGGAGCGCGTCCCGACCATGCCAAGCGCGCGGCCGCGTCACGCGTCCAAACGCCGACACGCCGACACGATGCTCTCAGCGCGTCCCTACCGGCCAGAAGGGCCTGAGGGTGTCGGCTTGCGTGGATCGATCGTCAGGACGCGGCCTTTGTATCGATTCGAAGTGCGGATCTCCGAGATGAAGAACGACGGATGTTCAGGGTCCGTAACCTTGAGGCTGCCATCGGACAGGATCAAACCATAGAGACGAGTTTCCTGAGTCGCGTTTTCCGCTTCCATGCGGGCCGTATTTAAAATCCACCGGTTGTGCCGCCCTTGAACGTGCACGGTCTCGACAGGGTCGCCTAATTCGGCCCGGTGATACCAAACCTCGGTCGCGGGATGATCGACCAGAGCGGAGCTCCGAGTCGCCCATTCGCTGGAAACGGGATCGCTAAAAACCTGTGCCAACTGGAGGGGGGTAGGCTCCAGGATGAGCAGGCGGACTTTGGCTTCGCGGGCAAGGCACTTCTCACCGAACATCACATCGCCCTCGGTTAAGCCGCCGCAGATTGCCAGATCTCCCTTGCCTATCTTCCAGGCGTCCAGGACTTCCTCGATCCGATTCCCTACCGTAGTCGCGGCGGACGGCGGAAAACACCCTGGGGGCAGGTCTGATTTGTCAATCGGATAGCCATGGAAGACGATCACTTTGGTCCATTCCTTTTGCTGCTGTTTGGATTGCAGCGCGGCATCGACAGTCTTGATGGCCTCGCCCACGATGTCCGCTTTGAAGTTCAGGCGCTTCAACAATTCCAGGCGCTCTCTGAGCAATTGAAGAAAGAAAAGCGTGGCGGCCGGTACCGCACAGGCATCGACAATACCTTGAATCGCCCCGATTTTGTTGTCCTTGAGCATCTCCAGGCCGGAAAGGGCAACGGCACTCCAAAACTGGGTGTCATAATCCCCGGTTTCTTCGGCATTTTCTCTGGCCGAATTTGCTGCGTAACGGACGACCACGGCCAATTCGTCGCGGTCCACAAAACGCGTCGGCAGCTGGAGGCTGGGGAAGAGTTCCGCCGTCACCGCCATCAGGAGAAGGGCGTTGTAACCGCTTAAATACTCTTCGGGATGGAACCGCTGGACATCGTAGAAACTGCGAATGGAGGAGAGCAGGAGCCGAGAAGACTCTTTGGCGCGCTCTCGAGGATTGGGGTCGTCCTTCCATTGAAGGTACCAAAGCACGCGATAAACATAGCCAAGAGCTGCGCCCGCCTTTGGATTGGCTTCGTGCTGCCGTAACATGTATCGCATTTGATGCTCGGCGCGCTCGGTATCTCCGCGGATCGCCTGAACGACGCCAAGGTATAGTTGGGAATTAATGTCATCGGGCACCAGGAGCAGGATCTCCTCGAGCACCTCTTCGGCGGCAGCGAACTGACAGAGCCCGATCAAAGCGCGCGCGGCTTCCCAGAGGATCTTCGTTCGATGAAGGCGCGTAGGCGCATCCTGGGCAATCGTAATGATGTGGCCGGGGCGATCCATCTCCTGAGACCTGCGAACCCGCTCTTCCCAATCGCGCTGCAGTGTTCCGAAATAACGCGCCCGGGAGATTTCGATGCCATCCCAATTCACCGGTTTCAAGCCCGGCAGGTGGGCATACAATGGACTGCCGGTTCCCTGAGCATCGGAAGCCAGGGCACGGCTGAGAACAGCGGCTAGATCATCGACTGCGTCCGCCAGCTCCTTGACATGTTTCCCGGAGGGATCTGAGGCCTCGCTGTCCATCGAAAATAGTAGCCCGTCATATTTAAAACTGCGGTCCTGAGCGACATCAAATGGTTGAGATGCCGACCATCCCCCTTGAATGATGAGCACACCCCGGGCGCAGACGCCATCGCGGATGCCGAGCTCATAGTAGACATTGGGATTCGGTATCGATAAATCCGCCACCACGACGTCGGCGGTGACGAGCTCGAAGAACATGTCGGTCCGAATATCGCCGGCAGAAATTTGACTGTCGGCGCGGAATGGCTCGCAATCGGCTTTTTGAAGGGCGGGTACCAGGAGATCACGGTATACGCGATTAAAGTCCACTTTGATCGTGTTCCCGCGGTCCGCCAACTGGATGTCCACCGTGCCGAATGGCATGACGACAAAAGCTCGAAGTTTTATGGGGGGCCCCCTCTCATGTTTGCAGTTTCTTTCGGGTTAAATGGGGCGGTGTCGGCGCTAACTCAGGAAAATATCTTGCCGGGATTCAATATTCCGTTCGGATCCATCACACGTTTGAAATCGCGCATGATCCGGAAATTCGCCGGGCCCAGGGCACGCGGCAGAAACGGTTTCTTGGCGAGACCAACACCATGTTCGCCCGTAATTGTGCCACCCAACGCGATGGCGTAATCGAAAATCTCGCTCATCGCGCTTTCGACTCGATGCATCTCTTCCTGATTCTTCTCGTTCGTAAGAAACGTTGGATGAAGGTTTCCATCACCCATGTGTCCGAATGTCGCGACCTTGATTTGATACTTTTTCCCGGTCTCCTGGATGAACCGCACCATCTTCACCAATTCACTTCGCGGGACCGTAACATCTTCTAAAATTGTCGTTGGAGCGACTCTGGCCAGAGCCGAAAATGCCGTGCGTCTGGCCGTTGCCAACCTGGTCGCCTCCTCTACAGTTTGCGCCACCAGCACAGTCCTCGCGCCATGGCCATGGGCCAAACTCTCCATCGCCTGAGCCTCCTCTGCGACGGCTGCCGGATGGCCGTCGGTCTCGATCAAAAGAATCGCTTCGGCGTCAGTAGGAAGGCCAATTTTCGCATAGCCCTCGACACATCCAATGGTGATCTGATCCAGAAACTCAAGGGTGCAAGGGATGATCTTCGCCGCGATAATGGACGATACCGTTTGCGCCGCGTCGGTCATCCGGTCGTAGACCGCGAGCATCGTCCGACGCGCAGCCGGCTTCGGGATGAGCTTCAAGAGTATCCTGGTGATAACTCCGAGTGTTCCTTCAGAACCGACAAAAAGATCTCTGAGTGAGTAGCCGGCCGCATCTTTTACGCAAGGTGAGCCGGTCTTCAGAAGTTCGCCAGTCGGCAGGACGACCTCAAGAGCCATAACATAATCACGCGTAACGCCATACTTAAGCCCGCGAAGTCCACCGGAGTCTTCCGCAATATTCCCACCAATGGTGGATATTTTCATCGAGCCGGGATCCGGCGGATAGAACAAACCAGCCGACTCGGCACGCAACGCAATCTCTCCCGTCAAAACGCCAGGCTCGACCAGCATGGTGAGGTTTGCTGCGTCCAGCGTAAGGATCTGGTTCATCTGGATCGTGCACAACACGACGCAGCCCGCGACCGGAACACTACCGCCGCTTAAACCCGTACCGGATCCGCGGGTAACGATTGGAGTCTTTGTCTCATTGGCCAGCTTCAGGACTGCAACAACCTCATCGGCAGTTCTCGTGAAGACGACGGCTTGAGGTAATTGATTCAAGACCGGCGTAGCGTCAAAACTGTAGGGCAACAAATCTTCGAGCTGAGTCAGCAACCGACTCCTTCCGACGATCTGTTCAAGCCGAGAAACGGTGTTCATAGCCTGCATCGCTCACAAATCTTTAGAGATTTGTGAGCGATACAGGCTGTGGCAGCAGAATTCTCCGGCTACGCCGAGAAATTCCGCTGCTTCTGATGAGAACAGAATAGTTTTCAGCAGATTCTTTTCAATTCAATCATTTAAAACCGGCTTCTTAAACTGACGCGCACGGGATCGGACTCCAAAGTGTTTCTATCCGTGTCCATTTGCGGTCAAAAGTTCTTCCTGTTCGACCTGTGACTGCGCTAAACACAAAGGCCACCGGATTTGATTTCAGCGGCTTTATTTTTCAGACGAATTTGGGCGGCACGGGCCCGGAACAATCCCCAAATGAGCGCCAGAATCAGGGTTAACCGCCACTCGCCATGGACCGTCCGCCAGTCAAACGGGGTTTTGACGGCCTCGGACCAGCCTGTGATCCGCGGAATCAGGCGAGGGACGTGTCGGCAATAGTTGGCGTACTGGTCCTGAAATTTCTGATTAAGAAACTCTTCCTCTGCCGGAATCAATCCGAAGTAAAGCGCCAGGAAGGTGAGGAGACTGGGCGCTAAAAGACGTCGATCGCCGATGAGGAGCACCATGCCGAATCCCAGGATGACGCTCCCCAAATAAATGGGGTTACGTACGTGCGCATAGGGCCCAGCGGTGGCCAGTTTGCTCCCTTCAATTTTTGAACTGCGAGTGTGCCGGCCGGCGAATCCCGCCGCCCAGACGCGGAGACCCAGGCCGGCCAGGAGCAGGCAAAGGCCGACCGCCTTGAGGCGCATCTCGGAGCGGGTAGTGGCGATGGTCGGTCGAACGAAAGGGGCGACGACGGCTGTTACCCCAAGTCCGATCTCAAGACGGTTACGAAAGACTGAACGCCCGAAGCCGGCTAACCTCCGTTTGAGGCGGCCATCGGTCCCTGGCTCTGGGAATGAGCCCTCTTTCTTAGAAAACTCGTCTGTGGCGCTTACCATCGATGAAGAGCCTGGATTTTAAAGGTCAACGGAAGGTTTTGGAGGCCAGCCCGGGCTGCGAGGCCTGGCGCAACAGGCCAAGGCGCCGACTCAGGCTTCTAATCGGCATATACTCGGTTCGGATGCCCAACCATAACCGACCGAAACCGGTGGGAATCACCAATCGACTTTCGACCAGTTCCCAAATGGCAGGCCGGCTGTAGCCCGCGAGGAATGCCGCCGCCATCGCCGGCAAGTTTTCCTCGGCCACAGAACCGAGCATGTCGAGGAGAAAGACCGCAACGTCATCGGCGTGTCGGTTGTCGGGCGACGACGTTTGGGCATGAACCGTTTCGAAATCGATCAGACGCACCCGTTGGGTATTTTCGTCGAAGATCACGTTGCCGAAGTTAGGATCGCCGTGCGACCAAGGGCCTCGGAAGTAAGGCGAGAATAAACGATGAACCCGGCGGAATTCCAGACCCGCGGAGTAGAGCATATCTTCATCCAACCTGCCTTCATTGTTCAGGGTGTCCAAGTCAATACCGGGCAAGCGCTCAAGCCACACGTAACCGTCGTCTCCGGAAAATGCCAGAAACTCTTCCCCGTTTAAAAGGTGAAAATTGGCGACTTCCTGTTGCCGCCAAACCCCCGGGTCTTCCGCCACGGAAATCGAGTTCCTGGCCAACCGAAAGAACAAGTTAGCACCGAGGGCCAGCGCGCGGCTTCCACGTCGACGCCGTTTCACCCACATCAACCTGCCGTTCCGGCTGGTCAGCCGGATCTGGTTGATTCGGACTTTGTCGATCATCGCCCCGGCAAATCGAAAAGTGCGTGCAACAAAATTCAAACCCATTCTTTAGCAAACTCCAGGAACTCGCGGTGAAGCGAATTCCGTCAACTAAAGGCTACCTAAATAGTGTAATCTGAAATGTTGGTCCCTTATTTGGTACAAAAGCGGAAGCTGCCGCTCGGTCAAGGGCTATCCCGAAAAAAAAATATGCCCGGCGGACCCGCTGGAGAAGAATGAAGGCCTATCCTGCGGCACTCGGCGTCACTGGATCGGTCGAATTTCCAAGGGGCCGCATGTACCGACGCAACGCCTCGCCCAACTGGGCTGCTGTCCAAGGCTTGGGCAATACGTCGGCAAAGCCGTACCTGCGGAATTCGGACATAATGGGAGTATCGGAATAGCCGCTGGAGACAATCACGATCACAGTTTCGTCGATTTGTCTCAGGCGGGCCGCTACCTCTTTGCCTCCCATGCCGCCAGGAATGGTCAAGTCTACCAATACCGCGTCAAAACCGCGGCCCAAGTCTTTTGCTCTTCGATAAAGCTCGATCGCTTCGGCTCCGTCCTTAGCGCACTCTACCTCGTAACCCAATCGTTCCAAAATCTGGGCCAGTAATTGGCAAATGGGCTCTTCATCATCCATTACCAGAATTCGCCCGCTGCCGATTGGCAGCGGCTCAGCAGTCGCGGTTTCCGTTGGTTGGGCTGGCTCGCACGCCGGGAGGTAGACCGAAAAGGTAGTTCCCGTGCCAAGTATCGACTGCACGGTGATATGGCCCTCATGTTTGGCTACAATTGCATGCACTGATGCCAGGCCAAGACCTTTGCCGTTCCGCTTAGTCGTAAAGTATGGGTCGAAGATGCTCGGGAGAACCTCAGCCGCAATTCCACATCCATAATCCTTAATGGAAATCATAACGTACCTGCCACCGAGTAGAGGCTTGAGAATTGGCATCGAAGTACGACGTTTTCGGCACGCACTTCTATCACTCCACCCTCCGGCATCGCTTGCCGCGCATTGAGCAAAATGTTGTGCAGCGCATGACTGATTTGTTCAATATCGATATCTGCTGACCAGACGTCGGATCCGATGAATAGGTCGATAGTAGCCGTAGCTCCAGCTCGCGCCAGGTCTACCGCATCCCTGATGACTCCAGCGAGTGGAGTTGGCCTGCGGACCGGCGCCCCTCCCTTTCCAAAGGTTAAGAGCTGTGAAGCCAGTGAGGCGGCTCGTTGACACGCCGTCGCGGCCTGATCGAGTGTATCGCCAACCGGATCGGCGGGTTTAAGCTGCATCTTTGCCAGCGCGATATTGCCTGAAATGATGGTAAGGAAGTTGTTAAAGTCGTGTGCGATTCCCCCGGCCAAAACACCGAGCGCCTCCAGTTTGCGGCTGCGGAGCAGTTCCTCTTCGACCAGCTTGCGCTGCTCTATTTCAGCCACCAATCGCTCATTGGTCTGCTGCAGTTCCGCTGTGCGCTCGACCACACGTACGGCTAATTGATCATGTGCTTGTTGGACGGCTGCCTGGGCCTCTTTCAGGGCGCGCTCTGCCCGAATCCTTTCGGTGATGTCGATGGCGTGCCCAAGAACCAGTGGGGAGCCTTCCAGCCGGTCATATCGAATATTCCGGCAAAACCAGATCCGGTCGCTGCCATCTCTGGCAACTATGCGCATGGGACCGCTGCTAGTCGGCTCGCGCCGGATGCGGCACAGGTACTCATCGAAGAGATGGCGAACGGAGGGCGCAAGAAACTCCCTCAGGTTCCGCCCAATGCTGTCCTCCGGATTGTACCCATCCTCCGGATTATATCCAAGTGCTTGAGCGGCAGCGGGATTGATAAAAAGCAAGACGCCGTCCAGGTCATGGATGCACATCAGTCCAAGACTGTTCTCCACCAGAAGGCGGTACAATTTCAATTGCTCTGCGGAATCCTGCATCCGGGAAGCCTCCATGCAACAGACACCAGACACCCCCTGAAAACCGCGCGGACGACATTCACGTCATACGCCGCAACCTTCTCATCCGATATTTCAACGTCTAAGAGATTTTACCCAAGTTGACCGGGTAAGGTCTTCGATGTGTTGGTCAGCACGATCCCATTAAACTCAACTTGTGTATAGGGAAATGCGGGCGGCTATCTCGTTCTCTTCTACGTATGGGAAACCTCCGGCTCGGACGGAGCCTCGCCCTCTATCCAGGGAGGAAGCCTCCGGCTCGGACAGAGCCTTGCCCTCGCCGGGGTCGCCTGACGGCCTTTCCCTTTGACCTTCGGGCGCGTCCCTGTCACTCGAAATCGTACACGATTACCTTTGTCCAAAACGCCTTGCTTCTTTCAATAAACTCCAAATGAAGCGGATGAAGTTGATAGTGGTCCTGCGTTTGCTTCGTCTCAAACTGAATATTCAGTCCCACCTGGTAACTTTGATCGACGACATTGCGATGGCTGGGCGCCATCTTCCCGGCATGGAAACTCAGAACGCCGGGAACGGCGGTGAGGTATTTCTTTGCGTTGGCGATCACTTCATCCGCAGCGTTGCTCTGGCCGGGATCGGTCCAAAAAATCACAATGTGGGAGAACATTTGGCGTTTTATGAGTGATTTCGCAGTCTGGCGCAACCAAAGAATCCTGAGAAACCGGTCGGGTTGAGCTTGCTCCCCGGTCGCGCTATATATCACCGCGCCGTACTCGAGGATGGAACGGCGATCGAGACAGAGTATTTTCGCGGTAATGCGGACCGAGATCATAAGCGGACTGAATCTGGGCCAGATTTTGGCCGTCCTGCTGCACCTTGCAGTACTATGGGCTATTCAGCATACACTCGATTGGCTGGCTAGAACCCTTCGCGTCGACCGTCTTTCTCTGGTCAATGACCGGAGCACAAAAACTGCCGTGCTTCGAGCCCTGCTGACCCGGTTTGATTTCTGGATATGGGCCTGCGGTTTGTATACCCTCCTGGCCTGGCACTTCAACGGATTAGTTTCTTACCTCCTCGGACCAGACTGGCCAACCCATTGGGAAAGCGTGGTGGCCGTTTTGTGCGCGGACGCGCTTCAGGTCGGGATTCCACTGTTTGCTACGATCGCCGCGCTGGGCCGCGTCGGTCTCCCGTCTTCTTTTACGGCCAACTCACGGGACATCATCAACGCGCTGGTGATCCTGGCGACTGGCTACCTGGCGTGTCGACAAGTTAGTTTGGCAGCGGACAAGATCATTCAATCCCATCGGGTGCGCGGAGGTGTTGATGTTCGATCCCGCGCGCTTTACACGGAGGTCTCTGCGCTGCGCAAGGCAATTTTGTTTGTTCTGGCATTCCTGACGGTCGCGACCGCGATGATTTTTTGTGCGCCACTGCGTCACATTGGCACGAGCCTGTTGGCATCGGCGGGCCTCATCACGGTGCTGGCCGGGGTGGTGGTGCAGCGTTCGCTCGGCCATCTCTTCGCCGGATTTCAATTGGCCTTAACGCAACCGATCCTGCTGGATGATCTGGTGGTGGTGGAAGGGGAGTCAGGCAAGGTGGAAGAAATTACGCTGGCGTACGTTGTCATTCACCTGTGGGATCAACGACGTCTGGTAGTTCCGATCAGCTACTTCCTGGAGAAGCCGTTCGAAAACTGGACGCGCCGTTCACCCGAACTTCTCGGGACGGTATTTCTCTATTTCGACTATCATTTGCCCGTGAATGAACTCCGGGAAGAGTTTTTCCGATACACTGAAACGCATCCTGCCTGGGATAAGCGAACCAGGTCTCTGGTGATTACTGATGCCCAGGAAAGTTCGATCCAGATCCGAGCGCTGGTCAGTGCGGCTGATCCAGACCGGCTGTGGACTCTTCGTTGCGATGTTCGTGAAGCGCTAATCTCCTATGTGCAGGAAAAGCATCCGACCTACCTGGTCAGAACGCGATTGGCCGTCCAAACGTTGCCGACTCAGTTGATGGCTTTGACCCAACCGGCGCCCTTTTTTGGCGGCGAGAAGGCGTAGGCGTGTCGGCGTATCGGCGTGACGCAGGTCGTCAGGTGGCGCGGGATGCGCGCGTCCGAGGTGGCACGTCCAGAGTGCGTGGTCCGGCGTCTTTGGGATGCGAGATGCCGACTCACAAACTCCGGACCATGTGGAAGTATTCCTGTCCTACGATCCACCTGGTGTAGTCCGCGCGGAACCCGAGACGGTCGTACAACCGCTTGACCGCCAAACTTTCCACCTCGACCAGGAGCCCGATGCGAAGATGCCCGAGGTTGCGGGCTCGATCGCATCCGGCTTCGATCAGTTTGCGACCGTACCCCTTCCCTTGACAACACGGGGTCACGCTCAGGGTATCCAGGTAAAACTCCGACGCCTCCGCTTCGGTAGGGATACAATAATCGGCGTCACCAGACTTGCCGGCAGCGGCTCTCTCGAGTGGTTCATCTAATTCTCGGGCGATGGCGCCGTCATAGAGGATAGCCAACCCGACCAGCTCACCTTCTTCTTCTGCTACCAAACCATTTTGATAGCTGATGCGATTATCTCCTTGCGAAAAAAAGTCGCATAAAATGGCGTCTGTTTCCTGGCCATCGGTGGTCCCCGTTAGAACAAATGCGATGTGACCAATCGCTTGCCTGATCAGCGGGACGGCTTTTGCAGAATCGCTGCGAACCGCTGGCCTGATCATACGAGAAGGTTTTGAGTTTTGGGTTTTGGGTTTTGCGTGTCCTGCTGCGCGGAAGGTTTGGGTCGTGAATCTCGTTACCCGGGCTTACTCAAAACCCAAAACTCAAAACTCCAAAAGACCAACACCGGCGTCGTTTTTATCCAGGTAGCTTGCCACTTTCTCCAATTCCGCATCGGATGCGTCCGTCCACATTCGTCGACCGTCCATAATCGCACCAATCAGAAGGGACGAAATACGGCAGCGTTTTGATATCTCTCGAAAATGGGAACACAGATAGGTTTCATGACGCGTCAATTCACTCAGAAATGCTCGTCTATTAAACATTCACGAGTGTACGCCAGAATCGCGCCAGACCATAGAGGAACGTGTGGGTATATCGGCGTATCGGCGAATCGGGGTGGCAAGACACCGCGTCGCGAAGAGGCCGACACGCCCAAACGCCGATACGCCGAGACGATTCCGCTCGCGACGGACTTTCATTGATCATCAACGTCCGGCCAGCATTTCCATGGCGAGCAGGATGGCGACCACCAGAAGCGACAAACCCGCCACCGGCCACTGACGCAGAAGGTCGTCCGCCCGCTCCAGCAGCGCGCCGCAGGTGCGCGCGGCGCGCGACATACCTCCGCCGGCGACTACCACATCCCCCACCGGTAGGTTGGGGAGACAATGCCCCCAAAGACGCAGCCCCACGGCGAGCAACCCGCCCACGAGAACCGGCCAGAGCGCTTGCCAGAGCACCGCTGGGGCGATTGCATCAGAGAGGGAGCCCATGCCTGCCGCCGGGTACAATACCCAGGGGACCGCGAGGGAAGCGGCTGCCATCAATAGCCAGGGGAGGACGAGACCAGGTGGCACCTTCTCGCGGTCTGGCGACGGAGTTAAGGCAAGTCGATGCAGGAAGTGAAGCATAAGAAGCGCCGTTCCGGCAGCCGAGATCGTCGCCAGCGTACCCACCACACCCTCGCCAAGGACACCCTTGACGGCCAACTTCGCATGAGCGCCGCCGGTCAGGGGCAACCCACCAAGGCCAAGCGCGATCACTGTCGCTGGGAACAGCAGCAGCCACCAGCGGCGCGCGCCAGTCAGGCCGACCACGCCCACGGCGAGGAACAACGCCCCTTTGACCAGGAGATGATGGGCCGCATAAAAGGCGGCGTCCATCGCCACACCCCCGTTTCCAGCGGCCTGTCCCATCCCAAGCACGGTCGCGATAAACCCCATCTGGCTCACGCTGGAATAAGCGAGCACCGTTTTGGGATTGGATTGGGTGATGCCGATCGCTACACCATAAAAGCCGGTGAACAGACCAACGGCGGCCAGGACCCCTCCCCAGTCCGGCAGTGCGGTTTCCAAGGGGAGAAAGCGGATCAGTCCGATCACTCCGGCCTTCACCGCGGCACCGCTGAGCACGGCGGCGGCGGGAATCGGTGTTGCCACGTAAGTCAATGGCATCCAGAAATGCACCGGCACAAGCCCGACTTTCATCGCGAAGCCCGCGATCACCAGCGCCACGGTGATGCTTCGCCACGGTGATGCCGGCAGAGCCGCCATAACGTCGGTAATAAGCAGGCTGCCTCGCGGGGCGTTGATGGCGAGAAGAACGAAGCCCATCAGGAGAAGGGTCTCGCTCAACAACGCGAAGGCCGTGTAGAGGGCACCAGCCCGAAAAGCGCCCGGAGTGCCGTCATGAATAACGAGACCGTAGGCCGGAAGACTGACCAAGGCAAAAAAGAGAAAGAAGCTTGCCAAGTCGGCGGCCAGGAAAATCCCGAGGCTCCCCGTCAGCGTGAGGAGCCAGCACACCGTAAAGCGCCCACCGTTTGGTTTACCCCGTAGAAAGGTCGAGGCGTAGAAGCCCGCCGCGACCCAAAGGAGTGCCGCGACTCCGAGCAACATCGCTCCCGGCCGGTCAAGATTAAGAGTCATCCGGTAGAAATCGGGATCCAGCACCAGCGGCGGACCGCCGATAGCAAGTAACGCAGCGGCCAGGGCCGGCACCGGTGCAAAAGCCAGTGATGCCTGCATACGATCCCTGAGTCGTGGGGAGAGGCAGGCCGCCAGCATGACGACAGGTGTACTCAGGGCAACGAGCGGCAGCAGCGCGGCCAACGAGGCATTGGTCATGGTAAAGCAATCTCCGATGGGTAAGGACGACCGATTTTCAGCAATTCAACCACTTGCCTCGGCATGAGACCAAGAAACAGCGAACAGAAGGCGAGCCCCAGCACCACCATCTCGCGGTTTCGCGACACCGGAGCGCGCAGTACCAATGGCCCGTCAGCATCGGCAAGAGCAGGTGCAATGATCCGGTACATGTACCCTCCCGCGAGCAACCCGCCCGCGAGCATCACCAACGCCCACCACCATTGGCCGGTCGCGACCGCTCCCGTCAGCAGCAGCCATTTTGTGACAAAACCTCCGCTCGGTGGCACCCCGATGAGCGACAGCGCCGCTATCCCAAAGGCGAAGACGGTCACGGGCAACGCCCGCCCGATGCCGCGCAGCCCCGCGATGCGATCATGGCCGAGCGCCCCGGCGATCAGCCCCGCAGCCATGAACATGGCAGCCTTGGCACAGGCGTGGGAGATGGCTTGGAACATACCGCCGGCCAAAGCGACATCGATACCAGGGTGCGTCGGCCCTGGCCCGGCGGCGAGTGGGAACATGATGAACAGGTAGCCGATCTGGGCAACGGTCGAATAAGCAATCAGGAGCTTCAGACGCGCCTGCCGGAGAGCGAGCACACTACCAACCAGGATGGCAGCCGAGCCCAAGACGCCGAGAATCTGTGCCACCGCCTGGTGTGGCAGCCTGACCATGACGTCAAACCAGAGCCGGACAACTAAGAAAAAAGACCCCTTGACCACCAGGGAGGAGAGCAGGGCGCTGGCAGCGGGCGGTGCACCGGCGTGAGCGGGGGGCAGCCAAAGGTGGAGCGGGAAGAGCGCGGTTTTCACCACCAGTCCTGCCGTGATCAGTGCGGTCGCAAGCCAGATGGCAGGCCCGGCGCGAACCTGCTCGGAGAGGAGCAAGATGTCGAGGGTACCGTAGTTGCCGTAAATTAGCGCCGTGCCAAGCAGGTAAAGCACGGAACCGAGAAGCGCAAAAAGCAGATAGCGCAGTGCGGCGGCCAGCGTGCTGGCACTACCATCGAGATAAACCAGCGGGACAGCGGCGAAGGTGATGAGCTCCAGCGCGACATAAAGATTGAAAAGGTCGCCGCCAAGGAAGATGGCGTTCATCGCAGCCCAAACCGCAAGAAGCAGTATCCAGAAAACCAACCCTGTGCGCGTCTCGGCCAACCCGCGCGGCACCCGAAACTGTGCCGATGCGTAGAGCCCGGTGGCACAAATCACGATTGCCGTAATCGCCATCATGACCGCCGAAAGTCCATCGGCGCGGAGCGCTATCCCGAGGGGTGGAGACCATCCGCCCGACAGATAAGTCAAGGCACGACCAGCCCGCCAGACGGCAGCAACGACCGCCAATGCGACAGCTAACCCGGCGGGCATAAGAACCAGGGTGATTCCGCGGGCGTAACGTCCGCCGCCGACGAGCGCCAGGAACAAACCCGCCACCGGCAGGACGATAGCCAGCACCAGGAGGACCCCGCCGGCTTCTGACGCACCGGAAGAAACCACGGAGAGCGGCATTATCTGTCAGGTTCTCCCAAGTCTGAGTTCTTCGGCGCTTCCCCCTGCAAAGTGGCACGACCGGTCTTTTGATGAAGCCGCAGCAAAAGAGCGACCGCCAACGCGCTAGCGGCGAAAGCCACGACCAGGCCTGTGATGACAAACGCCTGAGGGACCGGATCGCCGCTCATCCCTGCCGCGGCACCGCGCCGGGCGATGGCGCCGAAAAGCAAAAAGACACCACCCCCGATCAGGTTGAAGGCGAGAATCTTGCGGAGCGGTTGGGGCTGGACGATCAGGCCGAAGAGGCCCAGACCGACCAGAGCCGCACCGCAAAGACCGAACAAGGTGGTGACGCTCATGACTCAGGTGGCCTTTCGGGCGGGCCGGCCACCAGAAGACCGAGAGTGGCGGCAACGGAGACGGTCAGGGCCGCTTCGATGATCAGGATGAGTAGCTTGGCGTAATCCACCGGGTAGGAGAGGAAGCCTGACGCCATCGCGAAGCCGGCCAAGCCGATCCCAAGAAAGACCACCGGCCCCGCAACCAGGAGAAATCGTAACCAGAGCCGACTCACCGGGGGCGGATCTGTAACCCCGGCGATGATGGCCAGAATCCACATGGCGGCAAGCAGAGTGGCCCCTTGAAAAGCGCCCCCGGGGGCATCCGCCCCCACCCACAAAATGTAAATGCCCACCACGATTCCCACTGGCGGCAACACTTGAGCAAGGAAAACTAACACACCATCCGGTTCGGGTCGGTGCCTTAGTCCTGGCCGGCCTCCCCATAAATGGTCGGGAGCCAGCGACCAGACGCCGACCAGTGCCAGAAGTAGCACCACCTTCTCCAGCAGGGTATCAAGAGATCGGTAGGCAAGCAGTACCGCGGTGACTGAATTCCCGACCCCGGTTGCCGGCAGGTGCTCACGCGCCGTCGGAGCGAGCGTGGGCGCGGGATCAGGCAAGAGAAGGACAACGGCAGCCAATCCCGCTGAGACGCACAGGCACAAGAATCCCGCCGCAACATTCAAAAACAGGCCAGGCCGCTCTTTTTGCACCGCCGCCTCAGTACTCCGCAATTGTGCGCAGGCGCCAAGCAGCAGCACGCCGGTCAGACCGCCGCCGATTGCCCCCTCGGTTAGCGCCACATCGACCGACGAAAGACACACCCAAGCGAGCGTCAGCAACAATCCGTAAACGACGAAACCGATGACCGACGCCAAAGTATCGCGGACCACGATGGTCCATCCAGCCACCGCCAGAATGAGGAGCACCAAACCGCAGGCGAGAAGCGGAAGCACGCTCATGCGTCAGGCCCCTTCTGCCGCGCCGAGCGGGCTATGAGTTGTCCCACCGTTGCCCCGGCCAAGAGGACGAGCAACCAGACGGCGACCAGCTTCATCGCGCCAAGAGGCCACTCCGCACGCGGCAGTAACCCAAGAACGACTAGACCAAGACCGAGGTTGTCCGCCTTGGTCAAGGCATGCAGGCGGGTGAGAGTATCGGGAAAGCGGAGCAGTCCGACGGTGCCCGCCAGGAAAAAAATAAACCCGGCCGAAATCGCCACGATTGTGAAAACGTTGAGCGCCAGGTTCATTCCTTGCTCTCCGCGGGCTTCGTGCGCGCGTCGGCGGGCGGCATACTCTTGACAAAGGCGACCGAGGCGAAGGCGGTCAGCAAGGCCAGCGTAAGCGCAACATCGGCAGCGGCATTTACCCCATAGGCTGAGGCCATCAGTAAGAGGACTGCTATTCCCCCGGACCCTAGAAGTTGAGCGGCCATCATACGCTCAACGTTACCTGGCCCGCGCAAGACTCTGACCAGGCCCAGCACCACCACTGCCAACACACCACTGGCAGCCGTAAACAAGAACTCAGACATGCGGCCTCTTTTCTCCCAGCGCCCGGATCAGTCGTGCCTCCTCCGCAGCCATCTGCTCCACCACGGGCTGCCTCGTATCGAGACAATGCATGAGGAGTCTCCCTTGCTCATCCAGACCGGTCGGAACAGAACCCGGCATCAGACTGGTCATCGCACAGAAAACGCTCTGCGCCGGACTTCGGGGCAGGCGACAGGAATAGGTTACGAACCCCGGCCTCAACGGCAGTCGCGGATCAAAAGCGCGCCTTGCCACATCCACCCCGGCGATCAAGGATTTCCAGAAGAACCGTAGGCCGAGTAACAGAAGAGAAAGAAAACGCATGCGCCCAGGAACCGGCGGGAGGAGACGGATGCTCGTCCAGGTCGCCGCTACAGCAGCCATCAGTCCAACTACCAATCCGACAGGATCGGTGCCGCAGAGAACTACCCATAGGCCGAGAAACCATGCGCACCGGGCGAACGCAGCACGCACAAAGCCCTCCGGAAAATTATTGCCGCGACTGCTCATAAAACGTTCTCGAGGCGTCGTTCAATGCGTTCACCGGCTTCTCTGAAACGGCAAGTTCCAGCGAGCTCGAGTTTCCTCTCAAACCTTCACTCGCGCTAGCCCGTGGTGTGCTCTGTAGCAATGCTGGAGGTCGACTGCAAGATGAACCGCGCGATTTTTCATCATATTCATCACGTTGACACGACCTGTACGGAAACTTCCATCCGATCGAAAGCGTCTGATTTTCCTTCCCAGCTGCCAGAGAGCGGGGAGGCTTTTTCATGTTCGCGAGCCACTGCGACAGGCACATGCTCGTAGCCGGCGCGTTTGTTGTTTGTGGGATCGAAGCCGCGCCAGCCCTTGCCCGGGACGTAGATCTCCGTCCAGGCGTGGGTCGCGCCGTGCTGGCCTTCACCCATTCGGATGTAGCCGGTCACAAATCGGGCTCCAAAACCCCAATGTCGGGCGGCTTCCATCATGAACACTGCATAATCGCGGCATGATCCGGTGCCCAAAGCGAGCGTCTGACAAGGAAGCTGGACCCCGGCTTCCTCACGCCGAGCATATCGGAACGATTCGTAAATGTGGGTGTTTAGATTGTTCAGGAGTTCGCTGGTGTTGATGAGCTGGCCGGGCTTGTAAAGGTCGAGGAGCCATTTTTGCACGGCCGGGCCATCATGCGGATAGCTGGGCAGACGGTATTGGATAATTTCCACCTGCTCGTCTGCCGCGTATTGGAACGGGTAGGAATTGGCGTAAGGGTCGATAAGACATTCGATGGGTTCGTCATCGTAAAGGTCCACGTTCATCTCGCTCAAGAGCCTCAGTTTCTGTCCGGCCTCGACAAAGTTAAGAATGGCGATGGAATTTCCATAGACGTCTCGCAGCCAACGCACGTCGGCTTTGGGCTCGATCTCAAGAAGCGAACTCGCGATATGGACGTCATGCCCTTCGCGGGGTCGAAAAAAGGGCGCGGTGTGGGCCGAATTTGACGGGCGTGTGGTAGTAATAGGCCGTCAAGTGGGTGATTTTGATCCGTTTCATAAGTGGGGAGGTTAGAAAAGAGACTCACACAGAAAAGAGACTGACACAAAGGGCACGGAGGGCCACGGAGAGTTTTTTTAAGTTTGGCGTTTGGCGTTCGGCGGCGCAGGGCGCCACTCCATCTCAAGGACTCGCCTCCCTTAGCGCGAACCGCTTCAAGCAGCGGCGAGCAAAGTTCGAGGACGAGGACGAGCTCCTCGATCTCTGCAGGGTAAGCAGCGGAAAAAGCCGGCCTTTCCCTTTCGCCTTCGCACCCTCTAAGGACAGGTAACGCCGGACGCGCGGGAGCGCGTCCCTACCGCGGCCTGGCCGCCACTCCACCACTCACCCCTCCACCCCCGCCCCCCTCAGGCGATCCCGAGAAATACTTCGGGGCCGAGATTCCCATCGAAACATAGATGCTGGTCAATCCCTCGACTCCAAACGATGCCGGTTTAATCCACTCCGCCGGGACGAAGAACAAACCGCCTCCGAAGGGCACCGGTGCCGTAGGCACCAAAACCACGTGGCATTGATGACCTTCGAGGAAAATGGTTTCGGGAGTCGGCAGCAGGGCGAGCACCGCAGCGCCGCCCTCCCCACCAAAGAAGCACCAGACCGGACTCATGGTCTTTAAGTCAGTCCGTTCTTTTCGATCGAGCATCCCGACAAATCGATGGGTCAAATCATAGACATTTCCCACTAAAGGAATGCGCCGGAGAACACCATCAATGAAAGCCTGCAATTTCCTTTGCAACCCCGCTTCCACGAATACTCCGAGCACATAAACAGCCGAAAGAACGAAAATAATCCCGATCAAGTAGGCGGCTATTTTGGTTTCGACAATGGTCAGCCCAATCGAGACCAAGAGCCTGCCCACCTTGCTGTGAGGGCCGACAAATTGATCGACCACGCTCGCGACCCAAACTATCACCGCTACCGTCAATATCACCGGCAGCACGGCGAGCAAACCGGCGACAAACGTGCGAATCGGAGCGCGGAAGAAGTTATTCATGCCGCATCATTCATCCCAAAAATAAAGGTTCAATTCCACCTGAAGTTCACCTGACAAAGAAAGCCGATCACTATGGCGTTGGCGATATCGATGAAGAAGGCAGATACCAGGGGCAGGATGATGAATGCCGTCGGCGCCGCGCCATGCACTTTCGTCACCGCCGTCATGTTGGCGATTGCGGTCGGGGTCGCGCCAAGGCTGATGCCGCTAAACCCTGCGGAGATCACCGCCGCCTGATAGTTACGGCCCATCGCCGGAAAGACGACAAAGAGCATGTAGGCAACGGCGGCGGCCGTCTGGAGCGCCAGGACCACGACGAGCGCCGGGCCAAGTCCGCCGAGCGTCCAGAGCTGCATACTCATCAGTGACATGGCGAGAAAGATGTTCAGCGAAAGGTCCGAGATCAGGGCCAGAGCCCGGGTGCGTGTCGGCCACTGCAGCTGCGGCAGAAAGCGCGGAATGGTGTTGGTCAGCACGATCGCCACCAAAAGGCAGACGACGAACAGAGGCAGCTTGATACCCGTCTCTGCCACCAACTCGTCGACAGCGAAGCCGATCAGGATCGCCACGTTGAGGACCAGTATCGTTCGCAGGAGGCTGACATGGTTCAGGTCGGCGCGGTCCGGTTCGGTCGGGAACGTCGTCCGGCAGGCCGACCATGGGCTCCTCGCCGACCGGCCCGCTCAACCCGTTACGGGAAATCAGCAAGCTCGCGACGGGACCGCCGACCAGGCTTGCAATCACCAGGCCGAGGGTCGCCGCGGCGACGCCGATTTCCATGGCGTTTGACAGCCCGAAACGAGCCTCGATCAGCGGTGCCCAGGCAATTGTGGTGCCGTGGCCGCCGATCAGGGAGGCCGACCCCAACAGTACGGTGATTCCTTTCGGCAGTCCGAGCGCGGCGGCACTTCCGGCCGCGATCAGATTCTGGATCAGGAGGAAGACCAAGGTGAGCGCCAGCAGAACCAGGAACGGCCGCCCACCTTTGATCAGATCATCGAGCCGGGCGTTGAGACCGATGCCGGTGAAAAAATAGAGTAACAGCATGTCGCGGGCGCCCAGATTGAACGTGATCGCCATTCCGAACACTTCATGGGCGACCAGGGTGACGAGCGCTGCGAGCAGACCGCCGGTCACTGCTTCGGGAATGTTCCAGCGGCGCAGCGGCCCGATCCAGCGATTGAGACCGGCACCCACGAAGAAAACGACGATCGAGATGGTGAAGGTGAGAAAGCCCGGCGTCTCAATGGTGGTTGTCATAGCTCCAGATTAAGAATTCTATCGAACAGGGGATTCCTTGACACGGAACCATGCCACGTACAACGCCGGCAGGAAAATCAGCGTGATAACCGTCCCCGCCAGGAAACCGCCCATGATCGCATAGGCCATGGGACCCCAGAATATGGTCGGCGCAATCGGGATCAATCCGAGAACGGTCGATATTGCCGTCAGCATGATGGGGCGGAAGCGGGACAGGGTCGCCTCGATGACCGCATCCCACACCTCCCTGCCCTCCTTCCGCTCGGTCTCAATCTGCTCGATGAGTATTACGGCATTGCGTGCGATCATGCCGATCAGCGTCAGGATGCCGAGAATGGCCACGAAACCGAGCGGCTTGCCGGAAATGAGCAGCGCGGCAACGACGCCGACCAGGCTCATCGGGACAACGCTCAGCACCAGGAAGAGGCGATTGAAGCTTTGTAATTGGGCCATCAGGAAGGTTAGCATCAGGAACAACATGATGGGCACGACGGCGAAAACAGAAGCCTGAGATTCCGCGCTTTCTTCGACCGTGCCCCCTACGGCGATGCGATAGGGTGTCGGGAGACTTGCATTTAGTTTTGCGACCGCGGGAGCGAGCGCGTTGACCACGGCTTCGGGTGACCCGCCGGGAGCCACGTCCGCTTGCACAGTCAACGTGGGGACGCGGTTACGGCGCCAGATCAAGGGATATTCCTGCTCGAAATCGAAGGTCGCAACCTGGCTGAGCGGAACGGTACGTCCATTCGGGAGCGGGACCTGCACGGTGCGCAACGTCGACAGCGAGACGCGCTGTTCGTCGTTCGCCCGCGCAACGACGTTGACCAAATAGATGCCGTCCCGGACCTGCGTGACGGGCTCGCCCGACACCACGGTGTTCAGCACATTGGCGAGTGCCTGAGTGCTCAGGCCCAACAGCCGCGCCTTGTCCTGGTCGACGCGGATGCGCACCATCCGGGCCGGCTCGATCCAATCGAAATTGACCTGCCTGACGCCGGAATGCTCGGCCATGACTCCGGCGAGCCGCATCGCTATGTCCCGCACCTCGTTCAAATCCGGACCGCTCACGCGATATTGCACCGGCCACCCGACGGGCGGACCGAGCCCCAACGGCGACACCCGGGTCACCGCGCTCGGAAACTTCTCCGCGAGCGCTGTCTCCAGCCTCTTGTGAAGCCGTTCACGCGCGGCCACGTCCTTTGCGACGACGACGGCCTGAGAAAAGAAGTCGTTTTGCAACTCGACATTGAGTGGCAGGTAGAAGCGGATCGCGCCCCGCCCGACATAGGTGCTCCATCTTTCGACATCGGGATCGCCTTTGAGCAGGTCGTCAAGCCTGACCGCCACTTCTTCGCTGGCGTAGATCGAGGCATTCTGCGGCAGCCTGAGATCGACCAGAAGCTCCGGGCGGTCCGAGGAGGGAAAGAACTGCCGCGGCACGAAGGGCGAGGCCAGAAGGGCCACGACGAAACAGGCGAGCGTCACGCCAATGGTGACCCACCGCGCCCGCATGGCGCCGACAAGAAACCTGCGAAAGGCGCCAAGGATGACGCTGGGCTTGCCGGACCCTTTCGTTTTCGGCTTGGAGAGGAGCGCCACGCCCAGCAACGGCGCAAAAAGCACGGCCACGAACCAGGAGACAATCAGGGCGATGCTTACGACGGCGAAGATCGAAAACGTGTATTCACCCGCCGAACTCCTCGCGAAACCGATCGGCACGAAGCCCGCCGCCGTCACGAACGATCCGGTCAACATCGGCAACGCCAGCGTTCTATAGGCGAACGTCGCGGCCTGCTCCTTACTGTCCCCTTGCGCGAGGCGCGAAGTCATGACGTCAATCGTGGTCATGGCGTCGTCGACCAGCAGGCCCAAGGCAATGATCAGGGCGCCGAGCGAGATGCGCTGCAGATCGATCCCGGCGATTTCCATGATCGGGAACACGATGACGAGCGTCAGCGGGATCGAGAGGGCGACGACGGTGCCGGCTCGAACGCCGAGACTGAGGAAGCTCACCGCCATGATGATGGCGATCGCCTGCCAGAGCGACGTCGTGAAGTCGCGATGGCGTGGTCGACGACGAAGGGCTGATCGGCCACGAGCGTCGGCTCGATGCCGATCGGCAGATCGGCCTTGATCTCGCGCATGGCCTGTTCGACATTCCGGCCAACGGCTAGGATGTCGCCGCCCTCCCGCATCGCAATAGCGAGGCCGATGGCCGGCTTTCCGTTGACGCGAAACATAGGCTGCGGCGGATCCGCAAAACCACGGTGGACTTCAGCAATGTCGCGGAGGCGGATCAGGCGTCCGTTCGCGACGAAATTGACCGCCAGGATGTCCTGCTTCGGAATCGAATGCGCCCGAAACGCGGAGCAAAAGCTTCTCGTCGCCGGTCTGTATCGTGCCTGAGGGGCTGACGAGATTCTGCGCCTGGAGAGCGGAAATCAAAGCCGACTGGTCGATCCCGAGCCCGGCGAGCTGCTGCGTCGAGAATTCAACAAAGATAACTTCGTCCTGAGCACCGAGGACTTCGATCTTCGACACGTCCTTGACCTGAAGAAGGCGGGAGCGAACATCCTCGACATAGTCCCGAAGCTCCCGGTGAGTGAACCCGTCGGCCGTGAAGCCGTAGATGATTCCGTAGGTATCGCCGAATTCGTCGTTGAAGCCGGGACCGACAACGCCTGCCGGCAGGGTATGACGCATGTCGCCGATGCTCTTCCTGACATGATACCAGATGTCAGGAACCTCCGCCGCCCTGGTCGCTTGCTTCAGAGTAACGAAGATCGTCGTGACGCCCGGCGCTCGTATAGCTGCGAACGAAATCGAGGCTGGGCGTTTCCTGAAGCGTCCGCTCAAGCCGTTCGGTAACCTGTTGCAGCGTGTCGTTCAGGCTCGCGCCGGGCCAGGCAGCCTGCACGACCATCGTCTTGATGATGAACGCCGGATCCTCGTCGCGGCCCAGACGGAAGTATGAGACCGCCCCCCCGATGGTCGCCGCGATCATGCAAAAGATGACGAACGAGCGGTGCTTGAGCGCCCATTCCGAGAGATTGAACTTCATGGCGACGAGGCAAGCAGCCGGACCTTCTGGCCGGGATGAAGGGCCTGGACGCCGGCGGTCACCACGATCTCGCCGGTGTCAAGACCGTGAGAAACGACAACCGTCCCCGGGTCGAAGCGCAACACATCGATATTTCGCAGGGAAACCGTCAGGCTCGAAGGGTCAACGAGCCAGACAGCGGGTTTCCCGTTGAACTCCGTAAGGGCGGAGGCGGGTATCACGATAGCCGGCGCCGAATTCAATTGAACGCTCCCGGTAACGGTTGAGCCGAGCCGCATCGCCGCCGGTGGGTCAATCAGGCCGACTTTGACCCTGAACAACCTTGTCGCGGGATCAGCCTGCGGAGCGACTTCCCGCACTCGACCGATCGCCGTCACGGAGGGATCATCCGTCAGGCTCACCTTGACCTGGATGTCGCTCGGCGCCGAACGCAGCAATTGGGCGGGCACATCGAACACTGCATCCCGCCCATCCTGCCGCGCGACCCGAACGATCATTTGCCCCGCCTGCACGACCTCGCCCGGCTCCGCGCCTCGGGCCGTCACCGCTCCGGCGACATCCGAGTCGAGTTCCGTGTAGCTCACCCGGTCTCGAGCGATCTTTACCTGGGCTTCCGCGTCATCGACCTGGGATTGCGCGGTTTGGAAGGCCTCTTCCGCCTGTTCGAACTCGGCTCGGCTCGATGACCCCCCTCTCCAGAAGTCTTCTCTGCCGTTCGAAGTTGTTGCGCGCGTGGGTCAATTGGGCCTGCGCGGCACTCAGATTGGCCTGCGCGGAACGCAAGGCATTCAGCTCATTCTGCGGATCCAGTTTGGCCACCACTTGTCCCGGCTGGACCTGGTCGCCGACGTTGACTGGTCTTTCGATCATCCGCCCCGAAATGCGAAAGGCCAGAGCCACCTCGTTTTCAGCTTCGATGTGCCCTGTCAGGACGGTGGTTTCGCCTGCCTCCCGTATCGCGACGGTTACCGTTCGGACCGGGCGCACTTCCGGAGCAACGCCTTCGGTCTCCCTGTGACATGCTGCCAGCACCAGCAGCGTTGGAAATAACCATTTAATCCACCACGGACCCCTTCCTTCCCTACCATTTCGGTCATCCGAAAAGACGGATGCGGAACGCTCGGTCTTCTTTAGTGCAAACATTTGTCAGGCTGCCGATCGCTTCGCGAAGGGTGATAATTGTCAACATTCATCCTGGTTCTCCGAAAGTGCCGCCCCCTTGGAAAAGCGCTCGCCACGATATTTGGTTTGCTCAATGCTCCTGTCAAGGCCCCAAACTGCATCTTTCAGAATCAGCGGCGGGACGTCCATTTCACCGCGAATCAAATACCAGATGAAGATTGGAAAACCACGAATGGACACGAATGAACGCGAAGGGGAATCCGATCCAATTGTAGTTATTATTCGCGTCTATTCGCGTCTATTCGCGTCCATTCGCGGTTAAAATTTCTCTTCTACTCGACCTCTCCGGCCCCACCACAATCTGCTTAGCCCCCAGGCCCTGAAGATTGGAAAACCACGAATGGACGCGAATGAACGCGAACAGGAATCCGATCCAAATTGCGGCTTTTATTCGCGTCTATTCGTGTCCATTCGCGGTTGAAATTTGCTCCTATCGACCTCTCCCACCGCACCACACTCTGTTTCGCCCTGAAGATTGGAAAACCACGAATGGACGCGAAGGGGATCGGATCCAAATTGCGGCTTTTATTCGCGTCATTCGTGTCCATTCGCGGTTGAAATTTGCTCCTATCGACCTGTCCCCCACCACACTCTGTTTCGCCCTGAAGATTGGAAAAGCCACGAATGGACGCGCATGAACGCGAACGGGAATCGGATCCAAATGCGGTTTTTATTCGCGTCTATTCGTGTCCATTCGCGGTTGAAATTTGCTCCTATCGCACAGTCAGCGAGCCACCGGAAGTAACTGTAGCCATCTTCTTAAAGTTCGGCTCTCGTTAGCTAACAGTCGAGATTGATTGGGGTTCCCAGACAAGGACAAGCGCGCGGTGTCGACGAGCCTTTCAGAACCGCTCGCAATTGGCCGGCCGGAACTATCTTGCAGCACATAAAAAAATGCGAACCGGGTGGGCGTTCGTGTTCGCACAACTCTCGATGAAGAAGCTCCGATGGAAGCGCGACGACCGGCCAGGTCAATATCGGTAAACCGCAGGGTCAGAAAACAACCGGGAAATCGACTTTTCATGACCGGTTCGAGCGTTTGGGTAATTTGCTGGGTGAAGACGGAGGTCGAATGCTGGATGTCTCGACCCTGGACGCTGAAGTCGGTAAACCTGCCTGGATTAACATACTGAATCGTCACCACGGAGGGTGCGGTACTTCGTCCGCCTTGGGTCGTGCAGCCGGCGCCACCGAAGAGCATCACCATCGCGCAAATTGCATAGAGGGTTAATTTCATATTTATTGCTTACAGTGTCGGCAACTCGCTCCGCGAGTGCGAAAATCGGCGGACACCAAGATCGCCTGATTCGCTTCGCGGGGGCCAACAGGCCAGGAGACCGAAGCTCCGCCTGAGCCGGAGGCTTGCTTCGGGGACAGGAGGCTTGCTTCGGGGACAGTAACGGGCGTGTCGGCTTATCTCCATGTCGGCCGTGGGCCACCTGGTTGACTCGTTCCAAACGAGCTTGAGGCAACTGATTTCGAGGCGGTTTGCGGGGCGTGGAACATCGACTACGATCCCTCGGAAGGATTATGCGCCGACGCGATCCGGGCTTCGCCCGTCGGAAACAGGGCGGAAAGCCTCATGCTTGACAGCAACCACCGATTTCCCTCATTCTCTCGCCGTGGAACCGGTTACCCCCCAGCGATCTTGCCCTGCGCCTGGAATTGGCTGGTCCTCGAGGCCGAAAAGGTCAGCGTAAATCTCATACCGAATCTAACGACCGTGGAGATAATAACTTTATGAATGACAACGGCACGCCGCTATTTGACGTCATTATTGTTGGCGCGGGAGTCATCGGGGCAGCCATCGCTCGAGAACTTTCCAAATATCAGTTACAATTAGCGATTATCGAAAGAAATCTGAACGTAGCCCTGGAGACCTCGGCAGGCAATTCCGGGGTCATTCATGGTGGATTTGATCCGGTTCCGGGAACCTTAGGTGCCAAATTAAATGTTTTGGGAAGACATCTATATGTAAATGAATGGTTTAAAGAACTTAGTTTTCCGCACCAGCAGATTGATTCACTCGTTCTCGCCTTTAACGAACTGGAAAAGAAAGAACTGCAAATACTATACGATCAAGGAATCGCCAACGGTCTCAAGGCGGATGAACTGAAGATTTTAAATGCCAAAGAATGCTTCGAACTGGAACCCAATCTTAATCCAGAAGTTATTGGAGCATTGTTATGTACCTGTTCGCATGCTGTCGACCCGGTCCGCTTAACCAACAAATTAGTTGAGAGCGCGGTCTTAAATGGAACCACTTTATTTCTCGACCATAGAGTCGAGAGTATTACTAAAGATTCGGCAGGCTTTCTGGTTGGCACAATTGATTCTCATTCCCGCAAAGAGGGTTATCGAGGCAAGACGGTGGTCAATGCGGCAGGTCATTATGCCGATGTTATAGCGCGGATGATTGACGACCACGACTTCACCCTGAAAACCAGGAGAGGCCAATATCGCATCCTCGAGAAGACTGAGCGAGGGATCATCAATGACCATATTTTATTCATGGTGCCAACGATTCACGGGAAGGGAGTTATTGTGGCGCCAATGTTAGACGGTCATGTATTGGTTGGACCTACTGCTGAAGAAGGCGTTGCCAAAGAAGATACCCGCTTGATTACCCTTAATAAATTTGAAGAAGTAGGCAAGATCGGCCAGAAAATTATCCCTAGTTTGAGGCTGGAAAAAACCTGCAGTGTTGTTAGTGGCTCTCGTCCTATTTGTGTCGAAACTGGTGAATTTTGGATTGCGGCTTCCAGCAAAGATCAGCGGTTTATTAATCTCGCCGGGATTAATTCCCCGGGCTTATCCGCGGCACCGGCAATCGCTCAGCAGGTCGTTGCTTTAATTGAAACTCAAATCGACTTGGTCGCCAAGACAGAATTCGTGAAGGCAGGCTCAATGACAGGCTGACCTGAATGGCGCTAATTTGAGGAGAGGCTGAGAGCTTTATGGTTGATGCCCCGGAAGGCGGGGGAAGCTAGCGCAAAGTAGCATCAGAACTCCTGGTGCGCACTAGACGACATTGGGGCGTTGAGGAAAAGATGATACGTTTTCTTCGGCGACTCATTATGGTATGGGCGTCCCGCCCGTGATCTTGGTGCGAGCACGAGCGGGACGCCCATGTCACAATGCGAGCCCGACGGCTCACGCGGATTCCACGGAATCAAGGGATCTGAGCATAGGTTTCCAGCCTCTCTTTGGTTGGTACATTTCAGAAGTGTTCGCGCGAAGAAAAAGCGTGCGGACCTCAGGTAATCGCCTCGAGACAGGCTGGCCTATGCTACTTTGCGCTCGCTCCGTCGGCGCCATTCCAGGCTGACCTACGGTAGTTGTCTCGGAGGCGCTCGGTGCGAAAAGCTGGTGCCGAGGCTTTCTCGGCTACTCGGCTCCCTGGCTTCTTCAGAATCTCTCCCCCTCAGCAGGTTCCGATGGACAAAGACCGCGCTCTTTTCCTATCTGTCTTCTGGGAGGAAGAAACTGCGGGGCAAGCCGCGGTCGGAATGACACCGTGAACAGCAATTGCACTACTGGACTCGCATTCCCCTCGCCCAAATTTCCATTGCCGCGGCTCCTGCTGACCGTCCTTAGCTTCCTCCTGCTGCTCCGTTCGACCGACTGGGCAAACCCACCCGATTACCTCTCCAATGACCGCGAACCAGCGGTTAACGCCAGCGAGTTGGCTTCGCCCTTCACGGAACTTGTGCCGGAGCAACCACCCCGACGGTTACAGGTTCTCTCAACCTCACCGTTTTTCCAGTACGCCGAGTTCAGCCTGCAACCGCGACTCTACTATCGCTCTCTCCAAAATGGCTCTGGCACGCAACAGGCCTTTGCCGCGGGAGGGTCACTAAGTTTTACGACTGGCTGGTGGCGCGACACCCTCCAACTGGGAGTCACCGGCTACACGACGCAACCTGTCGTTGCACCGAGCGGCGCCGGTAACACCGGTCTCCTCCAACCCAACGGCGAAGGGTTTTCCGTGCTAGGGCAGGCTTGGGCGAAAGTGAAGGCCGGACCGGCGACGGCTACGCTTTTTCGGCAGGCTCTTCAATTGCCTTTCATCAACGGCAACGATTCTCGCATGATCCCGAACACCTTCGAGGCCTATCAGGTCGAAGTAGAACCGTGGAGTATTCTTCGGATAAACTTCGGCTATGTCGCTGAGATGAAAGCTCGCACGAGCGCGGATTTTGTGCCGATGTCGGAAATTGTCGGTTCGCCCAAAGTCGATCGGGGCACCAGCTTTGCCGGCTTTCTGATTGGCTCGCCGGATCGCACTTATCTTGGCGCGATCAGCGAGCTGACGTGGGATTTGTTCAGTTGTACCTATGTGCAGGCCGGCCGCAGCTGGCAGTACTTGGAGGACTTCCAATTTCGCGCTGATGTCCAATTCATCAATCAACGCAGTGTCGGCAACGACCTGCTCGGAAGCTTTGATACGGAACTCTACGGCGCCCGGTTCACCGCCAGCTATGCCAACACCTTGGTCTCCCTGACCTTTGACGATACGACCGGTGGAACGGGCATCCGCAATCCTTTCGGCGGGGATCCTTCCTTCAACTCGCTGATGATTTCCAATTTCAATCAGCCGTTCGAAAAATCGTATGGCATCGGAATCACCTACGATTTTTCCAGGTTTGGCCTCAACGGCGTCAGAGCATTTGGCGCCTACGCCTACGGCAGCATGCCCGCCGGGCGCTGGGAAGAGGAGATCAATGCGACCGTGGACTACCGGATCACCACCGGGCCGCTAAAGAATTGCTGGATGCGTCTCCGTTATGCCCATAACGCGTCCAATGCTCCGGTGCCGACCGAAGATTTCCGGGTGATCTTCAATTATACGATCAATTTTTAGGGCTAGATTGTCGATTCGACTGAGATTAATAAAAGCACAATGAGTACCTTAATTGTGGTCGGTTACGATGAAGAATTTAAGGCGGAAGAAGTTCGAATTCAGCTGCAGAAGCTGCACCGCGAACACCTCTTGGATCTCGAAGACGCGGTAGTCGCCTTCAAGGACGAGAAAGGCAGGGTCAAATTGGACCAAGCCGTTAACTTAACAGCGAAGGGCGCGGTAAGCGGCGGCTTCTGGGGAGCGTTGATCGGCCTGATCTTCCTCAATCCCTTGCTGGGCTTGGCAATGGGTGCGACTGCGGGCGCTGTTTCTGGCGCGCTCACCGATGTGGGAATCAACGACAATTTCATGAAGGAGTTGGCTGCCACCGTCCATCCAGGCAGTTCGACCCTATTTGTTTTGGTAAGAAATGCCGCGCCGGACAAGGTGCTGGAAGAGCTCAAGGGAACGGGGGGTCGGATCTTGAAGACGTCTCTCTCGAACGAAGACGAAGCCAAGCTTCAAGCCGCCTTGAGCGAAGCTAAAGCGTAGCGTCTTCATTGGCTGGCACCGGTCGGTCAGCGAAGGATCCATGAGAAGAAAAGCTCGCACGGAGAACACGGTGGTCACGGTGTTAGATCAGTCAAATTACCATATTGAGCGAAACTGCCAGAGCGAGACCAGCTGAATACTCTTACCCAGGACCACCTAACCAGCTAACGCTGTCACGCGATCCATCGTGCTCGCACGTTTGGCAAACGGAGGTTTCCAGACGTGCCACGCCGGACGCGCGCTACCGCGCCGTTGGGGTCATCCACTCACGAGGGAAACTCAATTCCTGCTTAGTCTTCGCTTCCTTTGCCGCCTTCTGTTGAAATTATCCTCTGTTCCTTCTGTCAGGACTGCGCGCTGAATCCTGGCACAGCTCGAAGGCCCGGCGCCGCAAGAGTGAGCCGCTGTTTTTCATCGCCTCTTCTGCTGTAACATCGCTCGAAACCAAGGAATTCAGTCGATTGAAATAGGCTGACAGGAGTTCACGATCTTCGATGACTCCGGCGAGAGCCCAAACAGGTTTGCCGAGCGAATTAGCAAGAGAGGCCACGCCAAACGGTCCTTTCCCCTGCAACGATTGAGAATCGAGTTTGCCTTCGGCGGTAATCACGATATCTGCCCTGGCGATTCTTTCTTGCATGGCGACCTTTTCGGCCACGACCTGAAAGCCCGACATAATCTGTCCCTTCAGAAATGTGAGCACCCCGTAACCGAACCCGCCTGCAGCGCCGGCGCCAGGCGTCTCCGCGAATCGTGTTCCGAGATCCCGGTCGATCCGGCCGGCGAGGTCCGCGATATCCTGGTCAAGCGTCGCCACCTCTTCGGGAGTTAGTCCTTTTTGTGGCCCGAAGGTGTAAGTCGCACCATGCGGACCGGTTAAAATTGTCTCTACGTCGGCGAGCGCGATGACTTTAGAGGCGCAGATCGTCACGGGCACCTCGACGCGCTGAATACTTGGAAAAACGATCGGCAGAGGTTCGATGAGGCGATCGTCCGGATCGAAAAATCGGTAGCCGAGCGCGGCGCCCATTCCAAGACCGGCGTCAACCGTTGCACTGCCGCCCAATCCAACAAAAATCCGCTCAAAGCCATTCTCGATAAGGTATCGGATGATCACTCCAGTGCCGTAGGTGCTTGACCGGAGGGGATTTCGCTCTGCTGGTGGCACTCGCCACAGTCCGGATGCTGCGCTCATATCGAGCATCGCTTCCGGCGGTTTGACAAAGAATTCGGCAGTAATCGGGCGGCCGAGAGGATCCAATGTTTCGATCACTTGCCGATCCCCTCCCAATTGGCCGACCAACAGAGCCGCGGTTCCTTCTCCGCCGTCGGCGATGGGAAGAAGGTCGACCTCGGCGGTCGGATCCCATTCGCGAATTCCAGACGCAATGGTCTGCGCAACCTCTTGGGCGTTCATCGTGCCTTTAAATTTGTCCGGAGCAATCAGGTAGCGCACGTTGGGTTTTGAGTTTTGCGTTTTGGGTTTTGGGTTTTGCGTAACCGTTGTCGCCTAAGACGACCCAAAACTCAAAACCCAAAACGCAAAACTCACCCCACATCGTTGACAAATCTCTAAGGATTTGTCAGCGATGCGGGGTGCGATTACCCAACCATAAAACCAAAATCGTTGCCACTATCGGTCCGGCTTCGAAATCGCAGGAGATGCTCGAGAGTCTGATTCGCGCCGGAATGAATATAGCCCGGCTCAACTTTTCGCACGGAAGTTTCGACCAGCACGCGGAGGTCATCGATCGAATCCGCAAGGCTTCCAACGCCACGGGTCGTCGAGTTGCGATCATGGGAGACCTCCCGGGCCCAAAAATGAGGCTGGGAACGATTGATCCCGAGCCGATTTTCCTGGCGTCGGGTGGTGCTTTTACCCTCACGAGCGAGGAGGTCAGCGGCAACGCTCAGCGGGTCTCGATGAGCTTTAAATCGCTTCCGCAAGTGGTAAAGCCCGGCGATCGTCTCTTTTTGAATGACGGATTGGTCCAACTTTTAGTCGATCGCGTCGAAGGCAAGGAGGTACATTGCACAGTTGCGGTCGGGGGAGAACTTCGTTCCCGGAAGGGTCTTAATCTTCCTCGGATCAATCTTGGTATCAGCGCGTTTACGGATCATGACCAAAAGTGTCTCGAGTTTGCCCTGGCCTGCGGGGTCGACGCCATCAGTCAGTCGTTCGTGGAAAGCGGGGCCGACCTCGAGACAGTGAGGGCGGCGGCGGCCGCGTTAGGCAAAAAGCCTTTTCTCATCGCCAAGGTTGAGCGTTACGAATCGGTCCAGCGTTTTGACGAAATTTTGGCGGCCGCAGATGGCATCATGATCGCGCGTGGGGACCTCGGCGTAGAGGTGCCGATCGAGGAGATAGCGATTCTGCAAAAACAACTGATCGCGAAAGCGAATCTGGCAGGCAAACCGGTCATCACGGCGACCCAGATGCTGGAATCGATGACCTCGAGCCGCCTGCCGACTCGGGCTGAAGCAACCGACGTTGCCAATGCCATTTTGGATGGAACCGATTGTGTCATGCTTTCCGGGGAATCGGCGATGGGCAAGTTTCCGGAGGAATCCGTGACGATGCTGGCCAGAATCGCAGCCTTCACAGAGGTTCATCTTCCCCCGACGTCTCTGGCTCTGCGGCGGCAAATGGGTGGTATCCTGGTCAATCCGAAAACGATGTTGGTCGATCGCGCTCTCGAAATCGCCCCTTGCGACGCGGTTTTGGTGCCTACTCGCGAGGGGAACTCCGCCAGGGCAGTGGCGCGCTGGAGAACTCCCATCTGGGTGGTAGCGGTCGGTTCCGAACCACGAACCATGCAGGGGTTAGCGTTTTCCTACGGGGTACATCCCGTGGATCTGCCTGAGGATCCTGATGATTGGCGCGGCTACGCCAAGCTCCTGCTCTCAGAATTAGGCGTTCCCTGCAGACAGGTTTTACTGATCGCTGGACCGTCGCCTCGGAATCCAGAAGCCAATCAACGCCTGGAACTGATGGTCTTCGACTAGCCGGAAAATCTCAGAGCCAGCTCTAGCCGATATTTCACAAATCTTAGAGATTCCAGATCACAGCGAGAGGGTCGCGTCGGCTTTTTGCGCGATTTTTCGGGCCGCAGCGATTTTCGCACGATTGAGGGATATCTAAAGAAAAGGGAGTTTAGCTCCTTGAAGCCTCCTTGAAGAGCGCTCTGAATTTCCAGAGGTCAAAATCCCCTGGAACGACTGGTTTTTTGCGATGAGCGGTGGGCAAGCCGAAGCCGTCCGTTCATTAGCAGTAAACCACAATATCTATTGCTATTATTGAATATTTGATAAATACATTGTACTAGAAATGACATCCACCTATCCGTCAGCCGCCTTCGAATTACGTCGTCGAGCGGAATTGCGGTTGAGCGAGAAGCAGAACGGTCAGCACAGCCGAGTCGGCGCTGAGAGCGCGGCACGCGACATCCAACGATTGGTTCAAGAACTCCAAATTCACCAAATCGAGCTGGAGATACAGAACGAAGAACTCGAACAGGCGCGAGCCGAGACGCAAGCGGCGCTGGAACGCTATACCGACCTCTACGAATTTGCGCCGTCAGGCTACTTTACCCTGAGCCGCGATGGGACGATCCGACAGGCCAACTTGACTGGCTCCTGGCTGCTTGGGCTTGATCGCTCGCGATTGGTGAACCGTCGTTTCGGGCATTTTGTGGCCGAGAATTCTCGGCCGCTCTTCCGGGCCTTTGCGGAGAAGGTCTTTGCGAGTCGATCGCGGGAAACCTGCGAAACGATGCTCCTGAGAGAGGGGAAGCCCTTTTTCCACGCGCGCATCGAAGCTAGAACCTCCGGCGACGGCCAGGAGTGTCGCGCGGTGGTAGTGGACATCACGGAGGGCAAACGAATCGAAGAGAAAATCCAGGAGCAGGCCAACCTTCTCGAACTCGCCCACGATGCCATCTTTGTCCGCGGCTTGGATGAAAAGATTCAATACTGGAATAAAGGTGCTGAACAACTTTACGGTTGGACTGCCGAAGAAGCGATCGGCCGCGATTTTGGAAAAATGGCCTATGAAGATTGCGTCCCGTTTGAGGCGGCAAAACAAATCCTCCTGCGAGAAGGACGCTGGTCGGAGGAGGTCAGCAAGCTAACCAAAGCCCGACGAAAAGTGGTGGTCGCGAGCCGCTGGACGTTGATGCGGGATCGCCGAGGAAATCCGAGTTCGATCCTGGTCATTGACACTGACATCACCGACAAAAAGCAGATGGAGGCACAATTTCTGCGTGCCCAGCGGCTCGAACTCATTGGCACGCTGGCCGGCGGCATCGCGCACGATCTCAACAACATCCTCCAAGTGATCATCACCAATCTTGATCTGGTGACATCCGCGCCAGCCTTTGATGAGCGGTTGCCAATATACCTCGCCGACGCAAGTGAAGGTGCCAGCCGTGCCGTCAGTTTGGCCAGGCGGCTGCTTACTTTCTCCAAAGGCGGGTCGCCAATTAAGCAATCTCTGGATGTGGCGGAAATTCTGGTGAATGCCGTGCACCTTGCGCTCAGCGGGTCGAAGCTCAAAGCCCGCTTTGCCTTTCAGCGCGATTTGCATCCAGTCATTGCAGATTCGGTTCAGCTCGCCCAAGTCATCGAGAACGTGGTGATTAACGCATGCGAAGCCACACCTCAGAGAGGAAAGCTCTTGGTGCGAGCCGAGAATTTCGATCGGAGCTCAGACTCACCAGGCCTTCCTGCCGGGCAGTACGTGAAAGTCCAGATTGAAGACGGTGGAACCGGAATTCCTGAAAGCATTCGAGAGAGGATTTTTGAGGCTTTTTTTACGACCAAAGCGGGCGGCAGCGGTCTAGGTCTAGCGACCGTCAAGTCGATCGTGGAACAGCACGGTGGCAGTATCGCGATAGACTCAATGGTTGGGCGCGGGACCATCGTTTCGCTCTTGCTACCAGTCGCCGGGGAGCGCCCCGAAGCGCCGGTAGTCTTACTGCCCTCTCCTGCTGTCAAAGCCACCGGCCGGATACTGGTCATCGATGATGAGGAGATGATTTTAACCGTCGTCCGCTCGTTGCTGAATAGCCTGGGTTACACCTGCGCCGTGGCCCAAGATGGTGTGGAGGGCTGCCAGGAATACGTTCGGGCGCAAGCAGACGGTGATCCATTCGCCGCGGTCCTGCTCGACGGGACAATTCCCAACGGCCTCAGTGGCGAAGAGGCGTTGAAGCTCCTTTTGGAAGCGGACGCCGATGCCCGGGTGATCCTCTGCAGTGGTTATGCAGACAGTGATCTCTTCAAGAATGCCCTGCAACTTGGGTTCAGAGCAGTTCTATCTAAACCGTTCAGCGTCTCGGAATTTATCTCTGTTTTCAATAAGGTGCTTTCGTAATTGACCGTCCGTACATTGTAATTACGGATATTATTGATTAGCCTGAAGCTTCTGGTAGATTCCGGCCGTGCTTCAGCGGTCATCATCCAAACGAGCTACAAAAAAAGACGCAGTTCGCTTTGCCAGGACGAGCGATTCCCAGGCAGCGGACGATGCGCACGACGCAACCCCCTCCATCCCTATCGTTGGAATGGGCGCTTCGGCCGGCGGGCTGGAGGCCTTGGACCTTTTTTTCCGAAAGGTTCCCACCCACAGCGGCCTAGCTTTTGTCGTTGTCCAGCATTTGGAGCCGACGCACAAGAGCTCCATGGTGGAATTGCTCCAACGCGCCACCGAGTTGAAGGTCTCTCAAGTCAAGGATGGCACTCCTGTTCAGCCGGGCTGCGTCTATGTGATCCCGCCGAACAAGGACCTGTCCATTCTCCACGGATGTCTGCATCTGCTCGATCGCAGCGCGTCGCAAAGCCTGCGTCTGCCGATTGATTTCTTCTTCCGCGCCCTGGCGGAAGACCAACAAGCCCGCAGCGTGGGCGTTATCCTCTCGGGCATGGGTTCCGACGGCACGCTGGGCCTTCGGGCGATCAAGGAAAAAGGGGGCGTGACTTTCGTGCAAGAACCGGCTTCAGCCAAGTGCAGCAGTATGCCCCAAAGCGCGGTCGATGCCGGGCTGGCCGACTTCGTGACGCCAGTGGAGGCGATGCCAGGCAAAATCGTTGCCTATCTCCAGCGTCCGCCACTGATCGCTAAGCCCGGATTTACCTTGGTTGGTAAGGCCCAAAGCGACCTCCAAAAAATCCTCATCCTGTTGCGAGAGCAAACCGGTCATGACTTCTCTCTCTACAAGAACACCCCGGTATATCGCCGGATAGAGCGGCGGATGGGAATCCATCAAATCGAGGAGATTGCGGGCTACGTCCGGTTTCTGCAAGAGAATCCTCAAGAGCTGGGGTTGCTGTTCAGGGAGCTTTTGATCGGCGTAACGAGCTTCTTCCGCGATTCGACGCCATGGGAGAAACTAGGAACCGAGGTCATCCCGGCGATCCTGAAAGACCGAACCAGCAAGGTGATAAGGGCCTGGGTGATCGGCTGCTCGACCGGCGAAGAGGCTTATTCGCTGGCGATCGTTTTCAAGGAGGTGTTGGAGGAACTCAAGCCGGCCCAAAAATTTTCCCTGCAGATCTTCGCGACTGATTTGGACGGGGACGCCATCGAGAAAGCCCGCGCGGCGGTTTTCCCGGCAAATATCGTCGCGGATGTGTCACCAGAGCGCTTGAACCGGTTCTTTATCCAGGTCGAACACGGCTACCAGGTCGCTAAACCTATCCGGGATATGGTGATCTTTGCACCGCAAAACCTGATCATGGATCCTCCCTTCACCAAGATGGACTTCGTGAGCTGCCGAAACCTCCTGATCTATCTGTCCGCGGAATTGCAGAAAAGGCTCCTGCCGCTTTTTCACTATAGCCTCAATCCCGGCGGCATTCTTTTGTTGGGGAATTCGGAAACCATTGGAGAGTTTACCAATTACTTTTCGCCGCTGGACGACAAAGCGCGACTCTACCGGCGGAACGAATTCCGCGTGGGAACGAAGCCGGTCGAATATCCTCCCGGGCTGGTGAGCCGTCCGCTGGCCACGAAGGTGTCCCAACCATCAGCCAATCTGCAATTGATGGCGGACCAATTGCTGTTGCAGAAGTATTCCCCGGCGGCCGTGCTGGTCAACGACAAGGGAGATATTCTCTATATCAGCGGACGAACGGGCAAATACCTGGAACCGGCGGCCGGCAAAGTAAACTGGAACATCTTTGCCATGGCCCGCGAGGGTCTGGGTTATGAACTCCACGGGCTCTTCCAGAGGGCGCTCCGGCAAAAAGATCCGGTCACCTTGGAGAACGTGGCAATAAAAACCGATGGGAAAACACGGTCCGTGGACGTCACTGTTCAAACTATCGAAGAACCGGAAGCGCTACGGGGATCGGCGATGATCGTTTTCAGAGATGTCGAAGACCTCCCTGAGGCAAAGGTGCCGCCCAAAGGCCAGCGGTCCTCCTCTTCCCGTTCCGTCCTGGCTCAGTTGAAGCAGGAATTCCAGCTAGCCCGCCAGGAGTTACGCATCACTCGCGACGAGATGCAGGTTTTCCAGGAAGAAGCCAGATCGGCCAACGAGGAACTGCAGTCGACCAACGAAGAGCTGCAGTCCACCAACGAGGAACTACATCCAACAGGAATGCAGTCGACCAACGAAGAGCTGCAGACGGTCAATCAAGAGCTTAATGCTAAGATGGCTGACTTGTCCCAGGCGAACAGCGACATGAAATACTTGCTCGACAGCACAGAACTCACCACGTTGTTCCTCGACAGCGCGCTCAAGGTCCGACTCTTCACAACCGGGTCGAACAAAATCTTCAAGCTGATCCGGGGCGACGTGGGCCGGCCAATCACCGACATCGCATCCGACCTTTTTTACACGGAACTGGCGGACGACGCGCGGAACGTGCTGCGGACGTTGCGCTCCCATGAGAAGGAGGTTATGACCCAGAGCGGACTCTGGTTTTTGGCCCGCATCATACCCTACCGCACGCCAGAGAACACGATTGACGGAGTGGTGATCACCTTTGTGGACATCAGCCTTTCCAAGACGCTGGAGGCGGAGCTCCGCCAGACCCAAACCGGCCTGCGCCAACAAATCACTGAACAAGCCTTACGGCTGGAGCGGATGGACCTCTCCTAAGGGACAGCAGATCATCTGCAGGGTCTGAAAGGTCTCGCAGTTCTGGAGCGCGACCGCATGGTGTCGTCCGTTCTGCTCCCGCTTCCAGTCACCTCAAGTGAACCAGCGGTGGTTCAACAAGCATCGCTGAGCCGCCACCACAGAATCCGTTCCGCTAACCTGAAAATCTCACAAGCCCAAGCGCTGGTGAGATTTTTGCGCTATAGAACCGCTTAGAATGCGGTTCGGAAGAAAGATTGGACTATAATGGGTAAAAACGGGGTGTGGGGTTTGTGAACGATGTAAGCTAGAACGAAAAAAATGAAGAATCATTCGACTAAAACGACCCTCTATTTTCTCTTTCTCTGTTCAACATTACTCACCAATCTACAGGCTGCAGCCACGCTGCAACCTCCAGCCCCTTCAAAGTATGTGACAGACAACGCTTCTGTTCTAAAGGCCAATACCGTAGACCGCCTCAGCGGCCAGCTGGCAGACTTCTACCAACGGACCGCGAACGAATTGATCATCGTGATTGATCCCAATCTTCCGAAAGGAGTTTCGATTGGAGAATACGCCAGGCAGTTGTACGAGAGCTGGAAAATTGGCCAACGAGGAAAAGATACTGGTGCGCTGCTTCTGATTTGTACCCAAGAGCGCCAGGGACGGATACAAGCTGGTCGCGGGCTGGCGACGAAGCTGACTGAAGATGTTTGCAAGAAAATGTTCACGGAAAAGATCGCCCCCCGCCTTGAACAAGGCGACTACGACGGAGCCTGTAAGGCAGCCGTGAACGCATTGATCGCAACGTTGTCGCGATAACAGAGCAGAGCCGAACCGAACAGACGTTACACCACGCCGCTGCGCGGCCAGATGCCGACACGATGCTCTCTCTACTTGGGTTTTAGCTTCCGGAGCAGCGCCTTTTCGGCTTCTACGGCCAGGAAAATGGCGAAGCCAATGCCGATAGGCAACAACCAGTCACTGGCGGGGATTGGAGCTGACTGGAACCACAAGTTCAGGAACGGCACATAAACGAACAATAGCTGGAGGACTGCCAGCACACCGATAGCGATCCAGACCACCCGGTTGGTAAAAAGCAAATTCAGCTGGAGGCTCGATTCTCTCAGAAACCGGCTATTGAACAAGTAAAACACCTGCCCAAAGACCAGAGTGTTGACAGCCATAGTTTGCGCCATGGCAATGGAATAGCCGCGGTGCTCTTCGTACAGGAAAACAGCGATCGTCACCCCGCCGATCAGCAGCGAGACGAAGGCGATACGCCCGAGGAAATTATCTCCCAGAATCGAAGCTCCCGGCCGGCGCGGTGGACGGCGCATCAGCCCCGGTTCCGAGGGCTCATAAGCCAGCGCCAGGGAGAGGGTCACCGCGGTGACCAGATTCGCCCACAGGATCTGAACAGGAGACAAGGGCAGATCAAGGCCTAGAAGCACCGCTACGAGGATAACAAGCGATTGGGCGCCATTGGTTGGCAGGATGAAAAGAATCGCCTTCTGAAGATTGTCGTAGATGGTGCGCCCTTCCTCGATGGCACGCTCAATTGAGGCAAAATTATCATCGGCCAGCACGATCTCGGCAGCCTCTTTGGTCGCCTCAGTGCCTTTGATACCCATCGCGACTCCGACGTCAGCACGCTTAAGGGCCGGCGCGTCATTCATGCCGTCGCCGGTCATGGCCACCACCTCGTTGTTGGCCTGCAAGGCCTGTACTAGTCGCAGTTTGTGCTCGGGACTGGTGCGGGCAAAGATGTCGCTATCATGGACGATCCCACGCAAGTCCTCGTCAGAAGCCGCCTCCAGCTCGGCGCCGGTGACAGCCTTCGGGTTTTCCGTGATACCCATCTCGCGGCCAATGGCGGTCGCGGTACCGGCGTGGTCGCCGGTAATCATCTTAACGCGAATACCTGCCTCCTTGCAGGCCGCGATGGCTTCGATGGCCTCGGGACGAGGAGGATCAATAATGCCGACCAGCCCAAGAAAGACCAGGTTCCCATCGAGATCTCCTATCGTCAGGTCGCTCTTTTCCTCCTTCACCTCGCGACTGGCAGCAGCAAGGACCCGCAAACCTTGACCGCCAAGGGTGTCGATTTGTTTTTCCCAGAAGGTCAGGTCGAGCGGTTCCGCGACGCCGCTTGCCCCACGCTGCTCCGCGCAGCGGCTCAGCAACCGGTCGGGCGCTCCCTTGACGAGGATGCTCAGCCCGTTTGCCGGCACGCGGTCAAGCGTGGCCATGAACTTGTTTTCCGACTCGAAGGGAACCACTGCCAGTCGCTGATAGTTGGCTCGATCGAAATTTGCCTTTTCGCTGACGGTACGCAACGCGCCTTCGGTTGGTTCCCCAACCACTTTCCAATGGCCATCCTCTTGGGCGATCTCCGAATCGTTGCAGACGGCCATGACCTCGATCAACGCTTGCAGATCCGGGTTCGCGGCCAGCGGAGCCCCCTGCCCATTTCGCAAAATCTGGCCCTCGGGTGCGTAGCCGATACCGTCTACATCGTATTGTCCGACTTTGGTGACAATATGTCGGGCGGTCATTTCATTCCGCGTGAGGGTGCCGGTTTTGTCCGAACAAATGACGGTCACCGAACCCAAGGTCTCCACGGCGGTCAGCTTGCGCGTAATCGCATTGCGCTGGACCATTCGCTGGACGCCGATCGCCAGCGTAATGGTCATGATCGCGGGCAAACCTTCGGGTATCGCGGCGACGGCGAAGCCAATGGCCGCCGAAAAGAGCTCATCAATGCCAAAACCGTGCAGCAACCAGCCAATCAAAAACATCAGGACGGCCATCCCAAGGATCGCGAAGGATAAAGCCTTGCCGAAAGCAGCCATCTGCTTGGTCAGCGGGGTGGCCAGGCTTTCGACCTCGGCCATCATCCGGCTGATCCGGCCTAATTCGGTAGCTGCTCCGGTTGCGACGACCACCCCAATACCACGTCCGGCCGCAACAAGCGTACCGGAATAGGCCATGCACCGTCGGTCACCTATTCCGGCATTGGCGTCCACCGGCTCTACTCTCTTGTCCGAAGGCACTGATTCCCCAGTCAGAGCAGACTCTTCGATGCGCAAGTTGACCGCCTCGATGAGCCGCACGTCGGCTGGAACACGGTCACCAGAGCGAAGTCGCACAACGTCACCCGGCACCAGTTCAGCAGCGTCGAGTTCAACCCACTCGGCATTGCGTCGTGTGTGGGCCCGGAGCGAGAGCATCTTACGGATGCCTTCGAGGGCCTCTTCTGCCTTGCCTTCCTGGAGAAAACCCACGGTAGCGTTGATCACCGCCACGGCCAAAATCACGCAGGCGTCGACCCAGTGCCCGAGAACGGCCTTCGCGACACCGGCGAAAAGCAGAATATAAATCAGAATGTCATTGAAATGCTTGAAAAAACGCTTGAGCAACCCCTCCTTGGCCGGGGCGGGAAGCCGGTTTGGACCGACGGTATTGAGCCGGTCGGCAGCTTCCGCGGCAGTGAGCCCGTCCGTTCGGCTGCCCACTTTGTTCATCACGTCATCGGCTGGCAAAGCGTGGGGATCGCTGACGCTAATGGAAGAATTCGACGGGCCGCTGACCGAGGTATCCAAACTCTGACTCATGGTCTTCGTATTTTTCTCTTCGTCCGATTTACGTCCGGAGGAAGCATGTTGCCTTGGTAGTTGACTCCAGGTTCGAGGTCAAGCTCGTGTTTGCTTGCTTTCCGGCACGCCTCCGGGCTAAGGAATGCGCTAGTCTGTGTCGCTCACAAATCTCTAGAGATTTGTGAGCGACGCAGGCTGTAGGCGCGAAACTCTCCGGCTACGCCGGAAAAATTCCACTGCTTTTTAAAGAGAAAAGTTTAAGAACAGTTTGCTTTGATGCATCAATTTTTCAAAAAGGCTCTTAACCAGACGCGCAGCGTCTGTTTAAGAGCTTCTAGCCCGCAATGAGCTCCTCGCTTCAGCTTTCGTGTGATTTTTGCAGGCTAGTGTCCCATCCACGAAAGAACATCTATTTTGCCGGAGGTCAACTGGCCGTTCTTCAAGGCGCAAACGCAGGCACGATACGCCGATACGCCGACACGTTCCTTTGCCACGCCGGTCGCGCGGGAGCGCGACCCTACCGCTATAAGCGAAGCGTCCCCGCTTTGCTCCGGGCCCTCCAGAGACAAGGCGGGACGCCTTGCCTACGCCGATACGCCCGATACGCCGACAGATTTGCGACCTGATGGATCTTCTTTTTGCCGCGCTTCCAATCGGGCTCCTGATCTTCGTAATAACGAAGAAGAACGGGCTGCCCTCAACGGTGGCTTTTGCCCTCGCGGCGCTGCTAACTTACCTCATCCGGATCGGGTTCTTCGAGACTCGCCCAAACCTGGCTAACGCGGCGATCCTGAGCGGGTTGCTGCAGGCGCTCACGCCTATTTCTATTGTCTTTGGGGCCATCTTTCTCTTTGTCGCGCTGGAACGCTCAGGCGCCATGGAGACATTGCGGCTATGGCTCGACGGTGTTTCGCGCAATCCAGTGGCCCAATTAATGATTGTTGGCTGGTCATTCGTTTTTCTCATTGAGGGTGCCAGCGGGTTCGGCACCCCTGCCGCGTTAGCAGCCCCGATCCTTGTTGGGCTGGGATTCCCGCCGCTGCGTGTGGCCGCTCTGTGTATCGTTATGAATACAGTTCCGACTTCGTTCGGAGCCGTCGGCACCTCGACCTGGTTCGGCTTTGGTTCGTTGGGACTGGCGGAATCCCAATTGATCGAAATCGGTCGGAAAGCCGCGCTGATGCATACGGTCGCTGCCCTGGTGATCCCGGTAATCGCTCTAAGTTTAGTCGTCGATTGGAAAGAGATCCGTCGGAATCTGCTTTTCGTGGAGTTCGCTATTTTCGCCAGCGTTCTGCCAATGGCAGCCGTAGCAACATTCAACTATGAATTTCCATCCGTGGTCGGTGGCGTGATCGGCTTGTTAACGACGATTTTCCTGGCCCAGCGCGGCATCGGTCTGGCGAAAGATGAGGCGAGCTCACCATCGGCTGGTAGCCGGCAACCTTCGGAAGCGAGTCCTTTGCCGACCGGTGATGTCCTTCGGGCGTTGACTCCCTTGATTGCGACGGTCGGAATTTTATTGGTTACCAGAATCCCATTTTTCGGATTGCGGCAGCTTCTGACTTCCGAGGCGAGCTGGATATCGATTTCGCTGGGCAAGCTCGGCATATTTTCTCTCAGTCCTTCTCTCGTCTTCCAGTTGCGGGAAATTCTTGGCGAAGACCTTCACTGGTCGCACGCCCTCCTGTACGTTCCTTCCATTCTTCCCTTTTTTGTCGCTGCGGTACTGGCGTTATTGCTTTATCGCTGTCCGCCAAAGGTTTTTCGAGAAGTCGCCAACGAAACCTTCGCGCGTCTCCGCAGCCCGGTGATCGCTCTTTTTGGGGCTCTCATTTTTGTTCAATTGCTGAAGATCGACGGAGAGCGAGCATCGACCAGGATTCTCGGTGACGCACTGGCGACAGGAACCGGCGGGTTGTGGATTTACGTCGCCGGATTTCTTGGTGCCCTCGGCAGTTTCTTCTCGGGTTCAGCCACCATCTCGAACCTGACCTTCGGGCCGATTCAGCTAAGGATCGCCCAAGACCTTGGCGTATCATTAACAACCATGCTGGCCGTGCAATCAGTCGGAGCAGCTCTGGGCAATATGGTGGCCATCCACAACATTGTTGCGGTCTGCGCCGTCCTGGGCTTGAAAAACCAAGAGGGGGCCATTCTTAAAAAAACCATCATCCCAACTCTGGCGTATGGCATCATCCTGGCCGTTCTGGCTGGGATCGCATTCCAAGCCGCTTGACGAAGGACGCTTTTAGTTTTGAGTTTTGAGTTTTGAGTTGCGGAAATCGCAAACGATCACTCAAACCGCAAAACCCAAAACGCAAAACTTCCGTACTTCATGGGTGCAAGCGCTCACAAGATCCGAGTGGAATCAAGTTCAATCACCTTTTGAATGCCCCGCCGCCAGCGACGTCCCAACCGGGGTAGAGGGCTCGATTACAAAACGTCCCTGGTGCGACTCGGGTGGAGCTGCTCTGCGGGTCATCCGATAGATTCCCCACCCGGCCATGAGGAGCTGGGTTACAATGAGCGTGTAAGACAAGCCATACTGGAAGGCCGACATGGCCAGCCCGGCGATCACCGGCCCAACCGCGGCGCCAATGCCCTGCATGATCAGCAGGCCGCCCGAGGCGGCGACAAACTCGCCTTTGCCAACGGCGTCGTTCACGTGGGCCATCACAATACTGTAAGTCGGGACGATCGTCCCGCCGAGGAGGGCGACGCAGAGGTAGAGTATCCAGCGGTGCGCGTCATCTGGAACCAGAGCCATCATGGTCAACAGGCTCGCAACGGCTGTGATCGCCGCACCAATGATGACCAGGCGCCGATCGAGACGGTCCGAGAGCCAGCCGAGCGGCCAAGCCAAGAGGAACGCGCCGAGGGTGCCGCTCGCCATGAACGCCGCAACGCCGCCCGTATCGAGGCCTCGCCCTTGGGCGAAAATCGGGCCCAGGGTGAAGAACGCGCTTGCGGTCACGCCGCACAATGAGGCAGCCACGAGCCCCAGGGGGGACTGGTGATACAGCGCCTTCAGGTTGATCCGGGCGCTGGCACCCGCCTGCGCCGGCGCCTCGGCCCGCGTCAGAGCGATCGGCACCAAGGCGCAGGAAATAATCATTGCGATGACACAGAACGGCGTGAAACCAGCCGGTCCCGTCACCGGGAGAAGGAGTTGCCCGACGATCCCAGACAACAGGCCTGTCATGGCGTAGACGCTCAGGATCTGTCCCCGGCTTTGGTCCGTCGCGACGCCATTGAGCCAGCTTTCGACGACGATGAATAGCCCGGCAAAGCAAAACCCGGTCAGGGCGCGAGCCACCACCCATGCGGTCGGATCAATCAACAGCAAGTGAAGAAGAGGCGCGGTCGAAGCGATCGCTCCAAGAGCCACGAAGGCGCGAATATGGCCGACGCTCTGAACCAGCTTGCCACAGCGGAGCGATCCAATCACGATACCGACCCAGAAACCTGCGCCGACCGCACCAATTTGAGCCGGTGAGAAACCCTCCATCCCACCCCGGATACTCAAGAGGGTGCCTTGCAACGTATTGCCCATCTGCATGAGCCCGAAACCGAGAAGGAGTGCAAGCAAAGTCGTCAATGGCGCCCGCTGCATGGGGGTGTTGAGTTTTGAGTTTTGAGTCTTGGGTTTTGGGTTTTGAGTGAGCTCGTCCGCACATCCGCATTCTTAGCGGCGGGGGCCTCGCCGTCCTGACGCCGGATTTAACCGCAGATTACGCCGATTACACAGATTTATTTGGTAGGGTAAGCTTTTTTTTGGGGGCGCACATTACAGACCAGACGGACGATGACTCAAAACCCAAAACGCAAAACTCAAAACCTAGAACTCCACGCCTACCCCCCGCGCAGCTGTAACAACAGGATCCGGCGAATTTCTGCCTCCGCCTCCGGATCAGCCATCGGTTCGTGACCGGTGGGAACAATCTTTTCAGATTCGGCTGAACTTAAGTGAGAACTCGAGTAGGGGACGACTCCGTCTGAGCTATTTGGCGTGTCCCCGCGACCACGGTCGCCGATAATTGAGTGATGCGGAGCCTCGATCGGAAGTCGATCGAGCGCGTGCAAGAGCGGAGAGTCTGGGGAAAGCCCCTGGATGCTGGTCGGGATTGCAGGGCGCGTGTCACGGCTTAGAAGGGCCAGAGCATTGGCCATCGTCTCCGGAACTTCTCCTAACACTTCCAAGGGAAACCGGATCAGGCTGATCGCCAGTGCCCCAATTCCCTCGGTAGCGAGCCTGCTTCCACGGTGAGGCGTAGCGATAAAAATAACACGTTTGACTGCAGGGTTTGCCTGAAAGACCAAAGCTTGTTTGGCTCGAGAATTGTCGGGCACTTTGGAATAGAGCTCCTGAGCTTTCGGACCGAACACTTCATTCCAAATCTCTCTGCCGGAATTGGTCACCTGCATCCTGGAAAGCAAACCTCCCATGCTGTGACCCACCAGGAGAACCCCGTGCGGCAAACCAAAACGTTCCTGGGCGAACGCAAGGTCTTCTCGAAGACGCTGGGCGGAAAAAGAGATGGGATTTCCGGTCGGATAGGAAAATGCCCAAAACTGGTAGTGCCGCCGAATCTCCGGATCCTTCAAGAGGGCCAGCGCAGTATTTCTCCAGATAAACTTTGAAGAAAAAAGTCCATGAACGAAGACCACGGGTATTCGATCGGGATCATACGGTTCAAACAGCAAAAGACCGTTCGTATTCCGCATGCTTCGGCCGCGAACCATGTTGACGAATCCGATCCAAAGCTCGTTTACACGGCCGTAAGACAATAAGGGCGCCGAAAAATTCGCCGCCATTGGAAGCCGTTCGTTGCTAATTTCCACCGTGTCAAACTTCCGGGGATCGACGAGGCGAAGACGGGCTTCGACCGGCGTCGAATCGCCGGTGCGACCGAATTCGATGATAGAAGTTACAGGCAGGCGATAGCCCTTCACAGATTCGAGCCTTGGCGGCGTTGAGCCCTTCGGAACGCTGCGGTGAACGCCAACCAGCGTCCCCCCTGCCCCCGGAAGCACTACGGCTTGCTCGCCCCTCCTTGTTCGCAACGTCCGCGCGTTCAGAAGCTCCTGGAAAAAACCGGGAGAATATTCTCCGCGCTTCGCAGATCCTATTCGAACTCGATATAATTCACCGGTCTGGCGGTTTCGGACCGTCAAAAGCTCGAGAGAACTTCGATTTCGAGTTAGTTCAGGCAGTTCGCAAGCCAAATCCGCGGCGGCGCGATTGTAAATTCCAATTGAGCGATCTGAACTCAGCTCAGGTTCCGAGGCGGTTTTCGGAATTTCACTCGCAGCGGTCCTGGCGACGGACAATATCTCGGCGGCCTTTTGTTGGGGATCTGATCTTATCCTTTCGGCTCTCGCGAGTTGACGTTCAGCGCGGACGAGAGGCGGGAGCTGCGCCTCTTTCTGGTAAGTCGAGCAGGCGGATAAGATTGCCAGGCCGACAATCAGGAGAAGCCTGCCCAGGTGCAGAGGATGCTCCCGGTCGCGCCATCCATTTAGTAAACGTTCAGAAAGCGGACTCACAGATCACCAGTTGTGGATTGTCGGAACCAACACAAGAAGTATCGGCGTTCAAGGTTAAGCGTTCGGCGTTCGGCGTTCGGCGTTCGGCGTTCGGCGTTCGGCGTTCGGCGTTCGGCCGTTCGGCGTTCGGCGTTCGGCGTTCGGCGTTCGGCGTTCGGCGTTCGGCGTTCGGCGTTCGGCGTTCGGCGTTCGGCGTTCGGCGTTCGGCGTTCGGCGTTCGGCGTTCGGCGTTCGGCGTTCGGCGTTCGGCGTTCGGCGTTCGGCGTTCGGCGTTCGGCGTTCGGCGTTCGGCGTTCGGCGTTCGGCGTTCGGCGTTCGGCGTTCGGCGTTCGGCGGGCGCCGTTCGCCGTTCACCGGCGCCGCTCCTGGCTCCTGGCTCCTGGCTCCTGGCTACTTCCCCAAGACTTTTTTGTTGGGAACCATCTGGAATTGCCTACTATCGGCTGGCGAAAAACCAGCCAATGACCAATACCTCCACCTTCTTTGCGTTGCGCAACCCGGTTTACCGTACCCTTTGGTTCGCCAGTTTGCTTTCCGGAACGTGTGTCTCGGCTCAGGAGACCGCAGCTACCTGGGTGATGAATTCGCTCGGTTCATCGACGATCTTTCTATCTCTGATTTCCACGGTTTCGTCATTGCCCTTTTTCCTCTTCACCCTTCCGGCAGGCGCTTTGGCCGACATTGTCGATCGACGAAAATTGATCTGCCTGATGAACGTTTGGCTGGCTTTGGCGGCCGGACTTCTGGCTGTGTTCGGCTGGCTGAACGCGCTCAACCCCTACCTCATCCTGGCGTGCATTTTCCTGCTTGGAGTTGGCTTCGCTTTCAATGCTCCAGCCTGGACTGCCATTGTTCCAGAAGTAGTCTCAAACGAGGAACTCCCTTCCTCCGCCGCCTTAGGCGGCCTGCAGCTGAACATCTCCGGTATTATCGGGCCGGCCCTGGGCGGCATCTTGATCCCGATCGTCGGATCAAACTGGCTCTTTGCCCTGAATGCGACTTGTTTTTTTGTTGTCATCCTGGCGGTCTTGCAATGGAAACGGACTGAGATCGCGTCGGATTTGCCACTGGAAAGCTTCTTTGAGTCTCTTGAAGCCGCGATTCGATACGTTCGATACACTCCTGGCATCCAGATTGTCGTAGCTCGCAACGTTCTATTCGCGTTTTTTATCTCACTGATTCCCGCCCTTTTGCCGGTGGTGGCTTTGAAAGTGTTACTTCTCGATTCCTCTGAGCTTGGATTCGTTTTCACCAGTATGGGTATTGGATCCGTCGGATGCGCGGTTTTCGTTATGCCATGGGTCCGCGCCCGTTTCTCGTCGAATCAGGCTACGATCATCGCCAATCTGATCGTGGTGGCGGTCTATCTCTTGATGGCCTTCGTACGCGACCATTTGGCATTTATGTTTGTCGCTGCCCTCGCGGGCGTCGGCTGGACTTTGTCTGCTGCCGAACTCTGGGTGGCCAGCCAGCGCGCGGCTCCACCCTGGGCGCGCGGTCGCATGAACGCGACGGTTATTATGGCCTCCCAGGGAGCAATGGCTCTCGGCGGAATAGTCTGGGGCACCTCTGCTTACGAGGTAGGTGTAAGCTATACCTTGATTGCGGCAGCCGTTCTGCTGCTGGTCAGCCTGACGCTGGCAATCCGCTTTTCAATTGACTTCACCGGAGCACTGGACCTGGAACCGGCCCAGGTGACAACATTCTCGCATAAGCTTCTCGAGATGCCGCAGCCAAAAGATGGGCCCGTGTTGATCACTTATGAGTTCGAGATCGACCCAAAAAAACAACACGAATTGGCCGAACTTATTCGGAAGATTCGTCTGATTCACTTGCGAAGCGGGGCTTTCAACTGGCATTTGCACGAAGATCTCGGACACTCCAACATTTTCCGCATCGAAATGATGATGCCTTCCTGGAGCGGGTATCTGCTGCAGCGCGAAAGAATGACCAAAGGGGAGCGTGAACTTATCGATCGAACGAAGACTTACCACATCGGCGCGGGCCCGGTTGAAGAGCGCTTTTTTCTTTGTGTGAATAAGCAGCTCCACACCCCCGGTGATCGTCTGATCTAGTCCGATCGCCTGAGCCGCAGACCTGAATCGTTCCTCAATCGTACTCGAGCTCGTCCTCGATCTCTTCGGAAGCGACCCGAATAAGAACGATCGGAACTTACCCTTCAGCGGATTTCGCGCGGCCCCAGCGTCTTGTGCTCAAGCAAATGAAGGAAACGACCCTTACATTTTCATGATAAAGTTTCCCGACGTGACGCTGTGGGAAGAAAATAACGTCAGACCCTTGATTCAGTGGAATCCGGGTGAGCCATCGGGCTCGCATTGTGAGATGGGCGTCCCGCCCGTGCTCGCACAAAGATCACGGGCGGGACGCCCATGCCACAATGAGTCGCCGAAAAAAACGTATCATCTGATTTCCTCAACGCCCCAATGTCGTCTCGTGCGCATCAGGAGTTCTGAACGTGGAGTGACATGATCATGATTATTGGCGGGGGAATCGGAAATCCCGTTCACTGCTGATCCTCGAGTTTGATGGGACGCGCGCGGCAAAGTAGCATAAGCACCTTGCTTGTCTTCCTGGGCGAATGGGCAATTTCGTTTTGCAGCGCTTGCGCACAGGACGAAATTGCACTACTCGCCGACAACCTCTGATTTGGACCATGTTGATCGTGATATGCTCATCCAGTAAACGTCGATGACCTTAGGTCCGGCTTGCATCGCGTGCGACCACGTACCGACGTGCTTGAACCCTTGCCGTCGATAGCAGGTGATTGCCGTCACATTGTCGGCATCGACACCGAGGTCGATGCGATCAACGTGGTGTGTTTCGAACGAAAAGGTGATCGCGCGAGAGACCATGGCGGCGCCAATGCCCAACCGGCGGCGGTCCGGGGCGACGAGCACACGAGACAAACGACTCGACAAGTATGGCCAAATACTGCTGAGCTCGACATGACCCACCGGCTCTCCCGAGGGTAACAGCGCGGTAAAGATGGCTCTGGTGTTCGGCTGGCATGCACTGTCGAGGTAGCGCTGGAGGCGGCTTTCGTCCAATGGATAGCCAAAGAATGAGCCGCACCATTGCCCGTGGGCTTCCTCCGTGGGTAACCACGAAATGAGGCGCTTAAAGTCGCTCCGCTCGAACGGGCGAAGCGTGATCTCGACCGCCTCCTTCATGTTTATCCCATAGCCTCCTTGTGCGGCACCTGGAGTACTAACCGACACGCAAATTATCGACCATGCGGAGGGGTGACTTGTTCAATCACTAAGACAAGAGGGAAACAGAGGCGGGCGCCAATCGGCTAAGGAAGGTTTCCAGATGAACCACGCCGGTCGCGCCGGAGCGCAACCCTACCCGCCACACGCGGGGAGGGATCTCGTCATACATTTCGACGCGGGTTGGAGGCGGACGGTAAGTCTTTGCGAGCGGATTCAGATCGGAGAGCGTCGATGTCGAAGGGAGCGAATTCCGGATCGGCAACAAATGGTGGATTATTGAGGTCATGCAACACTTTGAGGGGAGCATCCAGCGGAGCCAGCCTTCTGCTGGCGTCCCGGCCAGGTGTTGATCGATCTGGGCGTCTAACGTACGACAGATCCAAAGGGGTAAATTCCGTTTCTGCTACCGCGGGATGTAGCTTGTTTTGAACGACGGTCCAGGGATCTACTCCGACTGAGGCGTGCGTCATTCTCTCCATGACAAAGCCCCAATCAACGTAAACACCAAAGTCTGCGGATGCTGCGACTGATCCGGATGCCATTTGTGACTTCTCCGCTGGGACAGAAATATACGCTAGAGATGCTTTGTTTCAACCACTGACGCCTTCCGCGCAGAGAGCTCAATTCCACGAAGTGCTTCTCGGAGCCGATCTATGGAGCGTTCGGCCAGAGCCGTTCCGACGAGGACGATATCAGGAACGATTGTCGAAGAAACGAGAGCGATCCACTCGAGTAGAGACGTTCATGCGCGTAAGCGAAGCGTCCCTGCTTTGCCTCTTGAAAACCGAGCGAAGCGAGAAGCTTCAGCGACAGTCGCGGCACCGGTATGACGAAGAGCAGAGCTCTCCTTTCTCGCCATCGTTCCTAAAATCGTTCTAGTCCTCGTTGTCGTTCTCGTTTTCTAACTAGTTCCTCAGAACGCTCGCGGTTCTTTTTGCCACAAGGAACCATTTACTTCCTTAAGAGTTCCCCAGAACGCCTGCGGGTTCTTAATGCGAGAAGAAACGCAGGTTGATCACCCTGGGTGATTCTGAGTAAGAATTTCCCTGCAGTGATCGGCAGTTAAGACCGGCGTAGCATTGGAGCTTTATGCCCGATTAGGAGTTTGGTTCCGAGCAATTTGGTTAATGCATTAGCGAGGCTCCAGATCGGGGCTGTTTCCCGATCTGGAGTTATCCTGTTTAAGAGATTTCCACACTTATCCACCTCGGGCCGATCCGCTGCGCTTAAAAAAAAACAACCCAGCAACAAGAAAGTCCCAGCAGGTATGGCAAAGAAAAGCCCAACCCACCGCCAGAGCAAAGAAAAAGGTCGCCAGAATATTCTAGAACGGATCAATCTCCATGCCGCCGGCATTGATATCGGCGCCAATTTTCACTTCGTGGCCGTTGGCGAGGATTGCACTGAGGAGAATGTCCGCAAGTTTGGTGCGTTTACCAGCGATCTGCACCGACTCGCCGACTGGCTCGCGGAACATCACGTTGAGACGGTGGTGATGGAATCAACCGGGGTTTACTGGATTCCGGTATTTCAGATCCTGGAGCAAAGAGGTTTCGAAGTAAAACTGGTCAACGCCGCTCATGTGAAAAACTTGCCCGGTCGCAAAAGCGATGTCTCTGACTGCCAATGGCTTCAGCAGTTACACACTTTTGGGTTGTTAAACGGCTCGTTCCGACCAAAGGACGAGGTCTGCGTTTTGCGCACCTTTCTTCGCTTGCGTGACTCCTTGACCAAAGACTGCAGTAGCCATGTTCTGCGCATGCAGAAGGCTTTGACCGAAATGAACGTCCAAATCCATCGAGTTTTAAGTGACATTACCGGCTACACCGGGATGGCCATTATTCGGGCCATCCTGACTGGTGAAAGAGACGCTCTAAAGCTGGCCCAAATGAAACATCCTCTCGTCAAGACCTCTGCCGAAGTGATCGTCAAAGCCTTGCAAGGAGACTACCGGGTCGAGCACCTCTTCGAGTTGCAAACAGCCGTAGAACTCTATGATGTTTACCAACGCAAAATAATGGAGTGTGAAGCCAGGGTGGAACAACACCTCGCGGAGCTGGACATGAAAACGGATTTCGCGCAAGTGATGGCGGAAAACGGTGCTTTGCAAGCACGCTCGGCCTCGGTTCGCCTGGAACTGCGACGCCAAGCGCGGTTGGTCAGCGTCTGCGGAGCGGATCTGACTCGCGTGCCTGGCTTGAGCACCCTGGCCGTGCAAACGATCATCGCCGAAACGGGTTTGGACATGAACTGTTGGAAGAGTGAAAAGCACTTTTGCTCCTGGTTAAAATTATGTCCAGATAATCGGATCAGCGGAGGCAAAGTGCTCAGTTCCAGAGCTGGAAAAACCAAGAATCGCGCGACGGCGATGTTCCGGCTGGCAGCCCAAAGCGCCATGAGAAGCCAAACGGCGATCGGCGCCTTCATTCGGCGTATCAAAAGCCGCCTAGGCGCACCCGTCGCCATTAACGCCGGGGCTCACAAGCTCGCCCGATTGTTCTACCGCATGCTCAAGTTCGGCGCCGCCTACGTCGAGCAGGGTCAAACCTACTACGAGGAAAAATACAAAGAGCGCCTGCTTCGTAATCTCAGCAAACGAGCCAAAGAATTCGGATTACAGCTCACGCCTTGTGAACCATCCACGGGTTTAGTTTCTTAGGAGTTCCCCAGAACGCCTGCGGGTTCTTAATGCGAGAAGAAACGCAGGTTGATCACCCTGGGTGATTCTGAGTAAGAATTTCCCTGCAGTGATCGGCAGTTAAGACCGGCGTAGCATTGGAGCTTTATGCCCGATTAGGAGTTTGGTTCCGAGCAATTTGGTTAATGCATTAGCGAGGCTCCAGATCGGGGCTGTTTCCCGATCTGGAGTTATCCTGTTTAAGAGATTTCCACACTTATCCACCTCGGGCCGATCCGCTGCGCTTAAAAAAAAACAACCCAGCAACAAGAAAGTCCCAGCAGGTATGGCAAAGAAAAGCCCAACCCACCGCCAGAGCAAAGAAAAAGGTCGCCAGAATATTCTAGAACGGATCAATCTCCATGCCGCCGGCATTGATATCGGCGCCAATTTTCACTTCGTGGCCGTTGGCGAGGATTGCACTGAGGAGAATGTCCGCAAGTTTGGTGCGTTTACCAGCGATCTGCACCGACTCGCCGACTGGCTCGCGGAACATCACGTTGAGACGGTGGTGATGGAATCAACCGGGGTTTACTGGATTCCGGTATTTCAGATCCTGGAGCAAAGAGGTTTCGAAGTAAAACTGGTCAACGCCGCTCATGTGAAAAACTTGCCCGGTCGCAAAAGCGATGTCTCTGACTGCCAATGGCTTCAGCAGTTACACACTTTTGGGTTGTTAAACGGCTCGTTCCGACCAAAGGACGAGGTCTGCGTTTTGCGCACCTTTCTTCGCTTGCGTGACTCCTTGACCAAAGACTGCAGTAGCCATGTTCTGCGCATGCAGAAGGCTTTGACCGAAATGAACGTCCAAATCCATCGAGTTTTAAGTGACATTACCGGCTACACCGGGATGGCCATTATTCGGGCCATCCTGACTGGTGAAAGAGACGCTCTAAAGCTGGCCCAAATGAAACATCCTCTCGTCAAGACCTCTGCCGAAGTGATCGTCAAAGCCTTGCAAGGAGACTACCGGGTCGAGCACCTCTTCGAGTTGCAAACAGCCGTAGAACTCTATGATGTTTACCAACGCAAAATAATGGAGTGTGAAGCCAGGGTGGAACAACACCTCGCGGAGCTGGACATGAAAACGGATTTCGCGCAAGTGATGGCGGAAAACGGTGCTTTGCAAGCACGCTCGGCCTCGGTTCGCCTGGAACTGCGACGCCAAGCGCGGTTGGTCAGCGTCTGCGGAGCGGATCTGACTCGCGTGCCTGGCTTGAGCACCCTGGCCGTGCAAACGATCATCGCCGAAACGGGTTTGGACATGAACTGTTGGAAGAGTGAAAAGCACTTTTGCTCCTGGTTAAAATTATGTCCAGATAATCGGATCAGCGGAGGCAAAGTGCTCAGTTCCAGAGCTGGAAAAACCAAGAATCGCGCGACGGCGATGTTCCGGCTGGCAGCCCAAAGCGCCATGAGAAGCCAAACGGCGATCGGCGCCTTCATTCGGCGTATCAAAAGCCGCCTAGGCGCACCCGTCGCCATTAACGCCGGGGCTCACAAGCTCGCCCGATTGTTCTACCGCATGCTCAAGTTCGGCGCCGCCTACGTCGAGCAGGGTCAAACCTACTACGAGGAAAAATACAAAGAGCGCCTGCTTCGTAATCTCAGCAAACGAGCCAAAGAATTCGGATTACAGCTCACGCCTTGTGAACCATCCACGGGTTTAGTTTCTTAAGAGTTCCCCAGAACGCCTGCGGGTTCTCAATGCGACAAGAAACCATTTCCTCTCTTCCGCAGGCCATTTATGGTTTAGTGACGGCTTACTTTCTTAGGCCAACCTGATCTGGTTTCTTAAGAGCCGCCTGAAGCCAACCAATAGCTCTTAAGGGCTAAGAAAAGCGCAATCGGTCGACCCAAGGGGCGGGATTTATCCGACGCGTAAGAGATATCAATGCTCGATAAACCTGGCTCTGAAGCCAGATCATCGACCTGCGGGGACAAGGCGGCTACGCAAAACTTCCCGGCCATGATTTTCAGCGCAAGCGAAGATGGCTTTGTAAACCTCGCAATAGGGATCCTTGGCCATCATGGTACCAAGCGCGCTGTAAGTTCGGACCGGGCACCCGCCGTGGCAGATCGAAAGATAGCGACAGGAAAGACAGTCTTCGTCCTCAATCAAACGCTTCGGTCGCTGGACGAAATCCTGGCGGGCCCGGCTTGTTTTCAGCATCCGGGTAAGGTCGGGCTCGCGAAAAATGTTGCCGAAGAAATATTCCGGATAACTGGTCACCCAGCAGTCGCACTGGGCGACCGTTCCTTTGGAGTCGACCGAGATAAATTGATTGGAGCAGTTCTCTTTCCAGATACAGGGCAGGCGTGCTTGTTTGCCGGTGAAGTGATCGATCAGCGCATCAAATGGACCAAGTGATACCCCGGACTTTTGCCCCTGCTCCATCCAGACGTCGAACAACCCGACCAGAAACCTGGCCAAATCACCCAAATCGAGCTGAAAAGCACCCTCCACCTCCTTGGCTGGACCACCTGGAAATGGAGTATTGACCTGAAAATCGGTGAGGCCGAGATCTTCCGTGAAATAACGGTAGAACCTTTCAGGTCCTGCTTCGAGACTTGCTTGATGGAGCACCGCGATCACACCAACCTTAATCCCCGCCGCTTTCGCCTCGCGAAGCCTTCGGGTCCAGAGCTCGGTATATGCCTCGGCTCCGCCCTTGAACAGTTTGCGATGCACGTTCGGGTAATCCATGGAGGTCCCGAGTGAGCCGCCAAACATCCCGTTGATCACCTCATTCCACGCAGGCGAGTAGCTGATCAGATTGGTTTGCAGATAGTGAACAAATCGTCGCCCTCTCTGGGCTGCAGCCCGATCCATAACCTCCCCGGCGTTCGCGAACCAGGCAGGTCCCATGATCATGGCCTCGCCGCCCTGCCAGTAAATCTCGCACTCCTCGATGCGCTCGTTTTCGAGGTGGTCAAGCAAACGGCGCGTCAACAGAGGCAACAGGGTGGTTGAAAGACGATGCGGCTCCTTATGTTCGAAACAATAGTCACAGGCCACGTTGCATTCCGACGTCGGAAGAAGAATAACGCTAAAGACTCGTCCGCTCATCGCTTATCGCTCCTGGTTAAGTCGGATTTCCGGTGGTAGGCACCGCACCATTGGCAAGGTCCCGGCCAATCTCGTCCGCAGCCCCCTGGATGGCGGAAAAAAGCTGTTTCACCCCTTGGCAAGAGTAGGCAGGATCCGGCCACTTGAAATATCCGCTGCATGGTTGTTTCCAGGGACAGGTTGCGCATTCGGCGCCTTGCTCAACCAGTCTCCTGAGGTGATACTCCACAAATTCGGCGGGAGAAACGCTAACCCACTCGAAAGCTCCTGAGCCCGGCATTCTTGCGTATCCATTGGCATCGTAGTGAAGAAAGGCAGCCGGATCTTCCTCAAGGATCATCCACAGCGAGCCGGCGTCAGAGCCAGACATGATCGCCAGCAAGGAGTGGAAAAACTCTACCGGTGCCTCGACCATTGGCCCATGGAGGTAGAGTTCCAGGGCTTCACCAAGCTCTGACAGGACTTCGGTGGTCGGCTGACCAGGTAACACCCGGACCGGCAATCGCAGTGCCGCAGCCAGTTTGACCGCCTTGAACAAACCCGGCGCGGCCGGCATTGTCACGCGGACGTCCCGGACCGCCGAAGCATCTACCAGTCTGTAAAGGTCGGAAAACTCCAGAGCCGGGTCGGAAAGAATGACATCGAGGGGAACGTCCGAATCGCCTTGTGCCGCCTCCGCCCAGGCGTCCGAATCGCCCAAGAGTCCTTCGACTTGCAGCCATTGCAAACCTGGGGCAGGATCGCGCAGCCATCGACAGAGTTCATCTCGACTCCGGACGATGACAACGAAAGGACGATCACCCTGCCCCTCTCCCAGCGCAGATGGCACGATCCCGAGAGGCTGATAATTTTCCTGAGACACGCAAGTATTCAAAGAACGCCACTTACCACCGGTTGATCCACCTGCCTCGACGACCGGGTCCCCACCGGTTGATCCATCCTCCGCGACCGCGCCCCCCTCGATTGATCCATCCTCCGCGACCAGGACCCCATCGGTTGACCCAGCCACCGTGACCACCACGCCCGTTAATCCAGACGCTGGTGGCCTTGGCCTCTGGCGCAAATGCTACCCAGGCACCCCCGAATACCACTGCCGCGATCGCCGCACCGGACCACTTCCCGATGCCTCGAAGAAACAAGCGCTTGTCGAGCAACTCTTTTTCCTGATCGGGACCTCCCTCTTCAAAAGATGGTTCACTGTTCATTTTGGGCTGTCAGTATTGAAAAATGCATGGCGGCGATGAGCCATTTCCCGGCATCCTTCGCGACGGTCAGCGATACGTTGACGGGAAAGGTGAACGCATTTCCATCCTTCTTTCCATTGACATTTCCGGAGGTCATCAGCCAAGCCGTTTCGGAAGTAACCTTGCCGATATCGTATTGATAGTCGAAACGCTGTTGGCCCTTATCGAATCCGTTAAAGAAGTGTTTATGGGCGTCTTTAATTTCGTCTGCACCCGACCAGATTTCGCCGGGACCGGTGCCCATGATCGCCGCTTTATCGGAAAAGCTAGTCATGACCCCGTCAAGGTCGTGGTTAGTAAAGGCTTTATCATAAGCCTCGAGCAGAGCGCGAATGGGTGCCAACTCTGAATTCTCGGCTTCGGCCGCCTGCGCACCCCCGATGGGCGCCGCGACTGCGGCAGCAACAGTGGCTACCCCCGCCAAAATGGCTTCTCTTCGGTTCATAGCAGAATACTTTTAAGCGAGGGGGCATCTGAGCGGCAAGGACATTTTCGAGGAGCCGAGGAGCCGAGGAGCCAGGAGCCGAGAGCCAGGAGCCGAGGAGCCAGGAGCCATAACAGGAACCGGGAGCGGAAGTCGGGAGCGAGAGCCGGCACCCGAGTAATTAGGGAGTCGAGACACCCGGAGCGAGAGGACCATAGGCGGGCGTATTTCTGAAGTCTTGGCTACTGGCTACTGACTACTCCGAAATCACGCCAGTGTTTTCGGAGCGAAAAGACCGAGCATTACCTGCGACAGGCCGTGGAAAAGGAGGCTGATGCCGAAAAATAAACCCAGAATCCAAGCGGAACCTGAGGGCCAGTGGTAGTAAACCATCAGGCCCAGCGCCAGGGTCGCGATGCCGTTGATGAGCATGAAAACCCATCCGTTGTGCTCTCGAATTTTCCAGGCGCCGAAAATGCAGAATATCCCCTCGACCATCAAGTATACGGCGAAGATCAGCGTGATGAGATGCAATCCGGAGCGGACACAAGAGAGCAAAGCCACTCCCGCCCCGATGCGAACCAAGGCAAAAATCGCGTTGAGCCCGCGAGGAACGACGTCTTTGCCAAAGATGGCCACGCATAAGGAGATCACCCCGCTGGCCAAGGCAAACGCGCCGAGAAAATTAATAATCAGGACGGAGAAAAACAGTGGGGAGCTCAGAGCCATGAGCCCCAAGATGAGAGAGAGAACGCCACCGGTGATCAGCCAGCCCCGGCTTTTTCGGTTCATAGTTGAAAGTTTCTAGACGACTTGGCAGCGGATCAACAAGAAGAATTTTTAGAAGCCAGGAGCCAGTTCGGCCCGCGAAAAGCAACGGCGCGGCGAGTCAGGAGCGTGTGCTCCGAAACAATACTGGCATCCAAAGAGTAGCAGCCGACTTGAATTCTTCATCGCTTGGAAACAGATGGACTGATGAAAAACCATCCCAGCTCCGGAACGGACAGAAGCGTTCGTAAGGTCGGCGTGAGCCATGCTTTTAATGATGATCTCCAGGCCCACGCCAGCACCGTCGCCCAAGGTGATCCCAATCGTCCGTGCGTCCGAGGACGTCCACCAAGCCTGTCAGCCCAATACAACGCCTGCTGACTGAGGCCGTCAGTCAGGGTCCAGCTCAGGTAGAACGCCCTCACACAATTGCGCCGCGGTCGGACGGATCGGCGCGCTCGCGGACCAGCAAACTGAGATTTCCGGGCGTGCCCACGCCGGACGCGCATCCCTACCAGCCGCGCGCACGGCCCTACACGCCGATTTTCACGCGCGTCAGCCGCGTGGGGGCTCCTGGCTCCTGGCTCCTGGCTCCTGGCTCCTGGCTCCTGGCTCCTGGCTCCGGCTCCTGGCTCCTGGCTCTGGCTCTGGCTCCTGGCTCCTGGCTCCTGGCTCCTGGCTACTGGCTACTGGCTACCTCGGCTCCTGGCTCCTGGCTACCTGGCTACTGGCTACTGGCTACTGGCTACTGGCTACTGGCTACTGGCTACTGGCTACTGGCTACTGGCTACTTGACTTACGCCTCTGCTTCAGAGCCTGTTCTAGATGATGTTAAACAGCAAAAAGGAAAAATAAATGGATGCGCGACTCTATACGGACGAGGCCTTTGAGCCTTCCTCCGTTTCAACCGGTCATTTGCCGGCTGCCGGATTGGTGCAGACCTTGCTGAGCGAGGGGCACGAGCGCTACAAATCTGTCAACGAGGGAAAGGTTGCAGATTATATCCCCGCTTTGGCCAGGACTCCTCGCGATCTTTTCGGCCTGTGCGTCGCCGGGATAAACGGCTCAGTCTATGCCGCAGGAGACGTGGAATATGAGTTCTCGATTCAGAGCGTCTCGAAGCCATTCGTGTTCGCCCTGGTTTGTCAGGCGCTGGGCGGAGAGGAGGCCCGCAAAAAATCGGAGTGAACAGCACGGGGTTGCCTTTTGACTCGGTGATGGCGATTGAACTGAACATAGATCGGACGATGAACCCAATGGTCAATGCCGGGGCCATCGCGACGTCAAGTCTGGCACCGGGTGCCACTGCCGATGCCAGATGGCAATTTATCCACGACGGATTGTCTCGCTTCGCGGGCCGCAAGCTTACACTCAACGCCGAGGTCTACGAGTCGGAAACGGCGACCAATCAACGCAACCAGGGCATCGCCAGGCTTCTGGAGAGCTACGGCCGCATCTATTCCGACCCACTGGAGGCAACCGACGTTTACACAAAACAGTGTTCCCTGAACGTGACCGTCAAGGATCTGGCGATGATGGGCGCCACCTTGGCAGACGGAGGGGTCAACCCCATTACCAAAGAACGGGTGATCGACGCCGATCGCTGCAAGCGTGTGCTGGCGGTTCTGGCCACCGCCGGGCTCTACGAGCAATCCGGCGACTGGCTCTACGAGATTGGGCTGCCGGGCAAAAGCGGGGTCAGCGGCGGGATTGTTACCGTCTCGCCGGGAAAGGGCGGAGTGGGTACATTCGCGCCGCTGCTCGATAGCGCCGGAAACAGCATTAAGGGCCAATTGGTCACCAAGTTTCTCTCCGAGCGATTAGGACTGAACTTGTTCGCGTCCAAGCCTCTGGATTGACGGGCGCGAAAATGTCACGCCACAGCCTGCATCGCTGACAAATCTTCGGAGATTCGTCGGCGATGCAGGCTGATTGCGGGCTGGAGGGAGCATTCAAGAGGTTTACGATGACCGGATAGACGATCTCGGTTTGCTGATTTTTTTGGGCGGGATCGATCATGTCGTGCTCGATTTTCATTGCTTTTGGAAAATCGACCGCCAGCGAACCTGAACAGATCCTTGGAACGCCAAAAACCGATCAGTTGCCAGGCCAGAAGGTCATTGACCGCCTCGTCGCTCTTCGAGGTCACCAGGGCCATATCCTGCACTTTGGGGCCCGATCAAACGCCCCGGCAAACGTCGCCACGCTCATGCGCAGAAGCTGGCCCAATGCTCTCGACGAAAAACCAGGATAAGTATGATCAAGAGCTATCGTGATCAACGCTAAACCAATCGGTGCGGATGTCCGGCAGCAACGGCAGCAGTAAAGCGAGCCCTTTTTGCAAACGGGTGCCCTCGCGCCTCGAAAGACCCAATGCAGGGGCGATTAAGACCGCACGGGTGACCTCATTTCGATTCTGCGCTATCCAGGCTGTAAGCGTTCCGCCCGCCGAAAGCCCGGCGACATAAACTTTCTGGCCAAGACCGCAGGCGATGTCCACGCTGACGTCCGCGCAATCGCGGAGTTCTTCGGCCTTGAGCGGCGAGAGATTCTCCACCTTGCGGTCAGCTACACCGTGCCGCGGCAGGCGCGGGATCAAAACGTTATAACCAAGATCGTAGAACATTTTGCCAAGTTTGCGGAACTGTTGAGGGCAATTTGTGTAGCCGTGGAAAAATACCACCGCCCTCTCGGTGCGCGCCCATGCGTCAATAAAATCGAACGGCAAACCGGGTTGATTTCCGATCCCTCCATTTTTTGAAGCGCTTGGAAACGAGCGGCCGCCTCGGCGTAGTTAGGCGCCGGATCCGGGTGGCTCTGCAGACTCTCGTGAGCCGCGTGCAGCAAAAGAGCGAACCCTAGAGTAAAAAAGCCCCAAAACGACCACCAGTGCTACCAATAGCACCAGCGCCAGTCGAACCAGCCTGGCAAGAATCTCCGGATCGCAGCAAATGAACGTCTCATAGTCTATCGTGCTTTTCGATTCAGGTATTGGTCCTCCCGATTCCAGCAAAGAATAATCGACCAACTCCCTGAATGACTCCGGATATCTAATCATTAATAATCCATGCGGTCCGGAAATCAGCTATTTTCGCCCGAATTGATGTTTCAGTCAAATCAGTAGCGTCCAAGTCATGAACATCGGCCAAATCATCGTATGGGTCATTGTCGGCGGATTCGCGGGCACTCTCGCGGGACGCGTTGTGACTTTGAAGAAGCAAGGTTTGGGCGCTGGACGAACCTCCGGTCGGCATGGCCGGAGCGGTGATCGGCGGCGAATTGTTCAAGCTGTTCAGAATCGATTTCGGGCTTGGAGAGCTGAAGGTGACCTTCGAGGATCTCATTGCCGCGTTCCTCGGCTCGCTTCTGGTGATCTTCGCGTGGCGGATTCTCACAAGGTCCAAAGCAAAAGACGCAAAAAGCGGCAGGCCCAAACCCTAGCCCACTGCAGCCACAGCCTGCATCGCTGACAAATCCCGAAGGATTTGTCAGCGATGCAGGTTTTTTAGTGGTTAAAGAACGAAGAGAAGTCTGAGTATCTTTGGCTAATTGGGCTCGGCACGTAATTGGGCTCCGGCAGGTAGTCCGGCTCCCGTGCGTAATCCGGCTCCGGTGCTCGCCGAATCTCTACTGGAGTGCCGACGGCCGCACTTTGAAAAAATTCGGCGGCCATTTTTTCCGGCATGCGAATGCAGCCATGGGATGCAGGATAACCGGGCAGATAGCCAGCGTGCATGCCGATGCCCCCATGGATTCTCAGGAAGTACGGCATCGGTGCCCCCGGAAGGTTGTTCCGGGTGGCCGGTGATCCTTATTGATGTCCACATTCTGCATCACGACCTGCCCGCTCGAGTCGACATAATCTCCGTAAAGGCTCGACACATGCCCCTGGTCCTTTCCGTGATCCGGAATTCACCCGGAGGCGTATCGTAACCTTCCCGACCTGTCGAGACCACCGAAACGCCAACGACTTGGTCCCCTCTGTAAAAATAAGCTCGTTGCTGGTCGAGATCTATCACGATCCTGGGTTTTCCTTTGGCTCCCCCACTATCCCAATAGGAAACTACGTCCACGTTTTCCGTACCTTGCGGCGCGCCGTTTCCAGGTGAAATAAACCTTTTGGTCACGGCATCCCGGTCAGAAGCGCAACCAGCCACGAAAATCGCGACGACAACTAGAACTTTGCTCAAGATACGCACAACAACCTCGCCCTTCGCATCACAATGTTCGAATACTTGCAGACGGCGGTGCATATGCCACGTAGCCATGAGAATGTCCAGGGGGCCGTTTAGGGTTTTGAGTTTTGCGTTTAAGGTTTTGAGTTTTGGGTTGCGGCAGGCCGCCAAGGGTCGCTCAAAACCCACCGCGATCACGGGCAGGACGCCCATTTCACAATGAGTCGAAGACAAAGAAGACCTACTTTTCTGTGCCTTGCAGCCTGAAACCTCCAACTTCCAGCGGGACCAATAGCTGACATCCTGGCCTCCGCCCCAAGCGTGTAAATTGCCGGCATGAGCACCCGAATCGACACCGATCGCATATGTCCCGAACGCCCCTACATCAAATTCGTTGGGCCTGAAAAACTTGGACGATGCGTCAGCTTGGTTCGAAGATCCCACCGGTTCTCCGGCAAAGGTGACTAATGCTTGCGAAGCAAGGGTTACCACGGCCAGGGCAATTAATCTTTTCATAAAACTCTCGGTTGAAGACTCCTATAGCCCGAAAATCCCAGGAGGCAAAGCGCTTCACCTGGCTTTCTGCGCCCGCAGGTAAGGGTCGGCGCTGACCATGTTTGGTGGGCGGTCCACGTCAGAGCGCCGGAGTGCGTCCCGACCGCGCCGCGCAAAACGCCGATACGATGCTCTCCGGACGTACCACGCCGGACGCGCCGCCGATTTCGGGACTGCCGTTATCCTTTCACTGATCCCGCCAGCAAGCCGCGGACAAAGAATTTGCCGAGCAAGATGTAGATCAGAGCCGTTGGCAGCGCGCAAATCACCGCGCCTGCCATGACGACGTTCCAATCAACGGAAAAGGAGCCGGAAAGGTTATTCAAGGCGACCGTGACCGGCTGGGCAGTCGGATTGGGCAAGATCGTCACTCCAAAGAGGAAGTCGTTCCAGATGTTGGTGAACTGAAATATGCCCACCACGACGAAAGCTGGAAGAGCCAGGGGCAACATCACCAGGAAAAATATCCGGATCACGCCGGCGCCGTCGATTCGCGCCGCTTCGACCAACTCGTCCGGGATGCCGGCAAAGAAATTCCGGAAGATCAGAGAACAGATGGGAAGGCCGTACACGACATGCACCAGGACCAGACCCCAGATCGTCCCGTACATCTTAATCTGCTCAGAAACCGAATCAGCGGAATCAAGATGCTCTGATACGGAATAAACAAGCCGAAGACCAAAACGGCGAAAAGAGTATTGGCTCCGCGAAACTTCCATTTGGCAAAGATGTAACCGTTAATCGCTCCGATAATTGAAGAAATAACCGTGGCCGGGATTGTTAGTTGCAGGCTGTTTCCCATATTCGGATAGAGGCGGCGCCATGCTTCAATAAAACCGCCACCAGAAAGTTGGGTCGGCAAATGCCACATCGTTGACAGGCTGACGTTTTGAGCCTGTTTGAGGCCGGTCACGACCATGACATAGATTGGCATCAAGAAGAACAACGCGGAAAGCAGCAGGACCAGGATGATGAACCAATCCCAAAGCGAACGCGGCAACGACTGACGTAAACCAGTAAACGATTGCTGCATCTTAGTTTTTCCTTAAATTTCTCCAGAGATACGGCACGATAACCAAGGCCACGAGCAGCAACATCACGATGGAAGCGGCGGCGCCGAGGTTGTACCTGGTGGCTTTGAAAGTCATGTCGAAGACGAAGATACCGGGCACGTCTGTGGCGAAGCCGGGCCGACCCCGGTCATCGCGAAGATCAGGTCAAATATCTTCAAGGAGACGTGTCCGAGAATAATGGCCGTACTGACCGTGACGGGACGGAGCAGCGGGAGAACCACTTTCGTATAAACTTTGAACTCGGTTGCTCCATCGATCCGGGCAGCCTCGCGAAGTTCGTTGGGAACCGTCGCCAGCCCGGCGATGTACATCGACATGGCAAACCCAGTCAATTGCCAGGCCGCGGCCACCACCACCGGGATGAGCGCCACGGGGATTCCATATTGAACACTCAGGTTCCTCATGCCGGGAAAAACATGTCCAAGCGCGTCATTTACCGAGAAAAGCACGGATGGATCAGTCGTCCACCCAGGCTTCAGAGGCGCCGAACCTATCGAGACCAACCATCTGTTTATACCCAAACCATCAAAGAGCAGATTGATCCCGGTTTCCGGATTGAAAATCCACCGCCATGCGATCCCAGTTACGATGAAGGACAAAGCATAAGGAAACAGAAAAATATTTCGGAACAGGGTGAATCCCAGCAGGCGGCGATCCAGTAAAAGAGCGAGAAGAAGACCAAATCCGATTGAACCTGAGAGAAAGAGAGTGGTGAAGATGAAGATGTTCCGCAGGGAAGCATGCCACCGCGGCATCGCGAACATCTGCGCATAGGTCGTGAACCAGGGATCTCGCAAACGCCAATCAATTCGCAAGGTGCCCCATCGGGACAAAGAAACCCAGATTGTAATCAGGATAAAGATGTAGACGAAGGTAAAGACGGCCGCCATCGACGGCACCAGGATCAGGGGTGGCAGAAACCGTTCGCTGGACAACTTCTTCCGCGATGAATGAGTCGGTGCCCGGCGACCAGGAGAAACTTGCAAGTTAGCCGTTGGCATGAAGGAGAGCCCGTTCGGTCTGCCAGAGAGCAGGTAGAGCCGAAAGCTCTACCTGCCGACTCTGCGGAAGTTAATTTGTGCTCTCGGACTCTTTCGCGGCCTGCACGAGCGCATTGGAGAAATTATCCACGTTCTTATCCACGATGAAAGCGGTCACCGCATCGTTCAGCGCTTGCTGAAACGCCGCTGGAGCGGCTTCGCCATGGACGACGCTCGGAAGCAATTTGTCATTGGCAAAGGAGTTCATCGACCACTGGTGGTAGCCGTCAAACTTCGACTTGTCCACGTCGGTACGGGCCGGAATCGAGCCCTTCAACGGGTTGAAAGCCTCCTGCGCTTCCTTGCTGCCGATGCTCTTGAGCCAGGCGATGGTCGCCTCTTTGTGCGGAGCCCCTTTCGCCAGGGTAAATCCATCCGCAACAATGATGAAGGATCCATCGGTGCCGGGATGGCTGACCCAGCCAAAATCTTCCTTTTCTTTCTTGTTAGCTTTAATGAACTCACCGTCAGCCCAATCGCCCATCGAACTGAACGCGACTTTGCCTTCAATCAAAGCGCCAATAGCCTGGTCCCAACTTAGTGCAGAATGATCCGGGTTCACATAATCCTGCATTTTAGCGAAATGCTTCATCGCTTCCTTCACCTTCGGATCATCCCACTTCATCTTGCCGGAGAACAAATCCATCCATCCCTGTGGTCCGACAACGCCTAGAAGCGTGTTTTCAAAGAGTTGAGCTGAAGCAAAAATAGCTTGATCTCCCACACCCAACGCGGGGATACCGGCGGCCTTCAGCTTGTCGCAAGCAGCGAAGAACTCGTCGAAGGTCATCTTGTCGCCGACGGTAATACCGTTCTTCTCCAGGAGCTTCTTGTTGTACCAGAGGTTGTTGCCGCGGTGAACGCCCGCCAGCACGCCGTAGACTTTTCCGTCCTTGGTCATTAAGTTCTACCAGACCTTTTGGAAAGGCTTTATCCCAGCCGTCGCTCTTATAAAGAGCGGTAATTTCTTCACAATAGCCGGGTTCCACATATTGACCCAGCATCTCCCACCCGGGATGACTTTGCCAGGTGTCCGGCGGATTGCCACCGGCCAACCGGGTCTGGAGCACCGGACGAGCCGCGGAACCTCCGCCGCCGGCAACTGTCGCGTTGATGATTTCAATGCCAGGGTATTGTTTTTTGTAAGTATTAAACAGCGCGTCGAGCGCGGCCGCTTCACCGCCAGATGTCCACCAGGAAAAAATTTCGAGTTTCTTTTCGCCGGCAGCTTGAGAGGAAAGAGGCGCTTGCACCACGGCGAAAAGTGATGCGAGCGCGAGTAAAGGGGAACAAAGACGCATTTTGAGATGCATGATATTCTAGATTTTTTGTCTTAAATCGACGGATCGTTTTGGTGTTAACAGATTCTACAGCTTTATGGATTTGCGCGCTGTAGCCTTGGGGGCCTTGAACATTTCGGAAAATAGGAAATACCGGAAGTATAACCTTTATCGGTTTACGGAAATCTACTACGGTAACCCATCACCTCCTTCCAACTTCTGATCACTTTTCTAACTCAGGATGGCATCAAGAGCAGCAATAAAGAGTATTCCCCATGACGCTCTCGTTGATTCCCAAACCTTTGCGGAGGTGAGAGATACCCTGCTTGAGGACACTCCCCCCAACTCTCGGGTTCACTTACCAGAAGTTCCGCAGTCAGCAATGTCGTTAGAAGGTTTTGCGCTTACTGATTATAATAACCACAGTTAGCCGATTTCATTGCTCGTTTTACTAAATGGAGTAGACCGCAAGCTGCGCTTCGGCTTAAAAGAGACTCACACGAAGGGCACGGAGATCACGAAGGTTTTTTTATATTTGGCGTTCACTGTTCACCGTTTGGCGTTTGGCGGGAGCTGCACTTACCGGCCTCTCCATCGCTTCACCCGCCCTGCCAGTCGTAATCGGGCTTGGGCAACCGCGGCCTCGCCGCCCACCTCTCACTTCTCACCTCTCACCTCACCTTCACCACCAGTTGGTACGCGGATCCAGGTGGATTTGCATCGTCTTCAAAATGCCGCTGGGGTTAGTGTGTTATTAGTATTGGACGGCGACTCGTCTCCCGGTTTTTGTTGATTCGAGAACTGCGACCGCGACGGCGAGGGACCGAACTCCATCTTCGCCGCTGGCAAACGGGGTTCCTTTTCCTTGTACGGCAGCGTTGAAATGGCGCACCTGGTGGGCGTAAAGACTTTCGTGCGGTCCCGGATCAATTTCCTCCCGTTTCTCGCCTTTTCGGAAAAAGAGGCGCCCCTGCGGTTCCTGGGTCATCACATCTTCTCCAAAGAGAGATCCTTCGGTGCCATGGACCTCGAAACCGGTATGCGTATGTCGGATCGTGAAGGCGTCGTGAAACTGGGCCAGCAGACCGCTTCGGAAACGGATAACCCCCATGACAGCGTCTTCGAGAGCGCCTTGAGCAAGGCCCTGTCGCTCCGATAAGGCGACGACATCGATGGCATCGTCATCCAACGCAAAGTGAAGCACGTCGGCGTCGTGCACCGTGATATCGAGAATGACACCGCCCCCTGCCTCCGGTTTATCGAGTCGCCATCCTTGCAACCGGGGAGGAAGATATACCGCGTGAAAAACTCGCGCCGCCAAGGGCGTTCCAATCGCACCCTCCTTAATCAGTCTCCGCACGGCGCGATGCGTCACCGCGTTGCGGAGATGATGGTTTGTTCCCAGCACCACACGGGCTTGCTTACAGACCTCGAGCATCTCACGCGCATCCGCCACGCTCAGTGCCAAGGGTTTCTCGCAAAGCACGTGCTTTCCTCCCTTCGCAGCCGCCGTGACCTCGGCTTTGTGCCGCTCGTTTGTCGTGCTGATATAGACCACATCAACATCGGGATCCGCCAGTAAGCCGTCGACTGAAGCATAATAGCGGGGAATACCGTTTTCGTCCGCGTAACGCTTTGCCCGCTCCTCACTTTTGCTCATCACGGCCACCACGCTGCTCTCTGGCTGTCCGTTGATCGCCTCAATCATCCGAGTCTTGGCGATATCACTCGCGCCAATCAAACCCCAACCTAGTTTTTCTCTATTCATCATTTGTTCTAAGATTGTTATTAAAGATCCGGAGAGACAGTGGCTCGGGAAACAGAGGTGTCACTGGCGATGTCGCTGAGAGTAACACGAAGCGCCGAGGCGCTTGGTGGTTTGCTCCGGAAAGCCTTGGAGGAGGAGTTCTCGGGGGGTATGCCGCGAGTTGGAACCTGCATCAGCGCTAAGGCGAAACCGGACCAGGAAGGCATGGAATCAAGGGGGGAGGGTTGCGGACAATCTAGATCGATCTAAAACAATTTGGCAAGTAGTTTTGTGATCGCTCCCAAGTTTCACATCTCGGTAGATGTGCGTCCCTACCGCGCCTTTGGAAACGGGAGCTTGGAGACGTGCCAACGCCGGACGCGCGGGAGCCCGTCCGCATCACCCGAAACGAAGCTTCGGGGCTGCCGACGTCAAATGTCTCACGTTCGCAGAATAACTTCTCGCAACTTCCCGAAAGGAATATGTCTGGTCGTCATTCCATTCAGTCAAGGAACAGACCTTGTCGGACTTTGACAGTTTAGCTATGCCTTTTTCGGACACGCTGAGCGCGCGCAACAGGCGATCCATCATCTCTTCCCATTGCTTTGGAGAGTAGCTCTTTTGAATCGCGGCGAGCGCACACCATTTCACCGCTCTCGGATTGAAAGCATGAACTTTATTACCCTCCGCGTCTTCTGGTCGGGCGTCTCCTGGACACCACGCATCCGGCGAGCTTAAAAGTTCATGCGCTTTCATTCAATTTTCCTTCCTGCGATTTTTTCCTTCCTTCGATTTAACGGGCTTCCGCACACCGTCGGACAAGTAAGCCAGATAAACCGAACGATTGCATAGTATTTTTTTTGCCGCGACGGTAATACCATCCCGCCTTACATAACTCCCGATTGAATTCAACCGATTTCCGAGTTTGGCTGGCATTTTCCGACATATCCCGCGTAAAGCGTCCCCGCTTTGCCTTCCCTCTTCCCCTGAACCATTTTCCAGCGGTTCTATAGCGCGAAAATTCTCACTAGACCGGGCTCGCGAGACCGTCGAGCTAGATCCGTATCGCTCAGATTGAACAAATTTATACACGCGGCTACCAACTTACGAAACACCACCGTCCGACCTGCGCACGGTCAAAAATCCACCCGAGTCGCGGACTAAGAGGTCCCTTTGCGTAATCCAGACCCGTGTGGTGTCGTCGCTGGAAATGAGAGGCGGTTTCCGACTTTTGACACGCTGATTCCACCCCACCCGGAGTGGCACAGCGATTGCTCTAAACCGGGTGCCAAACAATCATCCGGCATTCTGTAGTCACGAATACTCCCATGAACAGACGCAAGCTTTTAAAAATTATTACAATCACCGCCTGCCTGACGCTCTCCTGTGTTCCCCCGCTCGTGCGGGCGGAGTCATCCGAACCGATCAAGGTCGGAATTCTCCATTCGTTATCTGGCACCATGGCCATCTCCGAGACATCACTCAAAGATGTCGCGCTGATGACCATCGAAGAGATTAACAAGAGCGGCGGGGTGATGGGACGCCAAGCTTGAGCCGGTCATCGTTGACCCGGCGTCGAACTGGCCGCTCTTCGCGGAAAAGGCCCGCCAGCTTTTGAGCCAGGACAAGGTGGCGGTCGTTTTCGGCTGCTGGACCTCCGTTTCGCGGAAGTCGGTGCTGCCGGTATTTGAAGAACTCAATGGTCTTCTGTTTTACCCTGTCAGTATGAGGGCGAAGAGATGCAGAAGAATGTCTTCTACACCGGCGCAGCCCCGAACCAGCAGGCCATCCCGGCCGTCGAATATCTGATGAGCAAAGAAGGAGGCGGCGCGAAGCGTTTCTTCCTGCTGGGAACGGACTATGTCTATCCCCGCACCACCAACAAGATTTTACGCGCTTTCCTTCATTCGAAAGGAGTGCAGGACGCCGATATCAACGAAATTTATACGCCATTCGGACACGCTGATTACCAGACGATCGTCGCCGATATCAAAAAATTCTCGCAGGGAGGAAAGACGGCGGTGGTCTCGACGATCAACGGCGATTCGAACGTTCCCTTCTATAAGGAACTCGGCAACCAGGGATTGAAAGCGACTGACGTGCCAGTGGTCGCGTTCTCGGTAGGGGAAGAGGAACTCCGCGGAATCGATACCAAGCCGCTGGTCGGTAACCTGGCCGCGTGGAATTATTTCATGTCACTGAAGAACCCGGTGAACGACGCGTTCAAGAAGGCGTGGTTTGCTTACGTGCAGGAGCACAACTTGCCGGGCGGCGACAAGCGGGTGACGAACGACCCGATGGAAGCCACCTACGTCGGAATGCATATCTGGAAACAGGCAGTGGAAAAAGCGGGCACGACCGACGTCGACAAGGTGATCGCCGCGGCCTACGGCCAGAAATTCAATGCGCCTTGCGGATTCGAAGAAGAGATGGATCCGAACCATCACCTGCACAAACCGGTTATGATCGGCGAAATCCGCGCGGACGGCCAATTCACCGTCGTCTGGAAGACAAAAGGCACGGTCCGTGCACAACCCTGGAGCCCGTTTATTCCAGGTAACGAAAGCAAACCCGACCGCGTTTCCAGCGTGGTGCCGCTCGACTTCGGAACTGAGACTGCAATCGCGGACCGGTTCGATCGTTAAAGAGGTAACTTCCGTCCGTTGTCAGCAGAAAATGCCACGCTCTTTCTGTTCGATTCTTTTTGGCTCTCCTCGTTCTAATCGGGGGGAGCCTTCGCGTTTTCGCGCTGACCGCTGACGACCTCAAGCCGCTGGCCGAAGATGATTTCGACGCTAAGTCGCAGGCGCTGAATCAGATCATCGCCGCGGGCGATGCGACTGCGCTTCGGGTGCTGGAAGCCATGGGACAGGAAAACGTCGTCGCTACATCCGACGGACGCGTATTGATTCAGGACGGAGATGTTCTCAAGGACCCGATCACCAATGCACCGGTGGCGATCAAGGCGAGTGACGTACAACCAATCACCTTGAACAATCTGCTCCGGGCGCGAGTCGAGAGTGGTTTGAATGGGCTCAGACTGCAGGCGCCGGACCACGCCGTCGAGAAAAAGCCATTAACGCTTTGTTTCAAGCACCGGATCCCGCGGCCAAGCCACTGATCGAGGCGGCCCGGAGCAAGGAGACCGATCCGGTGTTGAAAGCTCGACTTGATCAGCTATGGGCTCTCACCGCGCTCCAGGATCCTGACGCTCCAAAAGGCTGCAGGCGGTCCAGTTGATCAGTCGAACGCAAGGATCCGCAAATGCGGAGTCTATTGCTCCCGTTGGTCGAAAAGCAGAAAGATGGAACCTACGCCGAAACCGACGAAAAAGTACGAGCGGCTGCCAACGATGCCCTGAAGGCAATGGCCTTCGAACAATGGAAAATCGAGATGATCGGGACGCTGTTTGCAGGTCTCAGTCTCGGAAGCATTCTGCTCCTGGCGGCGCTCGGATTGGCTATCACTTACGGGTTGATCGGCGTGATTAACATGGCGCATGGTGAGTTTTTGATGATCGGCGCCTATGCGACTTATGTCGTCCAGGAGTTTTTCCGAAATCATTGGGCGGGGGCATTCGACTGGTATCCCTTCGCGGCGGTCCCGGCGTCATTTCTAGCCGCGGCGACTCGCCGGATTTATCCTGGAACGCAGTGTTCTCCGGTTTCTGTACGGCCGCCCGCTGGAAACTCTGCTCTCTACTTTTGGGATCAGCCTGGTGCTGATTCAGGCCGTGCGGATGTTATTTGGCGCACAGAACGTCGAGGTCTCGAATCCCTCCTGGATGAGCGGAGGCGTCGCTGTAATGCCGAATCTGATTCTTCCCTTTAACCGGATCGCCATCATGGTATTCGCGCTGACAGTGGTCGGAATCGCTTCTCTCGTTCTGAATAGGACTCGATTGGGACTCTATATTCGAGCGACCACGCAGAATCGCAGAATGGCGGCCTGCTCCGGCATCCGTACCTGGCAAGTCGACAGCTACGCTTTCGCCTTCGGTGCAGGGATCGCGGGCCTTGGTGGTTGCGCGCTCTCCCAGATCGGTAACGTGGGTCCGGATCTGGGTCAGAACTACATCATCGACTCGTTCATGGTGGTCGTCCTGGGCGGTGTCGGTCAGCTCGCCGGTACCATCATCGGGGCCATGGGGCTCGGGATCATCGCAAAGTGATCGAACCGTTCTGGGGCGCGGTCCTGGCAAAGATCGCGGTCCTTGTCTTGATCGTGCTGTTCATTCAGAAACGTCCGAGAGGTTTGTTCGCTCTCAAAGGTCGCAGCGTGGAGGTTTGAAATGAGTACCGCTACCGTCGAACCCTCTCCACAACTGGTACTTCCCGCCCGGCAGCGATGTTGAGTCCGGTTTCCTGGCGAATCCTGATCATTGTCGTGGTCGCCGTTCTGGCGCTGGTACCAATCTGCTCCATGCTCGTACCGGAGGGGAGCCCGTTCCATCTTTCGGCCTACGCACTGACTCTCGTCGGAAAAATCATGTGCTACGCTATCGGCGCGCTGGCACTCGACCTGGTCTGGGGTTACTGCGGAATTCTTAGTCTGGGACACAGCCTTTTCTTCGCGCTCGGCGGTTACATGATGGGCATGTACCTCATGCGATCGATCGGACTCGATGGGGTCTATCACAGCCATCTTCCCGATTTCATGGTGTTTCTGGACTGGAAAGCCCTCCCTTGGTACTGGCATGGAACCGATCACTTTCTTTATGCCGCACTGCTGGTGATCCTGGTCCCGGGTTTGCTGGCCTGGACCTTCGGATTCTTTGCTTTCCGCTCCCGGGTCAAGGGTGTTTACCTGTCAATCATCACTCAGGCCATGACGTTTGCCGCCATGCTCCTGTTCTACCGCAACGAGACCGGGTTTGGCGGGAACAACGGATTCACCGATTTTAAACGCATCCTCGGCTTTCCAATCGCGGCGGTCGGCACGAGAACCGGGCTTTTTATGATCACGTTTGCCACCCTGGTAGCGGCCTTCCTGGCTGGCAGATATATCGTCACGTCAAAACTGGGCCGTGTCGTGATGGCCATTCGCGATACGGAATCGCGCCTGATGTTTCTGGGCTACAGTCCGCTTGGTTACAAGCTGTTTGTCTGGACCTTTTCGGCCATCCTGTGCGGAATTGCCGGGGCTTTGTACGTGCCACAAGTCGGAATCATCAACCCGAGCGAAATGTCACCGGGGAACTCTATCGAGATGGCAATCTGGGTTGCGGTGGGCGGACGCGGTACGCTGATCGGACCGATTCTCGGTGCACTCATCGTTAACGAGGCAAAAAGCTTCCTCACCGCAGCTTTTTCGGATTATTGGCTCTTTTTTCTCGGCGCGATATTCGTGATCGTTCCTCTCTGGCTACCGAAAGGTGTGGTTGGACTCTTTCAACGGTTCCGGAACAAGCAATGAGTGACCGAGGCACCAGCGATCGGGCCCGCAAGCGGGCAAATGCTGAGACGGGAGATACCACCGGCTTAGCGCACCTGAATGTAGCGGGCGAAGTTGATCTCTCCCACGGAGTCATTCTCTATCTGGAAGAGGTCAGTGTCAGCTTCGATGGGTTTCGAGCCTTGAACAAATTATCGCTCTCGGTGGATAGCGACGAGCTGCGGTGTATCATCGGCCCGAACGGTGCCGGCAAAACGACCATGATGGATGTCATTACCGGCAAAACAAAACCGGACACCGGACGGGTTTTTCTTGGTCAGACCATCGATCTGACGCGCCTGGACGAACCGCGAATCGCCCGAGCCGGCATCGGGCGAAAATTTCAAAAACCAACCGTCTTCGAACAGCACTCTGTCTGGGAAAATCTCGACCTCGCGATGCACGAAGATAAGAGATGGTCTCACACCCTTCGATCCAAGCTCACTGGCGCCGCACTGGCAAAGATCAAGGAGACGCTCGGGCTGGTCCGACTTGAAAACGAGGCTTACCGCCAAGCCGGCGAGCTTTCTCACGGCCAGAAGCAACTGCTGGAAATCGGGATGCTGCTCATGCAGGAGCCTCGATTATTGCTTCTGGATGAACCGGCCGCGGGAATGAGCGACCACGAAACGGCGCAATTGGCGGAGCTTCTGAACCACCTGCGTGGCAAATGTTCCATGATGGTCGTGGAACACGATATGGAATTTGTGGCCGCGCTCAGCGGTCTTGAAGGTAAAGTTACCGTAATGGCGGAGGGAAGCGTGATCGCGGAAGGCACGCTGGACCACGTCAAGCGCGATGAACGCGTGATCGAATCGTACCTCGGCCGTTGACGAACGATCAACGGCAACGCAGGAAACGCCGAACGGTGAACGCCGAACACCAAACGCCGAACGCCAAACGTCACCATGTTGGAAGTTGACTCGGTAAACCAATACTATGGCGGAAGTCACATTCTGAGAAATGTAACTTTCACTCTGCCAACCGCTAAACTCACCGTTTTGCTGGGCCGGAACGGCGTCGGAAAAACCACCCTGCTGCGATGTCTAATGGGTGTGGTGCCAATCCGGACTGGAAAAATTCATTGGAACAACAAGGCACTGGAAAAACTCCCTCCCTACAGTCGGGTGACCAATGGACTTGCCTACGTTCCCCAGGGGAGAGACATCTTTCCGCGCTTGACGGTCGAGGAAAACCTTTTGGTGGGCGGCGCTGGAAATCGATCGGTCCGGACAGTTTCAGATGACATCTACGACCTTTTTCCAGTCCTGAAATCGATGAAAAGCCGGCGAGGCGGCGATTTATCCGGGGGGCAACAACAGCAACTGGCCATCGGACGTGCCCTGATGGGCCGGCCGCAGCTACTGATTCTCGATGAACCGACCGAAGGTGTTCAACCATCGATTATCCAGGAAATAGGCAAAACACTTCGTAAGATTGTCACTGAGATGAGTCTGACGATCCTGCTGGTGGAGCAATATTATGATTTCGCTCGCCATCTGGCAGATGGGTATTTGGTCATGAACAGGGGCGAAATGGTGGCCAGCGGATCGGGAGAAACGATGGATCAGGATGGAATTCGGGAGATGATCGCGGTGTAGGTTAAGCGTCCCGCGCCTCACGGTAGGGATGCGCTCCGGCCGCGTCCGGCGTGGCACAAATCCAAAAAGCGTTATCAGCGACAACCCAAACGGCTGGGGTTATCCAACGCGGAGAAGAAAACGGACGAGAACGAGAACGAGAACGACTATAAGGACGATACTTAGGAACGAGCATCGAGGAACGAGATCGATCCGCTCGAGTAGAGATTTCATCTGTGGTAGGCAAGGCGTCCCGCCTTACCTCCGGAAAGCCTTGAAAAGAGGGGCCCTTACCCTGCAGTTTTCCGGAGGTAAAGCGGGGACGCTTCACTTACGCCGGAGGAAGCGGGGTGCTTGCTGGTTCAGGAGGTAAGGCGGGACGCCTTACTTACCCACCACAATGTCAATCACACCTCAGGCTCACGGAACCTGGCCCGCCGAACTTCACCTTCGGTTCGCACGTCGGGAGATGCGTACGGTTCTGGTCGAAAGGCGACATTCGGGTCCGCTCACGGTCCAAAAGGCGCTCTATCCAGAGGGCGAACAAGTTTGTCATGCGGTCATTGTTCATCCCCCTGGCGGGATCGCGGGAGGTGATGAACTTGTGGTTGAGATTGATCTCGAGGCGAACAGCCGCGCGGTGGTAACGACCCCGGCGGCTACCAAATGGTATAAGGCGCCCTCGCAGCAATGCCGGCAGCAAGTCATGATCCGTCTGGCTCAGGGATCCAGTCTCGACTGGTTGCCGCAGGAAAACATCTTCTTTAACGCCACACGCGTGGAATCGGCTTTCACCCTGCAAATTGATCCGGGAGCGACAGCCATAGGTTGGGAAATCGCCGTCCTGGGTAGACAGGCATCGGCGGAACAATGGACGGAGGGTTCGCTCCGTTCGCTAACGTCAATCCAGCGGACAGACGGCTTGCCGTTATGGTTCGAACAGCTCGCGCTTGACGCGGACGATTCCTTTCGAAAGGCGCCGCAGGGACTGTTGCGGATATCACGTTTTCGGCACGCTCTGGGCGATCGGCCCCGGCTGCACCACCGAGCGCGCGGAAGAAATGGCTTCCCATCTCCCGTTCAAAGCCGCGTTGCGAGCGGGTGCAACCTGCCTTCCAGGTGGGGTGCTGCTGATCCGGGTCTGGCGAACACCATCGAGCCGTTACGCGAAATGATGGCCGACTGCTGGCTGCGCCTCCGGCCGCAGGTGCATGGTCTGCCAGCGCACCGCCTCCGACTTTGGGCGACGTGAATTAATCGACATTTGGACTTCAGTAAATCTACAATCCGAGAGTCGCATGAACCTTACTCCGAGAGAAAAAGATAAGCTGTTAATTTTCACTGCCGCGCTCCTGGCGGAACGGCGCCTGGCACGTGGGGTGAAACTAAATCATCCCGAAGCCGTCGCCTATCTTACGGCAGCGCTTCTGGAAGGCGCCCGCGATGGTAAGACGGTGGCAGAGTTGATGCACCACGGCACCACACTGCTCAACCGCGATCAGGTCATGGAAGGGGTCCCGGAAATGATCCACGATATTCAAGTCGAGGCCACTTTCCCGGACGGAACAAAACTTGTCACGGTTCATCATCCGATCGTTTAACTGTAAAGGAGAAAAAACATGATCCCGGGCGAAATCATAACGAACTCCGGCGACATCGAGCTGAATGCTGGACGGAACACCGTCACCCTGACGGTCGCCAACACCGGCGATCGGCCGATCCAGATTGGCTCCCATTTTCATTTTTTTGAAGTCAACGAAGCTCTGCACTTCGATCGTGAAAAGGCACGTGGTTTTCGCCTTAACATCATCGCCGGCACCGCGGTCCGATTTGAGCCAGGGCAGGAGCGCACCGTTGAATTAGTAGAACTCGCCGGTGACAGGATTGTCTACGGATTTAACGCCAAGATCATGGGCAAACTCTGAAAGCGATCACTAGCACATTGACTATGAAAATATCTCGCCAGGCTTACGCGGAAATGTTCGGTCCTACCACAGGCGACCAGGTGCGACTTGCCGATACGGAACTGTTCATCGAGATCGAGCGCGATTTTACGGTGTATGGAGAAGAGGTTAAGTTTGGTGGCGGCAAAGTGATCCGGGACGGCATGGGCCAATCCCAACGCACCTCCAGAGACGTGGTCGACACCGTGATCACGAACGCCGTAATCGTCGATCATACGGGGATCTTGAAAGCGGATATCGGAATCAAGGAGGGCAGAATCGCTTCGATCGGGAAGGCAGGCAATCCAGACATTCAACCGGGCGTCACCATCGTGATCGGGCCCGGAACAGAAGTGATTGCCGGCGAAGGAAAAATTGTCACCGCCGGGGGGATCGACACCCATATCCACTTTATTTGTCCGCAGCAAATCGATGACGCGCTCGCTTCCGGGGTGACAACGCTGATCGGGGGCGGAACCGGGCCGGCCCACGGCACCTTCGCCACCACCTGCACCCCTGGCCCATGGCATATCAAGCGGATGCTACAGGCGGCTGACGGTTACCCGATCAATCTCGGCTTTCTGGGCAAGGGGAACGCGAGTCGGCCCGAGCCTTTGCGCGAGCAGATCGTTGCCGGGGCCCTTGGCCTGAAGTTGCACGAGGATTGGGGGACCACCCCCGCCGCGATTGACGCTTGTCTATCGGTTGCCGAGGAGACTGATACCCAGGTCGCCATCCATACCGACACATTGAACGAGTCGGGTTTTGTCGAGGCCAGTATTGCTGCCTTCAAAGGACGCACCATTCACACCTACCATACTGAAGGTGCGGGCGGCGGACATGCGCCTGATATTATCAAAGTCTGCGGTGAATCGAACGTTCTCCCCTCCTCCACCAATCCCACCAGACCCTACACCGTCAACACCTTGGACGAGCATCTGGACATGCTGATGGTGTGTCACCATCTCGATCCGGCGATCGCCGAGGACCTCGCGTTCGCGGAGTCGAGGATTCGCCGGGAGACCATCGCCGCTGAAGACATTCTCCACGATCTGGGTGCGCTATCGATGATGTCGAGCGATTCGCAGGCGATGGGTCGAATCGGTGAAGTGATTACCCGTACCTGGCAGACGGCGCACAAGATGAAGATCCAGCGCGGGCCCTTACCGGGCGATGGGTCCAAAAACGATAATCTTCGGGCGAAACGGTATGTCGCTAAATACACGATTAATCCCGCGATCACCCACGGAATCGCGCACGAGGTCGGTTCCGTCGAGGTTGGTAAATGGGCCGACCTGGTGCTTTGGGAGCCCGCTTTCTTCGGTACGAAACCCACCCTGATCCTCAAAGGAGGGATGATTAACCTGGCCCTGATGGGTGATCCCAATGCTTCTATTCCAACCCCGCAACCAGTGCACTACCGGGAGATGTTCGCCACCCGGGGGGGCGCCTTGGGTAATACATCGCTTACTTTTGTTTCTCAAGCTGCGGCAACAGCCGGTATCGCCGAGAGTTATGGACTAGCCAAACGCGTCGTACCCGTTCACGGGATCCGATCTCTCCGAAAATCAGACATGGTTCACAATAGCCGGCAACCGAAGATCACGGTAGATCCGGAAACCTACCGAGTGGTCGCGGATGGAGAATTCCTGACCTGCGAGCCGGCGAAAATATTGCCTCTGGCCCAACGATATTTCCTTTTCTGACGGATGCTGTTTCGAAGTCAGGACACCAAAAATGATCCGGAACACCAAAGATGATCCGGATTGAAAGCTACGCCAATCGTAAAATTCGGGCGGCTGAACTTGTAAACCTCCAAAGACTGGTTTTGCCCTTTGAGCTTCGGCAAAAGAGCCGTCTGCGAACCGCGCTCGACAACGGAGCTGAGGTTGCCTTGTTCCTCCCACGCGGTACGGTGCTGCGCGACGGCGATCTTTTGGAAGGTCGAGACGGTTCCCTGATCAGAGTCGTGGCGGCTCCAGAAAAAGTGTTCCACGTGACCGCTGATAAGCCGCACGACTTGATGCGCGCGGCTTTTCACCTGGGAAACCGACATATTCCGGTTGAACTTGGAGAAGATTATCTGAAGCTGGAGAGCGATCCCGTCCTCAAAGAGATGCTTCTGGGGCTTGGAGTAACCTTGCGGGAGGATTACCTTCCATTTCAACCGGAAGCCGGCGCCTATGGCGGCGGACACCGTCACGGGCACGATTCGACCTTCGCTGAAGAATACGCCCGCGCTCAGGGGCTCTTCGACGAGCATCACGGTCACGAACATTCGGCCGACGAAGAGCATCGACATCCCCATCCGCATGATGACACCCGCGGTCACCGGCATTCGTAAGCTAGTCGCCCTTCTTCATCTGGCCTCACCAGCGCTGCCGATCGGCGCCTTCAGTTATTCGCAAGGATTGGAAGGAGCTGTCGATGCTCAACTGGTCCACGACGCGGAGAGCGCTCAAGCCTGGATCAAGAGTGGCCTGGAGCATGTTCTGGGGACCAATGAATTGCCGACGTTGTCGATCATTTACGGCCATTGGGCGAGCGGAAACTTTTCCGAGGTCGAGAGATTAAACGCCAGATTTCTGGCCAGCAGAGAATCGTCCGAATTGCGGCAGGAGACAGAGCAAATGGGATGGTCGCTCACTCAACTCGCGTTCACTCTCCAATGGGATGATGAAGCGCGACAATCCGCCCTGCGTTCATTGAGACCGATCGGCTTGCCAACCGCTTTCGCCTACGCGTCTCGGGCATTGGGTATTGACCAGGAATCCTGCGTCACTGCCTATTGTTTCAGCTGGGTCGAAAATCAGGTCATCGCAGCCCTCAAATCTGTGCCCCTGGGCCAGAACGCGGGACAGAAAATTCTCTTTGCCATGCACTCGCTGATCCCCGACGTGGTTCTCAAGGCGATCGCCACCGCACCTGATCAGATCTCCACCTTTGCCCCGCACCTTGGCATTTTATCGGCGCGGCATGCCTCCCAGTATTCGCGACTGTTTCGGTCGTAAAGGCAGTGATCCTGGTTTCTTCTTTTCGTTTGCTCAGCGGCGTACGTCGAACTGGCTCCAGACGGCACTTTCGCGCCTGGTCCGCTTGTCGAAATCAGGGTTGTTGGTACCGTCAAGCAGGAAATTGTCGACAACCTTGGTGGCACCCTTGATCAGGTCGTTGCAGATCGGCGCGGTCGGCTCGGTCATGAGCTTGGCAAAACGTGGGTCGCTCGGCGTTCCCAAGATAGTCTTGCTGACGCCGGCGCCCATTCCGGCCTTGACGGGTCTAACGCTCCAGCTTTCGCTGAAGGGCTTGTCAAAATCGCTGGGCTTGAAGATGGCCTGCCAGCGGAGATTCCAATAACGGCTGGCCAAATGGCGAAATTTTCCATCGGGTGTCTGGAGCGTGAGGATCGCGCAGAAATGCCGTTCGAGCTGGGCTTCGTGCAGGAGGTTAGTGGCATTAGTGATGCTGTTGAGCTGGCCGAGCAGTGCCGAAGCATTGGGCTGATCTTCCATTCCCGTGGCCAGTTTCACCGGCGGGCGCGCCGGGCCGTCCAACTTGCCTATTTCATCGACATTCACAAAAATGTTGGAGCGCTCCTTGTCGAGGCAATCGCGACAGGTCTGTTGCGGCCGGGCTGGTGCCAGTCCGCGCTGAATCAGCATGCTGCCGTCGGCGTTGGTCTTGCCTCGATAATGGCACCAGAAGGTTTCGACAAATTGCATCTGGACGAAGCCCAAGATGCAACCCGCTATTTCATCTGCATCGCCGGTGAGCTGCACCTCGCCGCCCATCGATATCTGGGTGCAGCCGAAGCCGGCCATCACCGGTGCCGGCGCGAAGGGTCCGAACGGCTTGATGCCCCGGAGCGGCGCTTCCGGAACCTCGACTTTCGGGTGCTCGAAAACATTGATCAGCACTGAACCGGGAACCACAGAAACGGCCATCGCTTACCTCCTCCATCGCTTTCGGATGCGTACCCGTTGTATCTGGGAACGCCCTCCACTGTATAGGAAATTTAAACCATTGGCAGGTTGAGCGCATCCATGCACGGTGATTAAACATCAAAGACGGGGTCGTCGAGTTTACGGACGAGGCACATAAGGCCGCGATCGAGATTTCGCATCCCACTTTCGGACACGGAGTTCTTACCGTGGGCGAGTTCCTCGCCGCGGTACGCCAGCCCGAGGCCGTCTCGAGATAGTCTTTGCCCGCTGGTCTTCCTTGGCGGACGAATCACCCAGACAAAACAGCCAGGGATCTCTAATTTCTATTGCGCACCAAGCCACTGAAGCCGGCAACCCAGAGCGTGGTTATAATCCAACCAAAAATGATATGTACCCAAAGGTAAAACAGCACCCACCCACCGTAACCTTTGCTCGCGTTAGGAATCCAGTAGCCTTTCTCCTTCAAATCGATAATCGGAAGAAACACATCGACCGAATACGCATACTTGTTAAATGTCGGATAATCTTGTAGGGCAACCTCCTCGCTTTTCGCTCGACTCATCAACTTGCTATGCGCGGCCGCGCCAAAGATCCACGATCCCAAAAGGAAAAAAAACAACATGCCCACGAGGACACGGTGCGGCTCATAGCCATGCCCGATTGTCCGACCCAGGATCCAATTCCAAGCCCGCCCAAACCGTCCGAGATTTCCGCGACGGCGCAGGTCCTCGTGCTTGGCGATCAATACCCGTTTGGCCGCAGCCTCGTCGCCAGTCACTTTCAATACCTTCGCCAATTGTTCGTACGGCTGTACCGAAAAACGCTCCGGAGGCTGGAGATGTAACCACCGGGAGTGGTCAATCATTTGTCGCGTCTTCTCGCTCTGCTCCTCTCTATTCTTCGTGAATTTAGGGCCCAAGGCGTGGTAAACTAGTCCGTTCAGAAACAAGTGTTTTTCTTTCGGCCAGACTGTCCAGTTGTGATTAAGTGTACCTGATTTAGCCTCCGACAAAGCCAGTTCGCTGGAACGGGCTTTCAGCCTCTGGAGTTTGGCATTTCCGATCCGTGGCCCGAAGTGGCCAAAAAAAGCATAGCCCCAGATCCCTTGATTCCGTGGAATCCGCCGAAACAGGCTGGAAGCCTATGCTACTTTGGTGGGCGGCGGCATGACGCGAGAGGTCCGCGGCAAAGTAGCATAAGCTACATTACGCTTCGCGGCATCGCCGTGCGCACGATGTTCCGAGGAGCAAACCAGGCCGCCATGAGATGTCTGTGACGATCGAGGAATCTGTCACTATCACCATTGGTGATAGGTCATCATGACATACAATTAGCCCTTCTTCCATAGTAAGAGAGTTTTCTAGTATGAAAACTCAGAAATCAATTCATACCAATTTCATCCGTCGACTACTCTTGATGGTCCCCCTAATTTACGCGATGGGGTTCGCCGCGTGCACCGATGTCGCGGGGACCACTGAAGCGCATCCGACCGTCAACTTGCAAAGTGCGGTGGTAAGTGAGCCTCAAACCGGCGCCAATGTAACTATCGGCCCGAGAACCTATGACTCTGAGACTCGGGACTTCGACAGGCCATGGCCATTTGGTCCGGAATCCGACCCTCAGTAGAAAAACTCTTTATGGGATTAACTTGCATCAAATAAGTTGGGAGGAATTCACTATGAGATCTATCAGTCTTTCTATGCTCACCGCGTTGGCAACTCTTGTCGTAGCGCCGGATCTGATGAGCCAGACAACGTTTCACATCGCTCAAGCGCCTGTCGGGCTTGGGCAAGCACCAAGGGTCCAACTGAATCTGCCGCCACCAGAATTGGGACATCTGCCGAGAAGCACCGACGGCCGCCATGGTTGAGCGAATGGCCCATTTGGTCTTTCCCAATTCCGATCCGACTGTTGGCCGAAGCGGCCCTCTGCTCGGGATCTGGAAACGGGCCTGAAGGAGTCTGATCGGGTACTTCGCGACATTCTCTCGTCTGCGAAGGACGCGCCGAGACGTGCCACGCCGGACCTGCGGGAGCGCGTCCCTACCGGCACCTCCTGGGTTCGCGGTAATCCAGGATTACACCTTTTCAGGGTCTCGTCGAGTTATGTCGGCGTCAACTCTTTCGAGTAGGTTAGAAACGCTCTCTCGGGCTCTAGGCATCCAGCGTACCTGATGGTACGCTGATCATCTCCAGAATCAACGGTTTCGATTTAAGTAAGAGCTAAGGTATCGCATGATCTCCACGCCCATTTTTGCCATTGTGGCCGCGTTCACGGAGGTGCTGCAAAAAAATGAAATCTCCGTTGCGTATTCTCTATCTTGAAGATGACCCAAGGGACGCGGAGCTTGTTCAGGAAACGCTGGCGGGCGACGGTATCGAGTGCCATGTAACTCGCGTTGAAACTGAGACTGATTTCATTGGGTCACTCGAACAGGGTGGCTTTGACTTGATTCTCGCAGACTATACGCTTCCGTCCTTCGACGGGCTGTCTGCCTTGAAGATCGCCCAGCAAGACTGCCCGCAGGTGCCCTTGATCTTTGTTTCTGGAACTTTGGGCGAAGAAGTGGCGATTGAAGCACTCAAGATCGGCGCGACTGATTATGTTTTCAAGACGCGACTGTCGAGGATCGTGCCCTCGGTTCGACGGGCCTTACGGGAAGCGGAGGAACGAATCGACCTCACCCGAGCCGAAGAAGCGCTGCGACGAAGTGAAGCTTACTTGGCCGAGGCGCAAAAATTAAGCCACACGGGCAGCTTCGGCTGGGATGTTTCCAGCGGAAAAATTTACTGGTCGGAGGAAACCTTTCGTATCTTTGAATACGACCCACCGACTGAACCTACGTTGGAATTAGTATTTCATCGAACTCATCCGGAAGACAGAGCGCTGGTCCGACAAATAATCGATCGCGTTTCACACGAGAGGAAGCATTTCGATTTTGAGCATCGGTTGCTGATGCCCAATGGATCCGTCAAATATCTCCGAGTGGTGGGTCGCCCCGCAAAAGACGAGTCGGGCAGCTTTGAATTCATGGGAGCGGTGATGGACATCAGCGATTTGAAGCGCGCGGAGGAAATGCGAGCGGCCATGGCACGCGAACGGGAACTGTTTGCGCAGCAGCGCGCCACCGAGTTGGCAAAAGCGAACGAGGCACTTCGGGGATGCCTGGATGCGCTTGCCTCGGTGCCCGCATTGGATGATTTCCTTGGGCAAGTGATGGCTGCGATCACGCGGCAGTTGGGTGCTGTCTCTTCGACGTTGTGGATGTGTAACGACGAGCAAAACACTCTGACGCTGGAACTCCTATTCCAAGACGGCCGAGTGATGTCTCCAGCCGAGGCGAAATATCCGGAAGAATGGCGGTCTCTGTCGCTGGACGAACAACGTGCCGCCACTTTTCTGGGCCAGCCAACGACTCTGGCCCGTATTCTCGATCCACACTCGGCCAATACCTGAAGCGTCGCGCTTCTATCTGCTCGGACTGGGGATAAAGACTTTGTTGATCATTCCTTTGACCTTGGGCGGCCAGGCGAACGGCCAGTTGAGCTTTCGTTTTAGCGAGGAGCGTGATTTTGACCCGGAGGAGCTCGAAATCGCCAGAGCCTTAGCAACCCAAGCCAGCTTGGCCATTCATCTGACTCGATTGGCAAAAGCCGCCAGGCAATCCGCGGTCCTGGAGGAGCGCCATCAGCTTGCCGCGGAGATTCAGGATGCGCTGGCTCAAAGCTTTACCGGCATCTCGATGCAATTGGGAGTCGCCGAGGAGCAACTAGCCGCAAGCGAAGGCGATCCTCTCAGCCAAATTCAGCGGGCAAACGAAATCGCCAAGTTTGGCTTAGCTCAAGCGCGCAGATCCATTGTGAGCCTGCACTCCAGTGCCATTGAGGAATCAGGATTGACTACGAGGTTGCAACGTTTGGTTGAGACCTCAAACGTGGCGGGCCTCTTGCGCTGTGATTTCCGGTCCGACAGCATACCCGAAGAAAGATTGCCGCCGAGAATCCAACATGAGCTGCTGCGTTTTGCCCAGGAGGCGATCAGCAACGCCGTTCGCCACGCCAGGCCTACAGTGGTAAGCGTGACGCTTCGCTGGGAACCGCCTAATCTCATCCTTCAAGTAAAAGACAATGGATCTGGAATCTCCAGTGCCAGCCTGGAGAAAAGTGAAGGCTTCGGATTGCGTAACATGCGCACCAGAGCCTCGCAAATCGACGGAAAACTAGATATCCATACTGCCGCCGGCCATGGAACAAGCATCGTCCTGACTGTGCCGATCTCAACCTGAAACGAAATCCGCCTGCAGCGAGGACACGTGCTCAGGATACAGAGATTTAAGCGTTTTGGCGACCGATTCTTTGGCAAGGAAGGGCTTACAGCGGCAGTTGAGAGTCGTATTGGCTCGCAACTAAGCCTACTTCGATCACAAATCTCAAGGCACAATTACTGCGATCATAGACTAACTCGTTTGGATAAGCCCACGCCTATTGGCGATGGCAATCGCTTCGGTTCGACCGATCGCATCTAGCTTTGTCAGGATAGATTTCACGTGACCCTTCACCGTGTTCTCACTGATGTAGAGCACCTGTCCTATCTCTTTATTGCTTCTACCGAGAGCCATCGACTGCAAAACCTCGAGCTCGCGCTCCGAAAGTTCGGGGCGGGCCATGGATTCCGCGAGCTTGGAAGCGATTTCAGGCTGAAGCAAAGATTGTCCTGCGGCAACTTTTCGGATAGCTTCCCGGATCTGCTGGGGATCTGCCCCTTTCACCAGGTAACCTTTGGCTCCGGCCTTTAATACTCGGCGAACATCCCCTTCGCTCTCGTAGGTTGTCATCACGATGATCCGTGGTTTGGGTTCGCCTCGCGACATCAGTTCAGTGATAACCTGCAGGCCATCTTTCTCCGGCATCCGGAGATCGAGCAAGAGAACGTCGGGAGCAAGCTCATTGTAGAGCTGGCAGGTTTCCTCTCCGTCAGCAGCTTCAGCTACGACCTTTATGTCCTTCTCTGATTTCAGAATCGTAACCAATCCTTCTCGGACCACCGGATGATCGTCGGCGATCAGGACCCGTATAACCTTCGTTGCAGATGTGGAAGACGATTTCATGATGGGATCGGCACGGTCAGGATGATGCTTGTTCCATGACCGGCGGCAGTATGGATATCTAATTTTCCGTCGATTTGCGAGGCTCTTGTGCGCATGTTACTCAATCCGAAGCCTTCACTTTTCTCCAGGCTGGCACTGGAGATTCCAGATCCATTGTCCTTTACTTGAAGAACGAGATCAGGCGGTTCCCAGCGAAGCGCCACGCTGACCACTGTAGGCTTGGCGTGGCGAACGGCATTGCTAATCGCCTCCTGGGCGAAACGCAGCAACTCATGTTGGATCCTCGGCGGCAATCTTTCTTCCAGTAGGCTGTCGGACCGGAAATCACAGCGCAACAGGCCCGCCACGTTCGAGTACTCAACCAAACGTTGCAACGTCGCGATCAATTCTGATTCCTGGACAGCACCCGAGCGGAGGCTGAGGATGGATCTGCGCGCCTCCGCTAAGCCAAATTTGGCGATTTCGTTGGCCTTCATGACCGTCCCCAAGTCGAGCTGCTCGACAGAGGTGCCGATCGTGGCGGTGGAAAAGGCAGGCACTCGTTCCTCATGCAGGTGCGGGTAGCGTTGGTCGAGCTGCCGCACCTTGCCAAGCGCACCCCAACGAAGGTAGCAATAGCGAGCGTTTCGAAGATACGCGTGGGCGCTCGTCTCATAACCGCGGGCGAGATAGAACTTCGCCGCGAGTTCGTTCGCTATGCCCTCATTCTGGACAAACCCATTCTCGCGCGCCGCCCGGATCGCCTTTTCGTACAACTGCATGGCATCAAGGTCCCGGTCTTCGAGGTGAGCAAGCTCGGCCGACACCAGCGCGTGCTTGTCGCCGAAAGTCCAGGGTGAGAGGTCGAGCCGCCCAGTCCGAATCAAGCTCATCCCGAAGGGGAATATTCGTGCTCAAGCCGCTCCAGGATTCCTGGAACGGGATGCTCTGAGACAGGCGCTACCGAAAGGATTGTCGGTAGTTCGTCGTCATCTCTCCGGACCCGGCAAAATGCGAATTCCTCGTCCTCACGCAGCGTTTCAAACACGTAGCCTGAAGGCTCAATCGACCACGAGCCTCCAGGTGGCGCGCTCACACCAATGCCAATGGCACTCACCTCCCTTCTTTCGCCATCATTGTTTGGCAAATCGAACATTTGAGCGGGGGCCTAAATCGCCAAAGCTTAAGCCTCTTTTTGAGAGGATCAATGCTACACAGCGTTGAGAACGATCGATGGAACCAAACGGCTGAGCTTATCCAACGCCAAAAATCGAGATATCTGAGTTGGTCCGCCAACATTTTTTATAAAATTATTCACCGTTTTATTCACAGGGGGGTCGGGGCGTTTAGGGGGCAGTTTGGGCGTATTCTGAACCGCGGCTTTGGAGAGCTTTTAGGTATCGATCGGGATCGTAGGGAACGCGGTTTTTCCAGCAGGCGAACAGGATGCGGATCCATTTAAAAGCCAGCGCCCGTACGGCAACGTGGTGACCTTTGCCTCTGGCGATTTGGGCTTGATAGTAGGTTTGAGCCCAGGGGCAGAAGCGGATCGAATGGCCAGCGAACTCGTGAAAGGTCTGTCGGAGGAACTTTGGACAGGCTCTGCGGAAGTGGATGCTGGCTTTTTTGCCGGTCTTTGTTCCGCTGGCGATGCGCACAGGGGCAATGCCGGTCAAATTCAACAAGTCGCCCACGACTTCGAAACGACAGCGGTCGGCGCCGAAGGCCGTCAGCAATCGTGGGCCGAGGGCCGGCCCCGGCTCCCGGCAAATTGTCAAACAGAAAGCGATCCGGATGAGAGTCGAAGAGTTTGGCGATCCGCTTTTCGTACTCAGCGATGAAAGGCGAAAGACTTTTGAGTTGCTGGGCCAGCAAGGCAACTCTGAGGGCCGTGGGTCTAATGATGGCGACATCAGTGGTCAAGGGTTTGGCTTGGTTGATCAGCGCCAGGCGCTCGAGGATTTTCTTTTCCTGGCGGCAGTTATGGCCGTAGAAGAACTTCCGCAGCTTGCCTGGGGAGACTTTTTGGAGCTCTGCTAAAGTGGGCCATTGCACCAGCAGATCGGCGGCCAGAGCGGTGGTGATATCATTGTCGAGTATTTGGAGTGCCACCGGAAAGTAGAGCTTGAGCTGGCTCTTGATTTCATTGGCCAGCTCCGTGCGTCGATCGACCGCATGACGTCGACCTTCGTTGAGCGTGGCCAGCTCGCGGGTCATCTGATCATCAGGCTTCCAGGCTTTGAGCCGATCGCGATGGCACATCAGCAGTTCACTGAGCAGATCGGCATCGGGGCGATCATCTTTGGCGCCGCTACTGAAGAAGGTTTTCCGATAATGAGCCAATTGGCTGGGATTGATCGGATAGAGCTCGAAAAGCTCATAAGCCATCAACTGGTAAACGAGCGCTCCGTGGCTTTGTTCGAGGCAGACAAGCACTTTACCTTTGGCTCCGAAGCGTTCGTGCATCTGAGCGATCCAGTCGTTTAAGGCATTGATTTCACTTTTAATGACTTGGTGTTCGGCCTTGGCCGGTTCGCCGACCGAGCGCAGGACCACATCATGTTTCTGATCGGCCCAATCGATGCCGACATAGGCAGCCACCGGAGTGGCGATCGGTTGCTCTGAGACAGATTCATTCATAACTAGGACGCCGCCTTCTAATAACGGGTTGGGTTGTTCGCGCGGCCTGAGACGGATGCGAATTCCTTATAGCCAGACGTAATCGTCTCAGAGACGATTCGTCCTAATCTGAGTATTCGTTGCCGACTCAAGCACAACCGTCAGGTCAAAAGTCTCGATTAATTCATCTTCTTCTGAAAAGGACGAGAATTCGTAACCTGACAGTGCGCTTGCAGCGAAGTTATTCACAATCCGGGGCCGCTCACGCTCAAAAGCCAGGAAAGGGCTTTTGACCCCGGCTTATGAATAACTTCGGACCGACTATAAGGACGAGGACGATACTTAGGAACGAGAGCGATCCGCTCGAGTGCTCGAGTGGAGACGTTCCCGTGCGTAAGCAAGCGTCCCGCCTTGCTTTGTGAAAACCGAGCGAAGCCAGGCACTTCGGCGACCGCCGCGAATCCTTTTATCGATGGTTCCCAGGGTTAAAGCCGTGATCATTATACACAACGCGGAAGAAGTCCAGGGGCGGGATAGGGCGCCGTCCGTAATGCGACAACCAGACATGCTGGAAACATATGCTACTTTGTTTCCCAGAGCGTCGAGGAATATCTCAAGCAGGTGACGGAACGTGCACACCGCGATGACGCGAAGCGTAATGTAGCTTAGGCTTCCAGCCTGTCTTTACTCGCACTGAGCGACGCCTTCGAAATAATTCAAAGTGCTTGCCAGATATGTATAATGCCCAGGGTAGAATGGCCCTAGGTTAAGCAATGTTCGGGAACTGTCCTTGGCCCCGAAGGGGCATGAGAATTTAGCCCAGGGTAGAATGGCGCGAAGTTAAGAACTGAATGGCTTTTGTCCCGGAGGGACAGGCTGATAGTAGCCAGGCACGAAGTGCCTCGGGTATCGACCTAAAGCGGCTCCGTCCCGGAGGGACGGTCGAAGTCATGGTCAGTCCCAGTGTCAGCAGAATCGGTTCAATCGTCCCGCTGGGACGGGGCCATTTTCCTCGTCATTCCAGGCACTTCGTGCCTGTCTACTATCGTGCTGTCCCTCCGGGACAAAACCAATCGCCATCGAAGTGCCTCGCATTATCTTAGAGCTCCTGGGCTGGATCCTCTTGTCACTTCGGGACGAAGAACCATCCCAAACGGCCCTTATCTTCGCGCCATTCTACCCTGGGCTAAATTCTCCAGCCCCTGCGGGGCAATAAGCATCCCAAATCCACCTTAACCTCGCGCCATTCACGGTTGACCATTTCGATGGCGATCGAGCTGGCGACCTTCATTATTCACCTGAAGGTCAAAACCACGACCCTGGATCAAGAAACTCTATACCAGGAAATCATGACGTGGGCCGCCGGCGGTTGGCTTAAGATCCCTCTCGTGAACGGCCCTCACATAAATCAGATCCGTACTATCTTTAATAACCGCCGCGCCATATAATGCAGCTTTTTGCATATCCTCTGCTGTAACGGTGATGACTGCCCGACATTCCACTTCGTAGACTTTCATTGAGCGCTCTCCTCCAGATTGGACCCGGTCCATCTACTTTATTTAGCGACTATTCAAACATTTTACGTTCACCAGAAGCGAACCTCGAACATATCGAACTCGCGCACTTCCACGCATCATAGCCAGCCGTTGGCCCGATACCGGGTGATATACAGATTTTGTTGTGGTACGAATCATCATAACAGATCCATCCTCTCCGTGAATTATCTATCTGTTTTTTCAGTTAGTTTCGGGGGCAGAAAGACGTCTTTCTCCTCCATTTAAACGATGTTTCTCTATCGCTGAGGCTTAGCATGAGCACGGACGTTCTAGGTAATTTCATTCGCTCAAACTCGATGAGGCGTAACCCGAGCCGCACGCAATTCAAAGCAGGTGCACAGCATCATCGGCGCAATGGATTTCCCGCTTACGCCGTTGGAAATCGCCGAAGTGGAGGGCCCATAAAAAATGTATTTACGAAGCCGGGCCGCGTCCGTTCAGGAAATTCTCCAAGTAGTGCAGCGCGATATCCGCCTTGGCGGACATGGCTTCGACAGTCTCAAAACCAACGTGCGGTAGAAGCACGGTGTTCGGTGCTGTGAAAATCGGATGTTTTGGCGGCAACGGAGGCTCTACGTCGAACACATCGATGCCGGCACCGGCGAGGCGATTCTGATGCAACGCTTCGATCAAGGCCGACTGGTCAACGACCGGTCCGCGCGCCGTATTTATCAGGATCGCCGAAGGCTTCGTTCGGGCTAACTGCTCGCGTCCAATAAAGCCCCGCGTTTCAGCAGTCAAGGCTAGATGCAGGCTGACGATATCGCTGCGGCTCAACAACTCATCGAGCTCGACCTGTTCGATTGCCAGATCATCGATCCGGAGTCGATGACGCTCGAAACCGAGTACCCGGCAGCCAAAGGCATTGCCCAGTCGCGCAACCTGCAGCCCAATGGCGCCGCATCCGACAACCCCTAGAGTCTTGCCGAACAATTCATGACCGGTCATTTCGCGATTATCTCCGCCCGCACGGACAGTCTCGTCCGCGGAGACAATTCGCCGCAAGAGGGCAACGATCAGGCCGAAGGCCAACTCGCTTACCGCATGCACCGCGTAACCTGCTGCGTTATGAAGAATGATACCGCGCGCCTTGCACGCTTCCTGATCCACGTGATCGATGCCGGTAAAGGCCACGCAAATCAACTTGAGATTGGGGCAAGCTTCGATCACCCACCGGGAAAGCGGACGATTGCTCAGCAAAAGGATGTCAGCGTCACTCACCTTCTGGATCAAATTCGCATCGGTCAAGCCTCGAGTGTCGCAGACACATAGGCGATGACCGCCCTTTTCAAGCAGATCTCCGAGCCGAGACCTGATCGCTGTTTCTGATTGGCCGATGGGTTCAATAACTTTAATATTCATAACCTGCCTTTGGCTTTTGCGCTCGACCGCTAATCCGCGCACGACACCAGAAAGCAAAGCAAGCCATATACCATCACCGCGGTCAGTTGAATGCCATCCTTTTTAGGCATATTGAATAGGATCTTATTTTGGTAGAACGCGTTGTTTTCACTTTGATTGAGACTTAGGGAATAGATCGCACGCCTGACCAGGTACTTCGATTGTCAGAAAGTACCCTTTTTTTCCACTCCAAAGAGCTAATGGCCGCTGCCGGATCTCTTGGACCAGCAATGCACCCTTAAGTATCAATGGGAAGCACCCATGCGAGCTATTGCGGCAAGATTCGCTTTCAGCCTAAGGTGTTTGGCAACGCCTGAACTACCGTCAGGCCCTTGCTCTAAGAGCCGGGCGTTGGTTCCAAGGATCGGTTGAGCTGAACAATTGAGGACTAGCAAAGGCGTTATGCTTACTTTAGGCCTATTCAGCGTGTGTGGAGGCGAGGTCCCCGAATAAACGGGGCCGTTTTTAATCGGTAGCAGGAGCCGATGCTTTTTAACTTTAGCTTTTACTTAGAACTGCTTCAAGGCTGATGATAGCTTGCATTGAAGCTGTTCAGCTGAGTCACGCGAAAGAAGGTAATATATGGATAGATTCGGAAGCGCAAACGATCTTATAACCATTTCTCCTAGTCTTCCCAATCGGCCAGGCAAGCGGCCGGTCACCATCCGTGGCCCGCTCCACCTGCAATGCGACGACTATGGTGATGATACCGCATTGCATCACCTGGTTGACGAGGTGATAGCATGGCCAAATATCGAAGCAGTTCCGTTCCCGGTTGGCAGTTCGGATCTGGTTTCTCTCAAGGTAGACGAGGAGGTGGCCACCGCCGACCTTTCTGTTTTCATTACCGGGAGGGAGTTCGGGAGAGTTCTGCTCGTGGCGCCAACGATTTATCTGACGTTGCCTTTGAGCTGTGCCCATTGGGCGATTATCCGGGGATGGGCGGAACCACATTTCTCTTCGAGCTTTGGCTTCGTACCGCCCGGTGTAATGGTTGTTTACACGCCGCGCGATGAGCAAGAGGTGGCGGTCTGTCGATCGCTGTTCTGGGTCTCTTACAATTTCTCCCTGAGCGAGAGGAGAAAGAGTTCTGCTGAATGGGCTCCCTTCTTTGGCCTCAGGCCCAACAGCAATATTCAGGAACCGCTCGCGGTGGCGAAGTAGAACAAAACAGCCGCGCAGGCAAGTGCCATCACAGATACCGATTATTCTCGCATTAATAAAACAAACAAGAGGCTTTGGTTGCAATATCCGGTTGAGCCACACGGGTCTTCGCTTAACGAAACCTTGCGGGCTAGAAAGCAGCGGAATTTTCCGGTCTAGCCGGAGAGTTCCGCTGCTACAGCCTGCGTCGCTGCCAAATCTCTAAGGATTTGGGAGCGATGCAGGCTAGCTTAGCTAGGCGAGTGATTCGGCCATCGTGCGCATCTGAATTTCAATGATCCGCGATTTGGCCGACTGGGTGCAGGCAAGAAGAACCGCGGATGCGACGTCCTCGGGATCCAGCATGTTCGACTCGGACACGCTCTGCTCGGTGCGTCCTTTTCCCAATGCAAATTCCGTTTTCACGCCGCCAGGGCAGATGACACCAACCTTGATACCACCCGGGCGCAGCTCCCGATCCAGGGCTTGCGCGAATCCGACCTGAGCAAACTTTGTCATGCAATAAACCGATTCTCCACCGAACCCGTAGACCCCAGCCATTGAAGAGATCATCAAAATCGTACCCGACGCCTGGGCCAGCATCACTGGCACAACGTGACGCGTGAAAAGAAACGTGGTGCGCACATTGACGTCGATGAGTTCGTCGTATTCCTCGGCGCTGGTATCAATGAGGTTCTTGTAGTTGCCCATACCAGTGTTGTTGATCAGGATGTCGATGCGACCAAATGCCTCAGAAGCGGCCTTGATGGTTCGAATCGCCGTCTCCTCCTCGCGGGCGTCACCGGTCACACAGAGGGCATCGGTCCCGAGCGACTCAGCCTCCCTTTTCAATGCCTCGAGGCGTTCCTGGCGACGCGCGGTGACGACGAGCCGGGCGCCTTCACCGGCCAACGCACGGGCGCAGGCCTGCCCAATACCGGCGCTCGCACCAGTGATGAGCGCCACTTTTCCTTGGAGTTTGTTAGTCATTTTTTTGCTTTTAGATTTATGGTTGAAAGTCGCAGGTCTTTTCAGCACCGCTTCGTCAGGCACGCTGGATCGATTTCAGATTTGGTAAATTTCTCATTGCATTGTCGTTCCTGTGCTAAAACCAGTATCACCGATGCAAAATCAGTTCTCCAGTCGGAAAGGATGATTAAATCTGACTCTATCGAGCTACAGAGGCTTCGTTCCAGATGCAGAAGACGATTTCATGATGGGATGGGCGCAGTCAGGACGACGCTGGTTCCATGACCGGCAGCAGTTTGGATATCTAATTTTGCGCCGATTTGTGAGGCTCTGGTGCGCATGTTGCGCAATCCAAAGCCTTCTCTTTTCTCCAGGCTGGCCCTGGAGATTCCAGATCCATTATCTTTTATTTTAAGAATGAGATTGGGCGGTTCCCAGCGAAGCGTCACGCTGACCACCGTGGGCTTGGCGTGACGAACGGCGTTGCTGATCGCCTCCTGGGCAAAACGCAGGAGCTCATGTTGGATCCTCGGCGGCAATCTTTCTTCGGGTATGTTGTCAGATCGAAACTCACAGCGCAACCGGCCCGCCACGTTCGAGTACTCAACCAAACGTTGCAACGTCGCGGTCAATCCCGATTCCTGGATAGCACCGGAGCGGAGACTGAGAATGGATCTGCGCGCCTCAGCTAAGCCAAATTTGGCGATTTCGTTGGCCCGCTGAATTTGGCTGAGAGGATCGCTTTCCTTGGCAGCTACTTGCTCCTCGGCGACTCCCAGTTGCATCGAGATGGCCGTAAAGCTTTGAGCCAGCGCATCATGAATCTCTGCGGCCAGCTGATTTCGCTCTTCCAGAACGGCAGATTGCTTTGCGCTTTTTGCCAATCGAGTCAGATGAATGGCCAAGCTGGCTTGGGTTGCTAAGGCTCGCGCGATTTCTAGTTCGTCCGGCTGAAAATCGCGCTCCTCTGTAAAACGAAAGGTCAACCGACCATTCGCCTGGCCACGTGAAGCCAAGGGAATGATCAACACCGTCTTTACACCGAGCTCGCGCAGGTAGGAACGCTGATCTTCAGGCATCGGCGAATGCGGATCAAGAACGCGAATAATGGCTGCCGGCGGATTTAAAAAAGTGGCGACAGGTTGTTCCTCTTTAGTCCGCGTGAACGCAGAGTGGTATAGGAGATCGGGATCGAATTGCTCCAGCGCCACAGACTGCCAGCGTTCCGGATATTTCGCTTCAACCGGAGTCATTACTCGGCCATCTTGGAAGATGAACTCCAGCGGCAGGGTGTTTTGCTTGAAATTGCGCACCCGTAACGTAGAAGAGGCCGCACCCAACTGGCGGGTGATCGCGACCATCACTTGCCCAAGGAAATCATCCAGTTCGGGTACCGAGGCAAGCGCGTCCAGGCATCCCCGAAGAGCTTCGTTCGCTTTTGCCAACTCGGTGGCTCGCTGCTGTGCGAACAACTCCCGCTCGCGTGCCAGGGCGGCTTGCATTCTCTGCGCGCGCTTCGAGTCCGTGATCTCCGTTGCGACGCCACATACCGCGCACGGTCTTTCCGTATGGTCGTGGAGGAGAAACTTCGACACGACATAGTCATGTTCGCCGTCCTCCGAAGGCACGGTTTCCTCAAACTGGATAGGCACGCCAGCTTCGATCACTTGACGGTCATTATCACGAACCATTTCGGCGACCTCAAGGGGCAGAATATCGAAATCGGTCTTGCCGAGAATCTGATCGCGCCGCACACGATAGCGTCGCTCATATTCGCGGTTAACCATGAGGTAACGAAGATCGAGATCCTTGACGAAAACGACCGCCGTGGTGTTGTCAATAATGTCCTGGAGCCGTTCTTCGCTCTCACGTAAGGCCTTTTGCGCTCGATTTCGCTCGGCGTTCTCCGCGTGCAACTCCTTGTTGATTCTCTCTAGCTCTTGAACTGTTCCGTCCAGTTTGTCGCGCGCGTCTCTGAGCGATTCTGTCGCCATTCTCTGCGCGGCGCTCAGCAACCAGACAAAAAGGGCCGACAGGGCAAAAATTAGAAGGCGCGGTATCTCCTTGGCGTCCACAACCAACGAGCAGACCGGCGTGGTGAAGTAGTATTTGAAAGCCAGCACCGAGAGGGCCGTCGCGAGCAAGCCCGGCCTGAGTCCACCAAACCAGGCACTAAGCATGACGGCGCAAAGAAATAGCGATACGGGAGCGCTTACCAGATAGCGGTCCAGCAACCGTGAGCTGATTAGCGCGCCGGTAACCGACACAACGGCAACCCCGTACCTTGCAATTACAGGGGGGTTGGACCACCAACGCCGCTCCGGCTTCGCCACAGTTTTTCAAATCTGAATGGAAAGACAGCATGAAGCAAGGCTGAACCGTGACTTAATTCGTCGCGAGGTTGATCGGTCGAAGCTCCGAGTCTCCGAGTAATATCTTCTCGGGTCGATAGTTACATTGTCGCCGCTCGGAGGCGTCTCACGGCAGTCGTTTGCGAGCTGACAGTCGGATGCGTTTCCGCCCCACCAGTAACCTAAGAATGGAACATCACCTTTTCTGATAGGACGCGCCTATAGTGTCCTCTGATTTTTCTCATTGATGGCAACCGAACCCTTGCATATCAAGAGCCGTGGATTTGCTCGGACTTTTTGCGAATAAGTGTCGCTATTTAGCTGCGTTCCCAGCGTGGGTTGCTTCTTACTGACTATTCTCTTTACATAAGCATTCGAAGTTTGGGCGATTTGGAGAAGTCACGTCTGGGATTGCCCCGCAAGACTTTCATCGAAGGAACAATTCGCAGGTGTTTAACACCGGTCATACGGCCCAAAGGGCAAGAGAGCATAGCCCAGGGTTCAGCTCTGGGCTTAGCCCAGGGTTGCTCCCAGGGTTGAGGTATCGCCCGTAAACGCTCACTTGTTGCAGACTGGCTTCGTCTAAATTCTCGTCCTGCCAGGCAGACAGCAGAAACCGAGGACGAGTGACGAGCGAAAGCGATTGCTGGAGATCCGAGGGAAGGATCTCGACGAAAGCTGGTACTAGACGACTCGACTGCTCGTTGCTCGTTCCTCGCAATCGTTCCCCAATCGTCCTCGCTCTCGAGCTCGTCCTCGTCCTCGGTTTCTTAGTTGTTAGGCGGCTTCAGGGTCGAAGACTTCCCTAAACACATGCCAACTCCGGGACTATGCTCTCTGGGCCATTTCGAGCCGAATGACCGGCGCTAAACAGATACCGGGGTTTACCCTGGGTCGGTCAAAATAAATGTTCTTAGCCCTGAAGAGGCCGGAAATTCGCACGCGGTGCAACAGCCCACTCGAGCCGTGAAGAACCCTCCTTCCGAGGCGTAGCACTGCTACACTTTTTGAGCGAGACTTAGTCACGCAATTCGATTCCAGAAAACAAACCAACATGAGTGAAGGCAACTTGGGCGTAGCTGAAATTCAGGAGCGCGAAGCCGTTCCACAAATTGTCAAGAAAGGAAAGCTAAGATTCTCTTTTCTAGCGGGAGCGATTATCTTAGTTGCGCTCGCCGCTATTGGAATTGAGTTGCGGTCCTCGAGAACCCAGTCAATCCAACAGCCTTCAGATAAGGGCGTCCAGATGACAATCACCGTTGTCCAGCCCGAAAAAGTTTCGCTGACGATCCCCGTGCTGCCCGGACGAACGGAAGCCTATACTGACGCGCCGATCTACGCTCAGACGAGCGGGTACCTGCAAAAGTGGTATTATGATATTGGAGCGAAGGTCAAAGCGGGTGATGTTCTTGCCGAGATCGACACTCCCGAAGTCGATCAAGAGCTAGCCCAAGCGCAAGCTCAACTCAAGGTGGCAGAGGCAGCTCTTAACCTGGCGCAAGTCACCTATCGGCGCTCCCAGGACCTTTTCCACCGGAACGTGATTGCCGTAGAAGATTTTGACACAGCGGCTGACACCTATCGCGAGAACCAGGCGACGGTCATGGCAGACCAGGCCAACATCAACCAACTGGAAGCGCTCGAAGCCTTTAAAATCGTCAGGGCACCATTCAACGGTATTGTCACCGCGCGAAACACCGACATTGGAGACTACATCGCTTCGGGCTCGGGCACCCAGCTCTTTCGGATGCAGCAGATTTCGCCGCTACGCGTTTATCTCAACGTTCCGCAGTCCTTTGCCGATCTGGTAAAAATCGGCACCGAGGGAGACCTTACTCTGGATGAGTTTCCCGGACGGAGGTTTGTGGGACACGTGACTAACACTGCCAGAGCGATCGATCCAACGTCCAGAACACTACTGACCGAACTACAGGTATCCAACGAAACAGGTGAACTCTTTCCGGGTGCTTATGCTCTGATCACGCTGCAAGTCAATGATAACAGCGGTATTCTGACCATCCCATCCAACGCCTTGCTCTTCCGGTCGGAAGAAACGGCGGTTGGAGTCGTTGAGGCAAACGGTCAGGTGGAGATTCGCAAAATTACGATCAACCGCAATCTCGGAGATAAGTTGGAAATATCGCAAGGATTATCAATCACAGACCAGGTGATCATAAATCCTTCGGACAGCCTGGCGAACGGTATGCCCGTAAAAATCCTGAAGCAAAAGCAAACCTCGAAGGAGTAGAATCAAATGTGGATTGTCAACCTGGCATTAAAACGGCCTTACACTTTCATTGTGCTGGCCATCTTTATTCTCATTGCCGGTGTCCTTTCGATCATCAGCACGCCAAAGGACATTTTTCCGTCGATCAATATCCCGGTGATTTCAGTCATCTTCAATTATGCTGGTTTGTCGCCCAAGGATCTCGAGCAGCATCTCACCACGGTTTATGAACGGGTACTGACGACGACCGTCGATAACATCGAGCATATTGAATCGGAATCCCTGTTCGGCATCGCGGTGGTGAAAATCTATTTGCAACCCACCGCCAGCGTGCCGAGGGGAATAGCCCAGGTCACCTCGGTGTCTCAAGCGATTCTCAGGCAACTTCCGACCGGCACCACGCCGCCGCTGGTCCTGAGCTATAGCGCCACTAACGTGCCGGTGCTCAGAGTCGGTTTGAGCGGTCTTTCCGAACAGCAGCTTAATGACTTAGGACTGAACTTTGTTCGACCGCAGTTCATCACCGTGCCCGGCGTGTCCGTTCCTTACCCCTACGGAGGGAAGCAAAAATACGTGGAGGTCGACCTCAACTATAAGGCCTTACAAGGCTATGGATTGACCCCTTCCGATGTCGTCAACGCGATTACCGTGCAGAACCTGACTTTGCCTTCGGGCACTGAGAAAATCGGTCGATTCGAATACCTGGTCGGATTGAACTCGAGCCCGAACACCATTGAGAAGCTCAACGCTATTCCGATCAAATCGCTGCCGAATGGCACGACCATTTACATTCGAGATGTGGCCAACATTGTCAACGGAAGCATTCCGCAAACCAACATCGTTCGTTTCAACGGCCAGCGAGCCACCATGCTGGATATTCAAAAGACCGGTAGCGCCTCGACCTTGGACATTGTGCGGGGCGTCAAAAATAAAATTCCGGACCTGAAGCAGACTTTGCCGCCAGCACTGAATATTTCAATGCTCTCGGACCAATCTATTTTCGTGACCGCCGCTATCGACGGCGTCGTGCGAGAGGCGGTGATCGCCGCGTGTCTCACGGCGATCATGATCCTCCTCTTTTTGGGCGATTGGAAGAGCACTCTGATCATCGCGATCTCGATTCCTCTGGCTATTCTTTCTTCGATCGCCGTGCTGAGCGCGATCGGAGAGACGCTGAACATCATGACCTTGGGAGGGCTGGCGTTGGCGGTCGGTATTCTGGTCGACGACGCTACGGTGACGATCGAAAACATCGATCGGCATCTGGCCGAAGGTAAGCCCACCTTGGACGCCATTCGGGATGGCGCCGCTCAGATCGCCGTCCCAGCCCTGGTGTCCACGATGTGTATCTGCATCGTTTTTGTTCCAATTTTTTTCCTTTCGGGAGTCGCCAAATACTTGTTCTCGCCGTTGGCTGAGGCGGTGATTTTTGCCATGATTGCCTCCTACATTCTCTCGCGCACACTGGTCCCGACGTTGGCGATGTATTGGATCAAGAGGCACAATAAAGCGTCAGACCAGGGCCAAGGGAGGAAGACGTTTCCGCTTTTTACCTGGTTCTCCGGTTTCCACCACTGGTTTGAAAATCGATTCGACAAATTCCGAGAAGGCTATCGCGATCTGCTGAGTTTAGGGCTCCGAAACGCCGGTAAGCTCGTGGCAATGGTCCTTGGCTTTACGGTGGTCACCATGGGTTTGTTCCCCTTTCTCGGACAAGATTTCTTCCCCTCGGTCGATGCCGGAGCGTTCGATATGCACGTTCGGATGAAAGCCGGTACCCGCATCGAGGAAACGGCTCGCTCAGTGGATCAGATCGAACAGATGATCCGCCAGGTTATCCCCGCCCACCAACTGCAGGGGATTGTCGACAACCTGGGGATTCCCTATAGCGGCATCAACACCTCGTACAATAATACCGGAACGATGAGCGCCGCGGACGGCGACATTCTGGTTTCGCTCAACCAAAATCACGACCCGACTAACAAATTCATCGAGGCGATCCGGATGCGCATGCAGCACGAGTTTGTCGGGATCGGTGTTTGGTTCCCACCGGCCGATATGGTTGCCCAGATTCTTAACTTTGGATTGCCGGCTCCCATCGATGTTCAGGTTATCGGGGCGGATCAAGAGGCGAACTTCCAGTTCGCCAACAATCTCATGAATCAGATTCGTCAGATCCCGGGTGCTGTGGATTTTCGGATCCAAGAACCGAATAATGCGCCCGAGCTGGACATTACGATGGACCGCACCAAGGCCTCGATCCTTGGCATTAACGCGCAGTCCGTAGCAAATACAGTTCTCGGCGCGCTGGCCGGATCGCAGCAGAATGCCCTGAACTTTTGGGTCGATCCGACCAACGGGGTGAGCTATCAGGTCAACGCTCAAGTGCCGCAGTCTGACATGGATTCTCTCGACGCTTTGCGGAACCTGCCCATTCTTGGTGGTGCCGGACAAGGTCAGATTCTGGCCAATGTCGCCCCGATTTCGCGCAGCAACACGTTCCCGATCATCGATCATTACAACATCAGGCCGGTGATTAACATTTACGGTAACGTCGACGGCAAAGACTTGGGTTACGTGGCCGATCACATCCAAAAGTTGATCGATGCCTCTAAAAAGAGCCTTCCCAGAGGAAGCTTCATTTATCTTCGGGGGCAGGTCAGCACCATGCACGACTCATTTATTGGCTTGTATCTGGGATTAGTGTTCTCATTGGTGCTGGTCTACCTGTTGATGGTCGTTAATTTCCAATCCTGGACCGAGCCGTTCATCATCATCACGGCTCTCCCCTGCGCGCTGGCCGGGATCGTCTGGATGCTCTTCATCACGGGTACGACCTTGAGCGTGCCGGCCTTAATGGGCGCGATTATGTGCATGGGAGTCGCCACGGCGAACAGCGTTCTGGTCGTCACCTTCGCTAATGAGCAGCTTGAACATTATCAGGATGCCTACCGGGCAGCGCTGGAGGCTGGTTATGCCCGGATCCGGCCGGTGCTGATGACGGCGCTGGCGATGATCATCGGCATGGTTCCGATGGCCTTAGGCCTGGGTGAAGGCGGCGAACAGAACGCTCCGCTGGGTCGGGCGGTGATTGGAGGCCTGATTTTCGCCACCGGGGCTACGCTGTTCTTTGTTCCCACCGTCTTCATGATCATCAGAAGAGGCAAAAAATTTCAACCTAGCCAATCCTCCCCGGAGCCTGCATCGCTCACAAATCCTTAGAGATTTGTCAGCGACGCAGGCTGTAGCAGCGAACTCTCCGGCGACGCCGGAAAATTCTGCTGCTTTGGAGAGAAGAGCTTAAAAGCAGTTTGCTTCGATGCATCAAGTTTTAGGGGATCTCGCAATGAATAATGCCTCGGAAATAGCAGTTACTACATCGGCCTTAAAGGAGACTTCCGGTCAACAGGAAAACAAGATCAGGAAAGGTGTGAAGTTCCTCTTCTGCGCTGGAGGCGCGCTCTTCATCGGGGTCGCTATTTTGGGAATCTATTCGCGGAATGCGTGGACCCTCGAAGTTCAGCAGCTGACGGATAAAGCGGCGCGCACCAGCGTGCAGGTAGTCCATCCGACCAGAGCCCTCGAGGCGATCTCGCTTCAGTTACCCGGCCAGACCATGCCATACACGGACGCACCGATCTTTGCCCAGACCAGTGGTTATCTGAAGAAGTGGTATTTTGATATCGGGGCTGAGGTCAAGGCGGGCGCGGTTCTGGCCGAGATCGATACCCCCGAGGTCGATGCGCAGCTGGCCCAGGCGCAGGCCCAACTCAAGGTGGCACAAGCAACGCGTGATCTATCGAAGGTAACCTACCAGCGCTTCCAGGACCTTTTTCAGAGAGACGTCATCGCGGCACAGGACTTCGACACCGCCGCCGACAACTATGGACAAAATCAAGGTACTGTTATCGCCGACCAGGCCAACGTGAACCGGTTGGCGGCCCTTGAGGCGTTTAAGATCGTCCGGGCCCCCTTCGACGGAATTGTCACGGCGCGAAATACGGATATTGGTGCGTTCATCCCCTTGGGCTCTGGGACCCAACTTTTCCGGATGGGACGGATTTCGCCGCTCCGTGTCTATGTTGACGTCCCAGAACCCTTCACGGAATTTGTGAAAGTAGGCGCCGAGGCCGACCTGACGGTCGGACAGGCTACGGGAAGAAAATTTGCGGCACGGGTGGTAGGGACGGCCGGAGCGATCAACCCGACAGCCAAAAGACTGTTGACGGAACTGGAAGTGCCCAACCAAACAGGCGAACTCTTCCCGGGTGCCTATGTCCAGGTCGCTCTGAAGATCGAAGGTGACAAAGGTGACCTGACGATCCCGGCCGGAACATTGCTCTTCAAATCAGGAAAACCCGCCGTCGGCGTGGTCCATCCGAATGGCACAGTCGAGATTCGACCCATTGCGATCAATCGCGATCTCGGGTCGAGACTGGAAATCTCCCAAGGTCTGTCCGAATCCGATCAAATCATCACCAGTCCTCCACCTGGCCTGGTGGATGGAACCGTTGTGATCATTGCGAAATCAACCTGAAGCCCGCGTTTTGTATAGTCCGATAGCTCCTCGCTGAGGGTTCTTTCAGCAACTTGCACATGAAATGGAAACAAACAAATTCGGAACCGAAATTATATGATGAATGTAGGTTGGATTGGAACAGGTAAGTTAGGTCTCCCGATGGCAGCGCGCATAGCAGCGTCGGGGACCGGGGTGCGCGCCTATGTGCGTAGCAGCGGACGGGTGGAGGCGATACGAGCACGCCAGGTGGTCTGCGTGAGGTTCGATGAAATGGCAGCGCAAAACATTGTCTTCAGTTCATTACCCGATGACGCTGCATTGCGCCAGGTGGCTAATGACCTTATCCCCGCGCTGCGTTGGGGGGGAGTGCTGGTCGAGACCAGCACCGTCTCGCCCACCGTCTCTGCCGAGATTGGCCAGGAGCTCGCGGCGCATGGGATCGCTTATTTACGGGCCCCGGTATCGGGCAATCCGATTGCCGCCGAAGCCGGTAAATTAACCGCGATGGTTAGCGGCCCGAAGGAAGCGTTCGAAGTCGTCCGACCGCTCCTCGCCAGCTACTCCCAGGCTCAGTTCTGGCTCGGCGACGGCGAGGAGGCACGCTACGCCAAGCTGGCAGTAAACCTGATGCTGGCGGTCTCCGCTGGGATGCTTGGCGAAGCACTGGCGCTGGCGCGTCGGGGCAACGTGGCTGCGGCGGACCTATTGGACGTGATTGCAGCGTCGGCGCTGGGCTCGCCGATGGTGGTCGGCAAAGTCGGCTTTCTGAAAGCGGGAGACTATACTCCCACCTTCAGCGGACACCAAATGGCAAAAGACCTGGATCTGATCCTAGGCGCGGCGAATGCTACGGGGGTGGCCGCGCCGCTAGCCGCTCTCATGCGCACGGAGTTTGCAGCTCTTGGCGCTCGCGGCGAGATCGATCAGGATTTCATCGCCGTCGTCAAGGTGCCACAGTATCGTCCAGAGGGGTCAGTCAACAAATCTTGACACGCCGGGCGGGCAAGAGAGAAAGGCGGGAGTTGGCGCGCAACCACCGATTGAGTATCGGAGCGAGATTTGGATGGTTCTTCGCCCCGAAGCCGAAGGGCCCTCAGAACCAGCCGCTTTTGAATCCGGATACCCCTTCGCGTCCATTCGCGGTTTTTCCCCTCGAGGCCACGCCGCTAAAGAGATACCCGGGTTTACCCCGGTTCTGCACTTTGGACATTTCGAGACCGTTAAGCCGGTTGAAATCTTAGATTTTTCGCTAGGCAAAAGACTTTTTTTTGCTGACCTCGGAATGTCCCGTAGGGACAAACACCGATCGTAGCCTGGCACGAAGTGCCTTGGGAAAACGTCCCTCGAAAGAACCGTCCCGTAGGGTACGGTATGATCGGGGCGCAGCTAAATCCCAGAGGTATTTCTCGTCGAAATGTGCGCCGTGTTTCTTAAGGAAGGCTAAATTCTTTGTGCTGAAAACGCAATGAATGTTCAGGAACGAGAAAGTGTTTGCCATGGAAGAATTGTAACGTAGAGCAAACAATACAACATACCTATTTTCCGTTCTATAGTTGGGAATTTCGTCACTCCAATCATCGAATCGGTGCGCACACCTGCACGAATCACACCGTACCCTACGGGACGGCTCTTAGGGGTGGCGCTGTCCCAGGCTACGATCGCACCGTCCCTCCGGGACATTTCGCAACAGGCTCTAGCCCGTTTATGCGCGGCGCAACGAGAATTTTGTGCTCGTTGTGAGGTTCGTGCCGCCCACATCGGGATATCAAGGGCAGAGCCCTTGGCTAGTAGTTTCAGGTAGAGCAAATAGCAGATAAGGCGTTGCAGGAGTTCGGAGAGTGGTGAAGCAATGGAGTGAAGAAGGCGCTAAGCGCTGGCAAGAATTCAGCCTGGCTGAGCCAGATGCGGTTGCGAAATGTCGACAAGCGCCTCCCGTAGGGACCAACCAGGGTTTACCCTGGTTGGGTTAATTATCGGTTGATAAAACTTAAGGCACGAAATCCTCGTCGTTCAAGGCATGGATGCTCCCCGGGCCGCGGCAAAAAGGGAGTACCATTCGTCTCGGCTCAGAGAAATGGAAAGCGCCTTGGCACACGCCCGCAAGCGAGCAGGACGCGTAGTTCCCAGGACTGGCTGAATTTTTGCCGGGTGTTTGAGAAGCCAGGCCAGGAGGATGGCCTCAGCGGTAGTTTGGTGGCGTCGGGCATATTCCTCCACCAGAGCGGCCGTCTTTTTGATATTCTCGGGTTCGCCATCCAGGTTCCCCATCAAGATACCTTGGGCCAAGGGGCTCCAGGCTTGGAGCAGAACACGTTTAGTCCGGCAATATTCCATAGTTCCCTCCCAGCCATCAGGGTAGCGAGGCGAGTTTTGGTTGAACGAAATGCCGAGCTCGACGAAGCCGTGGTGCAACAGACTCATCTCCACCTGGTTCGCCACCAGGGGCTCTGTCAAAAAGGATTGGAGATATTCCATTTGGAACCGGTTCTGGTTGGAAACGCCGAAGTAGCGAACCTTGCCTGAAAGGCGGAGCTTCTCGAAGGCTTCAGCGATTTCCTCCCCTTCCCAAAGGGGGTCCGGACGATGAAGCAAGAGGACCTCCAAGTGGTCAGTACCTAACCGCGCCAGGATCGCGTCAACGCTTTCCAGGATATGGTCGCCGCTGAAATCGAAACGTTGTGGTGTTCCGGGCGGATCATCCGCCCAGCGGATCCCGCATTTCGACTGAATCACGATCTTATCCCTTAGGGACGGTCTTTCCTTGAGCGCTCGGCCGAAAATTTCTTCGGCCCTTCCGCGACCATAGATATTGGCATGATCAAAGAAGTTGGCGCCAATCTCCTCCGCCGCATCAAGGAATTCCCGAGCCTGGCGTTGGTGGTCTCTCGTCAATTGGACATCTGCTTCCCAACCGCCGCCTAAACCCATACAACCCAAGGCCAGGCGGGATACTTCCAGGTCGGTGTGAGGTATTTTTATCATTTCCATAGTTAGATTCTTTTTACGATTGTTACTTTCGATTGAGACTCTTGGTCATCCGGCCCCCAAAAGATAATCTTCGTTGTTTATGTCCTATCACGAAATCTGATGTTTAGAGAACTACAACCGAGAGAATATTTTGCTGCAGCTACGGCAGTATAAGGGGTATGGCGTGACCACGGTGATGGCACTCGGTCTGAATGCTGACTTGTTTTACCAGCTGCGGGAAGAACAGCATACCGCGCGGAATCCGGGTGCCGACATCTTTGGTGCTGACCGGGGTATAGGCGCTCCCCAGAGCGCACCGCCAGAGTCCTTGTTGCCGGTCGGCAAAGATCAGATTTATCGGCCTGAGACTCCGGAGGAAGCCAAGGTGGATGTCCAAGAGGTGGCTGCTCGCCATCCCGACCTGGTATATTCCGACGATTAATCTTGACGAATCTTTCTACATTTACGCTGAACGGCCAGAGTGGACAAAAGAGAGCTTCTTTCAAACTGGGCGTCTTCGGGTTCATCGCCGATCGTTTGGTGTCTGTTTAGCGCTGTGGGCCTAGACGATTGGCCGGCTTTGAAGGCGTGCTGCCCGAGGGGGTTGACAACGTTTTGTGGACGCACCACGCCAGACGCGCGGGAGCGCATCCCTACCAGCTTTGGGTAGTTCCACGCCGGACGCGCAGGAGCGCATCCCTTGTCCGGCGAGTGGCAAAACCCGAACTCCTCAAGCAGTCTCTATTCGCGTCCATTCGCGGTTGAGTATTCCTTCTATTCGAGCTCCCCTCGCGCTAAACCGGCGCTGACCTTTGCTGACGTTAGGTTGCCACTACCTTCGGGTGAGCCCAAATGGTCCTCACGAGCTATGGAAAAAATCGTTGCTCTCCATACCGTATTAGATCCGAGGATAACGGGGGATCGAATGTATCAGATTCGCTGATAGAGGATCAACAGAATGAATTATACAGTGCTGGAGGGACCAACGTTAATAAGTACCAAGATGAAGCGATTTATCGAGTTCGATGTGCTTCGAGGGGTTTTGCTGTTGATGATGAGCGTCGATCATTCGCCCTCATCGCTTCGCCGCTTTACCGACCAGCCGCTGGGGTTCTTCAGCACCGCTGAATGCTTTGTCTTTGTCTCAGCATTTTTGGCCGGTATGCTCTTTCGCAAGCGCGCCGAAAAGCTCGGGTTCGCCGCCGCTCGCTCCTCTTCGATCCACCGGGCCGGACGCATCTACCGGGCACATCTGGTCACTCTTTGCTTCGCATTTATTCTCGGGAGCTTTTTCTTATCGGATCTTCCCGGCATCAGAAATTTGTTAGACACTTACCTGATGAATCCATGGGCGGCGATTGGTGGATCACTGGCGCTGCTTTTCCGACCGCCCTTGATGGACATCCTCCCAATGTACGTCCTATTCTCTTTTCTCACCCCTGCGGCTTTCGGAGCAGCTCAACGATGGGGATGGAAGGCGGTCCTTTTGGTCAGCTTTTCGGTGTGGGTCATCGCACAGACACATGTCAGGGATATGTTGATAAACACATCCAAAGATCTTCCATTCGTCCAACTCGGTCCGTTCGATCTTTTCGCCTGGCAGCTTCTATGGGTCGCCGGGCTGTTCATCGGCCAGCGGTTTCTGGAAAACAAGGCCCTGCTGCCGTGGCCTCGTTTGCTACGACCGCTCTTGATGCTCTCGGCGCTCGCCTTTCTTTTCTGGCGTTGGATTTCGATCACCAGCGGCCCCGATCCAATGACTCAAACATGGCTGTTCGATAAATGGCATCTCGGGCCGTTACGCCTGATCAACTTCGCCGTAGCAGCTTCCGTTACCGCGACATTCCTTAAGTATCTGAATCGCTGGGAAACGCCTTTGCGACCATTTTTGCTGATCGGTCGTCACATGCTGCCTGTTTTCTGCAGCCAAATCTGCCTTTCTGTCTTGCTCATTGGCCGCACTGAGTCGGGCCTGACTATCGAGCCGGTCACCTCTGTTTTGGTAATCTGTCAGCTGCTCACCGCACCCCTGTTCGCCTGGTTTTTGGAATTGCGGTCGGTCGCTGAGCAATCGGCTCGCCCGATACCTGCGGCGCTGGGCGCCAAGCACCAGATCTCGCTCTCGGAGACACAGATGAAAAGGCCTCCATTGCCTTCTCGCACCGTCAGGCAACCAGTTTTCCACCCTCTGTAGAACGCTCTTTTGAGAATGCAAAGCGAATTGAATCCGACACTACCCGGTCCTACCGATGCTTACGGCAAACGGCGGAACCAAATTATCCACCTCTGTCCCAGGTGTACCCGCCCGAAGCCGTGGAACTTGAATAGGTCATCCTCACCGGGTGGCAGTCGGACAAAACTGGTGATGAGCTTCAAGGCTGGCAACCGTTTACGATTTGCTGGGGCCCTGGTGGCAATCTCGATTTGCGCCAACGCCTTTTCGGCGGACGCTCAGGTCGCCTCGGACATTACTTCAACCTCAGCAACTCCAACTCTCAACCTGCGCGGGCCGGTGATGCCCGGCACTCCTCCATTGGCGACGCAGGCTCCTTGCGTTGGTCCGTTTGAGCAGGAAGTCACCTCACTCGAAAACCGCCGAATTGAGTTTTCGCAACCGCCGATTATCTTTTACGGAAGTTCGTCCATTCGTCGGTGGAAGACTCTGAGCGAGGATTTCATCGGGTACCCGGTCGTCAACTGCGGGTTTGGCGGTTCGCGCTTGACCGATTGCGTTCGGTATGTGTCCCGCCTGGTCTTACGGCTTAAGCCCGCGGCGGTGGTGGTCTACGCAGGCGACAACGACCTGGCGCAAGGCGCCCGTCCAGACCAGGCGTTTGCCTCGTTCCGGGATCTTTACGGTGCGCTACGCGGCTATTCGGAGCAGATGCCAATCGCCTATATCTCCGTCAAACCGTGTCCGGCGCGAATCCGCTACATCGACAACATCCTTCGCTTCAACCAGATGGTGCAGGCGTTCCTGCAGAAGCGGCCGGCGACCAAATACATCGATATTTACCCGGCGATGCTCGGACCAGACCAGAAGCCTAATCCCGCCCTTTTCGCTCAGGACCAAATTCACCTTAGCAGCCTTGGCTACCAGATCTTGCGTCGGGATGTTTCGTCATTCTTATCAAGTGAGGTGCATCCCTAGCTAAAAGAAACAATTACTATGAATACCAACTCAAAGAAAGTTATGAAAACCAATGTTCTGGGAAATTCGGATCTGTCCATCACGCCCATCGGCTTTGGCGCGTGGGCCATCGGTGGCGATTGGGAATTCGGGTGGGGCGCGCAAGACGACACGCATTCGATCGCGGCTATTCATCGCGCGCTCGAACTAGGCGTGAACTGGATTGATACTGCCGCCGTTTACGGTCTGGGTCATTCCGAGGAGGTTGTCGCCCGGGCTTTGCAGGAATGGCACGGACCACGGCCCTATGTCTTCACCAAATGCGGCATGATCTGGAACGGGCAGGGCAAGGTGGATTACTCACTACGACAGGAATCCATCCGGCGCGAGTGCGAAGCCAGCCTGCGGCGGCTTAAGACAGACGTGATTGACTTGTACCAGATCCATTGGACGGCGGACGATTTGAACGAGACGCTCGAAGGCTGGACCACGCTGGCGGCCTTGCAAAAGGAAGGCAAGGTGCGTTGGATCGGCCTGTCCAACGCCAGCGTTGAGGAGATGCAAAAGTTGCAGGACATCGCCCGCATCACGTCGCTGCAACCGCCGTATTCATTGATCCGGCGCAATGTGGAAACAGAACAGTTGACGTGGTGCCGGCAAGAGAACGCGGGGGTGATTGTTTATTCTCCAATGGCTTCCGGACTGCTCAGCGGCGCAATGACCCGCGAACGCCTTGCCGCGCTGGCCAAAACCGACTGGCGCACCCGGAACGAACAATTCAAGGAGCCGAAGCTATCCGAAAACCTCAAGCTAGTCGAACGGCTGCGAGCCGTGGGTTCCCGGCATGGCCGTTCACCGGGTGAAACTGCCATTGCCTGGACCTTGCGCCATCCAGCGGTGACCGGCGCGATTGTCGGGGCGCGCAGTTCAAAGCAAGTGGACGGCATCATCGGCGCAATGGATTTCCGGCTTACGCCGTCGGAAATCGCCGAAGTAGAAGGCCAATAAAAAGAGAGGATCCTAGCTGAAGACTCTAGGCATTGGTCTGGCGGGCGCGCGTTACGGAGCGCGGATGCATTTGGCAAATTACGCCAAGGTGTCGCGAGACCTCGTAGAGGTCCGGGGAATTTGCTCCCGGACTAGGGAAAGCGGCGACGCGCTGGCGCGCGAAAACCGGTTGGCTAGTTAGCGTTCGTTACCGACGACTACGCTTCGCTGCTGGCTCGGGATGACATTGCCGCTTCCGAAACGCCAGGTACTTCTGTTGAAAAGTTCGGTCCGATGATGTTCGACCTGATTTTGGATGTAATAAATGGTTTTTGCCAACTGCGAGACGCTCACACTGGAAGCGCCATAATCCTGTTGCCAGCTAAAGTTCTGACAGTGGTCGAAAAGTCTGGTCAATCCGGGCCGATGATCCAGCCTTGACTAATCGAATGGCTTCAATCGTCCCGCTGGGACGGGGCTATTTTCCTCATAATTCCAGGCACTTCGTGCCTGGCTGTGCTGTCCCTCCGGGACAAAACAATCCGCCCATCGGAGCGCCGCGCATTATCCTAGCTAGCGCTTATGAGGGTTTTCCCTGGGTTATTCCCTGGGTTAATTCCCCCACCGGATAAGCCCTGATGGGGCCCGCTAGTTACGGCGAAAATCGATGTTTTCCGGCGTAGGCAGAAAGGATCCGAGCCAGAAGATCAAGACTTCTCGAAGACGAGTTTAGGCGCGCGCCTTTTTTGACCAGGCCAAAAGGGCGAGGTAAGGTGGCTGAACCAACAGCATACTTTTAGGGAACCAAACTAACGTTGGAACAAGAGAGCCCGCGCCGATCGTGCTCCAGAGAGTTGCACATCTGGTTCGGCTACTCACGGTGGAGTTCAATGACGAAGGAGAATCAGATTCGAAGGGCCTGGGAAGGGTTTATCGAGAACGGCGCCGTATCAATCGGCCTGAGGGGAGTCATTGCTGACTCGTGGCAGCGTTCTCAGGACCATGGGATACCTGTCGAGCGCAAAGAGGCGCCGCTCGCCCTTGAGCCAGAGCTCATTCAGCGCTATTCGGCTCATTCGACTCTGCTGGAGGCGGCTCGGCCGGCGTTGAGGCAGGCGTGCCTTTTTCTTGCCGAAGCAAACTCGATGATCATTCTCACCGATCCATCGGGACTTATCCTTGAGACTGCGGGAGATCCGCGCACGATCGATTTTGGGCACTTGGTCCACCTTGAACAGGGTGGACGTTGGAAGGAGACAGACATCGGGACAAATGCCATCGGAACCGCCATTGCCGTGTCGGAACCGGTACAAATCCACGGCGTCGAGCATTTCTGCAGCGAAGTTGGCGTTTGGACTTGTGCGGCTACCCCAATTTGGCATCCAAACGACGGTGAGCTGTTGGGCGTGGTCGATATCTCTGGACCAATGCGAACATTTAACCCGCAAAGCTTGGCATTTGCGTGCGCCGTTGGACGACAGATAGAGGGCGTGCTCGCTCATTCCATCAAGGACGATCATGAGCGGTTGCTGCGTTATTTCATTACCAAGCGTTCACGTTGGCTGAACGAGGATATTGTGCTGATCGACCGCCGGGGAATGATCGTCTACGCCACTCATTCTGGCCTTCAGGTTGTCCAGCGGCGCAACCAGGGCTTGATCTGCGACGGCCGTATTTCTTCCCTTAATAAGGTTCCATTCGCCGCTTGGGCGGCCCGGTTGAGCCAGCTGGTGCCGAACGCCAGCACCGAACTTATCGTCGATCATAACCACGATATCGGGGCGATCCTGGTCTTGC
>CAWBKA010000041.1:0-27870 GCA_963789065.1 uncultured Verrucomicrobiae bacterium | reverse complement strand
GTCGAAAATAATCAGATGATACCTTTTTCTCGGCGACTCATTGTGGCATGGGCGTCTCGCCCGTGATCTTTGTGCGAGCACGGGCGAGACGCCCATGTCACAATGCGAGCCCGACGGCTCACGCGGATTCCACGGAATCAAGGGGTCTGAGCCCAGGGTTTACCCAGGGTAAGTAAGGCGTCCCGCCTTACCCTGGAGTTTGGACATTTTGAGAAGGCCGCGCCGGGCGGACGCGAAAAGAGATCGGATCCAAAAACGGCTTAGCCGGGAGGAGAATGGCTCGCACGGAGGGCACGGTGGGCGCGGTGGTTCAGAGGATTTTATTAGAGTTTGCTATTAGAGTTTGTTTTGGGTTGTTCGAGTGATTTATGGCGAGGCACGGCTGAAAACCAACGCACGCCTTTGATCTACAACTTAAATTTCCTCCGTGATCTCCGTGTCCTCCGTGCGAGAATTTCCTATCTTCCCAGGCCAACCGCCGCATATTTACCGGTCAAGACTCCTCGAGTGAGAGGGCTATAAGGCGCCACCCCAAGTCCGTAGTGGGCGCAGGCTGGCAGATGTTCGACTTCGGGCATGCGGTTCAATAGGTTGTAGCAAGGTTGACTCGCAACTGGGCGATCGATGCCGGCCATATCGCAGAGCCGAGAGATCTCAGCCACGCGCCACGCCCGGAAATTGGAGACGCCGAAATACCGTTGGACCACCGAACATCATGGCCCCTAAACAAAGCGGTGAGACCTTCAGCCCGCTGCGACCTAGATTATGGTAATCCATCTTATTGGAATAATAGCATTGAGGTGAAATATGCAACTCGGGGTAAACCCTTGGCGATGTTCAACTCGATCTTGAACAGAATGCTGGTCCGTGGCAGTCTCGATTCCAATGAAATTTGGAGCAAGAGATCTGTGGCGCTGAGTGTCCTGTTTGTCGGAGGTACCGGCCAAATATCGCTTACCTCCGTCTGTGAGGCCGTTGCTGCCGGGCACAAGGTCACGGTCTTCAATCGCGGGAAGTCGTCCGTGGCCGAGCTTCCGGCAGGCGTGACCTCTATCGTCGGAGATATCCACGAGCAAGGACCCTACGCCAAGTTGGGCACATCCAAATTCGACGTGGTTTGCGCGTTTATGGTGTTCAAGCCAGAAGAAATCAGACAAGATATCACAACTTTCTCTGGGAAAGTTGGGCAATACATTTTCATTTCGTCGGCGTCATGTTACCTTAAGCCGGCTCGTCACTACATCATCACCGAGAAGACGCCTCTCGAAAATCCCTATTGGGAATATAGCCGGAACAAGATTGCCTGCGAACGCCTGCTCCAGGACCAAAGCCAGCTACCGTACACGATCGTACGTCCAAGCCATACCGTAAGGACTCGGCTTCCGATCCAGGTCGGCGACGCGATCGGAGGCCTCCGCCGCATGCTGGCTGGAAAGCCGGTTCTCGTCACTGGTGACGGCACCTCCCCCTGGACCTTGACTCGGTCCATCGACTTCTCTGTGCCTTTCGTCCGGCTTTTCGGCAACAGCCGAGCCCTCAGCCAGGACTTCCACATTACCAATGACCGCGCCTTCACCTGGGATCAGATCCATACGGCGATCGGACGGGCCTTCGACGTCGAGGCAAGAAACTTTCACGTGCCGACCGATACGCTGACTCGTTATAACCCCGAATGGACAGGGCCGCTCACTGGCGACAAGAAGTGGACGGCACTCTTCGATAATTCGAAGATAAAGAGTGCCGTGGGTGAGTTCACCTGTTCTGAAGATCTGGATAAGATCTTAGCTGAGCCCGTATCCGTGGCAAAGCGGAACCTCGAACTGCCTGGCGCGATCGGCGCCCCCAATACGGTCGGTCGCGAGGAGCAGGACGAGGATACTCTGATAGACCGAATCATCGCGGACCAGTCAGCGCTTGGGAGCCCTTGAAAAAAAAGCCCAAAATGTGCTCGAAGCGCGGAATGACCGCACAATCGAATTGGTACATCTAATGTAACTATTTGTTACTTACATGATAAACGATTAGCGGCTTTCATTCGCACTTCGACTTTTCCTCTTCCCTTTTGGGATTGGTGTCACGATCTCCTTCGATCCGCTCGGTTCCTCCAGCAATCCTCTCATCCTATCTTGGTACCACAACCCCAGCATCGCCAATGCAACCAGCCGCGAAGGCCCGTCCCAGATGCATCGGTAGAGACTTTGACGGGATATTCCAAGCCGCTTCGCCAACTCGACCTTAGACAAGCCAAGCTCTTTGCGAATCCAGTCGAACTTTCTTCCGTCCATCTTTCATGGTATGTCGGTTTTTGGCACCGTCCAATTGCGTTACACGTGGTTCCCGCGGCGCACAATGACAAAACCGAGCGTCACAAGTGCACAGAGCTTGACCGCGAATTGACACGAATAGAAAGGAAGACCGGAAATTCTCGCACGGAGGACACGGAGATCACGGAGGTGAAGCCATCCCCTATTAGGTGCCCTGACCGACAAATTCCGCGCTGACTGTCTCGAATTTTTCAACGTCTCCAATCGATGGCTTACCAGTTACAACGTAACAGCCGGACCCAACAAACTGCTTAGATTGAGTAAATTATGGAATACAGACAACTTGGGAATTCAGGCCTTCGGGTTTCCGCGTTAAGCTTCGGCACAGGAACATTTGGAGGGGGCGACAACGAAGCGTTTCGTTCAATCGGCGCAAATGATCTGGCAGAAGCAACTCGGGTCGTTGACGTCGGAGCAGAACGGAATCCCGTTGCGGTTTGAATCCTAGCGTAGCCAAATCTCGACTCGCCGGTTTTTCGCGCGGCCATCCTCCGTGTCGTTGGGAGCGATTGGCAAATCCTTGCCGAATCCATTCATCACCGACGGTTTTACGCCTCGCATCTGTAATTGATCGGCGACCACTCTAACACGGTCCTTGGAAAGGATAATATTCTTCTTGGCTCCGCCAACGCTGTCGGAGAAACCGAACAGCAGAAGTCTCCGTTGCTGGTAGGTTGGATTCGCCAGTAGCTCGACCAGACGTTCTAAATCCCCCAATGCATTTTCATCGAGCTGACTGGTCCCAGCCAGAAAGTGGAAGGTGAGGCTCAGTCTCCCGGCGCCGCTCACTTCCTTCACGTACTGGGCGGGTGCGCGCCGGGGAATTTCGGGTTTTTCAATTTTAATTGCCTGTCCAGCGAAATCGAGCATCCCCATCGCCGCCGGACCAACTTTTCCCGCCGCTTGCACCAGCGCGTCGGCAAATTTCTCGGCATTCTTGTCCGTCATGAAAGAGGTTACCGCAGCGTTCAATGCCTCTTGGAAAGCTGCCGGGGCAGCCTCTCCATGGACGCAGCTTGGAAGTAGCTTGTCCTGGGCAAACTCGACCATCGACCATTGGTGGTACCCGTCAAACTTTAACAAGTTGACGTCGGTCCGCGCCGGGATCGATCCCTTCAGGGGGTTGAAGGCTTCCTGGGCTTCCTTGCTGCCGATGCTTTTGAGCCACGCCATGGTTGCTTCTTTGTGCGGAGCGCCTTTTGCCAGCGTGAAGCCGTCCGCCACGATAATGAAAGAACCATCAGTACCAGGGTGATTGACCCAGCCGAAGTCTTCCTTCTCCTTCAGGCCGGCTTTTATGAATTCGCCATCCGCCCAGTCTCCCATGGAGGTGAATGCCACTTTGCCATCAATTAGCTCCTTCACCGCTTGATCCCATGTCAGGGAGGCATGGTCTGGGTTCAGATAATCCTGCATTCTCGCGAAATACTCTATCGCTCGCTTTACCAGGGGATCGTCCCACTTCATTTTGCCGCTAAACAAATCCGCCCAGCCTTGTGGTCCGACGACTCCAAGGAGCGTGTTTTCAAAAAGTTGGGCAGAGGCCCAAATCCCTGAGTCGCCCACCCCAAGAGCTGAAATTCCGGCAACCTTCAACTTTTCGCAGGCCGCGAAAAACTCATCGAAGGTCATCTTATCACCGACAGTGATTCCGTTCTGGTCGAGGAGTTTCTGATTGTACCAAAGAACGTTCCCGCGGTGGACTCCGGTCAATACGGCGTAGGTGTTACCGTCCTTGGTCACCATGTCGACCAAAGTCTTTGGAATGACCTTGTCCCATCCTTGACTTTGGTATAGGTCGGTGACCGGCTCGCAGTAATTGGGCTCCACGTACTGACCGAGCAGCTCCCAACCGGGATGGCTTTGCCAAGTGTCCGGCGGGTTTCCAACGGCCAGACGGGTTTGCAAAATCGGCCGAGCAGCAGAACCGCTACCGCCCGCCACGGTGGCGTTAATCACTCCGACTCCGGGATACTCTTTCTTGTAATGGTCAAATAGTGCATCGAGCGCAGCGACCTCGCCGCCAGAGGTCCACCAAGAGAAGACTTCCAGCTTTGTCAGTGCGGACTCCACGAATTTGCGAGCAAAAAAACCGGTGGGGGTTAGCTTGGAAGGGCCCCCTAGCTCCGAAAGGGTAAATTTCACGAACTTCTGGGTCCACTCATTCCTGGGATTTGCTGGGACATAGAGGAAGAGGCGGCGCGAGAGTGGATAGTTTTCGGCCGCAACAGTAAAAGGCGTTGGCAGAAGCGCGGCTCCACCAGCCTCCGATATGGCCAGAGGTTTACTGCCGCGTACGAAAGCCATACCCGTGAAACCAATCCCGTTCGGGTCCGCCGCGACTTCATCCGAAAGTTTGGCACTGTTCTCGTAGCGCAGGGCCTTGGTAGATAGGGGTCTATTCTCGAGCACAAGCGACTTGAAGGTGTCAAACGTGCCAGACTTCTCATTGCCCGCGTAGAGATTGATCGCCCCAGGGTTTCCACCGACCTGTGACCAGTCGGTTGTTTTGCCGCTAAATATATCGGCAAGTTGCTGCTTCGTCAGCGCCGTGATCGGGTTGCTTTTGTTGACAAAAACCGCGATACCGTCCAGGCCCAGCACAATTTCGCACTCAGGTGAGAACATGTCGCCCAACCCGGCCTGCGCGCACTGCCGGGCCTCATCGGAGGTAATCTGCCGGGAGGCCATGCCGATGTCACACTTGCCGCTGGCTAAATCTTCAAAAGCCGTTTTGGAACCGTGAGCTTGAACTTCGAAGGTCAACGGCTCGGCGGATTGGTTTGGTAAAACTGCGTCGATATCTGTTTCATCCTCCTTTTGTCGCGGTTTGCGCTCAACCGAGGTCGCCCCCTCGAATTTTAAAAATTCCTCACACAGTGCCGGCGCGAGTTCCTTTCCAATGGTGTTTGAGCCGTGGAGTCGCAATGCCACTCGGCTCACCGGTTGCTCAGGCGGGAAAGGGACTTGCTGGGCTTCAGCCGCCGCCGATGAGGGCTGGGCGGCAGGCGACTGGACAGCCAGCGGGGAAGGTTCCACCACGCCCGACTGGAGAGCAATTACTTGCAGATTCGTAAACTGCCAGGTATTCTGCGCATTTTCTGGCGACCCACCCGATACTCCAACGCAGCCGCCGCCCTGGGGAGGTTGCCCATCGAAGGTCGTGACTTGCTTATCATTGATATACGCGGTCGCTCGTGAGCCCTTCGTTACCACTCGCAATTTGTTTACCTGCCCAATCCCTTTATTTATGGCTTCATTTTCGATCCAACCGACGGGTTGCAACCATCGATCGGTCACATAGCGGCTAACCTTGAAATAACCGGCCGCGTCGATACAGAGACAGTAAAAATTACTTTGATCCTTCGCCCAAAAAATTAAGCCGCCGGGTACGTTGGTGTCGCCGTGCGGCATCAGAACTTCTATCCTGATGTCAGCGTCATCAAAAACGTGCGATTGATTTAGGACACTCTGCGTCGAGTTCGGGGCGGGGTTAATCGTCAGCTTACCATCCTCCACGCTCAACCGTTCACCAGGTATCCCCCAGCTCGGATCTAAGTTAGTAAAGTTATCCTCGTAGAGAATCTCACCTGCAAGTGCGCTTGGTATTGTGGACAGCAAAAGGACTGCGACAAGCGTTAACGCATAAATAGCATGGAATTTAGGTTTCATACTATTGGGTTAATTCCTTGACGGGGCCGGTAGACTCTAAGGTTTGAGTTAAGGGCGCGGGCTTTGCCTTCTGACCTGGATTTGGTGGCTGCGTTTGGGCAAATTCAGCATCCTCATGCGCGGGTTGGGCATCCTTGGGTACTTCCTGGAACTGAGTTTCTGGAGCGCTATTAGGCAATTCGGCATGATCAGCACCGCGTTGGTTTGCTTGCGCCTCCTCTTCCTCCTTCTTTTTTAGCTCGGCTTCCATGGTGTCCCGGTGGCTTGTCGCAAGATTAGCTTTCGCTTCTGCTAGTTGAGCCCTCTCACTCAGTTTACCGATCTCGTTTTGGAGCGCATCACGCTGGCGCGTTGCCAAGTCCGCATTCTTTTGGGCCGCTTGTGCCTCGCTCTCAGCTTCCTCCAACCGGGTCTGGAGCGCGTCACGCTGAGTCCTCAGGAGTTCCTCGTTCTTTTGGGCCGTGAGCGCCTTGTTTTCAGTTTCCTTGAGCTGATCTCGAAGCTCATCAAGCTCGCGCGCCACGATGTCAGCATTTTTTTGCGTTGCCAATACCTTTGCCTCGGTGGCCTTCAGTTGGTTTTGGAGGGAATCGCGCTGGTTTTTGAGGTCCGCGATTTTCCGCGCCTCTTTTCCCTGAGTTTCCGGATATTGCTGGTGATAGTCATGTGAGACCCGATGGGTAACGGGCGATAAGTGACGAGGTCGAGGTTCCGAAGCCAGTCCCGCAGCTCGCTCCCCTGGGGTAACGTCGCGTTGCGATGGAGAAGTCGCGTTGGTTGACCGCTCTGCCGGCGTATTGAGGGGCAGATGCTGACGTCCCTGAACCAAAGGTGTGGGGCTACTGTTTGCAGCCTGCCACAAGCCGAAAGGCGTAACACTCTCAGCCTGAGGCAATGGAGTCGGCGAAAGGCTGAAATCACGGTCGACAGATCGACGGTGACTCTCCGCCAGTGACGCCCATTCCTTTGTCTGCCTTAGAGCGAACCACAAAAATAACACCGCCGCACAAATGAATGTTGTGATCCCAACCCATTTCAAGATTCCAAGGGTTCGGTAATGAGAAGCTCTTAAACCTCCGATCCACGAGTGGGAAGGGCTTTGCGATGCTATTTTCTTTCTCTCGCCTTGAGGAGGAGTAGCGTTGCCGGCGTCGGCGGAACCATCAATCAGACCCTTGATGCGGGAGGTTAATGCTTGCAGATGTTCTTCTGTCGGTGGGTTAAGAGCATTAACCCAGGGAACATTGCCGAGATAAGAAAGGATCTCCCGCCGCGGCAACGTCTCCGCAAGCCGGAAGGAGATGATGATGCGTCGCATGTAGAAAGAACGGGCGATTTCTCTTTCTATATGGGGCGCCGCGTTGGCATTTTCGGAGAGCACAAGGACGATCAGACGACTGGAGCCGATGGCCTTTCGTGTGGCCTCTGTCCAATCTTCGCGTCCTGGAATATCCCGTGGAGCTCTCCAGCATTTTAAGTCGGCAGATTCAAGCTTTTCACAAATTGCATCAGCGATGCTCTTATCCTCATGGGCATGACTGATGAAAACGTCGTGCTTCATAAATCACCTTTTCACTTCATCAAAATTGGGAGTAGCAACGAGCCAGCAAAAGTACCTCCTGTGCCGAGGGACAAAGCTAAAGGATGTGCATTTCAAATTGATATGTTGCACTGTCGAACTCGGTTCCATGAACTGATCCCGTCGCCATGCTAACACCTCCAATTGTCGAATTCATCCATATCCTCCTTGTTTCATCCGGGAGAATAAGAACCACTTAGCGATGTGACAAGATTTTCGTTTAACCATGTGACCTATGGGCCAGCGCGGGTGCCTTTGCCTCGAGTGCCTAACTTCGGAATCAGCCGACTTTGACTCTGGCCGACCGGTAAGGTAGACCCAATGGCAGGCAAATGCTGGAGCGCTGGAAACTGATAGTCCAATAGAAGACCGAACATCGTTGCCGTGAACGGCGGAAATCAAGGCTAGCTCTATTTACAAAATGACAATAAGATCAATATTCACTATAATCCAACGACGCCATGCTCAGATCTCCGGATCGCCGGAAATCGTCGACCGAAACACCTCGGGGCAACTAATGGCTGCAGTTGAGTCGAAAATCTCGCTCGTTTCCAAACTGCGTGAGGCGAAGATAGTGATATTATCATGATCTTAGAAAAAGTCGCTAATTACGGGTGGTCGAATGCAACTCCTCGGACGACAGCTGCACAGTCGCAAGGCGACGGTGCGGGCGTGGAGTCTTCATATTTTAATTAAAAGGAGAGTTTTTAATTGAAAGGAAAGCTGAGATTGTTGGAGCAGAGCGAATTGCAGTTTTTTAATCTGCGTAATTCATAACTATTTCTCCTTCTCTCAGTGGTTAACCCAGCGATGCAGGTCTGAAGGAAGGAAGAATTACCGAGAGAGAGCTTTACCCTGCTCTCCGGATTAGATCGTAAACGTAAGGTATTTTTACGAAAACCCGTCCCACAAGATAACGGACATGGGCCCCTATTTCTCGAATATAATATTTGCTCAACTGGAGCCTGAAAAAGGCAGCACGCCTCAAGCATTCAAGAAGCGGAGTTGCCTGATTTCGGTGTCTCGCATACGAACGCTCGGTTACGGTGGTGTCGTGCTCCCGAAACCGTGGAGGAGCCTAAATTGCGGCGATCGTTGGTGTAGGCTCTCCGGTCCAAGTAAATCGGTACTTAAGTCCGGTTCGGACATTTGCCACCATAGCGGGCCGGAACAAGCGAGAGAAGTGCCACCTGCGTAGCGAACACTCGGGTAAGGGGTACCGAGGGATCCAGCTGCCAATATTCGCTCAGTTAAGGTCTGAGGTTGAACGTAACTGCTTGGATCCAGGCAGACGGCAAAAGCGAATCATTACGCAAATCGTGAAACTCACCGCCGAAATCCGCCAGGTAGTCCACATAGAAGGGCTTCATCGACGAAACCAGGAGGGTCGAACACTTCATATGACTGTCCGTTCGGCCGAGCCAAGGCGTGCTTCGAAGCAGAAAGCATCCAGGATGGAAACCTCCCGATAAATCAGAAGCATCTCTTGGGATCAATACTCGTCGTGCCGACGCCACCACTCGTACGGCTTGGTTTGCCGCCAGCCAGCGGGTGAGTCCTCCCATTCTTCTTGCCGTCCTAACACCGTCCAATCAAGCAGGGTAAAAACGGTATCGACTGCTTCCAAAGCCCTTTGGGTTGTGAAGTAAGTATGATAGACATCCTCAGCATCGCGAAGAAATGCACTTAGTCCAAATGTCTCACCTTCATCGGTAGTTACTCCGAAGTCTTTGTTGAAGGTAGAGCCAGCGGAGGAAACCCAAGGCACTTTCCAGCCCATGCGCTGCTTATAATCTTGGAGGTTAGGCAACGGTGCGAGCGAGACCAGGACGAGCGAAGTATCGCGCGCGTGCAAGTGTTCGAGCGGCCCGAAGTAATCGATACACATCGAGCAACCAGGGCAGCCAGCCGTGGGCCAGCCATCCACATCCGGCGCGAACATGAAGTGGTAAATGATGAGTTGTCGCCGCCCTTCAAATAGGTCAAGGAGACTGACCTTCCCGGTAGATCCATCGAATGTGTAATCCTTCTCGATCTTCACCATTGGCAACCGGCGGCGTTCCGCGGCCAAAGTGTCTTGCGCTCGCGTGAGCGCTTTTTCCTTTACCAACAACTGATCGCGCTCCCGCTGCCACTCTTCCCGCGACCCGATCCGTGGCAGGTTCGTTAGCTTAATTTCCGTAGTGTTCCTTTGTTCGTTTTTCATTGTCTTCTTCCTTGTCGATTGTGGGTTGGGTCTGGATTTTCGGCGCTGGTGCCGCTTGCTACTCTGGAATCTCAGCTTCGACGAGCTTAGCCAGAAGATTGAGTGATTCCTGCCAACCAAGATAGCAAGCCTCGACGGGTATGACCCCAGGCACGTCCTCTTGGACGACGTTTAACTCAGTTCCACATGACACTTCCTTCAGAGTGACGGTCACATGCATTACGCCAGGCAGATTCGGGTCGTCAAATACGTCTGTGTAGCGAATGCGCTCGTGTGGGATCAACTCAAGATATTCTCCGCCGAAGGAATGGCTCTTTCCGGTGGTGAAGTTGGTGAACGACATCTTGAAGCTGCCGCCCACCTTCGCATCCATGTGGTGAACCTTGCCCGTAAATCCGTTTGGAGGAAGCCACTTGCTCATGGCGTCTGCATCAAGGAAAGCCCGATAGACTCTTTCTGGTGTAGTGCGCAAGACGCGGTGAAGTCGGATGGTGTGTGTTGTCATGGCAAATTGTCCTTTCGTGTAATTCTTTGCTGTGAATCTTGTAGTTTTGTGTTTTGGTCAGTCTCGGAAACCAAGTGCCAGCGACTTGAGAGCGGCGACCGCACCGTTACGGCCGCCGATCATGCAAAGCCTACTTCATCGAGTGAAGGCCGATCAGGTTGCCCTCGGTATCGAGGACTAAAACGATGAAGCCGTAGTCGCCGATGGACATTTTCTCTTTCTGAATTTTTCCGCCGTTCTTAACCGCGCGGGCCGCTTCCACCGCGCAGTCCTCACAAACGAAGTAAACGATGGTGCCGCCGACGCCTGAATCCTTACCCGCCATCTTAACGAGCGCCCCGGTGCATCCGGGCTTATCGGACAGCATGGGGAACGACCACAGTTCGAGACCAGGGCTTTCCAGGCGTTCGAGAGTTACTTCAAATACCTTTTGGTAAAAGGCTTTGGCTCGCTCCATGTCTTGAACATAGAGTTCGAACCAGCCGACTAGGTTGCGATTAGTATTCATGTTGTTTCCTTGGTGGGTGGTTTGTTGCTACGCGGTAAAATCGACTTACTTCGCCGTCGGTGCGTCGAGAAACGCACCGATGATCGGCACTAATAACTCGGGGCGCGCCGTCACCTTCATGGTGAAGCAGGAGCGATGGTAATATCTGGTGATCGGTACGGGTTCGTTTTGAGTGGGGCGTTCGGCCCTGCAAATAGACGACGAACGGGTCGGGACGAAATGGACAACCAGCTCAATTTCTTTGCCACAGCTTCACTCAGCGCCGCAGGCGGTGGATTTCTTCGCCGGTCTTTCATTCATTTGAGGACGCGCCGCAGCAATCTGCCCGGAGGGTACTGAGAGGCGCCAACCGTCAAGCATCAGGCATTTTCGGTCATGGGCAGCGTTTCAATCACCAAGTATCGATTACTGGGATGGCCGCCAATGCCTTGACGTTCCGCAGCCACTTAGCCCGTTGCGCGGCGTAACGAGAATTTTGTTCTCGTTATGAGGTTCGTGCCGCGCACATCGGGATATCAAGGGCGAAGCCCTTGGGTAGAGTTTGGTCAATTGCTGGCCTCGATCCGCCGAATTGGTCAAGCTCTGTTACCCGCTCAACCGTCGATCGGTATTTGCCTTCGGACGGTCTCGCGCTGAATTGCCGGCAATGAAGTAAATGATGGAATAGCCAGTCCGATTAACTTGACGCAGGACAAACCGAGATTCATCTGTATCTGGCGATCAAATGATTCGAAGAGAAAGACGATGAATCTAAAGGAAAACACGATTTTCATCACCGGCGGCGGTTCGGGCATCGGGCGCGGATTAGCAGAAGCGCTGCTCGCAAGGGGCAACAAAGTGATCATCTCCGGCAGGCGCATTAGCGTGCTGGAGGAAGTTACCAAGGTGAATCCAGGGATGGATTTTATCGAGCTCAATATCGAAGACCCCAAGAGCATTGCCCGTGTCGCTACTTCGCTCACAAAGAAATATCCGGCGTTGAATGTGCTGATCAACAACGCAGGCATCATGAAGCCGGATGCTGTGCAGGGCGTTGTGGACGACAGCCTTGTCTCCTCCATCGTGACAACGAATCTTCTAGGCCCGATTCGAATGACCTCGGCGCTGATTGAGCATTTAAAGTCGCAGCCAAAGGCTTATGTGATCAATGTGACTTCGGGGCTCGCTTTCGTCCCGCTGGCCATCACGGCAACCTACTGCGCGACGAAGGCGGCGCTCCATTCGTTCTCGTTGTCGCAACGCTATCTGTTGAAGGATACGAGCGTAAAGGTCCTCGAACTGGCTCCGCCTTACGTTCAGACCGAACTGATGGGTGCGCAGCAGGCCAGTGATCCCCGTGCCATGCCGCTGAAGGATTTCATCGACGAAACCATGCAGGAGCTTGGAACGGATGCGAATGAAGTGCTGGTGGAACAAGTCGATTTTCTACGTAACGGCGCTGGGCCAAACGACAACGACGCCACAATAAAGCTGAACGACATGTTTGCCGGTCATTAAGCATTTCACCACTCTACGAAGCCAACCGGTTAAGGCGCACGAGCGCGAGGCGCAGACCGGCCTCCCGGGCGTAATGCTCGGAATTGAGCTGGATCAGGGGGCGGCCGAAGCGCCCAACTGAGCCATGAGGCGGCGCCCGCGTAGAGAAGGGCGCACCAGACCATGCAACCGGAAACACCGAAGCTGCGCCCGGTCACATAGACTTCAGCGCTTCAGCGGCAACTACTGGTTCGCTAAGGCACTTTCCAGTAAGGTGGTGGCCTCCATGGGTAGAACGGTGCTATTTCTAGTTCTCGGGTTGTCAATGGGTCTAACGACCCTTTTGGCCTCGACTGCAAGGTTACCGAGGCCTGCCGTAGATTTTCCGTTGCCGGTCGATAGCTACAATGACCAGCAGATTCCGTCCCTTTTCGGAAAACTCGCGGGGCGGATTCAGCGGGAACCGCTCAACCTTGTTGCGACTATCATTTTTCTCGGAGCGATCGTTCACTCCTTTCTGGTCAATCGGTTTTGCCAGATTGCTCATAACTATCAGCAGAGCTATGAGGCGATCGAGTATTTGCTTCATGCCACCGACGGCCCACCGGATTTCGGGAAGAAACACGACAAGCTACTCTTCAGAGCTCAACTCTTTTATTTCATGGGCGAAGTCGAAGCGGTTTTCGGTATCTGGTTAATCCCTCTTTTCGTTGCCATTATTGCCTTCCACGGATGGTCAACGATGGTTAACTATGTCGGGAACGTAAACGTCGCGGATGCGATTTTTGTTGTCGTGATCATGGCCATGGCCAGTTCACTGCCGATCATTCGCTTTACGGAAAACGTGATCGCCAAAGTTGCGGCGATGGGAAAGGGAACGCCCGCTTCCTGGTGGTTGGCAATTCTGACCCTGGGCCCATTGCTCGGTTCTTTCATCACGGGGCCGGCGGCAATGACGATTTGCGCCCTTCTCCTGCGCCATCGTTTCTACAGCCTCCGACCATCCGAACGGCTGAAATACGCAACGCTCGGCCTGCTATTCGTCAATATCTCGGTCGGCGGGGTATTAACCCAGTTTGCGTCCCCTCCGGTTGTGATCGTCGCGAGCACTTGGAAGTGGGACCTGGCCTACATGCTAACCCATTTCGGTTGGAAAGCTGTCATCGGAATCATCTTGTCCAATTTGCTGTATCTTACGGTCTTTCGCAGAGAATTCGCTAGACTTGCGACCAACATTCCAGACGAACAGCAAGAAGGACGCCGACCAATTCCGTGGCGGATCACTGGCATCCATATCCTGTTTCTCTGCTGGACAGTCGCGAACGCCCACTATCCCGTGCTTGTGATCCTGGGTCTTCTTTTCTTTCTCGCCTTCGTCTCAGCCACGCGGCTGAACCAGCAGACGATTGCCCTGCGGCCGCCGTTACTCGTCGGCTTCTTTCTGGCAGCCCTGATCATTCACGGAGGTTGCCAGCGATGGTGGATAGGGCCTGTTCTCGGCACCCTGAGTCAATGGCCATTAATGATTGCCGCTACAATCCTTACTGCTTTCAACGACAATGCGGCGATCACCTACCTTGCATCCCTGGTTCCTGGATTTTCTGACGCACTCAAATATTCGGTAATGGCCGGGGCAGTTACTGGCGGAGGGCTAACCGTAATAGCCAACTCTCCAAATCCAGCTGGTCAATCGATCCTCGCATCGCGCTTTGGGGAGGTCGGAATTTCGCCGCTGTATCTCTTCCTCGGAGCCCTCGCGCCGACGCTGATCGCCGGAGCCGTGTTTATGTTGCTACCGTAAGCGCCAGTTGAATAATTCTCGGTAAGGAAATCCGAAAGCACACGTTTCTTTACAGGCCACTCGGAGAAATATGCGAGTGAACCTGATGCCACAGACGAAAGGGGGTAAGGTTTCTCAGCGCCTGGCAAGCCAAATCTCGTAGATTCCTGGATCGCCATTCGTTAAATCCTCAACGAGCTTTGGTTCCTCGCCGGTAAATCTCTTGACCTTCTCGGCAAGCCCGCTTAACACCGCCTCATCACTCCCGTTCTTCGAGAATCGGATTTCCAACGCGATGACATAAGTCATCTGCAGCCCGACTGTCGCCCAATCGGAGCGAAGAGCGGTTCCGAAGATCAGCATCGCCATGAGCAGCGATGCCGTCAAAAGCGCCCATCTGGTCAGTAAACCTAGAATGAGCGTCATTCCAAGAACTGCTTCCACACACGGGAGGACCAAGCCGAAGGCATAGACAAACCATCCAGGCAGAATGGTTCCTTCAAAGCTCTTTGCCGTACTTGCGGCAAAATGAATGAGGATCGGGAGACGCACCAAACCATGCATAAGCTCGTTAATCCCGAGGGATAAACGGAAAGTGCCATAAGCGAAAGCCTTGTTTGATTCGAGTTCTTCGTTCACGGAATTTTGCTTACTCGTCGAAGCCTTCGGACTGCGATCGTCGACCCTGCTCCTGACGCTTACCCGGTCCTGCTGGTGATCGGCGGGCTTGCCCTCGGGTTTGTACCGGGGTTACCACCGGTGCAGCTAGCTAGACCCGGAACTGGTGTTTCTTTTTCTGTTGCCGCCTCTGATCTGGCCGGCTGCGGTCTTTACTTCCTGGCGAGATTTGCGTGCAGACCTGAATCCCATCTTGCTCCTCGCCGTCGGACTTGTCTTGTTAACGACTGCATTCGTCGCTGTCGTCGCGCGTGCGCTGACTGGTTTGCCTTGGCCGGCGGCGTTTGTTCTGGGCGCAATTATTTCGCCGACCGACGCTGTTGCCGCAACGGCGATCACGAGCCGCATACGGGTGCCGCGAAAAATCGTCACCGTCTTGGACGACGAGAGTCTTCTCAATGACGCAACGGCGCTTGTTGCCTACCGCTTCGCAATCGCGGCGATGATGAGCGGAACGTTTTCACTTCCTGAAGCGATCGGACGCTTTTTTTGGGTCGCCTTGGGCGGCACCTGTTTCGGGCTCGCGATCGGCTGGCTTGTTGCCCATGTTCAACGCCGTCTCGACGATCCTCCCATTCAAATGACCATTTCGCTCCTCACGCCGTTTGCCGCTTACATTCCTGCGGAGCGCTTGCATGTTTGCTCCTGGCGGTGGTTGCCGCCGACTGTTTCTCGCTGCCACCCTTTCACCGCTCGGACGCGCTCACCTATACGTGTTCTGGGATGTGTATTCCTGTTGAACGGTCTGGTCTTCGTCCTGATCGGTCTGCAACTCCCGCGCATTCTTCAAGGCTCTCGGGGAACTCTTTGAATCAGCTCGTCTGGCACGGCACGCTCATAAGCTTTGCCGCTCTGGTGTGCGCTAGCTTGGGTTTTTGCTCGACGAACATGCTGCATCTGATGAGCACTACTTTGCGCGGGGAGAATCACATCTCGTGGCAGAATGCGGCTATTGTCGCCTGGACCGGAATGCGCGGCGTGGTTTCTCTCGCCGCTGCGCTCGCGGTGCCGCTGACGCTTTCTGACGGTCGGCCCTCCCCGGACGTGACTACATTTTGTTCGTCACGTTTTGCGTCATTCTGGCAACGCTTGTACTTCAAGGCCTGAGTTTGCCTGCGCTTATTCGCCGGCTCGGCGTGGTGGATGATGGGCTTGCGAATGTGGAAGAAAGAACTGCGCGCCTCAAAGCGAACGAAGCCGCCCTAGCTAGCCTTCCTTTCCGAAATCGATAGCCGTTTCTCGCTCGAGCTCGTAGAGCGCCTTCGCGCTGAATACAACGACCGCATTCGCCAGTTGGAAGCGTGCGAGAATGTTGGCGAAAATTGCTCGGACGGGTTGCTGGCCCCTTCCTACCAACGTCTACAGCAAGACGCGCTCGATGTGGAGCGTCGCACAATCATTCGGTTGCGCGATGAGTTTGTCATCAATGACGAAGTTTTGCGGCGCATCCAGGCCGACCTCGACCATGCCGAGGCGAGGCTGCATGTACGCGCCTAAGCCTCCAGCATGCTAGTCGCCGATGGAGGCTAATTTCTTCCGGTTCGAGTAGGTGATCATAAGACATAAATTGCGCCTCAGCCCGCTTGCCTGCCAGTGTGAACACAACCAACATCCCGATTAGCTTGAGAACCATAGGAACCGCTCCGATTTAACTGGTTGTTGCATAACCGACTATTTTTCTTTCCGCCCTTTCGCCGTTTTTCGGTTCTTATCGATGATGGCGAAAAGAATGACCACAAAGGCGAAGAGACGCATGAGAACGATGAGCGGCTGCCGCTCATCCTCCTCGATCATTCCCAGGATAACGCGACTGACCCCTTCTATACAGAAAGAAAGCGAGAAAAATAGAAAGAACCTATCCCCTGTCTTCCTCCAGAAGCGTAGAAAGAACAGGCTGGCCGTAAAGCAGGCCATCGCAATTGCCCCTATCAGCATCAGGTTCATTCGGACAAGTTCCCTATTCCGTATCCCAAATCAGGCCGTAAAGCAGCACAGCCATCCCGCTTAGCGCCGCCAGCAACCGCCACGTAGAGAAGTCAATAAGCGGAAAGATAATCTTGTCCACGATCAGAAGAGCATTGTTCAATGTTAAGCCCGCGTGCTTGAGGGCGAAATTCTTTTTTCGACTGCGCCCAGGGTCACTCAAGTCAAGCCTGGTTGATGGTCCGATGATCGAGCCGAAAATCGAACGCGCTCCGGGTCTGACTGTCTAAGTTCATTGAACTTGGATGAGAAGAAGCCGATTAGAGCCCCGTGAAGATCTGGAAAAGGTCGTCAGGGGTTTAAAGTTTGTTTCCCTCGTTTTGTTTTCTCTGCCCGTTTGTGTCAGCCTTTTAATCCTGGCCGCGGCAGTTATGACCTCTGGGCACAGGCCCGCCGCGCCTATTTTCCCGTTAAATTCGCAATGGGCGAGTTTACTCTCCGGCGGGTTTCGAATCAGCATTATCCCCGGATTCGCAGTGCTGGTTTATTATGTGGTCAATCGATTGCGGTACCGTCGCTTGGAACATCGACTGGCTTTCGTCGCGTTCTCCCTCATGAGTCTGATTATCTTTGTTTTCGCTCCTTCACGATCGCGCTCCCGCGACGGAGTTAATCCAGTTACATTAGCACTTGAGAAGGAGAATGTGGGCGTCTATTCGGTTCCTCGAGACTCAGACACAATCGAGGTCAAAAAAATCCCAGTAGCAACGCCACTGCGGCAACAGGATAAAGATCCCTCTACTCTGCAAACCGCGGAGACTGAATCGTAGTCCTCTTCGACAGCAACTCGAGCGCCGACCCGACCTCATATCGGCGGCCGGCAGGTTCCGCTTCCAGGTCGTTTGTCCACTAGGACTTGCCGCACAAGCCGAACATCGGGCTGCCTTCACGAAAAGAGCGCACTAGATAGAAGCTGAAATCGCCCAGTTTAGCGAAGGTGACGGGGTACTTCCCAAGCGGGCTTTACCACCGTCATCACGGCGCAAGATGGTGCCCGCCAGCGATTGCGCCAGCGTTCAATAAAGAAGGGTTGCGATCAAGGTCCCAATAACGCATTGATTGCCGCGCATGAAATTGTGCTGCAGCCGCGGAAAAGTCCAAGATTTTAGGTGAAAGGTCCCCTTCCTTTTTATGAGCGTATTCGAAGTCATCGCGCTGCTGCTTACGCTCACCGCCTTGTTCAGTTATGCGAACTATCGTTTCATCAAGCTACCGACCACCATCGGCGTGATGCTTATCGCGTTAGTGGGGTCGCTAACGCTCATCACCCTGCAACATTTCGGGTTCGACATCGCGCCGATGGCCGGCCGGGTGCTCCAGGGGGTGGATTTTAATCAAACCTTGCTCCAGGGCATGCTAAGCTTTCTGCTCTTCGCCGGCGCGCTGCACATCAACGTCAACGACCTGGCAGAGCAAAAGTGGGTCATCACGGTGCTCGCCGTGGTCGGCGTGCTGATTTCAACCTTGGTCTTCGGGACCGCCATCTACCTTGTGTTTGCCTGGTTGAATCTGAAACTTAGTTATGCGTGGGCCCTGTTATTCGGAGCACTGATCTCCCCAACCGATCCCATCGCGGTTCTCGGCATTCTTAAGGCCGCAAACGTGCCGAAAAGCCTGGAAATTCAAATTGCCGGGGAATCGCTCTTCAATGACGGCGTTGGGATTACCGTCTTCGTGGTGTTGCACGAGATCACTGTGCGCGGAGACCAACCGTCGTTCTCCCATATCGGCGCGGTCTTTCTCCAAGAAGCAGTCGGCGGGGCCGTCATTGGGCTCTCCCTGGGTTGGGTAGCCTATCGGCTGCTGAAAAGCGTGGACCACTACCAGGTGGAGGTGCTGCTGACGTTGGCGCTGGTGACAGGCGGCTACGCACTGGCCAGCGCCTTGCAAACCAGCGGACCCATCGCCATCGTTTGTGCCGGTGTGCTGATCGGCAATCACGGACGCCGGTTGGCCATGAGCGATACCACCCGGGAGCACCTCGACACTTTTTGGGAATTGGTGGATGAAATCCTCAACGCCATCCTGTTCGTCCTGATCGGATTGGAGGTCCTGGTGGTGACGTTTACGCGTGAGCTGTTTTTCGCGGGTCTCCTGGCGATTCCAGCGATGCTTTTGGCGCGATGGGTGAGCGTGGGTACGCCGGTGCTGTTGATGAGCATCCGGCACAAATTTCCAACCGGCGCGGTCACCATCATGACCTGGGGCGGGTTGCGCGGCGGCATCTCCGTGGCACTGGCGTTATCGCTGCCAGCCGGCTCAGAGCGCGAGTTGGTACTGACGACAACCTATGTGCTGGTCATCTTTTCTATTCTGGTGCAAGGCTTGACCATCAAGCAAGTCGTGAGGCGAGCGATGCGCTCGTAAGGGCACTGCGCAAGCCGCCATGCGTCGCGTACCATGTTCTGTTTTGGGCTGTCCACCAGGATGTGGCTGCCCAACGACGGGCCCTCCCGATTTCTCGAGAGGGCACGTCATTTTACCTCTTCCCTTTCAGCTCTGACGCGACTCGTCGACGATCAGATAATGACTTCCTCCCTTAGTCCAAACTTTGACCAGGGTCTCACCGCCCAGCTGTTTTTCAGAATCTGCAACAGCGTCCTGCGCGCTTTTCACCGGTTGGTGATTCAGCTCAGTTATCACATCCCCAGCTCTCAATCCGGCTTCATACGCCGGCGAATCGGGCGCTACCTGGGAGATAACCGCGCCTTGGACATTGCCGGGAACGTTCAAATCGGCCCGGGTGCTTTGATCCAGATCGGCAACTCCGACACCTGCCAGAGCTTCTTTCCGCCCGGTCCCATTGGTCTCATTCGCCGTCGCAACCTTGTTCTCTGGCGCATTGCCCAGCGTCACATTGAACGTCTTGTCTTCGCCGTTTCGACTGACAATCACCGGCACCTTTGAGCCCGGTGCGGTTTCCGCGACTCGCAGCTTTAATTGGCTCGCATCCTGGATCGCCTGGCCGTCAAATTGCGTAATCACGTCGCCGCTCTTCAATCCGGCCTTAGCAGCGGGACTGCCTGGCGACACATCTCCGACCAGGGCACCGGTCGTCCGATCCAGCTTGAAGGCTTTTGCCAGGTCTGGAGTCAGGTCCTGGATCATTACCCCCAGAAGTCCGCGTTCCACATGCCCATTCTTCACCAGACTGTCCATGACCCATCGGCAGAGGTCGGAAGGAACCGCAAAGCCAATACCCTGATTTCCTCCGCTGCGCGTCAAGATCGCCGAATTGATACCGATCAACCGACCCTCGGTGTCGACTAGCGCGCCACCGGAGTTACCAGGGTTGATCGCCGCATCAGTCTGGATGAAGGCCTCATCCCCGTCTCCCGATGTGGTACGATCCTTGGCGCTCACGATACCCTTGGTCACCGTTTGCCCGATGCCGAAAGGATTGCCAATGGCCAGAACCACGTCACCGATCTCGACCTTGCTGCTGTCCGTCAGCGTCAACGCAGGCAGGTTTTCTGCGCTGATCTTAATCAGCGCAACGTCAGTTCGCGGGTCAGTGCCGATCACCTTCGCCGTGAATTGACGGCCATCATTGAGGGCCACCTGGATCTCGCTCGCCTGGTTGACCACGTGATTATTCGTCAGGATATAACCGTCGGGCGAAACAATGACTCCGGAACCAAGCCCGTGCTCAGTCGGAGAATTGAGCTGGCCCGGATTCATTTGATTCAACCCGTCACTCCCAAAAAAACGGCGGAAAAACTCCATGTCCGGATTCGACATCGGATTTTCCGAGGCCTTCATCGTCACAAAGACTTTGACCACGCTAGGAGCCACCTTTTGCACAATCGGTGCGAAGCTGGTTCCCTCTTTCACGTCTCGGGCCAAAGGCTTATCGTCTTCACGAATTTGCGGCGGAGCTTTACCTGTTTCACCACCATTATTCGATGCAGGGCTTAGGGCCAAGCCCGTCCCCGCCCATAGCCCTACCCCTCCTAGCAAAAGGGCCCCCAACCTGAGTCGATTAATTGATCTCTTCACTATGAATTCCTTTGTTAGTTTTACCTAAAATTGGGTCAACCGACGTGACCAAGGCCTTGCGCGTACATTACAAACTTGAAAGAAAGCGTTTCCTATAATTGCGGAGTTGACCGATAGTCAACGGTTGATCTCTAAGGAAAAAACAGGCTATTATCACACAGAAATCTCCAAATGGATTGAAATGCAGCCTCACCGCCTTCTCGTTACAATTCTGAGGTTGATCGCAGGAACGGTACAGTTGACCGCCCACGCCCAGAGTGTTGGTTCGCCGTATCTTCCGACCGCGCCCGTGCTCTCCGCTGACCCGGTTCAGGCCAATCCATTTGAGTCCGAGGTCACAGCCCTGCAAGCCAGGCTTTTGCTCGCTCCGGTGACTTCCAGTCCGATCGTCTTTTATGGCAGTTCGTCCATCCGGCTTTGGAAAAGTCTGCCACAGGACTTTTCCGGATACGCGGTACTCAATGTCGGATTTGGCGGATCGCGCTTGACCGATTGTGTCCAGTATGCCAGCAGGCTCGTGATCCCTCGCAAGCCTGCAGCCATCGTGATTTACGCAGGAGAAAATGACTTGGCCTTGGGCATCGCTCCGGAGACGGTTTTTAGTTCATTCCAGAAATTGTTTGGCATTTTCCGTAGCTATTCTCCATCCATCCCAATCGCTTTTGTTTCGGTGAAGCCGAGTCCGGCGCGACTGATATTCTTAGGGAACATCCTCAAATTGAATCAACTGGTGCGAGATTTCCTCAAAACCCAGCCCGGGACAGATTATATCGATGTCTTTGACGACATGCTCGGGCAAGACCATAAACCGGTACTGGACCTGTTTGTTAATGATCATATTCATTTAAGCCCGGCCGGTTACCAGATTATGCGCAGGGATATCGGAGAATTTCTTTCCCAGGATTGTGCCAAATCCAAGCTGAGCAAAGCGCAACCCTAACCCTGGTCGTCACTAAGGCAATAATCAAAGTCTCGCTTCATTGACGTGGTAGGCCGGTCGTGAATTTCATCGGGCGCAAATTTTGCCGAGGAAACATTGCTCGTTCCTTCTGTGGGACTCCAATTTATAGAGCTTTGAACAAAGGAGCTCTGCCAATTGTGGAACCACTCTCTGATCTTCCTGCTGTCACTGGCAGTTGCGGGTTGCGGTGAAAGGAAAATTACGCACGCGCCGCCGGCGGTGAAGAATGTGTTGGTGACAAGCGTACGAGTTATGGATGTCCCCGTTCAGCTACACGAGTTCGGATGACTCTCTTCGCCCGAGTCGACGGTGTTGCCTCTAACAACGACGAGATGGCGCTCGGCGCCTTGCAGGCCATCAAGGCTGCCGGAAAACTCGGCAAGATCCCTGTGGGTGGTACAGACGGCAGCCATGACGCTTTGGAATCAATGTCCAAGGGTGAACTTAACAACACCGTTTTCCAGGAGCCCGTTGGTCAAGGTGATGAAGCTGTGAATGCCGCCTATCTGATGGTCAAGAAGGAACCCAATCCGAAAGTGGTGGACGGCGTCATCTGGATCCCCTACCAGCCCGTCACCAAGGAGAATTACAAGTCATTCATGAAATAAGTCCTGGCTCGAAATTAAAGCGCTCAAGCCGATACTGAAATTCGAGTGAAATGGTATCTAGCCGGCAAAAATCACGCAAAAGCGGAAGCGACGAGCCCTTGCGGACTGGAAAGCCGCCCGCTAAAGTGAAGCCGCGTCCGATAGCTGGTTTTGCAGTCGAATGACGTCGTGAAGCGTTACAATACCAATCGGAATATTTTCGCTGGTAGACAAAACCACGAGTAAACTCATAGAATTTTCCACCATTTTGGCGACTGCTTCCCTTATGGTCAGGTGTGCGGGAATGGAGTCGGCACGTTCTATCTCAAGCTCAGGCGATTGACCGCTCAGGATCTCGCCTCGATCAATCAGTCCAAGGAGCTGGCCGTCTATCACCAAAGGGAATTGTTGATAAGGATATTCCGCGCATAGCCGCTGCAATTCGTCGCGATAAGTGCTTCTGGCAAAGATTGGAGAGAAATTCGCGAGCGTTGAGACCGGCCGGCTCTGCAGCGAGACGAGCGACCGAGGTGGCATATGGCGCTCAAGCTCTATTCCATCTCGCTCAAGGATTTCGCTGTAAAAATTAGTGTGGCAAAGCGCCCGGCTCACCGCTTGGCTCGCGATAGTGCCGATCATGAGGAGAGGCACGAACGAGAACTGGTGCGTCATTTCGAACACGATAAGGATCGAAGTAATTGGCGCACGCACCACGGCTCCCAGACAGGCACTCATGCCAGCCACTGTGAGAGCTATCCGATCGTTCGCTTGCAGGTGCAAAACGAGCCCACAAATGTCCGTAAAAGCAAGGCCGATTGCCGCACCAAAGAAAAGCGTGGGTGAGAAAATCCCCCCGGCGCCGCCCCAAGCGTAGACGGCAGTCGTCGCAGCTAGCTTCGCCATCACCAGGATTCCCGCTTCTGGGCCGCTAATGCCGCCGTAAAACATCTTTTCCAGATCTCCGTAGCCAAGGCCGAAGACGCCGATTTTGGCGATCATAAAGAAAACCGAGATTCCAAGAATCCAGTTCATCGTTGCGCCAACGGCCGGCTTCAGAAAAAAGGGGATGCGTTTTATCCGTTTGATTTTGTCTCGCCAGACCAGAGTGCCTTTTTGGAAAGCGACACCGGCCAACGCTGCAAGCCCTGCGGTAGGAATCACCAGTAGATAAAGAATGCCGGAAAAGTGCCCGATCGATGGAATCACAAACGCCGGGTCTTCTCCCAGGAAGATATGGCAGACAAAAGTAGCTGTCACGGACGCGATCAGCACCTGCGCGAAGAAGCCGCGATTATTCAGGTCTTCGATAATCTCCTCAAGGACAAAGGTAATCGCGGACAACGGCGTATTGAAGGCCGCTGCCAGCCCTGCCGCGGCGCCGGCTAGCAGTGCCGGGCGCCGTCCCTGTTTGGCGACGCCCAGCCATCCCGCAATGTTTGATGCAAGCGCACCCGCGATATGAACCGTCGGACCTTCTCTCCCGAGGCTGCACCCCCCTCCGATCGAGATCACGCCTGCGAAGAATTTCGCTATCACCACCTTGCCCCGCATGAATCCAAAATCTCTCCAAAACGCGACTTTTACCTGGGGAATACCGCTTCCGGCAGCGTCGCGGCTGACAAAAGTGAGAATCAACCCCGCAATGATTGATGCCGCCAGAATCGTCGCCAGACTGAAGAAGGCGAACGTTCCCGGTGTCATCTGCTGGGACGGCTTTTCCCAAAACGTTGAGAAAATGATGCTGGTACCTTTTTGAAAAGCAACAGCGGCGAGACCGCCGGATAATCCGTAAAGAAACGGGAGAAAATAAATTCGAATATCGATTGGGAGTTTCCGGACGCAGTCAGCAAGTAGATTTCGCAATTCAATTCCTCCTGGTGCTCTTAATCATGGAATCTTCCGGGCCAACGCGCAATCGAGTTACGATCGTTTCTTGCGATGGAGTCCGCCGGGATATCTGGACGGCGGTTTTGCTGCTGTGCGCGGCGGCTCACCCCCGAGGTTTTATGACCAAACATGGCGAAACCACACACGCGAACGGCACCGCATGGGCGAAATGTTATGCTGAACTAGTCAACATGAACGGACGGCAACGCAACTCCTTGGGATGATCTCCTCGTGCGAAGATTGCGCTCGTGATCGGAAAGGGCCCGCGATCCCATCGATTAGTTATCTGTTTGAGATCGTCGCGGTGTGCTTGAGTTTTTTCAGGGGGCGCCTGAGTTCTGCCAGTTTACTATCTCAACAGAGCTCCGGGTTAGTTCAGAGCAAATTCGTCAATCAGGTACTGCTCCGCCGCGGTCAGATTGAATTGATCAATCAGGAAATATTTTCGTCCGCTCTTTCCATTGAGTTCGGCGATCAAAAGGGGGTCGAATTCGCGCGGCATTGGATCCGGGAGGAGCTTAGCTTCCCATCGCCCTTGCTGGTCGACGATGAGGTACAGGTTGTCGAACTGGCGTTTCGCGGCGCGTTCCCTTCCTCATGCGCCATCTTTGTTTAGATCGTGATATAAAATTAAAATCCCCTTAACAGATCAGTCCCCTCGTGGAGCTATCCCGAGTCTGGGTATAGTCGGCCGCAGAACCTTGTCTCGCGCGGCACGATACTCGCGCACGACCAGGCTGGTCAGTTCCTCGACAGAGGTATCCTTGGTCCGTCGATCAAAAGAGATCTGGCCGTTCTGCAAAAGATTGATTCGATCGCAAAAATCGAAGATCTGAGCGTAATTGTGGGCCACGATGACAATGGAGACATCGCCCTTTTCCTTAAGGCGTTGGATGACATCGAGGATCATTGCACTCTCTTTCACGCCCATCGCCGCCAGCGGTTCATCCAACAAAAGCACCTTGGCGTTGGCGTAGACAGAGCGCGCCACGGCGATGCCTTGTCGTTGACCGCCAGAAAGCTTTGAGATCTCAACGTCCACCGAGGGGATGTTAACTCCCATCTCCTTTAGTTGCTCCCTGGCACGCTCCCGCATCGCGCGGTCGTTCAAGATTCGAAGGGGTCCACCGTACATTATTTCCCGCTGCAGGAACATATTGCGATAGACGCTGAGCTCGTTGATGAGAGCCAGGTCCTGGTAGACCGGCTCGATACCTAGTGAGCGGGCGTGGCTGACAGATTTGAGCTGGATCTCTTTGCCTTCAAAATAGATCTTTCCGTTGGTTGGTCGATGGAACCCGGTGAGAATCTTGAGCAGGGTAGACTTGCCGGCGCCGTTGTCACCCAAAAGCCCCAAGACTTCGCTTTTGGCGAGATGGATGGAGGCATCCCGGAGCGCCGTCACTCGACCGAAGGATTTGGAAAGGTGCTCCGTCCGCAACAACTCCTCGCTCATCGTCCCCCTCCCGCTGCACGCAGTCGGCTGAGGTGCACGTTGATCAGCATGGTAAGGAGGATCGCACCTCCCAAAATCATATCAAAGGTGTAGGCACTGACCCCCGAAAGAGTAAACCCATCTTTCAGAAAGCCTAGCACGACTGCACCGAGGAATGCGCCGACAATCGTGCCCGAACCCCCGGTCAGGAGTGTTCCGCCGATGACCGCAGAGGCGATTCCCATAAACATGATCTCGGTGCCGCCAGCCAACGGATCAATCGAACCAATGCGGAAACAGTCTAACATCCCCGCGAGACCACCCAAAATGCTGCAGATAATGAAATTCCCGATTTTGATGAAACCGGTCTTGATGCCAACCTCGGCGGCACCGATGAGATTACCGCCGGTCGCAATCGTGTGCATCCCCCAGCGCGTCTTGACAAGGGTGAACTGGAAAATGAGCATCACGGCTATCGCCCACAGGACCTGGGAGATCGGATTGCCGCCAAAGATATGAGTGACCAGCGGCCCCGCTTTCGGCGCCACGGGAAACCCGCCTGAAATCGTAAGAGTCAACCCATTAATTAAAAACAGCGTGCCGAGCGTGGTGATGAAGGAAGGGATTTCGAGCACCACCGTCACCAGGCCGTTCACTATTCCGATCACCGCGGCCGGGAGAAGTCCTACCACGATGGCGGGAACAAAGGGCAAGCCGGCTTCGTGTACGTAATACATCACGAAGGGTGACAGGGCATAGACTTGGCCAACGGACAAGTCCACTTCACCGCAAATGAGCACCATCACCTCGCCCGCGGCGATGATCGCGGTTGTAGCCGCATACCCTGCGAGATTAGCGATGTTGCCGATGGACAGAAATGCCGGAGCGGTGCTTTGGAAATAAATGACCAGCACGATACCTGCGATGGCGATGCTCGCTTCTCGTGAATGGAGGAGGGAAAGTCCGACTCGACGGATCATGCCATGGCGCTCGGAATCCCGGGAAGGATTTTCCGGTTCCAGCGGTGAGTCGGATTGTTCCCCGTACATGACTAAAATCCATTTATGATGCTATGGCACCGGAACGCTCGAGCACCTTTTCTTCGCTGGAGTTTCCTTGGTAACGGCTTTGAGTGTGCAGGAACGGGTCCACGTTCGCCTTCGTCAGGAAGTTCAGGCCGGTATTGATGTCGGATGGGCCGGTTAAACCGCCGGAGATTTTATAAAGGAACAGGACCATCACCGTATAGAATCCCTGGAGGTAGGGCTGTTGATCAATCGTGAAGTCCAAATCTCCTTTGGCGATGGCTTCGAGAGTAGTCGGCAACAGATCAAAGCCACCGGCATGAATGCCTTTTGACGATAGTTGATGCCCGGCCATCGTTTTCGCCACCGCTGCCGTGCTGCCGGCATCCACCGCAAACATGCCTTTTATGTTTGGGTGCCCCGTATAATATGCTTCGACCGCCGAAACCTCCTCGTTCAGGGTGGGTCCGGTGGACACCTCATTCAACGTGATGTTTTTGCCAGCCTCCTTAATGGCCGCTTTCGCTCCGTCCAGCCGTGGTTGAATATTCAGTTGCCCGGGCGTGGCGATGAAGCCGACCACTTCGCCTTCCGGCACCAACTCAATAATGCGCTGTCCCAGCCCCTTACCAGACAAAAACAAGTCCTGACCAATATAACAGAGTCGTTTGTTGCCTTTAGAATCGGCGTTGTACGACACCACAGGAATACCGGCCTGCAGAGCCTTTTCGACCGGCTCGTTAAAAGCAGTTTGGTCAACCAGGCATACGGCGATACCGTCGACGCCGGCCGAGACCGCGGTGTTCAGGGCGTTGACCATGTCAGTGGCAATCGACTTCTCCGACCCAGTCCACTGATACGTACAGCCCAGGAGCGCACAGGCATCTTCGGCACCGTACCTGGTCGGGACAAAGAAAGGGTTCGTGGTGACGTGGTTGACGAATGTGAATTTCCACCGCGGATGCTTTGGAAATCTCCCGAAGGTCTCGCCCTCAGCAGCCTCCGCACTTGTGGGGATGCCAAGTCCAAGGGAGAACAACGAAAACAGCGCGCCTGCGCCGGCAGCCCGGCGCAACGCCTCACGCCTGGAAAGCCCCAGGTCTTCTCGAGCGATGTCGAAGGTATGGTCGATCTTTTTCATTTTTTGGGAGTTTGCTTTTTTTCATCGAAGTAGTTCAAGGTGCGGCAGCCGAAACCAGCGCTGGCTTCGGCGCCCGGCAGATCACAAGGATAAGAATTTGTAGATGGCGGTTTGCGAATATTTC
>CAWBKA010000040.1:0-131125 GCA_963789065.1 uncultured Verrucomicrobiae bacterium | reverse complement strand
TTGCCGCGGTCGCAGCGGGTTTGTTGCAAACGCGTTGCGCCTGCCAATCGTCTGCCGGGAGGAACGGTTGCTGAGCGAGCGCGCCACGGGTCTGCTCGAGATGCTCGAACTGACGGCGGTCGCGGACGTGCCAGTGAGCGCGCTCCCCTTCTGGACGCGCAAGCGCGCGGAACTCGCGCGTGCCCTCGCAAGCGAGCCGAAGCTGCTTCTGCTGGACGAACCGGCGGCCGGGCTCCACCATGCGGACCTCGGCGAACTCGGCCAGCTGATAGTCAACATCCGCGACCGGCTCGGCATCACCATCCTGCTGGTCGAGCATCACATGAGTCTGGTGTTGCGCATTTGCGATCAGGTGGTGGTACTCGACTTCGGCCGCAAGATTGCCGATGGGACGCCCGCCGAAGTGCAAAAGAATCCCGATGTCATCCGCGCCTATCTCGGGGGTGAGCTATGACGGCCATTCTCGAATTGCACAACGTCGATGCTGCTTATGGGCCGACGCAGATTCTGAAGGCGGTCGACCTGGCCGTGGAGGAACGCGGCATCGCGACACTGCTGGGCGCCAACGGCTCCGGCAAGACCACCACGCTTCGTGCCATCTGCAACATGATGGTGCGCGTTTCCGGCAAGATCCGGTTTGCCGGCGAGCGGATCGACGGCAAGGCGACCGAAGACATCGTCCGGCTCGGCGTCGCCCATGTGCCGGACGGTCGCGGCACGTTCCTCGATCTGACCGTCGAGGAGAATTTGCGGATCGGGGCCTATACGCGGCGCGACAAGGGGCTCGCTGCGGATTTCGACCGGCTCTACGGCTATTTCCCGCGCCTCAAGGAGCGGCGGCGGCAACAGGCCGGGACGCTATCCGGCGGCGAGCAGCAGATGCTGGCGATCTCGCGCGCTCTGATGCTGCGGCCGAAGCTACTGCTGCTCGACGAGCCATCGTTCGGTCTCGCGCCGCTCATCGTGCAGGAAATCTTCCGAATCCTGCGCACCATCAACCGTAACGAAGGCGTAGGCATGTTGCTGGTCGAACAGAACGCCAACATCGCCCTTGAACTCGCCGATCACGCCTATCTGATCGAGACCGGATGCATCGTCATGGGCGGTCCCGCCGCCATCATCGCCTGCGACGACGCCGTGCGCCGCGCCTATCTCGGCTATTAAAGGCAAGAAATGCAAGCCTTCCTGCACCAATTGCTGTCCGGCCTCGCCAATGGCGGCATCTATGCGAGCGTGGCGCTCGCGCTGGTGATGATCTACCAGGCGACTCACCTCGTCAATTTCGCGCAGGGCGAAATGGCGATGTTCTCAACCTACATCGCCTGGGCGATGCTTGATGCCGGATTTCCCTATTGGGCGGCTTTCGGCCTTACGCTCGTCGTCTCGTTCATTGCCGGTGTCGCCATCGAACGGATCATCATCCGGCCGGTGGAACGCGGGCCGGTGCTGACCATCGTCATCGTGTTCATCGGTCTTCTACTCATCCTCAACAGTCTGGCCGGGTGGATCTTCAGCTACACGATCAAGAGCTTTCCGAGCCCGTTCCCGTCAACCGCGTGGTACGGCAGCAAATATATGTCGTCGCACGAAGTGGGCATGATCGCTGTGACATTGGCGGTCTTGATCCTCGTCTTCCTTTTCTTCCGCTTCACGCCTCTGGGGCTGGCGATGCGGGCGGCGGCACAGAATCCGGTGTCCAGTCGTCTGGTCGGCATTCGCGTCGGCTGGATGTTGGCGTTCGGCTGGGGTTTGGCCGGTGCGATCGGCGCGGTGGCCGGCATGATGGCGGCGCCGATCGTCTACCTCGACCCCAACATGATGAGCGGCATTCTGCTGTACGGCTTCGCCGGCGCGCTGCTGGGCGGGATCGACAATCCATGGGGTGCCGCGCTCGGCGGCTTCTTTGTCGGCGTCCTGGAGAATATCGCCGGCGCCTACGTCGTCGGTACCGAACTGAAGCTAACGGTGGCCCTGGTGATCATCGTCGGCGTCCTGGTTTTCAAACCCGCCGGTCTCTTCGGTCGAACCCTGGTCGCGCGAGTGTGATGATGGCGACGCTCAACAAGACACCATCGGTAAAGCCCGCGGCATATGCCGGCCCGTCGCCGGCAATGTGGCGATACGTCGGTATTGCCGCGATCCTGGCGATCGCCTGTATCCTGCCGTTTGCGGTCAGTGGCTATCGCCTATCCCAATTCAGCCAGGTGCTGATCTACGCCATCGCCATGTTGGGGCTCAATATCCTGACCGGCTTCAACGGCCAGATTTCGTTGGGCCACGGCGCGTTCTACGCGATCGGCGCCTACACGACGGCGATCCTGCTCGACAAGACCGGCATTCCTTATTGGGCGACCGTGCCGATCGCCGGTGCGATCTGTCTGGGTGCCGGCTTTCTGTTCGGGTTGCCGGCGCTGCGGCTCGAAGGTCTGTACCTCGCCCTTGCCACCTTTGCCCTCGCCGTGGCGACTCCCCAGATTCTCAAATTCAAGGGCTTCGATTATTGGACCGGCGGCGTCCAGGGTATCCAGGTCGACGCGCCCGCGGCGCCCTTCGGGCTGCCGCTCAACACCGACCGGTGGATCTATTATTTCTGCCTGATCTGGACGATCGCGCTCTTCGTCATCGCGCGCAATCTGCTGCGTGGACGCACCGGCCGCGCGATCATCGCGATCCGCGACCATCCTCTGGCGGCGGCGACGATGGGCGTCGACACCGCGCTTTACAAGTCGCTGACCTTTGGCGTCAGTGCCATGTACGCCGGCATTGCCGGCGCGCTGGGCGCGTTGCTGTCGGCCTATGTTTCGCCGGACAGCTTCCCCGTCTCCCTTTCGATCAAATTCCTGGTCGGCAGCGTCGTCGGCGGGATCGTCTCGATTTCGGGCGTCTTCATCGGGGCACTTTTCATCGAGTTCACGCCCAATTTCGCGGATCAGATATCGAAGGCGGCGCCCGATGCCATTTTCGGCATGTTCCTGATCGCGTTGATGTATCTCATGCCGAAGGGGTCCATCGGCCTCCTCGACTTCATCGGCGTCCGGCTTCGGCGAGTGGCGGTCACCAAGCGGCAAAACTAGATAGAACCGCCGGATAAACAATTATGTCAGGAGAGAGAAATGCTAGAAAAAAGATCATTGTTGGCAACGGTTCTTTTTGCACTCACGGCCGCGGCACCGGCCGTCGCGGACGATATGCCGGGCGTGACCGCGACCGAAATCAAGATCGGCAACACAAATCCCTATAGCGGCCCGGCCTCAGCCTATAGCGTGATCGCCAAGCTGGAGACCGCGTTCTTCAAGATGGTCAACGACCAAGGCGGAGTCGCCGGTCGCAAGATCAACTTCATCTCGCTCGATGACGGCTACAGTCCGCCGAAGACACTGGAACAGGTACGCCGGCTGATCGAGGAGGACCAGGTTGCGTTGCTGTTCAACAAGCTGGGCACCGCCTGCCAATTCAGCGCCATTCAGCGCTATGTCAACCAGAAGAAGGTGCCGCATCTGTTCATATCGACCGGCGCGGACAAATGGGGCGACTATCAGCACTTCCCGTGGACGATGGGCTTCCAGCCGAGCTATCGGACCGAAGCGCAGATCTACGCCAAATACATTCTGAAAGAGAAGCCGAACGCGAAGATCGCTATCCTCTATCAGAACGATGATTTTGGTAAGGACTACCTTGCCGGCATGAAGGACGTGCTGGGCGACAAGTTCGACAAGATGGTGGTCACCGCCAGCTATGAGACCACCGATCCCACAATCGACAGCCAAATCACCAGCCTGCAGGACGCTGGCGCCAACGTGCTGCTGGTGGCGGCGATCCCGAAATTCGCCGCCCAGGCGATCCGCAAGGTGCATGACCTGGACTGGAAGCCATTGTTCTTCATGTCCTACGTGTCGACCTCGATCGGCGCAGTGATAAAACCGGCGGGACCGGAGAACGCCATCGGCATGATCACCGCCGGCTACGTGAAGGATCCGAACGATCCCACCTGGAAGAACGATGCCGGCATGAACGAATGGCGCGACTTCATGGCCAAGTATATGCCCGGCGCCGACATCACCGACGGCAACTATGTGTCCGCCTACGGCGTCAGCAAGGCAATGTTGCAGGTGTTGAAGCAGTGCGAGGGTAACTTCACGCGTGAGAACATCATGAAGCAGGCAGCCAATCTGCACGACCTGGAGCTTCCGACGCTGCTGCCCGGCATCAAAGTGAACACCAGCCCGACCAACTATCATCCGATCCGGCAGATGCAGCTCGGAAAATTCGACGGTACCCACTGGGTCCTCTTCGGCGACGTGATCACCGGCGCCGGTAACTGACCGACGGCCGCCGGTCCGATCGCCCACAACCGAGGGTGACCGCGATTTTGTTCAGCCCCTTCTCGGCCTCCGGCCACGATGATCTATCGGCCTCTCGAACGCAGTCCTCGACGCCGGGCCAGGGCTCGAGGCCGCATGAACGCTCTAATCTCTAATCTAATCTAATCTATCGCTCTGCCTTTTGGCGGCGATATTCTGCGTAGCTTGCTTCCGCGCGTTTCGCCAGTGAAATCGACTTCTGCTCCTTTGCGATTCTGATGGCTGCGCAGAACGAAGCCTCAATTTGGGTCTCGTCGGCACCGATAGCCGCGAGAAACACGCCGCGGAGCCGGTGCAGTTCGGCACACCACCAGCGCTCTTCAGATCTTTCGACCAGTGCTTCTGCCTCCTTTATTGCCTCAAGAGCTTCGGAGGTACGATCCGCGAGGTGCAAAGCTTCAGCCCTTAGTGCCAGGCACCAGGCACGTTCATCAAGCCGGTTGCCCGAAATTCCTCTATTCCGTCCTCGATCCACGCGATGCCTTCAGCGGTGTCACCGGAAGCGCTGCGCGCCCAACCGCGAAACATGGCTCCTCCGCCAGCCAAATACGCAAAATTGTGACGCGTTGACAGTTCAATCAAATCCGATGCCAAGCGTTCCACTTCAGCAGGATTACGCTCATAGTGACCGAGAACCGCTGCCCAATTTAGTGCCAGGGCTAATGCAGTGCATATCATTCAGTTCTTTCGCTAGCGAGATCGCTTCTGCCATGGTCGCTTGGGAAGAGGCGATCTCTCCGAAATGCCACTCGGATAGCAGCCTCATAGCACAGACAAGCGACGACGGGCGTGAAGCTCTTCCGCGGGAGACTGTACGCCTCCCGACCGCCAGATCTCAACACCACGCATCGCGTATTGTCGCGCGGTCTCGAAATCGCCCAAAAAGTAGAGCGTGTCTGCCAAAGCGCGATAGGCTCCTATCATCAGCGCCGAGTCATTCTGCTCCTGCGCCAGTGAGTAAACTCGTTCGGCAATCTGCATCGTTGCACTCAGCTTGTCAGTGAGGAGTGAATAGCGCCACTGACCTATCAGTGCCAAATACAGGAGCAGGGGACGATTAAGCGAATGACACAAGGGCTCCGCGCGCTCGTAACAAATGTGCGCCTCCGGTGCTGCGTTTCCTCGCGTGGCCGTTAGGTACAGCCCCGCTTGCATGAGGATGAAGAGCTGATCTTCCGCAGTGAGACTCTGTCCCTCGTCGACCGTTTCCACGGGCGAACCCCAGCGTCCGTGTTCGAAGAAATGAACTAAAACCGAGAGCAAGGCCTCTCTGGCTCCGAGAACCTTAGCAGCGAAAGTAGGCATTTCCCCGCTGAATTCGCGGAATGTAAACTTCATGCAGCGCTTCGCGAAACAAACCGGCATTGCAGCCGCAGATGACGGCTAAGAAAAGCGGCTCCATCTCCCTGAAACTATCCGGCAGCTGCGGCGCAAGCGTTCGATAATAGTGATAGAGCCGCCTATTGCATTCCTTCCAAGCCTCCGTTTGTTGACTCCGCAGCTGTTCGCCAAAGTATTCACGAACGAGAGGATGCGTATCCAGATGTCCAGGATTATGCGGATCTTCCCCAGCGAGGAGTCTCGCTCTTCTTAACCTGGCAAGAATCGTTCGCCACTCGGTCGGGCTCAAATCAGTTAATGACTCTGTAAGACCACGGATAGCAGGTGGTTTCAGCAGGGCTCCAAGCGCCTTTTCGTCAGCGGGCCGATCGAATAGACCTAACATGCGGAGAACCGACAGCTCAGGACCCTCACCAAACCAGGTTTGGTAGGATTCCATGACTTTTCGGGCATGGGCTCCCTGTCGCACGTCGTGAGCAAGACGTGCTGACACTTCTTTGCGACAACGAATATCTCCATTGTAAGCATCTGTCAGATAGCTGCCCAGCAGCGTCAGAGCAAGACAATGGCCGCTGAACTCGTCGCTGGCACTTCGCAACTTCGCTTCATCCCCTTTAACGCCCAGCGCTCGGAGCAGCTTCGCACCAGCATCGCTGGATAGTTGTTCCAGGTCACGACGCAGGGCTGAGGTGCGCTCGTGATCTGCAATATCAGCAACCGGCAGCCGCGTGGTAATCACGCAAAGCCCCGTATTGAAGGCAGCGAGCTCGCGCAGAAGCGCCTGGAGGGAAGGCTCACGTACCCGTCCTTCTTGTGGACCAGGCGGATTTTGGAGCGGCTCCAGGCCGTCCAGAACCAATAAGGTTCGACGATGCGCGATGAGCTTCGCCAATCTTTCGCCCTTCTCCCACGCCGTTCCGATCCGTGGATCTGGATCACCAAACCAAGTGAGAGCGGCGTCAAGAAATTCATCTGCGGACGAAGTGTCCCCACTGGTGCCCTGTCTGTAGAAGGACCAGCCAAAAACGAGCTCCGCAGAACGATAATGTTCAGCAGCCATCCGTCGGAGCCAATGGTTGACGAGCGTGGACTTCCCGACCCCAGCCCAGGCAACGATTGTAACGACATTTACCTGCTGGTTTGCCCATGCATCATCCAGGAAAGCGATATCCTCCTCTCGACCAAAAACATCGCTTCCTGTAACGGGTAATCTGGCTACTGAAATTTTCTCCGGTCCCAGTCTTGCTGGCGGCCTGCGAGTTCCGGCGCGCGAAGCGGCAGAGGGCATCTTCTGCAAGCTCTGACGAGTGATTGTACGCCCGTGCGTCGATAGCGCCTTCTATCGTCGGCATCGCCTTCAGAAGTTCGGCCGGGTCTCTGAAAACGCCGCGCGGGGTCTTTCTCGAGGAGCACCTCAAGTAGAACAACGACCGGCTGTGGAACACCTTCGAGTCGGTCGAGCGGTAACGGCGCGTGCTGATGCTGATACATCACCTCAGCGGGGGAACCCCTGAAAAGCGCATGGCCGGTCACCATCTCCCAGAGCATCACCCCCAGCGAGTAGAGGTCCGAACGGATATCCACGCCAACTCCGGCAAACTGCTCGGGACTGGCGAAATCCGGTGTTCCGACAAAAGCCCCAGGCGTTGAAATCGCGCTTTCAGAACCTGATTCATTGACCGCCTTGGCCAGGCCAAGGTCGATGATTTTTGCGCTCACAGCGCCTCCCTCCTCCAGGTTCACCATGATGTTGCTTGGTTTGATGTCCCGGTGAACGAGCTTCTGCTTGTGGACCGCAGCCAAACCGGCAGCAACCTGCGTCGCAATTTCCAGCGCCAGCTTCACCTCAAGGCGGCCAGAGCGTTTGATGAGACTCTCGAGCGTCTCCCCCTCGACAAACTCCATCGACGTAGAAGTAGTCTCTGACCGGTTCTGCCCAAGGTGGAAGACTGAGGCGACATTTGGGTGCCTGAGGCTGGCCGCCGCGCGGGCTTCACGCAAAAAACTAAGCCGCGCCGATTCATCGCCGACATATTTTTCGTTAATGACCTTCAGGGTCACAGGACACCGGAGATGAACATCGAACGCCTTGTAGGTTACACCCATCGCACCCCGACCCAATTCGTCAAAAGTGCCGTCGTCGCGACGCGCAATCTCGTAATGGTCGAAACGGCCTTCATCAGGCCGCGACGGACCATAGCCCGGTAGGCCTGGATCCTCTTCCGATCCAGGCTCCAGGACCCGTCGCAGCATACACACGGGGCAGCCCAGTTCGTCATTTTCCATCCGAATAGGGCGTGCCGCAGGCCGGGCAGCGGCGCGGTCTTTCGCCCTCGGCGGCTTGGAGGGGTGCGTCGGATTTCATGCGGTGCGTCCAGCTTGGGTTTGCCGCGGTTCAACTACACCCGCACCCGTCCTTTGGCTTGCACCAGCGCCTCGCAAAGCGCGTGCACCTCAGCGTCGACGTCGTTGGGATTGAGGACGGTCTGGGCGACTTCCTCGCGCAGGAGTTGCGTGTGCCGACGGCGAAGGCGATGGATCAGCGTTTTCAGCGCGGGCAGCCCAACGTTCAGCGCCTGCGCCGCCGCTTCGTAGCTTAGGCCGGCCCGGACTCCTTCATCCCCCAGAAAAGGCCGCAGGGTGCAGAAGGCTTGGGTTTTGCCCAGCGCGGCCTGCTCCTGTTCCAAGCGTCGCGTGGCGCGGCCGAGCAGCTCCAAGGCCCAGCGCGCGTCGTAGACCGTTTCCGGGGTGAGCGGGTCTTCCGGCTCAAAGGCGATCCGGCCCTCGGCATCCTGCCAGTCGATCCGGATCACCTGGGCGCGGCCACCCCGCTTTTCGGTGCCGGCACGGCGGCGCTCCATGGCCGCAAAGTTTTGAAAGGAAGCCAACAGGAACGATCGGAAGCGCCCCTTGGCTTGGTCGACTGTGCCCAGTGCCCGGCTTTCGATCAAGTGCTCGAAGAAGCCCTGCACCAGGTCCTGGGCGTCTTCCGGGCTGATCCCGCGATGACGGGCGAAGGCGTACAAAGGCGGCCAGTAGCGTTCGCAGAGCCGGGCCAGCGCCTCGGGTCCCCCTTCGGCGCGACTCTGGGCCGCTTCCAGCACGAGGCTCCAGCGCGTCGCATCAAACCCAGCATGGTCGAGCGCGGCCGAACGGTGATCCTGATCCATGGTCGAAACGTAAAAACTAGTAAAAACTAGGCTCCTCCATAATGCCGCCAAGGCGCAAAAGAAAGTAAAACGCGCCGGACTGTTCTGAAACTTTCTCGACGAAATCGCTTTGTAATTATCGATGCGGCTTGTCCTCCGGCAGCAAAGTAACGCCTTCCCGCAACGCTGGTGCGGTAACCCCTTTGCTCGCGACGCATCGCCCTCTGCCACGCACCAAAAGCATTCCCCCGCCGCCATCTCCACCGACCCAGGAAGTGCGGGCGGTTATCTCCCAGGTTCGCCACCGGGATTCTAAGAGCGTCTTTAAAAAAGTCTCACCTGAGCGATGCGATTGAGCATAAGGCGTGTTGCGGCGATTTCGATGAGTGTCTCAGAGCTCTGCACGCAGTACTCGTAATCCTTGCTCAATCGTCGATTGCGGCCAAGCCAAGCGAAGCTGCGCTCCACAATCCAGGTGAGGCCTGTGATCTTGAACGCGCGTTGCCGGCGTTTGACGATCTGCAGCCTGCACGAGAATGATGCCCTGGTCGTTTGGAAATTAGATCGTCTGGGCAGAACGGTCAGAGGTTTGGTCGACTTAGTCGGCGAGCTTGAGCATCGACGCGTGCACTTTCAGAGCCTCACCGACGGCATCAATACTAAAACCCCGGCCGGTCGCTTCTTCTTCCACGTGATGGCCAGCTTGGCGCAAATGGAACGTGAACTGCTGGTGGAGCGCACCCGTGCCGGACTGGTCGCGGCGAAAAAGCTGGGTCGAGTCGGCGGGCGAAAACGGCGGATGACAGAAAGTAAGATCCAATCGGGCAAAACCCTCTTAATAAGTGGGGTATCGCCTAAGGAAGTGGCGCGCAATCTGGGAGTTTCTATTCCGACGCTTTACCGCTGGCTGCCTGCATCCGAACGCTCTTAGCGGGTCGCTTTTTCCGCTTCGTTAAACTTGCCCCATTTGATAGAACTAAAGGGATTAGCTTGTGGACGCTTCACTCCCAAAGATTCGCCGCTTGCGAGCCACCCCGGTCAATGTGCCGTTGGCGCGTCCGCATCCGACGGCCAGCGGGGTGGTCAGCTCTGCGCCGCTCGTCCTCATGGATTTGGAAACGGACCAGGGGCTGACGGGCCACGCTTACGTGTTTTGTTATACCCCGATCGCTCTTAAGCCGATCGCTGATCTCATCGAAGCCTTGCAACCGTTGATCCAAGGGGATGCGGTCGCACCGCTGGTTCTGGCGCAGAAGCTCCAAGGACGTTTCCGATTGCTTGGGCCGCAAGGGTTCACCGGGATAGCCATGGCGGCTATCGACATGGCGGCCTGGGACGTTTTGGCGAAGTCGGCTGGGTTGTCACTCACCCGACTTCTCGGCGGCGAAGAAAAACCGGTTCCGGCCTACCACAGCCTCGGCATGGCTGGTCCGGACGGGGCGGCACAAGAAGCAGCCGAATCGATCGAGCTGGGTTTCCGGTGCGTGAAGTTTAAAGTTGGTTACCCGCACGTGGAACAAGACCGAGCCGTGATTCGAGCGGCACGGGGCGCGGCCGGCAAGGACTTGCAGGTCATGGTGGATTACAACCAAAGCCTATCCGTGCCGGAGGCGATTGGGCGTGTCCAATTGCTCGAAGAGGAAGCGCTGGTCTGGGTGGAAGAACCGACTCGAGCCGATGATTTCGCCGGTCATGCCCGAATCGCCGCAGAGTGCCGCACTCCCATTCAGATTGGCGAAAACCTGTGGGGGCCGCACGACCTTACAAAGAGCCTCTCGGTGGGTGCCTCAGACTTCGTGATGCTGGACGTCATGAAGATTGGCGGGATTACGGGTTGGTTGCGCGCGGTTAGCCAAGCGGAAGCGGCCGGTTTACCAGTTTCGAGTCATCTATTCCCGGAACTCAGCGCGCAGCTGCTGGCGATTTCACCGCAGGCGCATTGGTTGGAATACCAGGATTGGGCGGCACCCATCTTAGAGCGACCTCTGGAACTCAAAGACGGTTTTGCGCTTCCGCAGAAGGAAGCCGGCGGTGGACTCGCGTGGGACAAGGACGCCGTTGAGCGCTACCGGGTTTGTTAGCCGAGCACACCACCAGCCACGAAAGAATCATTATGACTCTGCCCGTTACCGCTGAATCCGTTGACCATGCCGCGCGCGATGCCGCAATCGCATCGCTGCGTCAGCTGCTGGGCGCTCGCTTGTCGAGCGCCGCACCGGTACGCGAGCAACATGGCAAGGATGCGTCCTATCATCCCTATGTAGCGCCGGACGCCGTCGCCTTCGCGCAATCGACTGAGGAGGTGAGCGAAATCGTCATAATCTGCGCGCGCCACAAGGTGCCGCTGATCCCTTTTGGCGCTGGCACCGGCGTGGAAGGCAATGTCGTGGCGTTGCGGGGCGGGGTGTGTATCGATATCTCGGGGATGAACCAGATCCTGCAGGTCAGCACCGGCGATCTCGATGCGACTGTGGAAGCGGGCGTTACCCACGAGCAGCTTAACGAGCATCTTCGTGATAAGCGCCTTTTCTTTTCGGTTGATCCGGGAGCTAATGCCACCATTGGCGGCATGGCCGCGACTCGGGCTTCAGGCACTAATTCGGTGCGCTACGGCACGATGCGCGAAAACGTACTCTCGCTCAAGGTGGTGTTGCCGGATGGGCGCGTAATTCGCACGGCGCGACGGGCGCGGAAATCTGCGGCGGGCTACGACCTGACCCGGCTCTTTGTTGGCTCAGAGGGACCCTCGGCGTAATCACTGAGGTGACGGTCCGGCTCTACGGCATCCCGGCGGCGATTTCGGCTGCGGTGTGCTCGTTCGCCAGTATTGAAGCTGCGGTTAACGCCGTGATCCAGACCATCCAAGCGGGTGTGCCGGTGGCGCGTATCGAGGTGGCTAACGCGATGCAGATGGACGCAATCAACAAGTATTCAAAGCTCGACCTGCCAGTCGCGCCGACGCTGTGGCTCGAATTCCACGGCACGGAGGCTAGCGTGGCGGAGCAGGCGGAGATGGTCCAGAAAATCACCGCCGATCATGGTGGCGCAAATTTCTCCTGGACGACCAAGCCGGAGGACCGCCAAAAGCTGTGGCGGGCACGGCATGACGTCGTTTACGCCGACAGTGCGCTGCGCCCGGGCGAGCAGATCTTCGCGACCGATGTCTGTGTGCCGATTTCGCGGCTGGCCGAATGCATTGTCGCGACGGAGAAAGACGTCGCAGCCTCCTTCCTACCAGCGCCGATTGTCGGCCATGTCGGCGACGGCAACTTCCACTTGGTAATCGTGCTCAACCCGAACGACCCCAGGGAGATGGCGGAAGCGGAGCGCCTCAACGAGCGGTTGGTGCATCGCGCGCTATCTCTCGACGGCACCTGTACCGGCGAGCACGGCATCGGCTGCGGCAAGATCGACTTCCTGCTCGCCGAGCACGGCGAGGCGGTGAGCGTCATGCGCGCAATTAAGAAGGCTATCGACCCTGACAACATAATGAACCCGGGCAAGATCCTCCGGATCTAAGCTTCACGCCTTGATGCTCAATCCCCCGCAGCGTGCTTTTATCTGTCGGTAGCGCTAGGTCTGCTTGGAATCGCCATACCAAACGGACAAAATTGTATCTGGTGCCTTAACGTACGATCTTTTCCGTTTCGTGAGGTCAGCCCATAACTCGTTAAAACGACACCATCTTGCCGTCCTCGCTCCCTTCCCTGCTCATCGGCGGTTCGATCAATCCTGATTCAAATTTCATCCCAAGACTCAGACCCAGCTGGAGCAGTTTATCCTTAATCTCATTCAACGATTTTTTGCCGAAATTCCGGTATTTCAGCATCTCAGCCTCGGTCTTCATGGCTATCTGACCCACCATGGTGATGTTGGCGCTGTTCAGACAGTTTGCCGCACGGACCGAGAGCTCCATCTCGTTCACGCTCATGTTCAGGAGCTTCTTCAGCCGGATATTTTCCTGGTTCACTTCTTCTGGCTTTTCATCAAACTCGATTTGGCCGTCGTCGTAGTTCACGAAGACGTCGAAATGATGGCGAAGGATGGCCGAAGCCTGCAGCAATGCATCGTCCGGTGTGATCCGTCCGTCCGTCCAGATCTCCAAAATCAGCTTGTCGTAATCGGTCCGCTGGCCGATGCGGGTACTTTCCACGTTGTACTTGACACGGATTACTGGCGAAAAAATCGAATCAATCGGAATAACACCGAGCAACATATCCGCGCGCTTGTTTTCTTCTCCGGTATAAAATCCGCGGCCAATCCGAACGTCGAATTCCGCTTCAAATTTCTGTTTTTTGTCGACCGTGCAAATTACTTGGTTGGTATTCAGCACTTCGATCCCCTGGATCGTCTGAATATCCCCGGCCGTAATCTGACCCTCTTTGTTGACGCTAATTGTTACCGTGCGCGGTTCGTGGTCGACCGCTTTAAATTTTATCTTCTTCAGATTCAGGACGATGTCGGTTACGTCCTCAACGATCCCAGTGAGGGTAGCAAACTCATGTTGCGCCCCAGTGATCCGAATGGAAGTAATAGCAGCTCCTTCCAGAGAGGACAAAAGAACTCGGCGCAGAGCGTTACCCACGGTGTGCCCATACCCTGCCTCAAACGGTTCGGCAATGAATTTGGCGTAGGTTTCAGTTGCGCTAGCCTCCTCTTTAGTGCGGCTTTTCGGCATCTCGAAACGTCCTAAACGAGCGTGCATATGATTAATCTTTGTCGGATGCCCCCTGGCGCGTAACAGGCCAAAACGGCCGGCAACCCGGTGGACCAACGACGATTTCTGATGCGTTCAAGCCATACGGGCGCTGCCATGTCAAGGCTTAACGACGATTAGGCCAAGTCGCATTCGAACCCAGTTCTAAGAAAAGAGGTCTCTCAATTGCCCCTAGGGGTCGCCACACGGACGGCGGGCCAGCGCCGAGGCGGGCAGCGGTGCCTGTTATGTCACATTCGGCGCAGCCACGGCAGGATCCACCGCGCGGGAAAGGCGTTCGGCACTCTCTTAACCGCCTGTGAAGCATTAGCTGTTCGTCAAGGGTGCCTCGCGTCTCGTGAAAGGAGTCAACGCAGGTCGCGAACCGAGGCTACCGCGAGATGGGTCGCATACGGTTTCCGCGTCGATTTCCAAGGTGTGGCCATGCATCGGCATAACGACCCTGGCTATAACCGGGCCCGATATTGCGTATCGAAGATTGGCGTAGTGACGTGATTAATCAGTCATTTCTTCAATCGTTGAACTCGTCCTCGAAAGGCTTCAAGCTCAACTTCCCATTCATCAAAAAGGTAACGCATAAACGCCTCTTGTTTTTGGATTTGTGACAAGCGCATTTGCGCATTGGCTAGGCTCGCGTCTCGATCGATGATCAGGCACTCGATCTGCAACGGGATGCACTTAAGCGTGCGAAGTGCCGTCAGATTTAAACCCTGGAGAGCAACCGGCGGTCTACACGGCCTTCGAGCCCTGTCTTCACGAGTGCCAATTTGCAAGGCTCAAGGTTTGATTGGCGTTATCGATCCAGCTCGGCGCGAGCGCAGCACAATTCGGGATCCCAGATCCGCTGTGAACTTCTTCCTGAACCTAACCTCAACCCGATTGAGGCGGATCTGAAAACTGACTCGGTCAACTCTGCCTGCATAAACCTTTACTGCGCCAAACGTTGACCAGGTATGCGTAAATCCTGAGCAACAATTTGAAACGGAGCCGCCCGGGAGCAGTGCACTGTTTGGAAAGAATGTCGAACTTCCCCCCCGGCCCGAGCAAGGAACTCCAGTAAACAAAGGGCCTCGCGTCAGCGGATTTTCCGGAATGCACTCAGCTGCAGCGATTGTTGCAGTTTCACTCCTGCAGATTGGGCTGGCTAATGTGAGCTAACATAAAACAAACAAGCACCCCGTCGATCACATGACCGGATGCTTGTATTATCAAATAGGAGCTCAAATCAATCTACTATTTTTGATTTTATACCTAATAGATGAAAAAAAGCGTTGAGTTTAGCGTAACCTAATATGACAAGTTATTGAGCATAAGACCGCATTCGCTCTTTGTCAAACTCCGTATTGTTCTAACCTCGTCCAATGAGGGGCCCCATCCATTATCAATACTTTAAATACGTCCGTCGAGGCCTCGAACTAGTTATAGGTGCCTTGATCGTTCGCATTCTCGAAAGTGTTTATTAGATTGTGTACAAACCATCCATCCCCCGAATACTGACGATGCGATTGTTCGGATACTGCCGCAAGACGATCAGCATAAAGTGAAAGATCTCCTTAGGAGTTCCCCAGAACGCCTGCGGGTTCTTAATGCGGGAAGAAACCATTCGCTCTCCTTGGCTGGCCATTTATATTTTAGTGACGGCTTACTTTCTTAGGCCAACCTGATCTGGTTTCTTAAGAGCGGTTTAGATCTGAGCGTCACTTACTCAACGCAAAAAACTAGTGGGGCTCTGATTGGAGGACCACATTTAGGCAAGCTCCTGAGCCTAAGAATTAAAACTGGAGCGACCGTCGGCACTGGCAAACTTGACGACAATGGCAAGAAAATCGAATTCGCTAGGCCACTTGTAAGCAGCTTTCGAGAGAACCGCGTGAAACCGAGATTCTAGGCAAAACCAAGGTAGCGCATTTTCAGTCGAAGGTCGCCTACTACCGACGTTTTTATGATCTGTTGTTTGTGGCACCCGCACAAACCGCGGGGCTGCATTGCAGCGCATAATACCAGGCGGCACTCGGATCGTCAGAACTCAGCCAATCTACAGGTTCTGAGAAGCCATGACAGCTTGCGGAATGTCCCTTTGTGAGACTCGCTATATCGCGCTTCAAACCAAAGCAGATTAGGCAGAGAAGATTGAATGCCTGACGGACGCGCGCCATTTCCGGGCTCGGACGACCGAACGCCGCAAATTTGGGACCTGGAGAGCAGCCAGGCGCTGCGAACGCTCAAAGGCCATAGGGCTTCGCTCTGGGCTGTTGCGGTAATGGCCGTCGGGCACCGGGGTATTTCCGGATCGGACGACCGAACCCTCCGGGTGTTCCGGTTACTTCGGAGCGGCTCTCGAGTGAGGAATTCCTTTAGTGACGGTTGCGATGTCACAGTTAAGGCCCGCGCAGATCTGACAAAGACTAAAAAAAGTCAGGTTACGTTCGCCGCGTTCAACTCCACCAAAATAACTCCTGTTTAATCCGCACCGTTTAGAAAAGTCTTTCTGGTTCCGACCTAAGACTTTCCTCGAAGCTTTTATGCGCAGGCCCAGTTTTAATAGTTCTACGTTCGTGCTTGGCATATTCGTAAGTTCGCCTTGGACAGCCGCCAAGACTATTAAAGATCTGAGTGAAAGCACTTGTGCCAGCGCACTTCAACTACGCAATAGTCTCGTTGGTCTTCCTCAGGATTCTCCTATACTCTTATAGACGTGTTACAGTTGCGTCTATGTATGTGAAACCTTCCAAATTATTTGAGGCGAATTATTACACGATAACTGCCTTCAATTGTTTGGGAGACGCTAAGCGGTCGCAACTCACGAACAAATCCGATGCGAGAATCGAATTTTCGGGTCACGTGCTAAACCGGTATGAAAGCTGGCCCCAGCTCATAACGCCGACTATTTGTGATCGCGCGCAGTCCTTGCAGAGGTCACCAAGAACAATGCAGGCGGAAATCGCTTCAGCGGCTTCAAGTTAGGCTATGGGTTCAGGGTGCTGTTCGCACCACCTCCTGCTTAGAACTCGGGGAAAGAGACCGACCACCAGGTGAGGGCTAGCTAGTGCGTGCACCTTTGGCCAAGCCTGCGAAACCCGCGCGTAGCTCCGTCGATAGAACCGGGTCGCCGGACTGAGTCCGCAAACCTTCGTTAAGTGCTGATCAAAATCAGCAACCAACGTTCCGATCGGCCCCTCACCTCCGTACGACTGCAACGAGGGGTTGCGACAACCGACCATCGCCATGAGCCGATTGAGGGCACTTTGGCAGGTTTTAACTCTCGTCGCAACCGGCGCGGGACAGTCACACCGCGACAAGTGCGAATGCAAAAACTCGGCGACCTCAGAGGACTGGACGCTGTCTGAGCGAGGATAGCGCTTGGCACGTCAGAATCCAAAGTGTTCAACCGCCTGCGTATAAAGGTGAATGGTGTTTCGGCTGTACCCTTAGCGTGCAACCAATCGGTATGCCGGAACAGAATTATGCCAAGACCGTTAGCCGCCATCCGACGGCACATCAATTTGCGACGAAATAAGGCCGAATCCATAGCGAGCGTGAGAACCAAAGGCTCTCAACACTTGCCAACATTCACCCTACTACCGCGCAGCGAAAACGCGAATCATCTTCTCTCTCCCAACTTTGCATAATTCCCAACCGTTCCATCAATTAAATCAAGCGCTTCCAGATGCCCGACGCTTCCCATTTCCGTTGGCACAACTTTGAACCAACACGTCGACGAATTGAGAAGCAACCGCAGCGGCTAGTGCATCCGGTTTCCAGGCCGCCCCAACAGGCACCCACCCTTTATCTTCAGGAGTCAGATCGCGGAAAATCACATTCTTGGCGGGGATCTTTTGCAGCGGCTCGCTGATCATTGCCACTCCAAACCCCGCCGAGACAAAGGCGAGCGCGCTGGCGGCTCCGTCCGCTTCCTTGACGATTCGTGGCTTGAAACCAACGCGCCGACAACTTTTCGTCAGCCAATCGCCGTAATTCGGGTACATACGATTTAGCCCGATAAACGGTTCATCCTTTAGCAGCGATAAAGGAATCTGAGGCTTGTCTGCATGGGGATGAGATTTCGGCAGCGCCAAGCTTACCGGATATTTAACCAAAAGCCGAACGCGTAGCAATTCCAACACCGGCCGATCGCTCGGCACGAGTATGCCCACCGCGATGCGCCCCTCAATGAGTGCCCGTTCCTGAGTTAGGGTGTTCATCTCGATGCAATCGATGACGATTCCCGGCGAAGTTTCTCGCCAGACTTCCAGCGCCTTACCCATAAAATCGTGCGTCAACGCAGACATGTAGCCGACGGCCAATTCCCCAATCTCGCCGCGGCTGATCCGCTGGGCTTTTCTAATCGAGACCTCGCAATCCTCGAGTATACGCCGGGCGTCGATCAAAAACGCCTTACCAGCCGGCGTCAGCGCGACTCCTTTGCGCCGTCTCTCGAATAGCTCCATCCTCAGTTCACCTTCCAGGTCGTGGATCTGCTTGCTGAACGGCGGTTGAGAAACGTGCAACCGATCCGCGGCATGGGTGAAGTTTCAACTCCTCGGCTGCAGCGACGAAGTATTCTAGATGGCGGAACTTCATGGACGGTTTTGATCGAAATCAGACCGAGTTTCGGTCGATCTCATCGAGACAAAAGATCCTTATCCGCACCATAGCTCCGCGGATGGCCGAATGCAACGGGACCTTCTTCGAGACGGATATTGGAGTACCCTTGCAATTCAAGAATCTCCCTTTCTATTTCACGACCGATTTGCATACGGGCCGCCCCTAATGCGAGGGCTAGTGCGAGGCCAAAGCTAAATCGAACGCCTGTTCTGGCGATAACTGCCTACCTACTGATAAGTGCAATATTTTCCAGCCCCTTGCTGCGCTATTGCCCAAGTTTTCGATCGGGGGGATAACATCAGCCAACGGGTTCTCATCTAAAATAGCGGGCTGACCACGAAGTTTCTGGCCGGTACCGCCACTCTTCTCTCTTTCGAGGCTTTGGACTAAAAATGTTACGGAAAAAAGCTCTGTTTGCGGCCACCGCACAATTGTAAGTTGACCGACCGGTATACGCGTGTATGTTCCAACCCAAGTTTTCAAGAAGTTCTCTGGGCATCTTGGGAGGCGCCTCGATTCAGGGGTGGCTGGTCCATGATGCTGAGAGGAAAAAATGGAAACATTAATATTTGCGTTAATCGCATCATATAACGCGCACCGACAACAAGAGTCGGTGATCGCTGAACCGGAGGATTTTCAGCCCTTTGATTTGCAAGCGCTGAGAAACTCCGAAAACAACAAGCCGAACCGGTCGTCAAGTCGCTGGGAAGCATACGTGCCACAAACCGCGTGACTCCTTTCGACCATGAACTCAAAATCTAACCTCGATTCCCCCCAGACTCCTTTTTTTTACGCAGACTGACAGAATGGAGAAACACGATGTCTAGAACCGTTAAGGAGAAGCGGGCGCGGTTCCGCGAATTGCATCAAAGCGGGTGCTTCATCCTGCCGAACCCCTGGGATGTCGGCAGCGCCCGGATGCTCGAGTCGCTCGGGTTCGAAGCTCTGGCTTCGACGAGCACGGGTTACGCCTGGTCGACAGGACGGCCCGACTACGCTGTCACTCTGGATGACGTGCTGGAGCACCTCACAACTCTGGCCCACAGCGTCAATCTGCCCTTGAACGCCGATTTCGAAGCTGGGTTTGCTGCAGATCTGGAGGGGGTGGCTGAAAACGTGTCCCGCGCGATTGCGGTGGGCGTAGCAGGGCTGTCAATTGAGGATCGGATTGTCGGGGAGTCCGGTCTCTACGATATCGCGACATCCGTGGAACGTCTCAAGGCCGCCCGCGCCGCAATCGACCAATCGGGTGAGGACGTTGTCCTCGTCGCGCGTACGGAGGGGCTGCTTCTGGACGCGACAGCCTTGAAGCCAGCCATCGAAAAACTCGTCGTCTTCGCCGATGCCGGCGCGGACTGTCTCTATGCTCCCGGCGCGCGGAACCGGCACGATATCGCGGAGCTGGTGAAAGCCGTTGCGCCCAAGCCGATCAACATTGTGATGATGCGGCCTGGCCTGAGCTACGCCGAGCTCGCCGATCTGGGCGTCCGGCGGATCAGCATCGGCGGCGCCCTGGCTCGCGTGATGTGGGCTTCGGCTATCGCCGCAGCGCGCGAACTCAAAGAGGGACGCTTCGATGTACTGGGGTCAGGCATTCCTGGCGCCAGTCTGGACGCGATGTTCCGCTCCTTCGCCGACGCGTAAATGCACCGGGAGAACTACCGGAGACTCGGTCATATCTTTGGTGAATTTGTAAAATTCGCCCGCAAGGGCTAGCATGAACGACGGCACAAACTGGCGCGGCAACCATGTCGCTTCGGTTTGCCCATGGATAAGAAGAGGAATTGTCCTGAAAAAAGAAATCATCCGTGTTGAGCCGTTGGCGACGTACATCGAACGCTGGAAAGCGCCGACATCGACGGTCGTAAAGCATGGAAACACGCTCTATGTGACGGGTGCGCCGCCCTACGAACCTGAGACCGGAGAGATTTTCGGTGGTGATATCAGGTGTCAGGCGGAGCTAGTGCTCGAGCAGCTCAAGGCCTGCGTGGAAGCTGGCGGCTCGTCCCTCGAAAATGTTCTTCAATGCACCGTTTATAACACCTCGCAGGAATACTTCGCTCCAATCAATGAGGTCTACGTCAAATATTTCCCGACGAACTGGCCGGCACGCATGTTTCTTTGCGTGCAACCCTGGGCCGGGCGCTTCGACGTCGAAATGACCTGCATTGCCGCAATTTAAGGGGCATTCATGTTTCAGTTATCTTCGAGGTGCTGCCTCGTAAGGAAAATTGGGATGACCATCTCGAAAACGCCAAGATGTTGCGACCCGAACTCGAGCAGGTCGACGGCTTCCCGACGGTGAGCGACTGACCGGCTGCGCCCGACGGTTGCTCTCGTGAAACGAAATACGGCCGGCCTCGATTTGCCGGCCAATCATCACCCGACGATCAGCCCGGTATCCGCAAGGCCCCGTGCGGTCCGACCGGAGGAGATGCGGCCGATGACAAGCGTTCCTATTCAAGGTGAAGCCAAGGCGCCCTCGAAATTCTGGGTACTGTTGACAGCCTCGCTCGTGTCGTCGTTGATCATGCTCGACTCGAACATTGTGGCCGTGTCCCTTCCGGCAATCGGCAGGTCGCTAGGTGGTGTATCGTCTGGAAGCTTGTGAACTGTGTCGAGAACGAACTGTTTATCAGTCATAGGTTCGGCGAACGTCGATCATGAACAAGTCTCAGTAGCACTCAGTACTAACCCCACCCGAAGCACGTTCTCAACGCGTAATCGTAGTCTGTGGGCTTGGAGCCATCGGCCCATGCGCCACTCGGGGCCGATTCCGACTATACCGCAACATCAAGGAAATTGTGTCGGTGTCCGAAGTTGCTCAACTTAACTTGCCCGGCGATCCCGAAAGGCCCGCGGGGAGGTCACGCTCCCGAAGGAGTCCATGAAATATTCATGCGGCAAATCCAAATCCTGATCGCTTTTGTTTCCTTTGCTGCCTTCTGTTCATCTTGAAGATTCTCATCGCTCGGTAGAACGTTCGCTTGATGATTTCGCCGTACAGATTCTCCCCCCGGGCTCGCCTGCTGGATTTTATGCGCCAGGCGGGCAATCCAAACCTGATTAATCTCGCCGCCGGATTGCCATCGGTGGACTGTGTCCCAAAGGCGGCCCTCAAGCGCGCATTCGATGCAGCACTCAGCGAGGAATCGGATGTCGCTCTGGGTTACCACACTCCAGATGGCGATTACTTGCTGCGCGAGATGATTGCCAAGCGGCTGGCGCGTAGAGGAATCTCGGTCAGCCCAGAGGAGATGGTAATCACCACGGGCTGCACACAGGCGTTGCACGGCATGATCAAGCTTCTGGCAGCGTCCGGCGACATCGTCGCATGCGAAGCCCCTGCCTATTACGCAACGCTGGAAATCCTCGGCGACATGGGAATTCGTGTTCTGCCCATTCCGGTGCGTGATTCTCAAGGTGTCGACCTTGACATGGTCTCGACTTTGTTTGAACGCTTCCGCCCAAAGCTTTTCGTCGTCTGTTCAACCCTTTCAAACCCATCCGGTGCCACCATGCCCAACGAGGCGCGGAAGGCTCTGGTGCAAATCTGCCGAAAGACCAAGACCCATATTATTGAGGATGAGATCTACGGGGAACTTTCGGAAATCGACGGACTTCGGCCGATTCGATCGTATGACGATGGAAACGGCGTCTCGTACGTCATGAGCTATTCGAAAACAGTCGCGCCCGGCATCCGCGTTGGAGTCTGTATCCCTGGAGGAAATACGGATCGGTTTGCCCTTCTCAAATGCCAACAGGATATGCATTCGGCCACCGTCTGCGAAGTAGCGTTCCGAAAATACCTGCAAACCGATGACTTGGATTCACATCTGAGTTATCTGAGGATGTTAAACAACCGACGCCGCGAGGCCGCTCGGGAGATTATCCGTCAACATTTTCCGAAAGAAACGATCGTCTGGGTACCGGAAGGCGGCTATCTGCTCTGGGTCGAATTACCCCAAAACGTCGGCATGGAAGAAGTCTATCAAGCTGCCCTGCTGAAAAATGTCGCCTTCAGCCGGGGGGCCGCCTTTTTCACGGCTCCAGAGGCCAATGTCAGCTCAATGCGGCTTAATTGTTCGCGCCCGACATCGAGCGAGCTGATCCAGGGCTTGGAGATACTCGGGAATATCCTTGCTAAAAACGTATGAACAAAAAGTTCGTTTTCCACGGAGTCTATCTGCTTATCGTTGGGATCCTCGCAGTGATGTATAATCCGCACACGGGCGTTTTCGGTTTTAATTCGGACGCTAAATCGGGTCTGATCGTGAGCGGAGTATTCGCGATCATTTCATTTTTTTGGGCCTTCTATTCCCGGCAGGCGAACCGCGCGGCCATTATTGGCGGGTTTATCACCACGATTTTGCTTTTCGCTGGAACCATCCCTCGCGCATTGGGCGCTTGGAGAGAGTATGCAGGCGGGGACATGGTCAAATGGTACGCGGGCACCACCATTTCTCTCGTGATCATTGGATCGATCCCGCTCTTCGTTTCGCTCTGCCAAGGTCTGCGCAGCCTGCGTCGCTGACAAATCCTTAAAGATTTGTCAGCGACGCAGGCTAATTGTTTGCAACAAAGCAGAATCTGGGTGTGTTGTGTCACCGATGTTCACCCTTGCCCTCTTCCTTTCCGCGATCAATAGACACCTTGCACGCGCCGGGACCGCCATCATTATTCTCGCTGGTCCCTGTCTCCCGATACCAACCCTGGCTGACACCCCTGAACCTTCACTGGGCCCGGAACACCATCCTCTGTGGCTTCGTTACCCAGCCATCTCACCTGACGGAACGACGATCGCTTTCGGCTTTCGCGGTCACATTTTCACCGTACCTGCTGCCGGAGGCTTAGCCATCCCCCTGACCGGCGGTCCAGCCCACGATTCATCTCCGGTCTGGTCCCCGGATGGCAAGCTGATCGCGTTCGCGTCAGACCGGTACGGTCACAACGATGTGTACGTGACGAGTCCGCAAGGAGGGGCCGTCAGACGCTTGACGACCTATTCGACGGACGCGGTGCCGGTCAGCTTCACACCTGATGGACAATACGTGCTGTTTAATGCGTACCGGATGGGGACGCCGCAAAGCTCGTTGTTCCCCGTCAAGATCTTCCCACAACTCTACAAGGTCTCGGTCCAGGGTGGACGCGAGCCAGAGATGATTTTGACGACCCCGGCCTTGAACGCACGCTACGACCGTGCCGGAAACCGGATTCTCTACGAGGACGTAAAAGGATATGAAGACCCATGGCGAAAACATGAGACTTTCTCTGTAGCGCACGATATCTGGCTCTACGACGGGAAGGCTGGCGATCATCAGAAGCTCTCAAACTTCCAGGGCGAGAACAGAAACCCAGTCTGGTCCCCGGACGAAAGGGCGGTCTACTATCTGAGCGAACAAAGCGGATCTTTCAACGTCTGGCGCCTCCCTTTGCTGAACGGTCAACCCGGGACGGCCCAGCAGGTCACCAGGTTCGAAAAAAACCCCGTCCGGTTCCTCAGTGTCGCAGACAACGGCGACCTCTCCTTCGGTTACGATGGGGAGATCTATACGCTGCCTGCCGGAGCTCAACAACCGCAAAAGGTTGCCGTCCAGATAGGCCTCAGCGACAGCGAACCGGCAACGCGAATCAGGCATTACACCGATAACGTCACTGACATGGCGCTGAGCCCCAACGGCAAAGAATTGGCCTTCATCGTCCGAGGCGATGTCTACGTCGCTTCCGTCGACCAGGGTGAAACGAAGCGGATCACGAATACGCCGGAGCAAGAACGCCATCTTTCCTTCAGCCCGGACGGACGGCGGCTGATGTTCGCGGCGGAGTACAACAAACCCTGGAGTCTGTACGAAGCATCGATCGTTCAACCAAAAGAAAAAGAACCGTATTTCTTCAATTCTACGGTGATCGACGTCCACCCGATCCTGGATAATGGTCAGGAAAATTTCCGCCCAAAGTATTCGCCGGACGGTAAAGAGGTCGCTTACTTGGAAAACCGGACCACGCTCAAGATTCTAAATCTCGATTCGAAGCAGACCCGGACGATCATGCCAGGAGACCTGAACTATTCCTATGAGGATGAGGACCAATGGTTCGATTGGTCTCCTGACGGAAAACAGTTTCTCGTCACCTTTCTGAATCCCGGTCGCTGGGCGTCCGAAACTGGGCTCGTCGATGCCGCAGGTCAACAGCAGCTGACAAATCTCACGAAGAGCGGATACGACAATGATTTTCCCCGGTGGGCCGCGGACGGGAAGTCGATGATCTGGCGGTCAGATAAATACGGACTCCATGGAGACGGTGGCTCTTCGAAAAGCCAGACGGATGTCTACCAGATGTTCTTCTCCCAGGAGGCCTATGATCGATCCAAGCTTTCCAAGGCCGAGTACGACATCCTGAAGGAGGCGGAAGACGAAGCCAAAAAAAAGAAAGAGACCGCCGAGAAGAAAGAGGAGAATAAAGAAGCTGAGACCACTGCCCCTAAGAAAATCGAGCCGGTCAATATCGATCTTAACAACATCGAAGACCGCGTTTCTCGACTCACGCTCGGCTCAACTCGAATCGAAGACGCCCTGTTAACGAGCGACGGCGAGACGCTCGTCTATCTGACCAAGAGCGACAAGGGTTACGAGTTATGGTCTTTGAAGCTGCGAGAAAGAGAATTGAAACGGCTCTGGGAGTTTGAAACCCCGAAACCATCAGGTCGAGGACCTCGCCTGCCCGCTAAAATCCAGATAGATAAGGATGGGAAAAATGTCTTCACGCTTGCTGCCGGAAGAATTACGAAAATCGCTTTGGCCGATGGCAAAGCCGAACCTGCCAAGTTCAACGCGGAAAAGGAAGTCGATCTTGCGGCTGAGCGCGCCTATCTCTTCGAGCATGTCTGGCGCCAGATGCGCGAGAAGTTTTACCTCAAAGACCTGGACGGAGTCGATTGGGATTACTACAAAACCGTCTACGAAAAGTTCCTTCCCTACATTTCGGACGACCGCGATTTTTCGGAGATGGTCAGTGAGATGCTGGGGGAACTCAATGCGAGCCACACCGGGTTGAAGTATTTTCCCGAACCGCAAAATGGTGATGCCACCGCCGCCCTGGGCGCATTCTTCGACCGGGACTATCAAGGGAACGGACTCCGAATCCAGGAAGTGATCGAGAAGGGCCCGCTGATCACCGCCTCAGCAACAATCAAGGCTGGAATGATCATTGAGAAAATCAATGGGGTGATGATCGACCCTGGGGTGGATATTAGTCCCCTCCTCAATCATCTAGCCGGCCAGCCAACGTCGTTAAGCATTTTTGATCCAGCAAAAAACGCTCGGTTCGATGTTACGATTAAGCCGATCAGTTTAGGTGAACAGGAGGAACTCCTGTATGACCGCTGGGTAAAACAACGACGTGAACTTGTCGACAAGCTCAGCAACGGCACGATTGGCTATGTGCATGTCCGCGGAATGGATGACGGAAGTTATCGAGAAACCTACTCCGAAGCACTTGGTCGGATGAGCCAAAAAAAGGCGTTAATTGTCGACACACGTTATAACGGCGGGGGAAACCTTCATGATACACTGGCGACCTTTCTCAGCGGCAAACCCTATCTTGAGTTTCTGCCACGCGGCCAGAGCATTGGCTGGGAACCAAACGAGAAATGGTACAAAAAAACCGCCGTCCTGGTCGGCGAAAGCAATTATTCGGACGCCCATCTGTTTCCATGGGTTTACCAACACTTTGGCCTCGGAAAACTGGTTGGGATGCCGGTGCCAGGTACGGGAACCGCCGTTTGGTGGGAAACCCTTCAAGATCCGGCTCTTATTTTAGGCATTCCAGAGGTCGGCTTTCGGGATGAACAAGGTCGTTTCATGGAAAAGACCCAGGTGGAACCCGACGTGAAAGTGCGCAACGATCAGAAGAGCATCGCCGAAGGAAAGGATCTTCAACTTGAGAAAGCGGTCGAAATCCTGATGCAGCAATGAAGGCGAGTAGTCAGTAGCCGACTAGTCGGTAGCCAGGAACCAGTAGCCAAGTCACCGAGAAGTCTCGAGTAGGCGGGTAGCGTTTAGTAGCCGGAGTCTCAAACGGTGGCCGGAGTTCAACAAGCGGCTGGGTGCGCGGGTAATTCCCTCCTTACCATTTTCTCGATTTCTGTGTAATCGGCGTAATCTGCGGTTAAAAAATCCGATGGCCGCCGCTCGTAGCTGCCGGGCAGAATTCGCCCGTTTCCGTTTGCCGCGCGCTCATTCTAACGTCGGGCCCGCTACAACTACCTCGGACAACATGAATTTAAAGCTTCAATTCGTCACTCTCGGGTTACCGATCTTATTGGCGTCCTGCGCCGCCTACGGGCCGTATCACCCCAATACATCGGCCGAACCGCTCAACTCGGTACGAGGACCCAAAGATGGACGTTATAAATTGGCCTTCGTCGAATTCGGTGATCAAGGCTACCGGAAACGCCCGGGTGCCCTGCTGGATCGTGCGTGTTCCGAAGGAGATTATTTGGGGTCACATGGGCATATGGAGCGACAATTCTATTGCCATGTTCGGTGCTCTTTATCGTCTGCACTTCCCGCTGACCTCCGAAGGCAAGGTGGCTCCCTCAGAGCCGGCTCGCGTTCCGAAGGAACCGGATGTGCAACAATTAAATCAAGACAAGTCGCGCTGACTTAGGCATATCTCGCATCGCACGTAGCAGCGAACCGGATTGGCCGCCTGGCTCGTCCGGAAATGCGCGCCAGGAGCAAAAGGGAGCGGCATCCTCTGCGTGGAGGTCAGCATGCTGAGACTGGCAACTGCCTTCTGGCTTATTGATCGATGTAGCCCGGTGGCAGTCCCCCGGTTCTCACTCTTCTGTTGAGAACTTCCTTCTCCAAAGAAAGGGAGATCCATTCTTGCGGAGGATTGGGATCGGTCCGCAGACTGCGAAGCTTCAGGAGAACTTCTTGTTCGTCCTTTGTCATCCGCTCGCGTTGGAGTAAGTGCTGCTTCCAAGAGGGCACCACCACTTCCATTCGGATTTTGTTCGGTTGATGCAGGTCCCCGTACAAATGCCACCTGTGCGCACCGTTTCGCAAAAAGATCATTCGAGCGTCACGCATCAATTCGATGCATTCGTCTCGGCGCGCCGGATCGACATTGAATTCTGCTGTAATTGATACAGGGCCATCTTGAGGCGCCAGCAACCGGCCCGGGTCAAGGTGCTGGGAAAAGATCGAGACCGGCGCCGACTCGAAACTCAGGCTTTTGGTAAAGTCGATCGAGATCTGAAGGGCTGGAACAACACGGACGACGATCATCAGCACCAGGGCGAACACGGCAGCTCCCAGAAAAGTGGGAACGAGTCCACCGTGATGCGCCGCCAATCCCCAGATTACCCCGCCAAGAGCAGTCGCCGCATTCGCAACCATGACCATTGTCGCGTTCATCCGTCCTCGGGCCCAGTCAGGCATCGCACGTTGACTTGCTACCCAGAGTTCGGAGGCAGAAATGGTCCATCCCATGCCACCAAGCGCCGCAACCACTAAGAACACGTACGGCCGATGGACCACAGCCATCAGACAGAAATCTAAGACCAACACGAGATCCGCGAAGGTCGTGATGCGTTGCGGCGAATACCTGGCGCGTGCCCACGGAATGATGAAAGCGCCGCTGATGACTGAGCCGACGGCCATACTCGTGAAGAGAAATCCCAGGTGAGCAGCTGGAAGATCTAATTCCTTCAAGCCGACAGCCGGCATCAACGATGGAATAATAGAGATAAAGAACGAAAATATCGCGTGCCGGGCCAGAAGAATCTTGATCCCGGGAGTGTAGCGCACGTAACGGATCGCCGTCGTTAACGACTCAAAGAAGTTCTCCAGTGGAAGGCTTGACTGCACCTTTACCCGCTTCCACTGCAGAAGCGCCAGAAACATCAGAAGGAAACCGAGCCCGTTGGCGCCAAAGATGAAACTTACTCCGGCCAACGGAAGCAAGAGCGCTGAAAACAGAGGCCCGATAATCCCCGAGAGATCCATCTGCATTCCGGCGAGAGTATATGCAGAGGCCAAGTCGTCTTTGGAAACCATCTCGGCGATGACCGAGGAGTGGGCCGGAGAGCCGACCGCGAAACCCGCGCTGAAAAGGAATGCGCTGACCAGAATGAGGTAAGGATTAAGCAGATGCGCCATCCACAGAATTGCCAGTGCGAACGCGATGGTGGCATGCCAGATTTGGACTGCTAATAAAATCTTTTTGCGATCTACCATGTCGGCAATGGCGCCCGCGGGCAAGGTGAACAGGGTGTAAGGAAGTGCCGAAACCGTGGTCATCAATGCGATATGCAGGGTCGAGGCACCCAGCTTGTGCATCGCCCAATAGACAGCGGTGTTGTGGGCCCCGATGCAACTTCCGGAGATTACCATTGCCAACCAGAGTCTTCTGAAGACGGGGTTTCGCAATGCGAGCCAGGTAGAGGTCTTTTCAGCGGTCTTTTCAGCAGTCTCTTCCATGGCGAGAGTTAAACTGTTTAGGTTACTGCCTTGGGTTCTTTTTGAGGCGTAATGGCCGGAGGCAGCCGTTCGCAAAAACCAAGGTTTTTGCTACATCCTTCAATGGTCGCGAAAACATGCTCTATTCATGGCAGGATGTGTTGCGGAAGCCATCTCAAAATGTACGTTTCATAAACACCTTTTGGTTTTTGGATTTGCGACATGCGCATTGGCTACGCACGCGTCTCGACCGATGATCAGACACTCGATCTGCAACGCGACGCCCTGAAGCGTGCGAAGTGCCGACAGATCTACGAAGAACATGTTAGCGGCAAGACGACCATTCGGCCGGAACTTGAGGCTTGCCTGAAATCGTTGCGTAAAGGTGACACTCTCGTCGTTTGGCGACTGGACCGACTGGGTCGCAGTCTCGGTGATCTCATAAATCTCACAACCGAGCTCCGGTCTCGCGGCGTCGATTTCGAGTCAGTGACCGAAAAAATTGAGACTGCCTCGTCGACCGGAAAGCTGATCTTTCATGTGTTCGCTTCGCTCGCTGAATTTGAGCGCAATCTTATTCGTGAACGCACGATGGCCGGCCTCAGAGCTGCTCGCGCCCGCGGGCGGAATGGGGGTCGACCCAGGAAACTTAAGACCAAAGATATCCAGGCGATCAAAGCACTCATGCAGGCCGGCGAGTTGCCGGTGCGGGATATTGCCGACAGATTCGGCGTCTCGCGAGCAACTCTTTATCGGAATGCAGCGGTTCCAGAGTCGCCTAACTAAGGCGCTTAAGACGCACGCAATACAGACCGCGCCATCTAGAGAAATCTAAAAGGCCGAAAATGGCAGAGACAATCGGCGACGAAACTTCAGGCGTCGCCAATGGCTCGTGTTTCAAAACTACATCCAATTTTGAAAACGCGGAAGTCGGGCGAACGAGTAACCAACGTCAGTCACTCCGGCCTGACCTGCAGAAGCACATCGGGTTTGACGGAGATCTCTCCGCTGAACGGCCGGTCGTGGCTGGCGATCAGCAGCACGGATACGGCCACCCCGGTTGCAAAGATCCCCATCGCGATCGCGGCACCGGCGCGATTGTCACTGTGAACAATGGCGATCGCGGTCAGCGTACAACCGGCCTGCGCGAACAGGCAGATCCACTTGACCCAATTCACGCTTGACCGGCTGAGGATAATGCGCTGCCGGCGCGCGTCCATGGCATTTTCGAGCTCCGTCACGATTTCACGCTGCGCCGCGATCTGCCTTTCGCCGTTAGGCGCCAAAGAAACGGCCAATCGCAAAGCTTCGGCCAACGCCGGCGGAGCGACCCTCAAGGAAGCCGATTGTTTAGCCATGGTGGCCCACTCAGCGAAAACGGCTTCGTCAATATGGTGGCGGAGAAGGTCGAGAATCTGTGTTTCGGGCTCTCCCGGAAAACTGGGGGCCAGCAATGCCACCATGCGGATTGCGCTTGCCTCGCGATTGACCGCCACATTGGCACGATCCATGTCGCTCCAGACCTGGACTACGCTAAATACGACCAGCAGGCCGAAAACAGTTCCCATGGGACCCAGCAAGGCGGGGGACACGCTTTTGAAGGCGCGCACCCGCTCGCCCTTGGCCAGCGCCATGATGGTCGCAAAAATTCCGCCCGCGGCCAAATAGGTTATCGCGAATATTACCAGAGCCATCCACCAAACCGGAAGATTGTGTAGCCATTCGTCCACGCAATCACGAGTGTACCATTTTTGATCCCTTGATCGCCATTCGTAATTAATTAATCAAGGGTGCACTCCGGCAATTTTATTTCGTGGTCCTGTTGCCAGATGGAACGGTCGTTGAGCCGACAGTGGCGAAACGGTTGTAGGCATCCGAAAACTTAAATTCTCAGCGTTGCCGTGGATTGGACGTCACGAGCATGCGCATCGCGAAGATCCTCCGAATTTTGGCCTTCCTTGTCCAAAGGACTAGTCGATTATACCAAGGTGTAATTGCTGATCCCACGAATAGCGGTCTAAGTTTCTCGGTGGCCTCTGGTGACACAATAATTGGGAACACACTCGTATGAGTTCGATCGGCGCTTTTGACAATGATGTCAGCGATACGTTTGTTAACATCGACATGCCTGTTGGGGTAGGCAAAGCAAATGACCGCGATGATGTGCTCGTAGTGCAAGGATTACTGTTTATCGTTTTTACCAGAGGCAGCCTGAAAACGCTCTTTGACGTTCCCAAAGGTGTCACATCGTTTACAGTTACCGGAACGATGGATGCCAACACGGCCGCCCTCATAAATGCTTTTAAAGCGCGCGAGCGAAAACGTGGAACCAAGCTGACGCCCGGACCGTTTATCAACCCGGTGCGCATCCGCAGCCGCCAGGGAACAGTGCGTCACCCGTTAACTCTGGTGGAGTTGAATAATACGGCCGACCTTATTGTGGCAGGGGCGTTTAAATTACCAGACACCACAATCGATGTTTTAGGCCGCCTTCACCCTGAAATTCCGAACGCTTTGTCTGTCGGCCCAATCACCACGGGCCCGTAGGGCCACCTGATCCCCGGAACGGAAAGTATTCCGCTACACTGGCCACGGCGGGTTTACGCCGGGAGATGACAAATTAGACCGTCTCGAGGATCAACAGCGAAAAAAAACGCCTCGAGGCTGAGCAGCATGAACGAGGGAAGAAAGAGCGACTAGAGCCTTGTCCGCAATGCGACGTGCCCACCGGCATGCGCTTTACTGTCCGTTAAGAGAAGCTGCGCCGGGTGAGTAGCCAGTAGCCAGTAGCCGGTAGCCGGTAGCCAAGGAGCCTGAATAGCCAGGAGCTCAAGCGGTGGCCGGAGTTCAACAAAGGCTTGGGGCGGGTAATCCCTCCTTACCATTTTCTCGATTTTCGGCGTAATCTGCGTAATCTGCGGTTAAAAAATCCGATTGCTGCCAGGCTGTGCCACCCAATCTGCGGTCCACCTCTTATCTGCGACTTCTCTTTTCAGGTTGAAGGTCGCAGTAATTGGCTCTAATTTCGGCTTCCTCCGGTAATGGAGTTATAGCTCAATTGGTTAGAGCGCTGCCCTGTCACGGCAGAGGTTGCGGGTTCGAGCCCCGTTAACTCCGCATTTTGATGCCCTCGTAAACCCTCTTTCCGAGGGAGAACTGTCTTCGAAGGGAAATCGTAGGGAAGCTGAAGTAGCCCTAAACCGTGTTTTATTCGCCCTATAGAAGCCTTTCGATCCTCCGGCAGCGCGGTAGGATGGAGATATGGGACGAGGTTTTGGATGTTTCAATTTTCTGAATGAATCGGGGGTGTTCACGACCGCCGATCGCTCGATTAATTTTCTAAGTATGAGAATACATCTTGCAACGTTGTTGGTTACTGCGGCCTTGATCGATGGGAACGCTTTTGCGAAATAGAGTCACTGGCTAAGACGGCGATGACTCCCAGACATCATGAGCGGCTTACAAGACGAGTTTATTCCAGAACCAATCACGGAAGAGGAACGTCGTCGTGATGCCGAATCAGAAGCTTTGATCCGCAAGATCACTGAAGATGATCCGGGCTATTGGGATCGACTGGCTGACCGCATCATCGCCGAAGCTGAAACCGAAGGTGGTAGTATTGCGATGGAAGAACTTCTTGGGATGGATCCCGCTTCGGAAGCCGCTTTCCTCCGTGCTCCGGATTTCAGTGCTCCAAGGATCGTTTTTTCAACTGCACCATTTCAACCAACCGGACGGCAATCGATCAAAGCCAATTATGTCCGAAACACGCGGTAAAGCTGAAGGTGTGTATTCAGTACTTAGGCTTGTCACACTGAACGAGCATGATAGTAGTGGTCAGAAACTACCAAAAGACCGTAAATGGTACCGCAAGAAAATCTTATCGTTGAGATCCCCGACAACCGCGTAAAATTCTTTGGGGGCGCGGGCAAGATGCTGTTACCCAGTCCGGCAACTGTCGCGGCGCTGGTAAAGAAGATCCCCGAGCAGAAACTCATTACGACCGGCCTCCTTTGCAAAGAGCTTACCAAACAATTCAAGGTGCGAGGGACTTGCCCCGTTACGACCCAAAAAGCCCTTCAAGAGGTTGCCCATGACTCAGCCTACGAATGCCCGTACTGGAGGGTCGTCAATGCGAGTGGAGGACTGATCGCTCGGTTTCCGGGCGGAGTCGGGGATCAGGCGGCACTTTTAAAAAAAGAGGGTTTTGCTATCGATACGAAGCAGAAAGTACCAAAAGTAAAAGGTTTCAGCGAAAGTCTCGTTCGCTTCGATTAAGTAAAACCGGTTAAGATTTGGAAACGGCAAAGGGATGAACCGCTTGGCAAGTCTCAGATTAGGTCCTTTGCCAGCCGCTCATATTTCCTACATTTGCCGGACGAGATCTCGCGTAATTGAGCTCAGCGTCGGGCAGCCGGAAAGCGCCATGGCCAGATCGAATTCCTGGCGCACCGTTTCCAGGACATACCTAACGCCGGCTTCGGCGCCGCAAGCCAGTCCCCACAGGGCAGGGCGTCCTATGAAGACAGCCCGGGCACCACAAGCGATCGCTTTAAGCACATCGGTGCCGCGCCTGATCCCACCGTCAAGATAGAGTTCGACCGCACCGCCTACTGCATCGGCTATTTCCGGCAAAACTGAGATCGTCGCTGGAGTGGTATCCAACTGCCGCGCGCCATGGTTGGAAACGATGACGCCGGAGGCACCATGTTTAACGGCAAGCAAAGCATCATCTGGACGCAGGATTCCTTTTACCAGCACCGGCAGCTTGGTGATTCCGGCAAGCCATTCAATGTCTTTCCAGGTCAACGCGGGATCGAGGAAAGGAGCGATGTAAGGGGCAAGCCTAGGGCCAGCAGTCTCGTCAGGAAATGTTTGGGGTCCTTTACGCAGAAGATTTCTTACTGAAATGTCATCCGGCATTTTAAATTGATTTCGAACATCGCGTTCGCGCCTCCCGAGCAGCGGCGCATCGACCGTAAAGACGATGGCCTTACAGCCGGCGCCCTCGGCACGTTTCACCAACGATGCGCTGACTGCCCTATCCTTGAATACGTAGAGTTGGAACCAGACAGGTCCGGTAGGCGACCGCCATTACTTCCTCGATAGAAAATGTCGAAAGGGTACTCAAGGCCATCAACGTCTTAGCTGCGCCAGCCGCCTTGACTGTTGCGATTTCTGCTTCCGGGTGTGCCAGGCCTTGAAAAGCTGTGGGGGCAATCAAGACAGGCATCGAAATGGGCTCGCCCAGGACGGTTGTGCTCATCTGCCTCTTGCTCACATCCACCAGCATGTGCGGCAGCAACGCTATCCGCTCGTAGGCCGCGCGATTCTCCCGCAGCGTGATTTCGTCATTAGCACCGCTTGCATAATAGTCGTACTCCGTCTGCGGCAGCAGCTCGCGAGCCTTCCTTTCCAGGTCAAACAAATTGATTGCTTCTACCTGTTCGCAGACGCTCTGTCCTTTTGTCATCGCCGTGTTGATCAGGTGTTAGTTGGGTCCGGGTATATAGGGCGCGCTAGCTCAGCTAAGCGTGCTCCTCCGAAATGTCGCGGTTGGTGTAATCCGGTAATAAGACTGTCGCCACCACGCTGACGACCGCACAGAAAAGGATGTAGGCGGCGATCACGTAGCCGGAGCCGAATGCCGCTAGCAGCGCGGTCGCGATCAGCGGGGCTGGGCCGCCGGCGATGACTGAGGAGAGCTGGCTGCCGATCGAGGTGCCGCTGTAACGCAGGCGGGGCGTGAAGCATTCTGCGATCAATGCGGCCTGCGGACCGTACATCAGGCCGTGCGGGACAAAAGACAACACGATGGCGATAAAGATCCAGCTTGGCACTCGGGTATTCAGCAGCGCAAAATAAATGAACCCGAAGAGGCCAGTGGCGATCGAACCGATCAGATACATGCGCTTGCGGCCGATACGATCCGACAAATACCCTGCAATCGGGATCGTAAAGAATGCCACGGCCGCTGAGGCGATGAGAGCACTGAGAAGCAGGTCGCGAGAGCTTCCCAGGACCGTCACCCCGTAAGTAAGGACGAAGGCACCGTAGATATAAGCGGGCGCCATCTCCCCCATCCGAGCCAGCGCCACCAGAATGATCGACTTCGGCTGGCGTTTTATCACTTCGAATACGGGTGCCCGTTCGATCCGGTTTTCGGCCAACAGCCGCGAAAAGATCGGGGTCTCGAGTATCCTAAGGCGGATATAAAGGCCGATCCCTACCATGATGATGCTCAAGAAAAACGGGACACGCCAACCCCAGCTGAGAAACTGGTCGCCGGAGATCGCGCTGAATACTAATACTGCCAAATTCGCCAGGAAAAATCCGGCCGGCCCGCCAAATTGAGGCCAGGACGCGATAAATCCGCGGTGGGCGTTCGACCGCGCCCATTCCATCGAAAGCAGCACTGAACCGCCCCATTCGCCGCCGAGCCCGAGACCTTGGAGGAAGCGAATAATGGTGAGGATGACAGCGCCCCAGATGCCGGCCTGCTTGTACGGTGGGACAAAGCCCACGGCAAAGGTCGCAAGGCCGCTCAACAGCAAGGTCGTAATCAGCGCCGCCTTTCGACCTATCCTATCCCCGTAATGGCCAAAGATCGCCGCTCCGATGGGCCGGGCCACAAAACCGACGGCGAAGATCGCGAACGCCTGCAGCACGCCGACAAGAGGATCGGACCTAGGAAAAAAGAGCTTGCCGAAGACCAGCCCAGTCACTTGGCTGTAGAGCTGAAAATCGTACCATTCGATCGCCGTACCGACAGTGCTTGCGATCACGGTCCGACGAAGCTGCGCGTGATGATCGACCTCCGACAGGGGACTTGATGCGATGGTAGTTTTTTGTGGCATTCCTCCTGATAATCATTCACTCCAATTTCAGGGGCAGTGGCGCAATTGAAAAATCGGCGAAGGCTACCTGGAACCCAACCGGCCATCTTCCTCAGATCCGGTCAGGTCGACGCCTGTAAACAGATCTTTTCGCCCCTCTAAGAGATAGTGATGCAGAAAAGCTTTGATTAGCGGTTCCACCATCGGGTCTTCAAAAAGTCCGATCCCTCCTCCGCCCGTATCAAAGCCAGTTCTGCTCGCATTAAGGTTCAGACCAAAGTAGATGCTGTGGCCACCGCCCACCACAGTGTGAAAATAATATGGCGCTCCAGCTCGATCCATCGCTTCGACTAGAAGTTCCGACTGAACATAGGGAAGGAGACGATCGGCAGTGCCATGCACGACGAGCATCGGAGGCTCGTCAGGATGGATGTAACTAGCTGGACTCGCTGACCGTGCAAGGTCCATATGGTCCCTAAGAGATCCCCCGAGGAACGAAAAATTGGGCTCATTAAAAATGGTGAAATCCACTGCTGCTCCGCAAAGATTGACAGCGCAGGTCACGTCACTGGAAGAATCGAGATTCTCCCCGACATCAAAGGTTTTGCTACCACTTGTGGTTGCGAGAATAGCAGCCAAGTGGCCCCCGACCGATACGCCCATTACCGCGATTCGATTAGGGTCGTAGCCATATTGGTGAGAATGTGCCTTTAGCCACCTGATTGCGGCTTTGCAATCCTGAATTTGAGCTGGCCAGATTGCCGCGGGAGCCAATCGGTAGTTAATGGAAGCCATCGCATAACCGTCCCAGAGAAGTTGAAGATTGTTTGGGCCGAGACTGTCGCCAGCCTTGTCTCCATGCTCCCAGCCGCCCCCGTGCACGTACACGACGAGAGGCATGTTCTTTCGTTCAGTCGGAATGTAGAGATCAAGCTGTTGTTGCGGTCCGCCCCCCTCAACGTACGGAACGTTGGTAATCCATGCCACACTGTTTGCCCCGGTGGGATACGGCTGTTTAGTCACCGTGCGAATTTGTGCATGTGTGGTCGCGATCGTTGCCAAAAGACAGCAAATGAGAAGCGAAGGCCGATTAAAAATCGAGGCCCATCCGAGAGTGAGAAAGCGTATATTCATAAAAGCAAAGGGGGGCTGAGGGTTAGCGTTTCTGCTTCGGCCGATTCTTCCGTACGGGGAATGCATTCTCAAGCTGACAATCGTAAACATGCGAAGCAATGCTCATTAGCCAATAAATCCCCAGGTTTTGGACCCAACCCGACGAGCGAACGGCCGGTATTCAGTTTCCTATAGTCTACAAAAAGATTTGTGTGGTCCGAGTGTCAGAGTTGACGAAAAAAGTGAAAAATTCTGGCTGATCTGTTAACATTGGCCAGCACGCGGGTACCCGATGAGAGCGAGCGACATTTCAATGGGAGGTGAAGCCGACCAATTTCACACCACGCGCTGGACGCTGGTAATGGCTTCTGCGCACGACCAAAGCCCGGCGGGTCAAGCGGCTTTGGCCGCCCTCTGTCAGACCTACTGGTACCCGCTGTATGCTTTCGCTCGCCGACGCGGACATTCACCGCCTGATGCTCAAGATTTAACACAGGGGTTTTTCATGCACGTTTTGGAAAATCGGGCGCTGAGCGAGGTTGACCAGCTCAAAGGCAAGTTCCGATCGTTCCTGCTGGCCTGCTTTCAGAACTATCTTTCGGTCGAGATGCAGCGAGCGCATCGACTTAAGCGAGGCGGCCAGTGCCAGTTTGTTTCCCTCGACCTGGAAGCTGCCGAGAACCGTTATCGACTCGAACCAGCAGATTTTTTGACGCCCGAAAAGATCTTCGAGGCCCGCTGGGCGTTGACGCTTTTGGAGGACTCGATGGCGATCTTGCGCAGAGCATACGTTGCCCGAGGGAAAGAATCCGTTTTTGATATCCTGAAGGTGTTCGTAGGAATCGGGGAGAGCACTCCTGAACCTTCGTATGAAGCAACTGCAAAGGCGTTGGACATTGGCGTTGGCACGGTCAAGACGCTCATCCACCGCCTGCGCAGACACTACCTGGCCGTAGTGCGCGAGCAGGTCGCCCGAACTGTCTCCGATCCCTCAGAAATTGAAGGAGAGATCCGCGCGCTCTGCGATGCACTGATCGCCGCCGAAGGACGGCTTAAGCCGTGAAAACAGATTCCGGAGCAAACAACGAGGAATGTGCGGCAGAGCCAGGATCAATGGAGCAGGAAGCACGCACTTGCGCAGTTTGCGGCACGAAGTTCTTCGCCACAGCCGACTACAGGTTTTGTCCAGTTTGTATTCTGCGCGGAGCTGCCAGCATGGAACTTGAGGCACTAGATTTCGGGGCTGGCTCAGTACAAAGCTTTATGGAGACAAAACCGGCTGCGTCTGTTTCATCATTTGAGAATTATGAATTGATATTGGACACGGATGGTAGACCAATCGAGTTGGGTCGGGGAGCGATGGGGATCACTTACAAGGCGGTCGACCTTGATCTACACCGCCCGGTGGCGCTGAAAGTCATCGCCGAGCGATATCTCGGTGACGAATCGGCACGGGTTCGTTTTTTGCGCGAGGCGCGCGCTGCAGCCAGCGTTCGTCATCCGAACGTTGCCACAGTGTTACACCTGGGCAGAATCGGGAGCAGCTACTTTTATGCGATGGAATTTGTGGAGGGAGAGACCCTAGAGCGTCTCATAAAACGCTCGGGGCGGGTGGAAGTGAAGTTGGCCCTGGAAATTACGACGCAGGTCGCCGCCGGCTTAGCTGCGGCGCATAAGCAGAAGATAGTTCACCGAGACATCAAACCAAGCAACATCATGGTGAGTTTCGAGGAGGAAGGCGGACCGATCGCAAAGATTATCGATCTCGGTCTGGCAAAGCTCGCAACCGACTTGCCTGCTGAAGCCGCGATTTCAATGCCCGGCGTTTTTGCTGGAACACCGGAGTTCGCCAGTCCCGAGCAGTTCGCAGGCGTCCCAGTTGACATCCGCTCAGATATCTATTCACTCGGCGCGACGCTCTGGGAGATGCTGACCGGCCATGCGGTGTTCAGGGGTTCCCCTTCCGAATTGATGTATCAGCATCAGCACGCGCCCTTACCACTCGAGCAACTTGGCGATCTCCCGCAGCCAGTCGTTTTTCTAATTGAGACGCTCCTTCAGAAGGATCCGGGTCGTCGCTTTCAGAATCCAGGCGAACTTTTGAAGGCGATGCCGACCATCACCGGCGGTATCGACGCGGGGTGTAATATCACTCGTGAGAGCTTGGCCAAGGCGCCCACTACCGCTTGGCGGGCCGGAACTGGCACGTCGCCGGCAAAACCGGGGCCGGAGAAAATTTCAGTAGCCAGGTTACCCGTTACAGGAAGAGATGTTTTCGGTCGAGAAGAGGATATCGCTTTTCTGGACGCTGCCTGGGCGAATCCCCACGTAAACGTCGTTACCATCGTTGCTTGGGCTGGTGTCGGTAAGTCAACGCTCCTCAACCATTGGCTCAGGCGGATGGCTACTGAGCATTATTGTTCTGCGCAGCTCGTTTTTGCCTGGTCCTTCTACCGACAAGGCACGAGCGGGGGTACTTCGTCCGCAGACGAATTCCTTGATGTTGCTCTGAATTGGTTTGGGGATCCCGATCCACGAATCGGAACAGCGTGGGAAAAGGGCGAGAGATTGGCCAAGTCGGTGGCACGTCGGCGAACCCTCCTGATCCTGGACGGGCTGGAGCCGCTCCAAAATCCACCTGGTCCACAAGAGGGACGGATTCGCGAGCCTTCTATTCAGGCGCTTCTGCGCGAGCTAGCCGCCTTCAATACGGGGCTTTGTGTTATAACCACGCGTCTCCCGGTTGCTGATATTGCAGATCACGAGCGCACCTCAGCCCCGCGTCGTGACCTCGAACAACTATCCAGCGACGCAGGTGCGAAACTGCTGCGCGCGCTGGACGTTAAAGGTGATGAGGCAGATTTGCGAACTGCCAGCGACGAGTTCAGGGGCCACTGTCTCGCTCTTACGCTGCTAGGCAGCTATCTGACCGATGCTTACCATGGAGATATTCGTTGCCGTGGGGAAGTGTCAGGACATCTTGCTCACGACGTACGACAGGGGGAACACGCGCGAAGGGTCATGGAATCTTACCAGAGCTGGTTTGGCGAGGGTCCCGAGCTGTCGCTTCTTCGCATGTTAGGTCTTTTTGATCGACCCGCGGACGAAAAGGCGCTCGAAACTCTATTGAAACCGCCTGCCATCCGGGGCCTTACAGAGTCACTGGCGGACTTGAGTCGAACCGAGTGGCAAAGGATTCTTGCCAAATTACGAAGAACCAAACTTCTCGGGGGAGAAGATCCGCGCAATCCCGGCCAGCTCGATACCCATCCCCTTATTCGTGAGTACTACGGCGAACAGCTGCGGAGCCAACGAACCGAGGCTTGGAAGGAATGCAACAGGCGCCTCTTTTACTATTACCGAACGCTCGCGCCCCGACTGCCAGAGAGTTTTGGGGAGATGGAGCCACTTTTCTTAGCGGTGATCTGCGGGTGCAATGCCGGTCTGTTTCATGAAGCGCTGCAAGAAGTCTACATTCCAAGGATTCAGCGGAAAAATGCGTTCTTCGCGTCGAACATCCTGGGAGCCAGGGGAGCATTGCTCTCGGTTCTGGTTCATTTCTTTAAAAACGGACGCTGGGGATCACCGGTGGAACGGGGTATCGAGGGCCAGGGTCTCACTGCGGAAGACCAGCTTTTTATTCTGATGCAGGCAGGGCTTTACCTGGCAGCCACCCGAGGGGGAGCACAGGAGGCGCGAATTTGTTACGAGCGCGCGGAGTATCTGTCTCATTCGCTTAATCGTCCCCTGCTCCTGTATTCGGCATTGATGGGGCAGTGGCGCTATTCCCACGCCACCGAGAAGCTGACCGCGACTATCGAGATTGCTCAACGAGTTTACTCATTGGCGCGGGAGCAGAATGACTCTGCTCTATTGATAGGAGCCTACAACGCTTTGGCTGGCACGCTCTATTTTATGGGCGATTTCGAGTCAGCGCACGAATATGCGATACGTGGCGCCCAGACATGGCGCTCGGAAATTGTACGGTCTCACAAACGTGCCATCAAGCTTTTGCCTGTCTCAACCGACGCAGCAGATGGAGTCCAAGAGGTGGGAGGGTCCGCAGTCAGTGTTTTATGCTATGAAGCACAAGCCAAGTGGCATCTCGGAGAGATCGCCTCTTCCCAAGCGACCGTGCAAGAAGCGGTCTCACTAGCCAAAGAAATGAATGATATGCACGGATTGGTCGTGGCATTATGGCATGCAGCGGTTTTCGCCTACTACGAGGGTAATCCTGCGGAGGTGGAACGCTTGGCATCTAACTCGATTGAACTGTCAACTCGTCATCACTTTGCGCATTGGCTGCCTCAAGGCGAGGTTCTCCGCGGTTGGGCGCGCAGCATTTCCGGCGATGTCACTGAAGGCATCTCGTGGATCATCAAGGGGATAAAGGACTTTCTGGCGATCGGCGGGCTTCGGGGTTTGCCATTTTTTCTGGCGCTAAAGGCTGAAGCTTTGCAGCTTGCGGATCGCAGCTTTGAGGCTCTTGAAGCCATAACGGAGGCGGAGGGATTGGTCGAAAGATCCGAGGAGCGCCTGTGGCGTGCCGACTTGCACCGCCTTCGCGGCGTGCTTCTCACCGCTATGGCTGGTGACGAGACCCAAATTGAGGCTTCGTTTTGCCAAGCCATCAGAACTGCAAAGCAGCAGAAGTCGACGGCGCTAGAGAAACGCGCCCAAGCAACCTACGCGGAATATCGCAGACAAAAAGCCAGCCCGTCAGGTGGACGCGGGTTTCGATTATGACAATGTCATTAAATATCACGTCGACGGAAGTACGTACCCAAACTGGCAGGACACCGATCAGGAACGACTTTTCAAACTTTCGGGGGACGAACTCACCTTGACCAACTCTACTACGTCCGTCGGTGCTGGAACCGCTTACTCCGTCTGGAAGGCCGTGAAGTAGGCGGCGGTAGGCAGGGTAACAAGCGTCTTACATGGCACAGGCTTGCTTGGCTGCTGCACCATCTACGACTACCACTCCGAGCAGCTGACCAGTCCGGTAAAGACGCCGCCGCCCAGGTTGAACAGGTCGCTGAGGGCATGGCGCATTAATTAATTAGGCGCCGGCTGGCGGACTGCTAGGCGCTTTGAACCCCTGAGGGTTCCTCCGAATCATCTGGATACAATGCCGCTCAGCGATTCGGCTGCCTTGTGCTTAAGGTCTTACATGATATATTCATCATGTGAGATCGACCATTACTGAACGTGGACAAGTGTCAATTCCTGCGGGATTGCGGCGTGACATGCATCTTATGCCCGGTCAGACCGTGCTTTGGGAGAAAGTGTCCGCAACGGAGTGTCGTCTTATCGTCGAACTCCGCGCGGTCATTAAACCCGATCCTTTTGCAGCTTTGAACTTTGCCAAAGAACGTGGTCTTCCGCAACGCCGCTCTGATGAGGTGCTTAAAGAACTGCGTCAAGGCGAGGGGGAAAACTGATAGGTGGCTTGGGTCGTTGATACCTCGGTTCTCCTGGATATTCGACAGAACGATCCAGAGTTTGGGCCCGCTTCCGCCAAGTGCTTGATGCGATATCTGCCGGAGGGATTGATCCTCTGCCCAGTCACCTACATTGAACTAGCACCCGAATTTGCCGGTGACTCTGCTCTGCAGGAAGAGTTTTTCCAGTGGGTCGGAGTGCAGTGGTCAGAACCCTGGACCCGTCGAGATACGGAAAACGCTTTCCACCTTTGGGCAGACCACGTAGCGAAGAAGCGCTCCGGTCATGCGGGTCGGCGCCCTGTCGCCGACGTTCTCATTGAGGCCTTTGCCCAGCGCTTTCAAGGCTTAATTACTCGAAATACCAGGCATTTCACGACCGTAGAACTGGTGATCCCTAAGGTCGAAAACGAGTGACAGCTAGAAATCGTTGATCATTCCTGGCACATCAGCACGATCTTTCCGCTCACGGAGGCACGGTCGAGCAACTCATGCGCGCGGCCCGCGCTGCGTAACGGCAGCCGCTCCGCCACCACGGGGCTGATGGATTTAGCTAGTGCGGATCAGGAGTTCTAAACCTAGAGCAGCCCTTGGCCTTGTAAGTAGTGCTCCAATCGTGCACGCATAGCCTCAAGGTGATCGACCACGCAGCCTTCCAAGCTGCAAGCCCCCGTGCAGGCGGCTTCCACATCGGCGACCATCCTCTCCGGCATGGTAGGCAGGGCTTGGGCGTGTCTTAACAATCGTTTTTCGCCCGGGTTGAAACGCCTGTTGGCGGCGAACAAGATGTCAAAATAGCTGGCCAGCCAAGCCGCCGTCCGGTGGTTAAGACTGATTCGGTCCCGCCGACGGAAGGCGGAGCGAATCTGCTGCTCGTAAGAATGGATCATCCCCCCCAGCACCGGCAGGTTCATCTTTATAATCCCCTCCACCAGTGCGTCAGGATATGGGGTCGATTTGAGGCGGCTCTGGAGGGCTTTAAACCATCCACGGCGATCAAACACTGATGTCGCTTGCAAAACCGAGTAGCAAAGACTGGTGGAGTAGCCAAGTGCGGCTACTCCCCGCCCAAGTCTGGCTTCCACGTCCCCCTCTATCATATCGCATGAGCGATACATCAGGTCGAAAATGGTCCCATCAGGTTCTACCCACTCATCGGACCATTCCCAAAAGGTGTTATGAAGCTCTAAACGCGCGGCCCGAGGCTTCAGTAACTTGGCCCGGAACTCTATCGGAACCACCCCGCGTGTATATGCATAAAGGTCATAGTCGGACCACTCATCGGCCAGACCGGTGACTGCGGAACCCGCTAGCACCAGGGCTTCCATGTCCTCCAATTCGGCGAAACTTGCGGCCAGTTCTTCGATAGTGCGGTTCATCTTTATAGATCGGCAAGCCTGCAATTGGCTTTGCCGACCTCGTGATCCTAACGGGTATTCGACTAAACCAGAGAGTGCTTTTTCACAGTTGCTCGGGTCGGATCTCCTTGGATGAGTGGTGGCTTTAGTTTTGCCGGACCAAATGCCAGGCCCCCTGCAGAACCTCTCTAACGAGGTCGGCGGTGACAGATCGAAACGAGGGACAACTAGCTAGAAATCCGTCTCGGTCTTGCCCGTGACCCGGCTTCGTTGATCATTCCTGGCACATCAGCACGATCTTTCCGCTCACGGAAGCACGCTCGAGCAATTCATGCGCGCGGCCCGCGCTGCGTAACGGCAGCCGCTCCGCCACCACGGGGCTGATGGATTTCTCCTGAAGCATAGCCAGCAATCGCGAGAGATCCTCGCGGAACCAATCGGGATGTTTCTTCTTCTCCGTCATGATGTTGTACCATCGCGCGGATTTTCCGGGAACCAAACCCGCCAGGCCGAGCCAAGCGAAGCTCGCCACGGCAAGCATCATGTTTCGGCGTCCGCCTTCAATTGCGGCTGACATTCCATAGCCGATAAACCGTCCTCCCTTGCCAAGTGCGCGATACGATCGCAACCAGTTACGGCCGCCGATCGGATCGAATACCGCATCCACCCCGGCGGCGCGCTGGCCGAAATCCTCGGTTCGATAATCGATCGGGTATGCCGCCGAGCGCGGCCACCAGATCGTGTTTGGGCTTGGATGCGGTGCCGAACATTTTCAACCCGACGAGCGAGCCGAGTTGCAGCGCGGCCGTTCCTACTCCGCCGGCGGCTCCGTGAATCAGCACGCTCTCGCCTTGGCGCAACTTCGCGATCCGATGGATCAATTGATACGCGGTGGTGTAGTTCAGAACCAGACTGACCGCTTCGGCGGGATCGAGTCCGGCAGGAACTCGCACCAGTTCGGACTCCGGCAGCACGATATAGCGCGAATATCCCCCGGTCTGCGTCAGCGCGGCGACCAAATCGCCGGACTTCCATTGTGTGACACCGGCTCCGCAGGATTCAACGACGCCGACGATATCGTAGCCGGGAGAATAGGGCAATGGAGGGACGCCGGAATACAGCCCGCGGCGCATCAGCACGTCGGCGAACGCAACTCCAGCAGCAAGAATCCGGATACGCAGCTCATTTGCGCCGGGATCGCGGATCTCGTCTTCGACTACTTTTAAGACTTCAGGTCCGCCGAGAGCGGTGAGAACGACGCGGGTGTTTCGCATTGTCGATTATCTTAGCTTCATACCTAACGAGCTGCTGGAATCTTCTTCTGGCATCTTGCCCACGCCTTTCCTCTGACCTGTCCCGATTGCAACTTCCCGAATAGAAAGGCGAAGATAGGAAATTCTCGCACGGAGGACACGGAGATCACGGAGGTTACTCGCAATGGTTGACCGATCCTTCTGACACCGCTTTTAAGCCGTGCTTCGCCACAATCAATCAAACGACCCAAAAGCCATAGTTGAGCGAGACTTGATGCAGGGTGGGCTGGGACGGTACCTCGTTGATGAATGAACTCTATTTAATATCCTCCGAAATCCTCCGTGCCCACCGTGACCTCCGTGCGAGCCATTCCCCCGGCGCTTAAAGGCGCTTTTGAAATCCAAACCCCTTCGAGTCAATTCGTATCCCTTCAAGGTTTTTCCAGCCTTCAAGGACGACGCTAAACCTATACAAATCCCCTGTGCACCTGTCATTTGACCTGTCCCTTTTGCAGCTTCGTTAGCGTCGGTCATACCTCTCGAAGGGCTCTGCGGTTTGGACGTTTCCAATCCGTGGCCCGAAGTGGCCAAAAAAGCATAGTCCCAGAACTCCTGATGCGCCCTAGACACAATGCGAGCCCGACGGCTCACCCGGATTCCACGGAATCAAGGGATCTGAGTCTAGTATTTGGCCAGCGCTGAGGTGTTGCTTCGGCTAGTCGCCTCGCGAGAGTCCCCAATCGCTCAAGGCTATCCTGGCCCGCGTGATTTAGCCGGCGGGCGAGAGAAATTTGACCTCTGATCCATGAGCTGAGAAACTACTCAATGGAAGAAGGTACCGGAATCGCGGAAGTGATAAGGGTGACCAAACATCCAGTCGTTGAAATAGCCGAAGGAATAGAAGTCGGGGGCTATACTGTTCACGCCAGGATGTATTCGCCTGCGCACAAATACGTAGATGACTTCTTTCTCGTGAAGATCTTGAAGCCTGACCTTCAGCACGAAAAGAGTTCACAGATGGAACATGGCGAATTCAACTTCGACTCTGGAGAGGCGTTGAATATCGGTGATAAATTGGAAATTTTGATTTCCCCCGCCGCTCCCGAAAATCCCCAGTAAAATTGCTCTGGGAGACCCAACACCCAAATGAGGCGTTTTGCTGGTTGAATGCATTATTTTTTCCTCTTCAGTTCAAAGCTCTAAGTTTGCTCACTGTTCTGGCCGCTTGTGCCTGGTCGTCCGCCTCCTCAAAGATAAAACCCCAAATCATCGTGTACTCAAAGTAAACTGTTTGTCCTGGCTCTACGTGGACGGTTTCGGGGTCTTCTTCTATGAACGGTATGCTGTCATGGCTGATAACGCTATCGCCCGGCAGGACCGTAAGCCGATAGTAAGTTCCATTGCGAACCATCAGGTCGGGTCCGTGATTCAAGTTGAACGGCCAATTCGTGATGGCACTCCCGATGATCGACCATGGGCGATACACGATGATGGTGCCAAGATCTGGTCTGGTTTTGGCTCCGCCGATAGACGCGATGGCCATCAGCGTAGCGATCGTCAATAGTGCGCTTCTTATTTTCATCTTCGTTCACTGAGTCGAAAGGAAGGCCGTAGCGGCGTCAACGCAGAGCGCTGATCGCCTGTTTTGTCGATTTCCAGAGATAAATGGTATCAATGCCAAGGGCAATCAGCGTGCAGCCACTGTCTATCTGTAGCTTTGCCGTCTCAGCGTCAATGGCGAAGATACCAATCGGAATGCTTCTGTCCGAGCAGGCGGTCATGATCTTTCTGATGGTCCGCTGTACCTCAGGGTGATTGACCTGACCTTTGATACCCATGCTGGCGGACAAATCGTATGGACCGATAAGGACGGCCTCAAATCCGGGAACGTCAAGGATCGACTCGATGCTATTCGCAGCGTCGAGGTGCTCGATCTGTAAGACAGTAATCAGGCGCTCATCGGCGTGATCAATATAATCCTGGAAAGTCATTCCGTATCCCTGGGCCCTGGCGAGGCCGACGCTCCTGGTTCCAACAGGTGGATATTTGCATGCGCGGATAGCTTCCCGAGCCTCAGCGGCGCTCCTGATCTGCGGGATTACGATACCATCGCAGCCGGTGTCCAGGATGCGCTTGATCCAAACACCATCGTTCCACGGCGCCCTGATCAGGCAGGGGATTCGGCCTCCAGTCGCCTGGATGATTTCCTGGACCTTGGCTAGCCCGGTCGGGGCGTGCTCCATCTCGATCCAGAGCCAATCAAAGCCTACCTTCGACAAGATTTCTGCTACCTCCGTAGAACCGAGGGTAACGAGCGTCCCAAGCAGAACCTCGCGTTGCTTCAGCCTTGTCTTGAAATCGAGGCTTCCCATACATTCATTTGCCAGACCCGGTGCTATCCGTTCCGGAGCGGCCGGTTACCGGCAGCACAGCAAACCCCAGGTATCTTTTTAAGCTCAGGGAATTTCAGTATTAATTTGTTCCTCATCCTGCTGGCAAACGAATTAATCAATGATTACGGAAGTCCCGCTCGGTGTCATTCGGAATAACATTTTAGCTGCCTGCATAGAACCGACCCGGATACACCCGTGGCTAGCCGGATAACCGGGATTGTAACCGTAGTGGATTCCGAAAGGTTCTTCGTCAAGCCGCATAAAGTAGGGCATCGAGACATGGTAAATAGAACTGGTATGGTCGACGTCTTTCTCAGTGATCTGGTAATGACCACGAGGCGTCGGAAGATGTTTTCTACCGGTGGAGAGTTTAGTAACGAAAACCACTTTACTGTCTCGATAGAGGTAGAGTTTTTGTGCGGCAAGACTGATGATGATCGCCGAGCTAGCTTTGGCTGATAAGACGGCGAAAGAACCAATTAAGAGAAGAAGAGCAATCTTCATCGTTACCTCTCACGCGGGTTGGCTTCCATTATGGTTTTATCGACTAAATATGGAAATTATTGAGGGAAAACCTGAATTTCAGTCGATCGGGGTATGGAAGCGCTCTCCCGCACCTCCGGCGTGGCACGTTCACAGAGCGTGAACAACGCGGACAGAAGGGAATGAAGGATGGACGCCGACTCGGCGAATCAGCAGCGCACGCTTCGAGAGATGCCAAGCCGGACGCGCGGGAGCGCGTCCAAGGAGCGCGTTCCTACCGCCGCAACACCCCCGGCCACGCCGAAGTCTACTGGCTACTGGCTACTTTCCACCGCACGTTCACAGGCGAGAACAGCGCGGGCAAAAGGGCGTCAAGGACAGACGCCGGCTCGGCGAAATCAGCGGCGTGCGCTTCGAGACGTGCCAGCCCAGACGCGCGGGAGCGCGTCCCTACCGGCGTCCGTTCGGTATCACAGTTCGTCGCGGCATCCGCCAAGTCGTTGCGGGCCGTCGGGTGTCCTTCCGGTTTTGGCTAGAGCGACTTACTTTGTCTCTGCCGTAGGCGGAGGTGGATCGGAAGGCTGGAGCTTACGGAGCTTCTTTTCTTCCTTCTTGGCCTTCTTTTCGTTTTCTCTCTTCCGCTTTTCGAACTGGTAGTTTGGTTTTGGCAATTTGTGGTCCTCTTACTGGTATAAGTGTGATTGATGGGGAGATAAGGCTGAGGCGCAAAAGTCAAACGGGCAATCCCAAAAGTTGGTCGGGACAAAGGTTCCAGGTCTGTCCGCCCCGGATATTGAACCAAGGAGGTCAGGCGAACCAGGTCCGCGAACTGCGGGCATCTCGTGAAACTCTTCCAAATTTAACGTAGCCAGACCTCGACTCGCCGGTTCAATTCGCGACCCTCCACCGTTTCGTTTGGAGCGATTGGCAACGCCTTTCCGTATCCAGTGACGAGGGCCGGGGTTATACCCTGTTTTTGCAACTGTTCCGCCACTGCCTGTGCGCGCTGCTTTGAAATCGCCAGATTCAATTTGCTTCCGCCGTAGTTGTCGGAGAAGCCAAAGAGAAGAACACGCCGTCCGTGGTAGGTTGAGTTCGCAAGCAGATCTACCAGGCGCCTCATATCGTCCAAGCCCTTGTTATCCAACTGGGTATTGCCCGAAGCAAAGTGAAAGATGATATTCAGCTTCCCAGCACCATTGACGTCATCCGCGTAGTGAGGCGGGGCGCCGGCTGGTATTGCAGAATTCGCCGTTTCAATGGTCTGGGTTGAGAACTGGAGTTTTCCCATGCTGTTCGGGCCGACTTTTTTCGCTGCCTCGACAAGCCCGTTGGCAAAATTGTCCACGTTTTTGTCCACGACGAAGGAGGTCACCGCTTCGTTCAATGCCTTCTGGAAAGCCGCGGGGGCGGCCCCGCCGTGCACACAACTGGCCAGCAGCTTATCTTTTGCAAACTCGTCCATTGACCACTGGTGGTAACCGTCAAATTTTGACTTATCGACATCAGTTCTAGCTGGTATCGAGCCCTTGAGGGGATTGAAGGCTTCTTGAGCCTCCTTGCTGCCGATGCTCTTCAGCCAGGCAATGGCTGACTCTTTGTGCGGGGCCCCTTTTACCAGGGTAAATCCATCTGCAACAATGATAAAGGAGCCACTGGTACCGGGGTGGCTCACCCACCCAAAGTCTTCATTCTCCTTCAGGTTTGCTTTGATAAATTCGCCGTCCGCCCAGTCCCCCATCGAGTTGAATGCCACTTTTCCCTCCATCAGCTCCTTCACGGCTTGATCCCACGTCAGCGAGGCATGGTCCGGATTCAGATAGTCCTGCATTTTCGCGAAATACTGCATTGCCTGCTTCACCTTGGGATCGTCCCATTTCAACTTGCCGCTGAAAAGATCCGTCCAGCCGTCGGGCCCGACGACTCCAAGAAGGGTGTTCTCAAAGAGCTGCGAGGAAGCCCAAATCCCTGAATCACCAACGCCAAGGGCGGGAATCCCGGCGGCTTTCAACTTGTCGCAAATGGCAAAGAATTCGTCGAAGGTCATCGTGTCGCCGATCTTGATCCCGTTCTTCTCCAGCAATTTCTTGTTGTACCAAAGAACATTTCCATGGTGGACGCCAGTCAGCACAGCGTACGCCTTCCCGTCTTGAGAGACCATGTTGACGAGAGCCTTCGGAAAGGCCTTTTCCCATCCGTCGCTTTGGTAAAGGTCAGTAATCGCCTCGCAGTAACCCGGTTCCACATAATCCCCAAGCAACTCCCAGCCAGGATGGCTTTGCCAGGTATCGGGCGGATTATTGACCGCCAGACGCGTTTGCAAGACGGGTCGGGCTCCTGAACCGCTGCCGCCCGCTACGGTAGCGTTAATGATCCCCACTCCGGGATATCGCTTCTTGTAGTTGTCGAATAATGCATCAAGTGCCGCAGCCTCGCCGCCAGAAGTCCACCAGGAAAAGACCTCCAGTTTTGGGAGCGCAAACTCAACGAACTTGCGTGTCCATTTGTTTTTCGGATCAGCGGGAGTGTAAAGGTACAGACGACGGGAGAGCGGGTAATCTCCGGTCGCAACAGTAAACGTTGTCGGCAGCAACGGCTTTCCACCAGACTCCGATAAGGCAAGCATTTTGCTGCCGCGCACGAACGACTTCCCGGCGAACCCAATGCCGTTAGCGTCTCCCGCCACGGCGTCCGAAATTCTAGCGCTATCCTCATAACGGGAAGCTCGGAGCGAAAGCGGTCTGGCGCCGAGCACGATTGATTTAAAGGTATCAAAGGTTCCGGAATTCTCATCGGGCGCGTAGAGATAAATCGCTCCGGGATTTCCGCCGACTTGTGACCAGTCGGTAATTTTGCCCGTGAAAATATCGGCAACCTGCTGCTTGGTCAGCGCGTTAACCGGGTTGCTCTTGCTGACAAATATCGCGATGCTATCCAATCCCAGGACGTTTTCGGACGCCGGTAGAAGCATGTCGCCCAACCCCGCGAGCGCGCACTGCTGGGCCTCCTCCGGGGTAATTCGCCGAGAGGACATTCCGATGTCGCACTTACCTGCGGCCAAATCTTCAAAGGCATTCTTCGATCCATGAGCCTGAATTTCGAAAGTCACGAGTTCAGGGGATTCGCTCGGTAAAACTGCTTCGATATCTACTTCGTCCTCCTTAGCTCCTGGTTTCCGCTGGACAGAGGTCGCCCCCTCGTATTTCAAGAAGTCTTCGCAAAGTGCCGGCGCGAGTTCTTTTCCAATGGTGTTGGATCCATGGAGCCGCAAAGCGACTTGCCTGACGGGGCGTAAAGGCGCGGGGGGCGTTGGTGAAGCGGCGGTCTGCACGGTGGCGATTACCCTGAGATTAGCGAATTGCCAGGTGTTCTGGGAATCTTGTGCTGATCCGCCAGAGATTCCGACACACCCGCCGCCCTGGGGTGGCTGGCCATTAATCGTCACCACTTCCTTGTCATTGATATACGCTGTCGCCTGACGACCTTTCGTTACCACTCGCAACTTGTTGACCTGGCCAACACCATCATTGATTGCTTCACTTTTCGTCCAACCGACAGGACTAAGCCATCGGTCGGTCACAAAGTGGCTAATCTTGAAAGAACCGTTTGCGTCGATCGACAAGCAGTAAAAGTTGCTGTAGTCCTTCGCCCAGAAGATCAGACCACCCGGCACGCCGGGATCGCCCGTTGACAGAGTGACGTCCACCGCAATATCAGCGTCATCAAAAACGTTCGATTGATTCAGCACACTTTGAGTCGTGTTGAGCGCCGGCTTAAGCATCAATTTGCCGTCCTTCACACTCAAAATTTCACCGGGTGTTCCCCAACTGGGATCCAAGTTAGTAAAGTTATCTTCGTAAAGAACGTCCCCTCCGTGTACGCCTCGAATCGGCGCTAAGGAGAGGAGCGTGATGACCGCAAGGAGGTAAAATGTATAAAATCTGGCCTTCATAGCTTTCGTTGATCTTCTCTATTGATCTTTCTGGTGATTGACGGACTGAACTGGGGGGAGTAACGGCTGAGTCGAAATCGCCGGTTCTGCGTTTTCCACCCCCGTCCAAGGGCAAAGCGCGTCCCGATCTAGCTTCGTTTGCGGGTAGATTCGCACTCTTCTTAGCCGCCTCTCCACTTGATGATCCGGTTTGGACGGCCTCTGACTGAGCTGAAACCAAATCCGCAATCTTTTGCGCCAGCTGCGCTTTTTCTTCAGCCTTTTTCAGCTGGACTTGCATCGCACTGCGCTGAGTTGTGGCAAGATCCGCGTTCTGTTGAGCCACTTGCGCCTTTTCCTCCGCTTCCTTCAATGCGGCTTCCAACTGGCCACGCTGCGTTGAAGCGAGATCTGCATTTTGCTGGGCTACTGCTGCATTTTGCTGGGCCTTTTTCAGCTGGTCGGTCATCGCGGTCAGCTGAGCGCCAAGATCCGCGCCCTGCCTGGCCTTCTCCTCGGCCTGTTTCAGTTGAGCCTCCAACTGGCCACGCTGCGTTGCGGCGAGATCTGCATTTTGCTGGGCCTTTTTCAGCTGGTCGGTCATCGCGGTCAGCTGAGCGCCCAGATCCGCGCCCTGCCTGGCCTTCTCCTCGGCCTGTTTCAGTTGAGCCTCCAACTGGCCACGCTGCGTTGCGGCGAGATCTGCATTTTGCTGGGCCTTTTTCAGCTGGTCGGTCATCGCGGTCAGCTGAGCGCCAAGATCCGCGCCCTGCCTGGCCTTCTCCTCGGCTTGTTTCAGTTGAGCCTCCAACTGACCACGCTGCGTTGCGGCGAGATCCGCGTTTTGCTGGGCCACTTGCGCCTTCTCCTGGGCCTTTTTCAGCTGGTCGGTCATCGCGGTCAGTTGGGCGGCAAGATCACCGCCCTGCCTCGCCTTTTCCTCGGCCTGTTTCAGTTGAGCTTCCATCTGACCACGCTGCGTTGCGGCGAGATCCGCGTTTTGCTGAGCCACTTGCGCCTTTTCCTGGGCCTTTTTCAGCTGGTCCGTCATCGCGGCAAGCAGCGCGGCAAGATCCCCGCCCTGCCTGGCCTTCTCCTCGGCCTGTTTCAGTTGAGCTTCCATCTGGCCACGCTGCGTTGCGGAGAGATCCGCGTTTTGCTGGGCCACTTGCGCCTTCTCCTGGGCCTTTTTCAGCTGGTCGGTCAGCGCGGTCAGCTGGGCGGCAAGATCACCGCCCTGCCTGGCCTTTTCCTCGGCCTGTTCGAGTTGAGCTTCCATCTGACCACGCTGCGTTGCGGCGAGATCCGCGTTTTGCTGGGCCACTTGCGCCTTTTCCTGGGCCTTTTTCAGCCGGTCTGCCATCGCGGTAAGCTGAGTGGCAAGATCCCCGCTCTGCTTGACCTTTTCCTCAGCTTGTTCGAGTTGAGCTTCCATCTGACCACGCTGCGTTGCGGCGAGATCCGCGTTTTGCTGAGCCGCTTGTGCTTTCTCCTGGGCCTTTTTCAGCTGGTCTGCCATCGCAGTAAGCTGAGTGGCAAGATCCCCGCTCTGCTTGACCTTTTCTTCAGCTTGTTTGAGTTGGGCTTCCATCTGGCCACGCTGCGTTGCGGCGAGATCCGCATTCTGCTGAGCCGCTTGTGCTTTCTCCTGGGCCTTTTTCAGTTGGTCTGCCATCGCGGTAAGCTGAGCGGCAAGATCCGGGCCCTGCTTGGTCTTTCCCTCGGCCTGTTTCAGTTGAGCTTCCATCTGGGCACGCTGCGTTGCGGCGAGATCCGCGTTCTGCTGAGCCGCTTGTGCCTTTTCCTGGGCCTTTTTCAGCTGGTCTGCCATCGCGGTAAGCTGAGCGGCAAGATCCGGACCCTGCTTGGTCTTTACCTCGGCTTGTTTCAGTTGAGCTTCCATCTGGGCACGCTGCGTTGCGGCGAGATCCGCGTTCTGCTGAGCCGCTTGTGCTTTTTCCTGGGCCTTTTTCAGCTGGTCTGCCATCGCGGTAAGCTGCGCGGCAAGATCCGCTCCCTGCTTGACCTTTTCTTCAGCTTGTTTGAGTTGCGCTTCCATCTGGCCACGCTGCGCTGAAGCGAGATCCGCGTTCTGCTGGGCTACTTGGGCCTTCTCCTGGGCTTTTTTCAGCTGATCCGCCATCGCGGTGCGCTGGGTTGCGGCGAGCTCGCTCTTAGCAACATCAGCATCCTGTTGAGCCTTCTCTTCGGTCTGCTTCAACCGAGCTTCGGTCTCTCTGAGCTGAGAAGCGGCCAGATCTGCTCTCTTTTCTGCCTGTCGCGCCCTCTCTTCCAAGTCCTTGGCAGCGTTCTGGGTCGCGCCTCCCTCGCCTTGGGCAAGATCGGCAATCTTTCGTTCAAGTTTCGAATATTCGTTCAGGCTCTTTCGCTGGCTGTCCCAACTAAACCATCGAACCCCGGCGACTGCAGCCACCGAAGCCAGTGCAGCGAGAACTGCCAGCCCGACGATATTCCGCGTCCGGTGTCCGCGTTTTTGCGCAGCGACGCTTCTTTTTATGTAGTCGATCTGCGTCTCGGACAGAGAAAAATGAAAATGATTAATCAAGGTCTCCCCGTCGGCAAGACCCGACCCGGGCCTAAGAAGCTGATGAGTTTGTCGCCCTTGATTGAGCCAAAGTTTCAGGCATCCATCGAGGCGATCTCGCATTCGAAGAAATTCCTGGTCCTCAGCCAACCACAATTGAACTCTCGGCCATCTCTCGAGAAGCGCCTGATGGGCAACGCTGACGAAAACCTCTTCCTTGAGATCAGTCTCCAGGCTAAACAGCCCCCCCTTGACCAGGGAGTCAACCAGACTTTTGGCACCCGCTCTCAACCGATGATCGAGCTCAGGGGAGGAAACGAGATCTTGATATGGCACCGGGCGGCAGATAGCCTTGTCGTCTGGTCCGAGAGAAGCGAGCCGTCGCATCACGAACTCAAACGTTTGCTGGGCGTCGCTGTTCAGTGAGACGAAGAGGGTCTCTGCGTGGCTGGCCAATGCACCCTCAAATTCGCCCAATTCCCGATAATCGGACCACCGGAGCAAACCGTCTTTTCGATCAAGCTGCTTGCCGTAAAGTTGCGAAAGCAGATGTTCAAGCAACGGAAGCGGCTGAGGACAAGCCAAGGCCGCGTCAGTCAAAGCCTCGTCCAAAGACTGGTTTGTCTTGGCGTCCCGCTCGAAGCTCAGGCCGGCTGCTTCCGCCGGCAGCCGGATTATATTCCGCAACTCGGACCGCGCGGGGGGCAGAAGATCGAATCGTCCGGCAGGACCAGCCAGGGAGACCAGCTCAGGAAACTGCAAATAAGAAGCATAAAAGTCGCTCCGCAATGCGGCAATGACAAAAACCCGCTGGCAGCGAACCAGAGCAGCCAGAACTGCGATATAATTTTGTTGCAGCTCCTGTGAAAACCCGCTGACGAACAAATCTTCCAAATGGTCGATGACGAGCGCCAGTTGCGCTTTTGGTTTTACTCTCCGTAACCTTCTGTGCCTGACAAGATCAGCACTCTCGATTCTGCCGGGCAGTGGGGATTGCGAGTCTTGTTCGTCCAGCAGATGATTTAACTCTTGCAGGCTGATCCGATCGAGTAATTCCTTGACTCGAAGAGCGACGCTTTCCGGCTCTTCTCTCAGCTCCGCAGCCAGTTTCCTCCACTCGTTGCGCGAGGCCGATTTCTGAAGCTCCGGCAATGCAACTTTGGCGAGCAAGGCAACCGCTAACGCGTCGAAGGGATCACCGGCGTTGCCTCCAAGCCCCGGTCGAGTGACAGCACGGCGCCAAGGTCCATCTCCAACCGCTGTTCCGGTCTCGATCAAAAGGGGAAGAACGCCGGCTCGAACCAGGGAACTCTTTCCGGAACCGCTGGCTCCCAGAACCAGCACGAAAGGCCTGCTGGCGCTCGCCTGTTTCTTCAGAGCTTCGAGGACTTCTCCGACGGCTTTCGTTCTGCCGTGAAAAACAGGTGCATACTCGAAATCGAAGAACTGCAGACCTCGAAAAGGATTTGATTTCCAATAGCGCGCCTTCGCAGGACGTTCGCGCGCGACAACTTCCTTCTCCAACTGCCTGGCGAGAAAATCTCGAAAATGCTCGCGAAACAAATTCTCAAAATCTTGCAGGTCCGAATAGTCACTGCAGGCTTCGGTGAACGCGCTATGCTTTTCCCATCCCGCATAAAACTCCTGAACTGCATCCAATTGTCGAAAGAATGTTTCCCGGCCCTCTTTCGACCGAGGCGGCACGACGGGGACCGATCGATTTCGGTATACGCGCAACTCCGGGAATCCCGGAGTTCGATTTGACTGATCCAACACCCAGGCGACTTCGTAATCGTTTGCGGTTTGCGGTCGGCTCCCGTCCGGCATCACCAAGGCCGGGGATATCCTGGTTCCAAGCCGAGACCAGAGGATAGAGATGACTAGATCGTACGACCCGGTATTTGGAATGCGTTCCCCGTAGTCTTGGTCCAGCTCATGATCCTGATACTCCCAGAAACAGGGACAAAGCCATGAGCTGCCTTCTTCGCTGCCGTTTGCGGAGTGCGCGTCAACTTTATCCTCAGCGCTGGGCCTTCTTAACCAATTGGAATAGGTGACCGTGATCGGAACGCTAAATTCCGCGGCGATCGAACGAATAGATCGCTCCACCAAACTTCGCTCTGCCTGGACGTCCTCCGGGGAAGATACAAAGATGTCGATCCTTCTCATCCTTAGCGTGAGTGCATTGCCGCATATACTAGAACGGATAGTGCCGGCATTTCTTTAGCGGGTCTGAGTTTGTTCTCAGCCGTCTGGGTTCCGGCCTGAAAATGCGCCAAGCCGGATACTCGCGCCCATCCGACCCGAGGTCGAGGGGAATTTGATCAGGGACGCTGAGGCAAAAGCACGGCATGATCGCTTAGACCGAAAATCCGAAGATCGCACTGGTAAGGTTTTCGCTCTATTGCTGCTTCGCGTCCGGACAATCAGTGCTTAGATTATTCAGCCCTTCATGGTCCAGTCTGAATGACGCGGATTTTGACCCTTCGCGACCGGTAACCCTTAGGATGTAGATGCTGTCATAGTCCTTGGGATCCCGCTGCGGAACCTGGCTGGGATCTCCACCGAATTCGTCGACCAGATCCTTGACCAGCCTTTCCAGTTCGCGATGTTCCCACGCCACAAAGATTAAGGCGTTCTCGTATTTTTGTTTCGTCAGTTCGAATCGCAAGCCATCGATGTCCGTAAAGCTGAAGTCGGTGTTGACGGGCAGGCCGAGTTCGATAGCGGTCGGCTCGATCGTCGCCAGCGGCCGAAGATAGTTGAACTCACTCCCGCCGGGCGTGGATCTTCGGTAGGGAGCGGGAGCAAAAATATAGTCGGGCTTTCCGAATTTGGATTTCAGCAGCCGCGGCAGGGCCAACGCTCGATTGAGGCCCTGGCAGGTCAGCTGGCCAAACTCTTGATCTGGCTTCTCACCATGTCTCAGGAAGACAATCGTCTCCGCTGCCGTTGTGGATGGCGCTGGTGAAACAGGCTGTCTTTGGTCCTCCGCACTCAAGCTTCGACTGCCCAGGACCGCGATAACCGTCGACAGACAAAGCAAAATTCTCATGAGAACTATTTTCGGCAGCGCCCTTGTTGGTAAACGAAGCATCCCCGCTTTCTCCCTTCGCTTTTTGCCGCTTCTTTTCTTGGCTTTGGGAAGCAAGAGCAACAGGCAAAGCGGGGACGCTTCGCTTACTTTGTGCTTAGTGTCAGTATTGTAAGCCTACGACCATGAGCAATTCAAAATTTCGTTATGTGGGTTTCGGTGACGTCCAAAACACCGGGTTATCAGTTCAACTGGCGGCTGCGAGACTTCATCATCTGGCCTTCGCCGAAAAAAGGCTAATGTTCCACTGCGCCGCGCAAATGGTTGGCACCCCCCTGCGCGATTTGAAGCTTCTGCTCGGTCGCGCGCAGTTCCTGGCCGCTGAAAGGTGCACCGCCCTGCGCAGACGCCTCCAAGAGCTCCGCGTGCCCAAGGTCCGAATCGAAAACTGTCCCAGCGATGCTCTCGAACTTGCCATGGACGAAGCGCTTCATTGTGAAAGCTGCGATGAGGTCGCGGCCGTCGCGCATTTACTGCATGCCGAGCTCATCGCCACTTACTTTCGATACCTCGAGCAGACAAATCCACTTGCCGACGCCCCTTCATGCGATTTGATCAAATCTCAATTGCCCCTTTTGCGCGAGACAGCGGCATCGCTGGCAGCGTTTATTGAAACGTCAGGGCAGCGTTATTCAACAACTCGAATTGAGAAATTCCTCTCGGCTGCGGGCGGGCTCGACGGGGCCGGCGAACATAGCCAGGAACTGTCAGAGCGCGAGCGCTCAAAGCGTCCTTTTGTCATTGACCGCAACTCCGGCCGCCAGTCGTTGCCAGGAATGGTGTGGGATTATATCAAGCCGCCGATGGAAGAAGTTGCAGATCATTTTGTCCATATGCTGGGAATTCGCCTTTCCGAGATAACTGTCGCGGAGGGTCTGGCAGTGGTCATCTCTGAGACCCGTGATAAACCGTGGGAGTTTTATCATGACCTCTCCCGTCACCTTTGGGACGAAGTGCGGCACTCCATGATGGGTGAAGCAGCCATCGAGGCTATTTTTGGGGATCGGTGCGCCATTCCGATGCGGGAATACGAGCGAGTCTATTGCATGGAGGCGCCACCGCTTGAACAATACGCAACCCTCGGAATCGAGATCGAAGGCGGTCAGATGAGATATCCTGTTGGCAAAAGAGGTGAGTGGGAGTTCTGTCGAAATTCCGCCAAGAGCTCGCTAATGACTACCTTTCAAGACTTTGATTGGGCCGACGAGGTGCTCCATGTAAATCTAGCCAGAAGACAACTCTCCGACTGGTTCCCAGGCGGTACGAAGGAATTATCCTCGTTTGCCCAACAAGGCAGAGCAAAACGAACGGAAGTCAAGCAACGCCATGCGGCAGTGAAATTGACCGTTCCTCCCAATCGCGATGCCTAAGTCAGTTCTCATTGCGGGATGCGGCTTTGTCGGTCTGCCACTCGCCCGGGATTTCGCTTCCTCAGGCTGGGAGACGTACGCGATAACGGCGTCTGAAGCCTCCTTGGAAAAACTGCACGGTGAGTCCTTTCAAGCTTACGCCCTGGATATCAGGGACCCGGCGGGTTTTCGGCATCTTGGCAGACGAAATTTCGAGGTTGTGATCCATTGTGCCAGTTCCGGGCGAGGAGCTGCGGCAGATTACGAGGCGGTCTTCTTTTCCGGAGCACGCAACCTGATGACCAATTTGCAGTGCGGTCGCTTCATCTTTACCAGTTCCACCTCCGTGTACGCTCAGACCGATGGTTCCTGGGTGGATGAAATCTCTCCCGCGACTCCGTTGCGGGAAACAGGTCTGGTGCTTCGCAAAACGGAAGATTTGGTGCTGGGAACGGGTGGTGCGGTAGCCCGTCTGGCCGGACTTTACGGTCCCGGGCGCTGCGCTCCTCTGCAAAAATTGCTCGACGGCAAAGCGATCATTGAAGGAAACGGAGAACGCGTGATGAACATGTTGCATCAGGCAGACGCGGCCGGCGCGCTCCGCTTTCTCGCTGAAACCCACACAGTCGGCCTTTTCAACGCCGTCGATAACCAGCCGATCAACGAGATCGATTGGGTCCAGTATGTGAGCGACCAATTGAATAAACCTCTTCCACCGTTTGGCCCGCGAAATTTGAACCGAAAACGTGGCTGGACGAGCAAACGGGTGAGCAACCTGAAACTGCGATCGCTAGGCTGGGATCCGCTCTATCCTACGTTCAGGGAGGGACTTGCTACGATAGGGCATCTGTCGTGAAGGCACTTCCTCGCGTCGTGCCGTCACTTTCCCACTCGTCATTAAAAGTTTGTGTGCTATATTGCGCGCTCTATGGCTATTCAGAAGAAAAACGCCTTTTCACGACGCCTCCCTGACCTTGTTACCGAAGAACTCGTGGCTGTTTTATCTCAGAAAAAATCATTTGAGTTCAAACAGCTCTTCGAGATCGTTCATGAAAACCTTCGTCAGCGCAATGCGGCTAGCGGCGGCGAAGAAATGTTGCGTTTGCGTGCCTATGAGAAACTTCAAAACCTGGTAGCCCGCGGAGTGGTGAAGAAGACAGGTAAAAGTTACAAAGGCGATTCGTCCGCGCTGGCGGCGCTGGCTGCCGCGAACACCGCTCAAGCCACAACAGTTGCTTCCAAATCTTAGGAAGGCTCTATGACACAGGATTACCTCCCGATCCTGTTGCAAGTAATCGTCGCGGTCGGGTTCGCTGGTGTGGCACTGCTGCTCAGCGTAGTCCTGGCCGTGTCGGTAAACGCAACCCCACGAAGGATACTGCCTACGAATGCGGCATGATTGCCGAGGTCGGAGCCCAGCCGCGATTCAGTGTGAAATTCTACCTGGTCGCGATGTTGTTTATTCTTTTCGATATCGAGATCGTGTTCATGTACCCTTGGGCCGTAGTCTATCGCGATTATATGGATAAGTTCAATCCATGGACCATTTTCGGAAGTATGCTTGGGTTCGTGGTCATTTTAATGGTCGGTTTCGTTTACGCGTTAAAGAAGGGCGCGCTCGACTGGAAGCGATAACCTGCGCTCTGGCTACCGGATGAAAATGCTACCTCGAAACATTTCGGGGTAGCGCATCTCCGACATCGATTCTGCACCCGGCCGAAAGAACCTCTCTCGATTCGAAACCTGCCGGATCATGATTTCAAAGCGTGTTTTATATCAAGGACACGTCCAAGGAGTTGGTTTCAGGTATATCGTCAAAAGTTTAGCGACCGGTTACGAAGTCGTTGGCTCGGTAAAAAATCTTATTGATGGCCGAGTAGAGCTCGAAGTCCAGGGCGACGCGGGCGAAGTCGACGAATTTCTCAAAGCGATCCTGGACAGCCAATTGCGCCGTCACGTTACCCGTTTCGTAGTCCAGGAAATTCCCGCAAAAAGTGGCGCAAAGGGATTTGAGATCCGCCACTGACCTGAAGGGACGTAAATTGCAGAACTCTGGACACAAAACCGTAGACTGTTATCCCGTTCCGTCTCATAATTCGCAGCACGATGCGGTTAGCGATTTTTGGCGATATTCACGCCAATCTTGAGGCGTTTGAAACAGTGCTCGCTGACGCTCTTGATCAGGGCTGCACCGCTTATATTTGTCTTGGGGACGTCGTAGGTTATAATGCGAATCCGCGAGAGTGCCTGGAGCTGGTCCAATCGTTGAAATGTCCGGTCGTGAAGGGAAACCACGACGATTACGCTTCGTCTGAAAGCTCCCTCGAAAGCTTCAACCCCTTGGCTGAAGTCGCGATTCAGTGGACGCGTGATCAATTGACCCCTTCCGAAAAGAGATGGCTGGGAGGACTTCCTCTGGTCTCTGAAAATCACGGATTTATGATCGTCCATGCGACCCTAGAAGACCCGGGGGGATGGAGCTATGTCTTGAATCAGTTGGATGCCGCCGCCAGTTTTTTCAAGCAAAAAACGGAACTCTGTTTCTTTGGTCATACGCACGCGCCAAGAGCCTACATCAAAGACAGCTCTGTGGTTGGACTCCCCTTCGATCACCTCGTCATCGAGTCGGGTAAAAAGTACTTCGTAAACGTCGGGAGCGTTGGTCAACCGAGAGACGGCGACTGGCGAGCCGCCTACGTGGTCTTCGACGAGGAAAAGCACATGATCCGATTGCGACGGCTTTCGTACGATCTTCCAAAAACCCAGGAGAAAATACTTCTATCGGGGCTTCCGCCGAGGCTCGCGGATCGTTTGGCGTTCGGAAAATGACGCCTTCCTCGGTGCTCGTCGTCAAGCCGAGTTCGCTTGGCGATATCGTTCACACCCTTCCAGCGGTCCACTTCCTGAAAACGACCTTCCCGGGTGCCGAGATTTCCTGGATCGCGAACACCGAATGGCTTCCACTTTTGGAGGATAACGCGGATCTTAACGCTTTGATCGCTTTTCCCAGGCGGCAGTTCCAGGGTATTGGCGGCGTTTTCAAATTCGTCCAGTGGTGCCGGGAACTATCTCATTTGCAGCCCGATCTGGTTTTGGATTTTCAAGGACTGTTCCGAAGCGCCTGGATCTCGCGCAGCGTGAGGGGTAAATCGGTCCTCGGCTTGTCGGACGCCAGAGAAGCTTCTCGGTATCACTACCATGAACGCGCTCCAGTGGATGCCGGCCAGCACTCAGTTGACCGCTACCTGGAGTTGGCAAGACTCGCCGGAGCTGATACTTCCGGACCGGCTCATTTTCCGCTTCCTGGCGGCCGACCGATTGCCTCCCTGAAGTTGCCTGATCGATTCGTCATTCTCCATCCCTTCGCTCGCGGCGCTCATAAGTCATTAACACCCGAGGAGATCTTTCAATTCACGCGGTCGCTCACGCCGCATCCAGTCATCGTTGTCGGACGATCCCATGAAAGTTTTTCGGTCGCCCGAAACGGGATCTCCCTGGTGAATCTGACCGATTTATCCCAATTGATCTGGCTCCTTCGAAGGGCGAGTTTCATCGTCAGCGTGGATAGCGGTCCGATGCACATTGGCGCGGCGATCACGGCAGAGATTCTCTCAATTCATACCTGGAGCGATCCTGGATTGGTCGGCCCTTACAATCCGGACGCCTGGATTTGGAAAGACCAATCGATTTTTCAGGTTCGATCAATCCCAGACAGGGCATCCGGTAAGCAGTCTGATCGGCGTCCGAACCTCTCTCAGATTGCCAGTTTTGTCCGCGAACGTTTGTTGCAATAGCCTGTCCCTCTCGCTATTGGATTACATATGCCTTCGTTCGATGTCGTCTCTGAAGTGGACAAGCAAGAGGTGGACAATGCCATTAACCAGGCACGAAAAGAGTTGAGCACGCGATTTGATTTCAAAGACAGCAAGGCCGTCATCCAACTCGCCGACCCCACCCTCATCGAACTAAGCGCGGAAGATGCCGGCAGGTTAAGATCGCTGGTGGAAATCGTAATCGGGAAGCTAGCCAAAAGGAACATCGACCTCCGCAACATCGAACGCAAGGATCCGGCGATTTCGCCTCTCGGACACGCTCGTCAGGAGATCCACATCAAACAAGGCCTGGACAGTGACAAGGCCAAGGAAATTACTAAAGCAATCAAAGGGCTTGATCTTAAGATTCAGAGTCAAATCCAGGACCATCAGGTGCGAGTAACCGGGAAAAAGAAAGATGACCTTCAAGCCGTCGTCCAGTACCTTCGCGGTAAGGATTTCGGTGTCGGCCTGAGTTTCAAAAACTTCAGGGACTGACGGTGAACGCCAGGAACGACTGATCTGGAATCCACGAATTGCTGGATCTGGGGATGGTTGCTCTGGTACTTTTGTTTTTTTGGAACCAAATATCGATTCGCAAAACATGTCGCTCATCACCGTAGAAGATTTCTCGTACCCGCAGGGATGGGACGACTCGAGACGCAGAGAGGAACGCGCGCGCTGGTGTTGCTCGCAGCTCGAAGACGGACATATTCTCTTTCTGGACCGCATCCCGTTCGACCTACCGGAAGCCAGTCTCCAGTTTCTTCGTAGGCAACAGCAGAGCAGTTCATCTCTTCACAAGAACATTTCCTATCGTCCCTACCAGGATAAATTACGCGGCTTCGCTGCCGACGCGCGTGAGGACGTGGAGCGGCTGCACGAAGTCATGCGCAATTACTCCGAGCAAGTTGTGAAGTTCCTTTCACAACTTCTTGCTCCATATTCGCCGCATTGGAAGTTGGATTTCGCGAGCTTCCGTCCGCTGGAAGAGGAAGGGCGTGATCTATCGCTTCACAAACGCAATGACCTGCTCCATGTCGATGCCTTTCCCGGTCGACCAACCCGCGGCGGAAGAATTCTGCGATGCTTCACAAACATCAACCCATCAGAAGCGCGAAAATGGCTCGTCGGAGATCCTTTCGCGGAGATCGCCAAGCGCTATTCGATTGATGCTGGCCTGAAAAAAATTACCGAACGCTCCGGTACGCCGGCGGACCGGCTGCGCAAGTTAATTACTCCTCTTAAGCGTCTGGTCGGAATTCCGGCGCCGGACCGTGCCGCCTATGACGAAATCATGTTGCGCTTGCACGATTATCTGAAAGAGAATACGGAGTTTCAGCGAGATGGCACGAAGGTTCGCACGGATTTTCCGCCATCTTCGACCTGGATAGTTTTCACCGATGCTGTGCCACACGCCGTCTTGTCGGGCCGTCTCGCTCTAGAACAGACCCTGATTGTTCCCGTCAACGCACTCGTTTCTCCAGGGAAATCTCCTCTCCGGAAACTGGAAGAAATCGCCGGACACTCGCTGGTGAACTAGGACCCAGCCCGGGCAAGAAGCCCAGGGTTGCATCTGCATAGCGCCGGTCATACGGCCCGAAGTCACCTGCGGTTTGGACCTTTCCAATCTGTGGCCCGAAGCGGCCAAAAAAGCATAGCCCAGGGTTTACCCTGGGTTAATTTCACACCGAATTAGCCCTGAAGGGGCCACCAGGTACGGCGAGAATCGGCTCGGGACCTTTAATTTAATTGCCCCTTCGGCTATTAGGGAGCAGTTAGAGCAGGTGAGGGCGATACTTGGAAGATCCGCAGGAATACCTGCAGCGGATCTGTCGTCGACAACCCTTTCCTTTCAGTGTAAATAAGCAAAAGCGGCTCAACCGCCAGGAGCACGGCGACCTCGGACTCCTACCGTCGAAAAATATCCCCAGCTGCTACCGAACGCCGTGGCTCAACACTCTCTTATGATGACCAAGAGATGCATCTTCACGTTGTTGTGCGCGACGGCCCTATTCGGCCGGATCCCAACTGCAGATGCATACACAGTAATTGTCTTGGCTAGCTCCGGAAAGCAGGGCGCTCACCATGAGGTTTGTGTATACCAGTACCGCACCTCGGGATCTGCCGATCCTAAATACCTCGACTGGTCTCACAGTATGATTGAACAGCGCGCCTTGAGAATGTGTCGCCATTACGGTGGAATCAATCCAAAAATTGTGCTCTCGACAGATAAATCTGGATATTTCGCGCAAGCGGTTTCGCGTGTTAGAACAGAGAAAGGAATAAAAGAGTACGATTTGGTGATCTGGGGCTGGTCAGGTCCTCTGCCAAGCCCTGAGGCTGCAACGCAAGAGGCCATCGCAAACTGCAAGAAGCGCGGGGGGACAGATCCCCGTATTAGCGCGCAGTGGCGAGATTATTACCACGGAGGCGAAAAAAACCCGATGACCAACGACCCCGGCCACAATGGATAGGCCGTAAGGTCGTTCGTAAATGAGTAACATAACAGGTGTTCCTCTGTGTGCGGCCGATTCCTGCTCTTCACATCGACAACCCCGGTGATTAGTAAGCGCTTTTCCTCGGTCGACTTAAACCTCATCAGGACCGGACCATGAGCAAAAGGTTTTACCCTGGGTTAATTCCCCCACCTGATGATCCCCGAAGGGGCCGATAGTAACGGCGAGAATCGACTGCCAACTCAGATCGCGTGCGCATCCTCGTATCTGTATAGCGCTGTGGGTTGTTCAATGGGATTATGGCGAGCCACCGCTAAAGAACGGCATCAACGATTGATCAACAATTACAACCAACCTCCGTGATCTCTGTGATCTCCGTGTGCTCCGTGCGAGAATTTCCTATCTTTGCCTTTCTACGTGTGTCAATTCGCGGTCAAAGGCTGTTCCTATTCGACCTGTGCCGGGGCTAAACGCATACCAACCCTGGGCTACGCTAATCTCTAAGGATTTGTGAGCGATAAAGGCCAACTATCCTATCCGCCCTGGACCGGCGGCATTAGCGAAATCAGATCACCCGGCTGAATCAAATAATCGCGCTGGACCCACTCGGTCCCCGCAGCGACTAATAGATGTCTGTCCCAAGGCGTCAGACTCGGACTCAACTCGAAGAGCCTCCGGAGCAACACCTCAATCGTCGTTCCTTCGGCCAGTTCGACCGATTCCGGTCCGGCTAAATCACGGAGTTGGGAAAAGTATTGGATCTGAATCCGCACTCTCAGGTTTTCAGGACGCCAATGAACGGCAAGTTTCGGTAGCGCTCTTGATAATCCAGGCCGTAACCAACAACAAACTCATCCTCGATATCGAAGCCGACATAATCAGCTTCAATTGGCCTGCTCCGCTCTTTCATCTTACGCAGAAGGACACAGCTTTTCAGACTCAGAGGTTTAGCTTCAGCGCGGATGATCTCTATAATCGCCGCCAGCGTCTGGCCGCTGTCAAGGATATCGTCAAGCAACAAAACATGGCGTCCGCCTAATTCGGGCAAAGTCGCATGATCGAATTCAACGCTCCCCGTTGAAACCGTTCCGCCATGATAGCTCTTCACGCGGAGACAATCCAACTGCAGGGGGAGCGGAATTCGACGGAGCAGATCGGCCATAAAGATCAGGCTGCCGTTCAAGATCGCGAGCACGCTCAGATCTTTTCCGCGATAATCCTCGGCAATCTGAATGGCCAGACCATCCAGTCGCGCAGCGATTTGGTCCTCGCGATAGAGCACATTTTTAAGGTCACTTTGCATCGATTATCCGTTACAGGCCGGACGGTACACGAGCTACCGCGATATTCAAAGCTGCCCTTTGGGCATACCGGCGAATGAGCGCGGACAGACGCTGCTTGGTCGTTTTCTCGGTAAATTTGATCCCATTAACGGCGGCCATGCGACGGAGTTCACCAAAAGTTCGTTTAGCGATCTCTTGGGCAAACTCTTCATCAGTTAGTTGGCCGAGGCTGACAAATTCGTGCTGCAGATGAAGCTTGTCCTTGCCGCCAGATTCTACCTGAAAAGCATCCGCAAGCGCCTGCTGCAAAAACTCCACCGCCTTATTCTGTTTTCCAAATTCATGCATTGTCTCGATAAACTCGCGCTTTGCCGCCGGCAGGTCGTCCGCCTTCAGGCGTTTCCCCACGACTGTGTGGAGACCCTGCTTGAGCATTTCGACCGTGAGATGTCTTTTCGCTGACGGCGACCGAAGTAAGGTCTCCAGAAAGAGCTCGCCAGACTTCCGACTGGCCAGGTAGCCCGCAAGCTCTTCCGCGAATGCGTTGAGCTGCGTGGCTAGCTTCCTGGCTGACCGGCCAAGAGTTTCACCTTCGATTTTATCGGCGTGTTTGGCAAGCTTTTCTCCCAGGTGCAAAAGCTGGCCGGGAAAGATCCGAGTAGTTCATTTCTTCCTCTCAAAAAGGTCCACAAATCGTTGCGTAAGTTCACAGTAGTCCTGTGCGCCGATACTGCCTGGCGCATAAAGGATCACCGGTAAATGCTCACTGGTCGACTCGGCCACCCGAACACAATGCCGAATATAAGGCGAGAGCAGGAGGGCGTGGCTCGCCAGCAGTCCCATCTCCTTAAGCTGAGAAATCGAAAGCTCCAGTTCGTTGATCGCCAGCCGAAAAACATTTCCCGCCTGTCTGTAATGGCTAATGATCACCGCCGCAATGTTGGGTTTTCGTCGCCCGGGCAGATACGGAGCAAATTTTTCTCGCATCTCGCCAATTTGTTCAGCCAAAACCTGAAAGCCCGAGAGCGATAGATAATCCGGGACATAAGGAACAACACAGCTATCGGCTGAGAAAATTGCGGCTTTCGTCGTGCTGTAGAGATTCGGCGGACAATCCAGCAGGACGTAGTCATACTCTTTGAAATGGGAACCCAACGCCGTATCTAGAATCTGATAGATGACCTGGGCCCGCAATTCGTGAATTCTTTCCTCGACTCGCAGCAATTCAATCGACGCCGGCAGCAAGTGAAGTCTCGGCAAATCAGTGAATCCCGTCCAGGTCACGACTCCTCGGACAACCGCTTCATTGAAATTGAAGCGGCTCTTTCCGTGAAGTGCATCGTCAAAAATCTGAAAGGTTGAGCGCCGGCCCTTAGCCACATGCTCGCGCCACTGGTCAGGACGCATCAGCCAGACACTCGAGTTGGATTGCGGATCCAGGTCGACAATCAAAACTTTCTTTTCATGCAGCTTCGCCAGCGTCGCCCCGATATTAACGACCGTTGCCGTTTTTCCAACGCCGCCCTTAAAATTGATGAAAGCGAGGACCTTGGAACTCATCTCTTGTCCATCTCGATAACGCGTGAAAGCGAGGTTCTGATCAAGTTCTTTTGTTCACAATTCGGATTATTCAAACCATATTCAGCGCTGAGTTTTTATGGCCAACAACGGGTTAACAGATGCGGATTACGACAACAAACTCCGCGAAATGGGAAATTACCTGTGGGATCTTGAGCAGCAGGCCGATCTCGCCAGCGCCGAGGGGAAGCCGGCGGTCGTCGACCAATCGAATCAAAGATCCTGCGTCAGGCGGAACGAGCGCGCACCCTTTTCGAGATCGGTGGAAGCCATCGAGTTCTGGCAGCCTTTGTCGCCGGCCTCGGATATCGCATGGTCAGACGCTGGTCCGACGCCACCGATCATTTCCTGACCGTGGTCGAGTTGTCTCCGATGAACGGAGAGGCTTGGCTGGAGTTGACCTGGTGCCTGGCAGAACTTGGTCGTTGGGAAGAATGCGAATTCGCCGCCCGAAAATCGACCGAGATTTTCCCCAATACCGCGGCAAGTTGGGGAAACCTCGCGCTCGCGCTCAGCAGGATTGGAAGAAGCAGCGAGGCAAAGGACAGCCATCCGTCGTGCGATTCAACTCGATCCCGCTGATGGACGGAACCGCGCGATAGGAGAAACTTTAATCGAAAGATTCCGGGGTACTTAGCGCGGCGAGCCGCAAGCCGGGAGTTTTAACCGCAGATTACGGCGATTACCGTGTTATCTGCGAAATCTACGGTTTACTTGTTTAAGACGTGGCGCTCTACGAACATGTAATCAAACCCTTCCTGTTTTCGATGGATCCTGAGCGAGTCCATCATTTGGCGCTGGCAAGCTTGAAAGCCATCTCAGGCCTTCCGTGGTTGCTCAATCTGATCCCCCGGCATCGGGATCAATGTTTGGCGAAGGAAGTATTTGGAATTCACTTTCCGAATCCAATCGGTTTGGCAGCCGGTTTTGATAAAAACGGCGTCGCGCTCCCTGCCTGGGAGGCGTTGGGATTCGGTTTTATCGAAGTTGGAACCGTCACTGCGCAGGGTCAGCCAGGGAATCCGGTCCCACGTATTTTTCGAATTTCGGAGATGGAGGCTTTGATCAACCGTCTGGGATTTAACAATGAAGGAGCCGAAAGAGTCGGCGCGCGTCTCGAGCGACTCAGGCATTCATCGCGGTGGCCGCATATTCCCGTCGGGATCAATATCGGGAAAACAAAGGTCGTTCCATTGGAAGCAGCGACCGAGGATTACCTCGAGTCCTTTCGACGCTTGCAAAAGATCGGCGATTATTTCGTTCTCAATGTAAGTTCACCGAACACGCCGGGATTGCGCAGGCTGCAGGAAAAGGGAGCCATTGGTGGGCTTTTCGAGGCCATCCAGCAGGTGAATCCGGGGAAACCCCTCTTGGTCAAGATAGCGCCCGACCTGGCTCGCGAACAAGTCGATGATATCCTGGCACTCGCGGAGGAACATAAATTAGCTGGAATCATTGCGACAAACACCACGACCGATCAGCAATCTATCTCGGAAGAAAAGCGCCAGCAGGGCGGGCTCAGTGGAAAGCCATTGCGCACCCGGTCTCTTGAGATCTTACGGCACATTCGAGGGCAGAGTTCGCTGCCAGTGATCTCGGTTGGAGGGATAATGAGCGCGGATGATGCTCGAGAGAGGCTTGATGCGGGGGCTGAGCTCATTCAACTCTATACTGGTTTTGTTTATCACGGACCTCGTTTGGTGCGAGAGATAGTCAGGTCTTTGCTGAGAGGAGAGAGTTGAGATACGACACCGAAGCTCTCATCCAACTCGACAAAGCGCACCTCTGGCATCCGTTTACCCAGATGCGCGACTGGATCGCGCCCGATCACCAGCCACTCGTCCTGGTGGCCGGTCATGGCCCGTGGTTAGAGGACAGCCTCGGCAAGCGGTATCTCGATGGCAACTCTTCCATTTGGACCAATATCCATGGGCACAATCACCCGACCCTGAATCGCGCTCTCTGCAAGCAGCTCGAACAGGTGGCGCATACTTCATTTCTTGGCTTCACGAATCCTAATGCCGTTGAGTTGGCTCGGCGTCTTGTCGCGATGTTCCCCGATTCCACTTTGACGCGCGTGTTCTTTTCGGACGACGGATCCACGGCCATCGAGGTCGCCATCAAAATGGCCGTCCAATATTTCCGCCAGAATGGGCGTTCACAAAGGGTGGGCTTTGTTTCGTTTGAAAATGCCTATCATGGAGACACGCTTGGTGCCTCTAGTCTTGGTGGAATCGCGGTCTTTCATGATCGCTTCAGATCGCATCATTTTCCTGTTACCCGAATTGCATCTGTTGAGAGCTTAGCCGCCATCGATCCTTCGGGAATTGCCGGGTTAGTCATCGAACCTTTGATCCAGGGAGCTGCTGGAATGCGGTTGTGGCCGGCCGGAATGCTGAAAACTCTCCGCGAATGGTGCGATGAAAATGGCGTCCTTCTGATATTTGACGAGGTCATGACAGGTTTCGGACGGACCGGACGCTATTTCGGATGCCATCACGAGGAAGTGGTTCCCGACTTTCTGGCAACTGCGAAAGGTTTAACCGGCGGCTACCTTCCGTTGGCCGCGACTCTTACGACCGATAGGATATTCGCAGGATTTCTGGGTTCTCACGAAGAGCTTAGGACCTTCTTCTATGGCCACAGTTACTGCGGTAACCCTCTGGGCTGCACCGCAGCTCTGGCTAATCTTGCGATCTTCGAAGAGGAACGGGTCCTTGAAACGCTTCCGCCGAAGATTGAACACCTCTCCAAGAGACTTCGAGAGGTTGAACCTTTGGGCAACCTGCGGGAGGTTCGTCAGTGTGGATTCATCGCCGGAATCGAAGTTGCCAGGAAAGGGGGAGACCCGTTTGATTGGCGCGACCAAGTCGGATCGCAAATATGCCTGGCTGCACGCCGGCATGGCCTGCTCACGCGCCCGATCGGTGACGTCATCGTTCTCATGTTGCCCCTCTGCGTATTAACGCCCGAGATTGATCTCGCGATCAATGCCATCGGAAATGGAATTGAGGAGGTTTGCCGCCGTTACTCCTAGCCAGCCTGGCAGCAGAATTCTTCGGCTACGCTGGCCAGCAATGAGCGCGTCGCTTCGGGCGTTGCGTGATTTTTGCGGGCTCGCCCTAACTAAAAGCCATCCATCAAAACAACCCAAAATCTAATCTAATCTGTGTAATCGGCGTAATCTGCGGTTAAAAAGAATCCGCGGTCTCATTTTCCGATACAGAATTCGCTGAAGATCTTTCCCAGAAGGTCTTCGGTATCCAGCTTGCCGACAACCTCGCCGACTGCGTCGAGCGCGCCACGTAGTTCGATTGAGATGAGCTCCGGCGATTTGCCTTCTTCCAAACTTCGGCGACCTATCCCCAGGAGCTCATTAGCATTCTGGAGACAAGACTGATGTCGAGCATTGATCGCTACCCGGACATCATCGACCTTGACGGCCCCACCCATCACGCGATCCCAGATCGCCTGATTTAGATTTTCCAGACCGTATTTCTCTTTGCAGGAAAACTTGATTCCACTGAGCCTCTGCCATTCCGGGTGGACTCCCAAGTCGGCCTTATTCAGAAGGAGCACACTTCGTGAGCGATCGACAAACTTCACCCCTGAGGGTGGCAAGCTGCTATCTACGACCTCGATGACTAGATCGGCCTGTTCAACTTGCTGATGAGTGCGCCGGATTCCTTCGCTTTCCACCAGATCGGTTGACTCACGTGCTCCGGCGGTGTCAATCAGACGAACCGGAATCCCGCGGACATTGATCACTTCTTCGATCGTGTCGCGAGTCGTACCGGGCACCTCACTGACGATCGCCCGATCGTATCCGAGTAGAAGATTCAGCAGGCTCGACTTACCGACGTTTGGTGCACCGTAAATGACGGTTCTTAAACCGTGACGAAGCACTCGACCCTGGTCAGCCGTCGCGAGCAATCGGATCAAGGCGTTCCTCCAGCCCAAAGATTCGGTCGCGGAGCGCTTTGCCGGTGTCTGGATCGATTTGTTCGTCCGGAAAGTCAATGTACGCCTCGACATGAGCTAAAGTGGTCAACAACCGCTTCGCGGATTTCGGTGACCTCGTTGCCGAGGTGCCCTGCTAACTGCTCGTTTGCGGCCCGCAGCGCAAGCTCCGTCTGAGCTCTGATCAGATCCATCACGGCCTCTGCCTGTGTTAGATCCATTTTGCCATTCAGGAATGCCCGTTGAGTGAATTCCCCCGGATTGGCCATTCGCGCACCCCCGGCCAACAGCAGATCCAGCACGCGTCGAGTCACCAGCACTCCACCGTGACAACTGATCTCCACCACATCCTCCCCAGTGTAGCTCTTGGGGGCTGCGAAAATAAGTCACCAGCACTTCGTCTACTTTCCCACCGCGATCATGGATCTCCCCGAAGAAAACCCGCCGGGGAACGAATTTCTCAGGAGCGATGGCACCTGCAAATATCCGCGCGAGAACGGATAACGCACCGGGACCGGACAACCGAATGACCGCAAGAGCTCCCTCGCCGATCGGCGTGGAGATTGCGGCGATGGTGTCTTCGGAGGAGAAGAACTAACCACAGATTTCACAGATGACACAGATTATTTTTAGTGTTATCATTTAACGCTGTGGATCAGCAGACCTACGATATCATCGGTGCGGCACTAGAGGTTCATTGCCGATTGGGATCTGGGTTTTTGGAAGCGGCTTACAAAGAAGCTCTTTCCATCGAGTTGGCCGCACGAGGAATTCCATTTTCAGGTGAGCCTGAAATACCAGTCCACTATAAGGGCAAGACGCTTAAGACATGCTACCGCGCGGATTTCATTTGCCACGATTCAATCATCGTCGAACTCAAAGCGATATCGAAGCTCGGAGAACTCGAGATGGCCCAAGTTCTCAACTATTTACGGGCAACGGGCTTCCGCAAGGGGCTATTATTTAACTTCGGCACGAAGAGCCTCGAGAAGCGGAGGCTTGTCATGTCACCCGAGTACGACACCAACCCAAATCTTAATTTGTGGAATCTGCGTAATCTGCGGTTAAAACCCGATCCAATCCGCTTAATCTCCTTTTAGTACTTGATCCAAATCTCTAAAAAATCTGCGGTTCTGCTCAGGAGTGCCAACGCTGACCCGGATCCAATCCGGCAGCTTGTATTCGTTCATCGCTCGCACGATCATTCCCCGTTTCAGTAGTTTTTGGAATACTTCTTTGCCATTCGCCAACCTTGACGAGAACGAAATTTGCCACGCTCGGCACGTACTCCAGGTTGCGAGCCCTGAACTCTGCTTCGAAAAACTCACGCCCTTCCCGGATCACTTCTCTGGTCTTCGTCTGATGTTCATCGTCCTGCAACCCAGCCAGAGCACCAATTTGCGCGATTGAATTGACATTGAATGGTTGGCGGGTTTTCTGCAGCAATCTGATAAAGTCGGGATGCGCCAAACCGTAACCGATCCGCAACCCAGCCAGCCCCTGTATCTTTGAAAAGGTTCGAAGCGCAATCACGTTCGGACGGTCACTCAAATATTTCAGCGTATTGGGGGGTTCTGGCAAAAACTCGTAGTACGCTTCGTCCAAAGCAACGACCACGTTCTCCGGTACACGTTCAATGAACCGGTCCAATTGGTCCTCCCCGACCATCGTACCGGTTGGATTGTTCGGGTTCGCGATGTAAACCACTTTCGTTCGATCGTTGATTGCGCATGCCATCGCGGGCAAGTCATGCGTCAAGTTCGGATCCGGAACCTCGACCGTTTCGGCACCGAAGAGCTTCGCCAGGATCTTGTAAACGACGAATGCATGTTCGGCGGTCACGATATTGTCGCCTGGTTGCAGAAAAGCATGTCCGAGAAATTCGATGATCTCGTTCGAACCATTGCCGAGGATCACGTTATCGATACTTAACCCAAATTTCTGCGCAATACCGACACGCAAATGATATCCGCCGCCATCCGGATAAAAATGAGCCTTCAGCAAAGCCTCCTGCATCGCTTTGACGGCAATTGGAGAGGGGCCAAGCGGGTTCTCGTTTGAGGCGAGCTTGACGATCTGGCTCGGTTCCAGCCCGAGTTCCCTCGCGACGTCCTCGATCGGTTTGCCGGGGACATAACTTACGAGATCGTTGAGCCACTGGTTCGCTTTTTCGAAAATCTGGTTCATGAGCGCTGAGCGGTGATCGGTAACCGTCAATCAGTAGGTCTAGTTGGCCAATTTGTCTACAGCCTGGATCGCGCATAAATCTCTAAGAATTTGTTGCCCAGAAGGACTGACCGATTGAGACCTTCGGAACCCAATGCCTGATTTGTCTTCATTTCCTTTGCTGCCTCCTGTTCAAATTCTCTTCCATCCCCGCTTTTGTCGCACCAACGCCCGATGCAGGCTACGCTATGCCGGAAAGAACTCCTATGAGACTGAACCCTTTGGAGCGCTGGCTCATTTTACCGCTACTCAGTTTGGGGGCCTCGGCCGCTCTCGCAATTGAGCCCAGCAACGTCCATATTGAGTTCGTTCATCCTGAACGATTCAGTGACTTTCGCATCCAAGGCCGCCAGCAAACCCAGTCGGCTTCTATCTTTCGGGACCGCGTCTCAGCTTATCTGTCGCCCAACGTGGCCAGACGCTTCCCCAATTCGACGCTGACCTTGAAGTTTACCGACATTGATCTAGCCGGCCGCTTGGAGCCATCGCGTATTCGGAAGTTCACCAACGTCCGTTTTGACCGCGATGTTGCTTCGCCGCTCCGTCTTTTTTTTGATTACACTTTGATCAATTCGAAAGGCAGAGTTTTTAGTCGCGGCTCAGAGAGCCTGGTCGTTGGGGATTATCTCTATCGCTACGCGTATTATCCCAACATTGAACAAACCCAAACCCTGTTCTACGAGAAGGTGACACTTAACCGTTGGCTCGACTACCTGACGCCTACCGGACATAGGCGTCCCACCCGTGATCTGGTCCAGGCACGGAGTTGCATAGCCATAACCGCAAAAAAAACTTCTCTATCCTCACAATTTCGTCTACTCTAGTATGTGCGCGCGGCTGTCTTCGCGCTATCGCGAAGGCGAGGCAGCACTTCGGTGGAATCATACGCCTTGATCTCGAGCCCTACTTTTTGGATCCCGGCGGTTCGAGCTTTATCCAGCACGAAGACAACCGTCTCGTAGGTCGCGTCCTTATCTGCGCGAATAAAAATCCTGACGTCGTGATTGGATTGGTAAAGTTGCTGAAACCTCGACAGAACTTCCTCCTTTGGCACCTTCTCCTTTTCGAAGTAGATGTCCATAAGAGCATCGATGCTTACCATGTTAAAGTCGGGCCTGCTGTTTGGCTGAGAGCTCGTCGCCGTCGGAAGATTAACATCGATCCCTTTCATGTTAATCATCGTCAGGCTCACCAGCATGAACGCGGCGAGCAAGAAGAACATGATATCGATCAGGGGGATGATCTCGATCCGAGCCCTCTTAATTGGTACCGGCGAACTGTTGTGGCTGCTGATGCGCATCTTGGTCAGTGGTGGCAAGGTTGTTTCGATTCCGTATCGAGTTGAGCATCAGAATGACGTTGTTACAGGTCGTTTCGAGGTCGAATTGGAGCCGCGCCACCCGAGCATTGAAAAAGTTGAAGAAAATCAAGGTGAAAATCGCAATCCCGAGGCCGCAAGCTGTCGCTATCAGTGCTTCTGCGATGCCGCCGCTCACCTTGGTCGGGGCCAAATCGGCATTCCCGACAAAGCTGAAAGAACCCATGATCCCGGTCACCGTACCGAGAAGACCCAGGAGGGGCGCCAGCGTGATGGTCGTATCCATCACCGACATAAATCGCCCGGCTCGTTGTATCTCCACTCCGGAAGCAACCTGGAGAGCGCCTTCCAGTGAAGCATGAACGTGATTCAATCCGTGCCAGACCGTACGGACCAGCGGATCTTCGGAACCGCGGGCCAGATTGATAGCTGCGCCGATGTTCCCTTGCTCCAAAGCTGCGTAGACCTTGTCCAATTTTCCCGGATCCCGCCTGACAGTTTGTACCGTCCACCAAACAAGGCGCTCCAGGATAACCGCGACCGCCACAATGAAAACGGCGACGATCGGGTACATCACCGGTCCCCCCTTGAAGAATGTCTCCATTATCGTGTTGCCCCTGGCCCAATCCGGTATAAGGCGACCGCCGGGCGCAAAAGCCTCGGTGGCCAATACAGGAATTAAGTTGGCTAGCAACGTGACCATATTCTCGATCCCCAACAATCTTTACTTACTTGCCGCATCCCTAGCAGGGCCAATTGCCTCTTTGTGCGCCTCTCCACGTTCTCTGGAGGTGCGGCGACTATGCTGCCGACCGGATAATAACTCCCGACATCTCCAGCCCAACAGCCTCTGCCCGAATCTTTGCTTCCTTTGCTACCTTCTGTTCAAAATCCTCTTTGCTTTCTTCTGTGCCTTCTGGCCCACGCCGCTTACAACTGGTGTTCGATTTGCTGATGCAAGTATTCCGGCAACTGGCCCTCCGGCAAGCGATCCACCACTTCGTTGAGAAAGCCGTGCGCGATGAGGCGCTTCGCCGAGAGATCATCAATGCCGCGGCTCTTCAGATAAAACAGTTCTTCGGGTTCAACCTGCCCGGAGGTAGCGCCGTGCGTACACCGCACCTCGTCCGCCAAAATCTCGAGACCGGGCATCGAATTCGCTTCAGCGTCGTCACTCAACAATAAATTCCGAACTTTCTGGTAGGCGTCGGTCCGGTGCGCGCCGGGCTCAACTTTGATCAGTCCCGAGAAGATTGTTCGAGACTGATCATACAACGCGTTCTTATAAAGCAAGTCACTGGTCGTATCGGGTTTCAGGTGGTCCTGGAGCGTGCGTTGATCAAACTCCTGGTCGCCTCGAGCGACACTGATCGCCAACATGTCACTCCGCGCGCCCCTGTCGATCATGCGGCTGACGCTTTCGAGACGCGAGTATTTGCCTCCGAAGTTTAGGGCGAGGTTCATTGCCGAGGAATCTTTTGTCGCGATCGTCGAGTTAACTTGAACCGAGACAAAGTTCCGACTCCACTCCTGGATACTGACATAGGTCAGCTTGGAACCGGGCTTTAGAACCAGATCGTTTACCCCGCAAGCGAATCCCCGATGCTCGGGGTTCGCCGAAACGAAATGTTCCAGAAACGTCACCCGGCTATTATCATCGGCGATGATCAACGTGTGTGGAAAAACGGTGGCCAAATCTCCCTGTACCAGGTGAAAGACTTCAAAAGGAGCCTGGATCTCGACGTTTTTGGGCACCCATAGGAACGTACCTGCTTGAACGACGGCTTTGTGCAGAGCGGCGAATTTTGCGGATCCCAACCTCGCAGGTTGCGCCATGAAATGTTCTCGCAATAGGTCGGAGTGTTTTTCCAGGGCGTGCGAAAGGCTGGTGAAGATCACGCCGGCCCGTTTGAGCGCCGGATCCAAGAGTTTCAACGTCAGCACAGAATCGTTGCCGAAAACAATGCGGCCGGCAGGGTTCGGGAATTCCCGCGCACCCGTCAAGGTTGAAGCATCGCCTGAAAATTCTGGAGCAACAGCGTAACCATCCAGCGAAAGGTTTTTTACGGAGGAGAACCGCCACAGCTCATTGGTGCGAACAGGTAGCGGTTCGGCTTCAAATTCGTCCCAGGCTTGCGCTTGGAGATCCCTGAACCAGTCGGTCGCAATTGGTTGTCGAGTTCTGGAAAGAATCGAAGAAAATTCGGTCGTTATCATTGTTATGCGAAATCCCTGTGCCGCGTCTACGAGTCAGGCATTGGGCTCCTGCCGGCGCTGCCTCCAACACCTGAAGAGCACGTGAGCGCTCGCCCTCCAACCCTCAGCATTCCCTCTAACCTACAGATCCCTCCATCTCGAGATCGATCAATCGCTTCAGTTCCACGCTATATTCCATCGGAAATTGGCGCACCAGGTCATTCACAAAGCCATTGACCGCAAGGCTCATGGCCTGGCCCTCGGTGAGCCCCCGTTGTTGCATATAGAAAATCTGCTCGCCGCTAATCTGGCTGACGGAAGCTTCATGCTGAGTAGCGTTACCCGTACCGCGAACCGTGATGGCGGGGTAGGTGTCGGTGCGGCTGGTCGAATTAATCAACAAAGCATCGCATTCAGTGTTGTTCTTGCAGCCTTTGAGGTGTTTGGGCACATGGACCAGACCCCGGTAAGTGGCGCGCCCCTTACCGATACTGATGCTCTTGGAGACGATATTGCTGGTCGTCTCGTCGGCCGCGTGCACCATCTTTGCTCCCGTATCCTGGTGCTGACCGTCGCCAGCCAGCGCGATACTGATTACCTCGCCGCGTGCCTTTCGCCCTTTCAACACGACTCCCGGATACTTCATGGTCAGCCTGGAACCAATGTTGCAATCGATCCACTTAATCTCGGCTTCCTCCATTGCTAAACCTCGTTTGGTCACCAGATTAAACACATTGGGCGCCCAATTCTGGACGGTAATATATTGGATCTTGGCGCCCGGCAGAGCCACCAGCTCAACGACCGCAGAATGAAGCGTCGCCGTCGTGAACTTCGGAGCCGTACATCCCTCCATGTACATTACCTCGGAGCCTTCGTCCGCGATGATTAAAGTCCGCTCAAACTGCCCGAAATTCTCCGCGTTTATCCGGAAATAGGCTTGCAGCGGGTGTTTCACCTTCACCCCGGGCGGCACGTAGATGAAACTCCCTCCGCTAAATACCGCGCTGTTTAACGCACTGAATTTGTTGTCCGAAGTCGGGATCACTTTGCCGAACCATTTACGGAACAGGTCAGGGCGCTCCTTTAGACCGTCGGTACTCCCCATGAAGATCACCCCTTGGTCCGCGACGGCTTTCTTGATATTTGAGTAGACTGCCTCGCTATCAAATTGAGCCTCGACACCGGCCAGGAACTTTCTTTCGCTCTCCGGGATGCCCAGTCGTTCGAACGTTCGCTTAATGTCTTCGGGAACCTCTTCCCAGGTTCGCTTGGCGGCCTCGCCGGACGCCAGATAGTAACGGATGACGTCGAAGTCGATTTCTTTGAGTTCATCTCCGGCCCAATGGGTCGGCAAGGGCTTGCTATTATAAACTCGGTACGCGTTCTTGCGGTATTCGCGCAGCCACTCAGGCTCCTTCTTCACATCGACGATGTAGTCGATCGTTTTTTCCGTCAAACCAACACCGGCATCTCGAGTCGATGTAACGTTGTAAAAAAAGTTGCCAATATTCCGATCGATGTCGATTGAATCAGTTTGGGTGCTCATCTTTTTTTCTCCTCCATTCCATTCAGTTCGCACCGACTGGCTCGCCCCTTTTTTCTTTCAACCAGTCGTATCCCTTGGATTCCAGCTCAAGAGCCAACTCTTTGCCGCCGCTGCGGACAATCCGTCCTTCGGACATGACATGGACAACATCCGGTATGATGTAATTCAACAAACGCTGGTAGTGCGTGATCAGGAGAATACCGATCCCGGGTCCACGAATCTTATTGACCCCGTTCGCCACCACTTTCAGCGCATCGATGTCCAAGCCGCTGTCAGTCTCGTCAAGGACGGCGAAGTCTGGTTCCAACATTGCCAGCTGCAGTATTTCGTTTCGTTTCTTCTCGCCGCCGGAGAATCCTTCATTGACTGAGCGGGCCGTAAACTCCCTGCGAATTTCCAGAAGGTCCATTTTCTCGTAAAGTCGATGGTAAAACTCGGTCGCGTCGAGCTCCTCGTCTTCGGGCAACCGCGCCTGCACCGCCGCGCGGAGAAAGTTGGCGTTGCTTACTCCCGGTATTTCCATCGGGTATTGGAACGCCATGAAAAGCCCCTTGCGTGATCGCTCATCAGGCTCCATCCCAAGAATACTCACGCCGTCCATCAGCACTTCGCCACCCGTCACCTGGTAGCTCGGATGTCCGGCCATCACCTTCGCCAAGGTGCTTTTTCCGGAGCCGTTCGGCCCCATCACCGCATGAACCTCACCCTTGGCGAACTCGAGGCTCAGCCCGCGGATAATTTCTTTTTCAGCGATGGAAACGTGTAAGTCTTTAATGACAATCGAACTCATGAATTACGTTTTGAGCTTTGAGCTTTGAGCTTTGAGTCTTGAAATTGAGTATTGAGCCGGGAGTCCGGCGGACTGAGAAGACGCGGTTCCAACGGAATTATGTTCGGTCGAACACTTCGCACACAGCCCTCTCAATGAGACTTCGGCTTGGGCGACCACGTATCCTGGCGGCAAGTTCCATGTGCCGTTAAAGGGCGTCTCCACGTCAGAAATTGCTCCACAGGATTCGCAGTAGAAGTGGCTATGCTCCAACAGATTGGCACAATATCGGGTCGGGGCGCGATCCAAGTTGACCTGCTTTACCAGGCCTGAATCAACCAGAGCGTCTAGACAGTTGTAAATTGTCGCCAACGAGATGGATGGCATATGTTTCTTGGCGCGGAGAAACACCTCAGTCGCAGTCGGGTGATCTCGCTTTTGGAGCAAGAGCCCGAAGACCTCTTCGCGCTGTTTGGTTAGCCGAATTCCACTGGCCGCCAACCGTTGCGCTACTTCCGGAGAAACCTTCACAGGCTTCTAAACTGCCATCGACAATAACAATATCAAGAATAATTCTAAAGTACGCTTCTTCGGCGCCTCAATTATTCTGGGGAAAATATGTCTTCGGAGTACCGCTCGGAGAAGTCTCTGGCGTCGTTTGTTTTTTTGGGCTTTCGCTTGCCTCTTCCTTACCAGCACCCTCGCCTTCTTTCGGCAATTGACTGGCAGGATGGCGTTCACACGCCCCGAGAGCGAGCGATACAGTTCCAATCAGCATCAAAAACTTCTTCATCTCGTTTGCCAATTGGATCACACAAAGGTCAGGAAGGTCACGAATTTTTAACCACAGATTACACCGATTACACAGATTGATTAGATCATATTGGTGGATGGGGTTTTCAGAGACCAACAGCTGCTCGAGGACGCAAATCAGTCTCCCGCGCCAAGCTCTACCATCCAGGGGTGATCGAGACAGACTCCACCACCCGTCGCTAAGGAAACCCAACCCTAAAATTAATCTGTGTAATCTGCGTAATCTGCGGTTAAACCTCCGTCTCCCACCGCGCTCGACTCAAAACTCAAGACCCAATCCGCTGGCGCTCTTGCATGATGGGGGTGGCACCGGTAACCTTGCCCGTATCATGTCCGCGACTCCGATGATGCAGCAGTACCAGAGCATCCGGCGGACTTTGCCCGAGGGAGCGTTGCTCCTGTTTCGGCTCGGTGACTTCTACGAACTTTTCTTCGAAGACGCTCAGATCGCGGCACCGATTTTGAACGTGGCGTTGACTAAGCGCAACGGAATGCCGATGTGCGGCGTTCCCTTCCATGCCGCGGAGACGTACATCGGAAGATTGATTAAAGCCGGTCACCGGGTTGCCATCTGCGACCAAGTCAGCGATCCACAACCGGGTCGGATCGTGGAAAGGCAGATCAGCCAAATCATCAGTCCGGGGACAGTCAGTGACTTCCAACTTCTTGAATCCCGGCAGAACAACTTCCTCGCTGCCGTAGGCCGACAGTCGCAGGGCGACAAGCAGTCCCCTGGCATGGGACGAAAGGAGCGGTTCGGTTTGGCGCTGCTCGACGTGAGTACAGGCGAGTTTCGGGTTACAGAAGTTTCTTCCGGCAGCGCGCTCGAAGATGAACTCGCGCGTTTTACTCCTTCGGAGGTTCTAATTCCTGATGCAGACCAAGATCTGATTCGCAGAATTCCACGTGCTTTGTCCTACGACAGCTACACTTTCGAACTCGATCACGCTTCTTACCTGCTTCGGGAGCAGTTCTGCGTCCAGTCGCTGGATGGTTTCGGTTGCAGCGAAATGCCGGTCGCGATTGGTGCAGCCGGAGCGATCATCCATTACCTCAAGCACCAGCTGCGCCGGCGAATGACGCACATTCAGTCACTGGGAGTTTTTCTGTCTGATCAATACGTTGCCCTTGATGCGGCGACGCAGCAGAACCTGGAATTGATCCGATCGAAGGGAGTGAACGACGATACAAGCCTCTTAGCCGCCCTGGATCGGACGATAACACCGATGGGCGGGAGGCTTCTGCGCCAATGGCTTTTGAAACCACTGAGGTCGGTGAGCGGTCTGCGCGGAAGACAGGAGCTGATTCAACAGTTCCTGGATCAATCGTTCCTACTCAATTCCGTCAGAGGGATCCTGGGCAATGTTCGCGATGTGGAGCGCACCCTGGGACGGTTGAGCCAGGTGAGCGGGAATGCGCGTGATGTCGTGGCTCTCCGACTCTCCCTTGAATGCCTGCCGGATCTTAAGGAGCAACTAGCGGCTCTTGCGAAATCTACCCTCGCACAAGGAGAGGATGGGTTATTGATCAAGATCTCCGGGGGGATTCGTGAGCTGCCCGACTTAGTGGCAATTTTAAGCGACGCCCTGGTGGAGGAGCCTCCCGCGTTGATCCGGGAGGGCGGCATGTTCCGACAGGGGTACGATTCGATGCTCGACGAATTTCGGAGCGCCTCAAGCAGCGGAAAGGACTGGATCGCCGCGCTGCAACAGCGGGAAATCGAGCGGACTGGCATCAAGTCGTTGAAAGTGCGGTTCAACTCGGTATTCGGTTATTTCATTGAAGTCACCAATTCGAATCTCGGTGCGGTGCCGGCGGACTACACGCGGAAACAGACGACCGTGAACGGCGAACGATTCATCACTCCGGAGCTGAAGGAAGTGGAGGCGAAGATACTCGGCGCGGACGAGCGTTCCAAGGCGTTGGAATACGAGCTCTTCCTCAAGTTGCGTGAGAGCCTACTGAAATATATGCCCCAGGTGCAGGAGACAGCCCGCTCCATCGCGATTCTGGATGTAATCGCTTCTCTCGCCGAGACAGCGCGGCTCTTCGGCTACGCACGACCTGTCGTGAGCGACGAGACGCGCATTTATATCCGCGACGGCCGCCATCCGGTGCTCGACCAGAATGTGCCGGAGGAGAAATTCGTCCCAAACGACTGCTGCTTGGACGGCGACGAGAACCGCCTGTTGCTGATCACCGGACCGAACATGGCCGGCAAATCGACCTATATCCGGCAGGTCGCGCTGCTCGTCTTCATGGCGCAGATCGGCAGCTTTGTGCCGGCGGCGGCCGCCGAGATTGGCCTTGGTCGACCGCATCTTCACCCGGGTTGGCGCGAGCGACGATCTCTCGCGCGGCCAATCGACCTTCATGGTCGAGATGAACGAGACCGCGAATATCGTCAATAACGCCACGCGCGCGCAGCCTGGTCATTCTCGACGAGATCGGCCGCGGCACGTCCACCTTCGACGGCTTATCCATCGCCTGGAGCATCGCGGAATATCTCCACGACGTGCTGCGATGCCAGCACGCTCTTCGCCACGCACTATCACGAGCTGACCGAACTAGCGGTCGCGTGTACCGGCGTTAAGAACTACAATGTGGCCGTTCGGGAATGGAACGATCAAATCATTTTTCTGCGCAAGATCCAGCCCGGCGCAGCCGACAAAAGCTACGGCATCCAGGTGGCGCGTCTCGCCGGTCTGCCCAACGAAATCATCGCATCGCGCCAAGGAAATTCTCGCCAACCTGGAAGCCTCGGAACTCAATGCCCAAGGCAAACCACGATTGGCTGAGGCCAAGGTTTTTCGGAGCCGCCCAAAGCGAAAGGAAGACAAAAAACCGCAGCTCAATTTGTTCGATTACCTCCCTGAGTGAGATTCCACAGATTTCGTGGGGAACCGGAATATTCCGTTGGTGGCCGTTGCTCTGGGAAATCTCCCTGGCTTATCGCGACGCAAAACTCAAAACCCAAAACGCAAAAATTCTCTTTTCAGTTTGTTACTCACCTCTTTTCTGGCAACGTGGACATCAGCTGACCGAGCGCCTTCGCTCCCCCCGACGTCCGTTGGATGGTCGACCGAGCGAAGACACGGATTGGCTATTTGCCGCTGCTCTGGTTAACTATGCCCACACCGACTGGTCAAAAGCTTCGTCAGACTGTCTTTCGGCTACTCGGGACCCTGGTCGCCGGGACTATCTACCGAGTAAAAGCGTTTGGGCTCGAAAATCTGCCGAAACAGGGATTTTTGCTGGTGCCGAATCACATGACCTACGTCGATGCGGTCGTTCTCCAATTGGCTTGCCCACGGCCAATTCGATTCATCGTCCATGAATCGATCTACCGGGTGAAATGGCTTAACCCAATCTTTAAGCTGATCGAAGCTATACCAATCTCTAGTGTTCGCGCCAAGGAGGCACTGCGAGGAGCAGCGGATCGGATAAGGAAGGGAGAAATTGTTTGCGTCTTTCCGGAGGGCGAGCTGAGCCGTACCGGTACGCTGTTGAAATTGCGAAAGGGCTTTGAATTGATTGCCCGATTGGCCGAGTGCGAAGTCGTTCCGGTATGGCTGGACGGCCTCTGGGGTTCCATCTTTTCGTTCGAACGCGGACGGTACTTTTTCAAGATCCCAAAGCGAATCCCACAACTCGCGACAATCGCTTTCGGGGAACCTATTCCGGCCCATTCCGTGGACATCGGGATAACCCGCGAAAGACTTCTTGAGCTAGGGGAGTTCTGCTTTCAGAAACGCCCGGAGTTAGACGCTCATTTAGGTCGCGCGACCATCCGAGGCTTGAAGCGGAGACAGTTTGACGAGGCAGTCATTGACGGAATGGATGGTCGCGTGTTGAAAAGAGGGGATTTGCTTGCGGTCTCGATTGCCCTGAGCCTTTGGATTAAGGAACACTGCGCCGGCGATCGAGTGGCGGTGGTGTTGCCACCCGGGGTGGGAGCGGTGGCGGCGAACGTCGCTGTTACTTTGGCCAACAAGGTGGCGGTCAATTTGAACTTTACGGCCGGCCGTGCCGCCCTGCAGTCAGCGATCAACAGGGGGCAGATCCTGCACGCGATTTCCGCCAAGCCGGTCATGAAGCGATTGGAAGATTTCCCCTGGCCTAAAGAGGTCTTCCGTTTGGAAGAACTCCTGCCGGAGTTAAAACCGAAAATCGTTTTCTGGCGCCTGATTTCGGCGATCGCACCGGCCTGGATGTTAAGTCAGCTGTTAGGTTTGCCACCAAAAGGCGACCGAAAAGAGGCGGTCCTGCTCTTCACCAGCGGCAGTTCCGGCGAACCGAAAGGGGTCGTCCTCAGCCATCGGAATGTGCTGGGAAACGTCCTGCAGTTTGGCTCAATGTTGAATCTGGGACCTGAAGATTCGGTAATGGCTTCTCTTCCATTCTTCCACAGTTTCGGCTGTACCGTTACGCTTTGGTATCCGGTGGTTGAAGGGGTGCGTGCTGTTACCTACCCTACTCCAGTCGATGTGGTGAAAAACGCTGAGATCATCGAACGCTACAAAATCTCATTGCTGGTGACGACTCCCACCTTCTTGCGAGGGTATCTAAAGCGAGCTGAACCCCAACAGTTCGCCAGCATCAAGCTTCTTGTTACCGGAGCGGAAAAGTTGCCTCGGGAACTGGCCGAATCGTTCGAAAAGAGGTTCGGAAAACACGTTTTGGAAGGCTACGGATTGACGGAAACAGCCCCGGTCGTCAGTACCAACCTGCCCAATCCAGCTCCGAGCCGCCCGAATGATACGATTCAGCCTTCTGACCGGGTCGGCTCGGTAGGTAAATTGCTGCCGGGCCAAGCGGCCCAAATTCGCGATCCTGAAACGGACGACCTGCTGTCACCGGATAGATTGGGGATGCTCTGGTTGAAGGGGCCAAACATTTTTGAGGGCTACCTCAACGAGCCCGAAAGAACCGCCGAAGTCTTGTCCGATGGCTGGTTCAAAACCGGCGACCTTGGCCGGTTTGATGAAGATGGATTCCTCTACATTGAGGGGCGGTTATCCCGCTTCTCAAAGATCGCCGGAGAAATGGTTCCGCACGAAACGATCGAAACAAAGCTGGTTGAGGCGTTTGGCTTGAAGATGGAAGAGGAGCGGGTTGTCGCGATCGTCGGCATCCCAGACGAGGCCAAAGGTGAAGCGCTTGTTTTACTGGCGGCACGCGATCTCTCGCTGGAGGAGGTCCGAGAACGCCTTCTGGCGGCCGGCCTGCCGAACCTTTGGGTCCCACGAAGAATAAAACCAGTGGAGAAAATTCCAATTCTCGGTTCGGGCAAACTCGATCTCGGAAAATGCAAAGAGTTAGCGCTCGGCGGGTGAGTACGAGTTTTGCGTTTTGGGTTTTGGGTTTTGCGTGGGGCGCCTCGCGCGTTGAGGGAAAGCCCACGCAAAACTCAAAACTCAAAACCCAAAACTCAAAACTCAAAACTACTATAGACCGAAACGTCGACTCGGCGCACATAAGCGGTATGCACAGGCGGCCCTGTTGGGGCCTCAAAGCCGTCGAGCTTAAACAAGTGCGAATCCAGTTCGTGGACGATTGTCTTCCCCAGCCGGTATGGCGAATGATAGACCCGGCCGGTCAACAATCGGCCGCGGCGGTGGGCAAAAAGCCGATAACGTTCCAGAAGAAAAAACTCCAGGGAACCAAACTCGGCTTCCGCAAAATCTATCGCCTTCGTGTAGCGATAATGGAGCGTTTCAGCTGAACCGAAACGGACCGACGAATAGACAATCTCGCCGTCGCCGATTTTGGCACGCATCGTCGCGTGCTGATAGGGCAACGCAAAGAAAAGCCGAGCGATCCAGACTGCCAACGGTTGATTTGCATCCAGCGAGTAGAACCAAATACCGGGCCGACCATCTCGATCGCGAACGTAAGTCCGGAGATTCAATTCAAGAAAATTGGAAGGTCCAACGATAGAAGGCAGGCCGACTGGCCTGACTCCACGCATGAAAAATGGAACGATGCCGATCCATCCCTGACCCGAAAAAGTATCAACCTGCAAACCCGGGGGAAGAGTGCTCTGGATCGTCCGAGGTTCGACCGGCCAATGCAGAAAGAGCAAATGAAGCCAACGCTGGAACATGACAGGTGACTGTCCCAATGGTAGCTGGCGCTCGATCAACTGGCGCCGGATCCACTCTTCCACCTTTACCTCACCACCGCCTGCGGAGAACTGGGCGGACTGACGATCGGCCGGCTCGCAACTTGGTACGCAACGCCCGCAGCAACTTCTTGTTCTGTTTCTGGCAAAGAGCCCGGAATGATATCCACTGTTGCACCCAAGCCGATCGTATTGAAGACCTGCACAACATCCACCGACTTCATGCGAATGCAGCCGAAACTCGCTGGATGGCCGACGTTCCGCTCTTCGGGCGTGCCATGAATATAAATGCATCGGGCAAATGCGTTTCGATTCTTGCGCTCCAGGCCTTTGAGCCAGATGATTCTGGTTACGATTGGATCACGGCCGGGAGCATTCGGCACCAGGATTTCACCTGTCGGCCGTCGACTTTTAAAAACTGCCCCCAGAGGTGCCCTCGCCCCAATCTTCTTCGCGACCTCCATTCTTCCCAGCGGGGTCGCGCGGCTGCCGGGCCTGTCTCCCAAGCCAAATTTTGAAGTCGAGATCGGGTAGCGGCCCATCAATTTGTTCCTGTTATAAAGCTCCAAGCTTTGGTCCGCGACACTGACCAGGATTCGGTGGTCATTATCTCTTGTGCTGCAGGAAGAGAAAAAGAGAGCCAAAGTCAGCATGAGAAAAACAAACCGACAAAAGGGCATGCCCCAAAACTTTTGAATTCAAGAAGGCGAGAAGTCAAGAAGGTAAAAAGTCGGCACGTCAGGCGACCTTAAATTCGTGGCATTTGCTCGGGCACCTATCAATTTTGAGATGGGGTTAAGAGACTTATCTTGGCCCTTGGCGGTCGCTCCTAAAAATCAAAAATCCTTTTGTCCTCGTGCTCTCGTGCTCTGGGCGTTGCCGGTTCATAGCGGTTGGCGCTTGAAGGAACCCTCGAGGTCAGAATCAGCCGCTCAACGTCAAAAAACGAGAACGAGAACGACGACGAGGACGAGGACGATTGCCAGGAACGAGTGTTCGAGGATCGAGACACCCGCCTTCGTTGGTCTGGCTCCGCTCACCGCAACCTCCTTCGCCTTCGCTCCTCGCTCCTCATTCCATCGTCCCTAAAAATCGTCCTCGTCCTCGTCGTCGTTCTCGAGCTCGTGCTTCAAGCGTTGCCGGTTCAAAGAGGTTCGCGCTCAAAAGAGATCGGCGCTAAACACAAACAGGCACTTCGTGCCTGGCTACTATCGTGTTGTCCCTCCGGGACAAGAACCATTCGCCCATGGAAGCGCCTCGCATTCCTAGCTAGTCCTCGTGCTTATGCGGGTAAACCCTGGGCTGGGCTAAGCTTTCTTGCCCCTTTGGCTGAAGGGGTCACCGGGCCAGGCGAGAACCGGCTTCGGACTGCGGCGACGATGAGCAGAAGTTCTCCTCTTCGCCCCTGTTCCTACAAATCGTCCTCGTACTCGTCCTCGTTTTCTGACGGTCCCAGCTTAGACCGCGTGCGGGCTAAGAAAACAGCAACCGATGGAACCAAACTGGGTTCATCTGGTTCATCTAACTAACATCTAACGCCTAGAAAAAATCGAGATATCTGAGTTGGTCCGTCAACATTTTTTATAAAATTATTCACCGTTTTATTCACAGGGGGGTCGGGGCGTTTAGGGGGCAGTTTGGGCGTATTCCGAACCGCGGACTTTGGAGAGCTTTAGGTATCGATCGGGATCGTAGGGAACGCGGTTTTTCCAGCAGGCGAACAGGATGCGGATCCATTTAAAAGCCAGCGCCCCGTACGGCAACGTGGTGACCTTTGCCTCTGGCGATTTGGGCTTGATAGTAGGTTTGAGCCCAGGGGCAGAAGCGGATCGAATGGCCAGCGAACTCGTGAAAGGTCTGTCGGAGGAAACTTGGACAGGCTCTGCGGAAGTGGATGTGCTGGCTTTTTTGCCGTGTCTTTGTTCCGCTGGCGATGCGCACAGGGGCAATGCCGGTCAAATTCAACAGTCGCCCACGACTTCGAAACGACAGCGGTCGGCGCCGAAGGCCGTCAACAATCGTGGGCCGAGGGCCGGCCCGGCTCCCGGCAAATTGTCAAACAGAAAGCGATCCGGATGAGAGTCGAAGAGTTTGGCGATCCGCTTTTCGTACTCAGCGATGAAAGGCGAAAGACTTTTGAGTTGCTGGGCCAGCAAGGCAACTCTGAGGGCCGTGGGTCTAATGATGGCGACATCAGTGGTCAAGGGTTTGGCTTGGTTGATCAGCGCCAGGCGCTCGAGGATTTTCTTTTCCTGGCGGCAGTTATGGCCGTAGAAGAACTTCCGCAGCTTGCCTGGGAGGCTTTGGAGCTCTGCTAAAGTGGGCCATTGCACCAGCAGATCGGCGGCCAGAGCGGTGGTGATATCATTGTCGAGTATTTGGAGTGCCACCGGAAAGTAGAGCTTGAGCTGGCTCTTGATTTCATTGGCCAGCTCCGTGCGTCGATCGACCGCATGACGTCGACCTTCGTTGAGCGTGGCCAGCTCGCGGGTCATCTGATCATCAGGCTTCCAGGCTTTGAGCCGGTCGCGATGGCACATCAGCAGTTCATCTGAGCAGATCGGCATCGGGGCGATCATCTCTTTGGCGCCGTCTACTGAAGAAGGTTTTCCGATAATCAGCCAATTGGCTGGGATTGATCGGATAGAGCTCGAAATTAGCTCATAAGCCATCCAACTGGTAAACGAGCGCTCCGTGGCTTTGTTCGAGGCAGACAAGCACTTTACTTCTTTGGCTCCGAAGCGTTCGTGCATTCTGAGCGATCCAGTCGTTTAAGGCATTCGATCTTCACTTTTAATGACTTGGTGTTCGCGTTGGCCATTCGCCGACACCACGCTACATCAATTGGTGCCCAGGCCTTCGGTCGCCGACCAATTGCTCCAGCTACCACAATGGCCGCTCGGCTGCCAAGAGTATCGCGTTACCCTGCAGCGCCCAGGCGTTTGCGTTCTTCGACCAGTTGATTCGTGTCTGACGGCTTGCCAATCGGATCGCAGTTGTTCCTGAGCCTCGGTTGGCACTCGAGCTAATTGCAACGCTGCTTTGTCCCCATTGAGAGTAATTCGAACAACTTGTCTGGTATAAGTTGCGCGCATCGATTCATCTGTTGTTCTTACAGGCGCGCTTCCTTCGCCTGCTCAGCGCGCATCGGGCGCACAGTTACGTAGCAAAGCACCCCTGCAGCCTGGAGCTTTCGCATAAAGCGTGTACCTTTAACGGTCCGGCTTCGTAACTCACCACCACTTAGCTCGAGCGGAACGTCGACGAGGCGTTTCGGACGAGGAGAAACGGTGCGACTCGCTCGAAAGCTGTCCACCACTCCGATCACGCCCGCATGATTGGAAAAGCCGCTTGTAGGCCGAAGTGCATCTTCAACTGCCCAGAGGCTGATCCGATTTGCTTTGGAGATTTTTGGTCTCTTTAGTTCATCGGCATTGGCGGTGGGTGCCGCCTTCAAGTGTGTCTTGTCATTGGAGCGTCAGGTTGCTGCGACCATCCGCCAGCCTGACAAACCTGGCCCTACCCAAGGAACGTATGCCCCTTCAAGCGATCTCTTCTCCAACCACGTAACGGGTAAATCGCCGAATCACGATGTTTTCACCAATTTCGGCGATTTTCGACGCAAGAAGCTCCTTAACCGTTTGATCCGGATTTTTGATGAACGCCTGATCAAGCAAACAGACGCTGCTGAAAAACTTGTCGAGTTTTCCGTCCACGATTCTTTCGGTAACATTTTCCGGCTTGCCCTTAACTTGAACGCGATAAATGTCCCGTTCGCGCTCAATAGTCTCCGGCGGAACTTGATCACGACCGACGTACAACGGGTGCGCGGCAGCGATGTGCAAGGTGATGTCTTTGACAAAATCGCGAAAACTTTCGTTTTTCGCGACAAAGTCAGTCTCGCAGTTGATTTCAACGAGCACGCCTACCTTTCCTTGCAGGTGGATGTAGGAGGCGACCACGCCCTCTTTAGCGGATCGGGATGCCTTTTTCGAGGCACTGGCAATCCCTTTCTTCCTCAGGATCTCCTCGGCTTTACTCAAATCGCCGCCAGACTCGACCAGCGCCCTTTTACAATCCATCATGCCGGCGCTTGTCTTCTCACGCAGTTGCTTCACGAGGGCGGGACTCACTTCAGACATAAGAAATGGTTTTGAGTTTTGCGTTTTGAGTCTTGGGTTTTGAGTCGGCAGTTTTCTTTTCGTTGCCTGAAGTCACCGCGTTAGGTCTGGTCACCCACTCAAAACGCAAAACTCCAAACCCAAAACGCAAAACTTACTCGGCGACGGCCGCAAGATTTGCGGTCTCTTCTTTGTTGGCCTCGTGCGATGCCGTATAGATCGCATCGACCAACTTCTGGAGGATAACTCGAATCGCTCGAATTGCGTCATCGTTTCCGGCAATCGGGTAACTGACCTGTTCCGGATCTGCATTTGTGTCGACAATCGCAACGGTCGGAATCTTGAGGCGCCGCGCTTCCGCCACCGCGATCGATTCTCGAGAAGTATCGATCACAACCATTGCATCCGGCAGGCGGTCCATCGTACGAACACCTTCAAGGTTGCGACGGAGTTTTTCCGCTTCGCGCCGTAGCGCCGAAAGCTCTTGCTTGCCCATCTTCGAATACTCTGGCGACTTCTCGATCTGTTCCAGATAGGTCAAACGTCCGACACTCTTGCGAATAGTTGTCAAATTGGTCAACGTTCCGCCCAACCAGCGTTGATTTACATAAAACTGTCCGCAGGCCACCGCAGCTTCTTTAACGGCTTCTTGAGCTTGCTTTTTGCATCCGATGAACAGCACTTTTCCGTTCTGCCTGGCAACGTTCGCCAAAAAGTCAGTCGCTGTCTGCAGCTGTTTTACCGTCTCGGAAAGGTTGATGATGTAGATCGAATTTCTCTTCTCAAAGATGAAAGGTTTCATCTTCGGGTTCCATCGCTTCGTCTGGTGTCCAAAGTGAACCCCCGCTTCCAGGAGTTCGGTCATTAATTCCATTGAAGACATATGTAGTTCTCTGACAGCCGCCGTAGTCTAAAATTGTTTCCGCGTAGAGCCGCAAACTATGATGCAGGGTCCCAGGTCGCGCAAGGGCTTTTTCCAAGACCAAGGGGAACACGTATCGGCGTGTCGGCGTGGGGCCCGCAACGATATCATTTTCAAGACAGACGCCGACACGTTCCCCAAATTTCCTCTTCTAATCAGCGAAATCGGCGGAATCTGCGGTTCGAAACTCCGGTATCCCGCAGTTTAAACTCAGGAATCCGCCGCTCCAATCTCAGAATCTCTTCTGGTGTCGACAAATCTGGCAAAAAGCCAAAGAACATCCGAAAGGCGGTTGAGGTATCGAATAGCTTCCGGATTGACGTACTCGCTCCCGCCAGCCATGGCGACGACGCGGCGCTCTGCTCGCCGGCAGGTCGTCCGAGCCATGTCCAGCGCGGCAGAGCTCAGGCTATGCCCTGGCGTTGCCCAATGTTTGAAGACGATGTGATAATTTTTCTCCAGGTCGTTCACCACATCGGTCAAGCGATCCACCATGGCCGCCGTGACAGTTTTGTAGCCATCCTTCAAATAGCGCTCTCGCGTCTCGTCGCTGACTGCCAACTCGCCCATCAAGAGGACGAGCTCCTTTTGCACCGAGAAAACGACCTCCTGGATAAGCGTTTCACTGGTCGTGGCCCGGACCATTCCAAGCGAGGAATTAAGCTCATCCACTGTGCCACAGGCCTCCACTCGCGGGTGTGTTTTCGGCACCCGTCTCCCGTACATCAAGCCCGTTTCACCCGCATCTCCAGTCTTAGTCGCGATAGACACCGAAGCGTAGGTTTTGAGTTTTAAGTTTAAGGTTTTGAATTTGGCGTGGCTAACAGATCTCGCGCGTCGAATAAAAGATCACTCAAAACGCAAAAACTCAAAACGCAAAACCCAAAACCAAAGAGGGCTGCGCCAGCAGCCCTCTTATTCTTATGTTACCCGACCGCCGCCGGTTCAATCTCGACCACCGCAGCCTTCCCGATCGGTTCGCCGGTTTCGAGGGTTCGAATACTCCGGTGACCCATGAAACCGGTTCCCGCTGGAATCAAGTGACCCATGATCACATTTTCTTTGAAGCCTCGTAAAAGTCGATTTTGCCCAGGGTAGCTGCTTCGGTGAGCACCCGCGTCGTGTCCTGGAACGATGCCGCCGAGATAAAGCTATCGGTCTCAAGCGACGCTTTGGTGATTCCAAGGAGGACCGGGACGGCCTCGGCGGGCTTGCCGCCCTGCTCAATGACGCGACGGTTTTCCTTTTCAAACTCGAGCCGGTCGACCTGGTCACCCCAGAGTAAGGCCGTATCGCCCGGTTCGGTCACCTTCACTTTCCGCAACATCTGCCGCACAATGATCTCAATGTGCTTATCGTTGATCTCCACACCCTGAAGCCGGTAGACCTCCTGCACCTCGTTCACCAGGTGCTCCTGCAGATCCTGCGGTCCGCAAACTTCGAGAATCTCATGCGGTACCACCGGGCCCTCGGTGAGCTGGGATCCTTTCTTCACGAAATCACCCTTGAAGACAATAATATGCTTGTTGAGCGGGATCAGGTGTTCTTCTTCCTGACCGGTAATCGGATCCCGGAGAATCAAGCGGCGCTTGCCACGAACCGTGCCACCGAACTCAACCAGACCGTCGATCTTGGCGATCTCGGCCGCTTCCTTCGGACGTCGCGCTTCGAACAGTTCTGCCACCCTCGGGAGACCGCCGGTGATGTCTTTGGTTTTTGCGATCTTTCTCGGCGTCTTGGCCAACAGAGTACCGGCTTGAACTCTTTTGTTTTCCGGCACCACGACGTGCGCCCCAGCTGGAATCGAGTAGCTCGCAACAACCTCGTGTTTGTCGTCCACGATGACAATCTGCGGATGCAGGTCCTCCTTGTGCTCGATCACGACCGTGCCCATGACACCGGTCGCTTCGTCAATCTCCCGTTTCACGGTGACCCCGGGGATCATATCCCGGAATTCCACTTTACCGCTTCTTTCGGTTAGGATTGGCACGTTGTACGGATCCCATTGCACGAAAGTGTCACCCTTCTTAACAGGCTCACCGTCCCCGACGGAGATCACTGAACCGATAACGACATTGTAGCGTTCAAACTCTCGTCCATCCTTCGCGTGGACAGATACCGAGCCGTTCTTATTCAGAACGATAAAGTTACCATCCACGGATTGAACAACCCGAAGGTCATTGAAGTGGACGTTACCGTCGTTCTTCGCTTTGATGATCGGTTGTTTAAAGAGCTGAGTAGCGGTTCCGCCAATATGGAATGTGCGCATCGTCAGCTGAGTGCCAGGCTCACCGATGCTCTGTGCGGCAATAATCCCAACCGCCTCACCGAGTTTCACCATCCGACCGGTCGCCAGGTTCCGACCGTAGCACTGCGCACAAACTCCCCGCTTCGATTCGCAGGTGAGGACCGACCGAATTTTCAGCTGCTCGACGCCGATTTTCATCAGCGCGTTGGCCTGCAATTCCTCGATCAACTGGTTCGTTTTGATCGTCATCTCTTTACTGACCGGATTAGCGATGGATTCACAACTTACGCGACCGACGATTCGAGTAGCCAAATCGACTACCTCATCATCTCCTTCATAAATCGGGCGAACGAGAATTCCGTTTCCTGTTCCGCAGTCCGGCTCGACAATGATCACATCCTGAGCGGCATCGACCAGCTTTCGAGTCAAATACCCCGAATCGGCCGTTTTCAACGCGGTATCGGCCAACCCCTTTCGAGCGCCGTGCGTTGAAATAAAATACTCCAACACTGAAAGGCCCTCGCGGAAATTGGAGGTTATCGGACGCTCGATAATTTCTCCGGACGGTTTCGCCATCAAACCGCGCATACCTGCCAATTGCTTGACCTGCTGCCGATTGCCTCGAGCGCCGGAATCCTGCATCAAGAACACCGGGTTCATCTCGCGGCGCCCTTCGTTATGCTCCAGAGTCCGGAACATCACGTTCGAGATTTCTTCTCCGGCATGAGTCCAGATATCGATGATTTTGTTATAGCGCTCACCGTCAGTGATAATTCCACTGCGATATTGCTTCTCTACCAACGCGATTTGCTTGTACGCCTTATCGAGCTCGGTCTTCTTCTCATCCGGAATGATCATATCGGTGATCCCGATCGAGACGCCGGCGCGTGTCGCCCAGGAAAACCCGAGTTCCTTTAGCCGGTCGAGCGTTTCAACCGTCTTTTGCTGACCTGAGACCTGATAGGTGCGCCAAATAATGTCGCTCAGTTGCTTTTTCCCGGCCACTTTGTTGTAAAAGCCGAGACCCTCCGGCCAGATCCCGTTGAAGATCACGCGACCGGCTGTCGTTTCAATAATCTTGGTATCCGGATTTCCGAAGATCGTTTTCTTGCCGGAGTTCGGATTTTTGAATCGAATTTTCTCGTGGATCTTGAGCGCTCCTTCGGCCAACCCATATTCAATCTCCGAGAGCGCCGAAAACAGCCGGAGTCGTTCGCCGACTTGGGCAGTCTTACGCGGAGTCTGCGTTAAATAATAACAGCCCAATACGATATCCTGAGACGGCGTCGTTATCGGCTTGCCGCTGGAAGGAGAGAAGATGTTATTCGGCGCGAGCATTAACAGACGGGCCTCCATCTGTGCTTCCACCGAGAGCGGAACGTGAACCGCCATCTGGTCTCCGTCAAAGTCTGCGTTGTAAGCAGTACAGACCAACGGATGGATGCGGATTGCCTCACCCTCGATAAGCATCGGCTCGAATGCCTGAATCGATAAACGGTGAAGAGTCGGAGCACGGTTTAGCAACACCGGATGCCCTTTTGTAACCTCTTCGAGAATATCCCAGACCTCCGGTGTCTGACGCTCAATCATCTTTTTAGCGCTCCGGACGGTATGCACATACCCGAGCTCCTTGAGTCGTCGAATGATGAAGGGCTCAAACAAGACGAGCGCCATCTTCTTCGGCAGACCGCACTGGTGAAGCTTCAGCTCCGGACCGATGACGATGACCGAACGGCCCGAGTAGTCGACTCGTTTTCCAAGCAGGTTCTGACGGAATCGGCCACCCTTACCTTTGAGCATGTCGCTCAGAGACTTCAGAGGGCGATTTCCTGCACCGGTTACCGCTCGGCCATGCCGACCATTATCGAACAATGCGTCGACGGCTTCCTGAAGCATTCGCTTTTCGTTCCGGATAATGACGTCCGGGGTCTTCAGTTGCAGGAGGTTCTTCAGACGATTGTTTCGGTTGATCACCCGGCGATAGAGATCATTGAGATCAGAAGTGGCAAAGCGGCCGCCTTCCAGCGGAACCAGGGGTCGCAAATCCGGCGGAATGACCGGCAGCACATCGAGAATCATCCATTCCGGTCGGGAATGAGAATTCATAAAACCTTGAACAAGCTTCAGACGCTTCGCCAACTTCTTGCGGATCTGCTTGCTCTTGGTGTTATTCATTGACTCTTCAAGCTCGGCATTCAGCACCCGGAGCTCTATCTGGGAAAGCAACATCCTGATCGCCTCGGCACCCATGCCGGCAACGAAGGTGTCGCCGTATTGTTCCTGGGCTTCCCGATACTCCTGTTCATTGAGCAACTGGGTCTTCTGGAGCTGGGTTTGGCCCGGGTCGATAACGATGTAATCCTCATAATAAATGACCCGTTCCAGTTGCCGGGAACTCATATCCAACATCAGCCCGATGCGGGACGGCATGCATTTGTAAAACCAGATATGCGAGACTGGGACCGCCAGTTCAATGTGTCCCATGCGTTCGCGCCGCACCCGCGACAGTGTCACTTCCACGCCACAACGGTCACAGATCACGCCTTTGTGCTTGATCCGTTTGTATTTTCCGCAAGAGCACTCCCAGTCCCGGGTCGGACCGAAGATTCGCTCGCAGAATAATCCTCCTTTTTCAGGTTTAAACGTGCGGTAATTAATCGTTTCCGGATTTTTTACCTCGCCCTTACTCCAGGAGCGAATCGCGTCGGGCGACGCCACGCTAATTGCCACTTGGTCAAAACCGACCGAGCGCTCTTCTCCAAAAATCTCGCGAAGATTTGTTTCGTTCATAGTTGCCACGGGTGAGTGGTTGACTGACTAAAATTGTGAGACGTGGCGCGATCGAAACGGTTCGAGCGGGGGAACACTACCCTGCCGTCGTCTGCGCCCGCCTGTATTCATCCAGCTGCGGGAGTTGCATCGAGCGCGGAGTCGCCAAAAACCTGGGTGCGACCCCCGACCTTCACATCCAGCCCTAAACTCTGCATCTCCTTGATCAAGACGTTGAAAGACTCTGGCGTACCTGCCTCCAATGAATTGTCGCCTTTCACGATCGATTCATAAATTCGGGTCCGCCCCTGAACATCGTCAGATTTGACCGTAAGCAACTCTTGGAGAGTATAAGCTGCCCCGTACGCCTCCAGCGCCCAAACCTCCATTTCCCCAAATCGCTGACCCCCATACTGAGCCTTCCCGCCCAGCGGTTGCTGGGTAACCAGGGAGTACGGCCCGACCGCCCGCGCGTGGATCTTGTCCGCCACCAGGTGCCCGAGTTTTAACATGTAAATGTAGCCAACTACGACATTTTGATCGAACGCGTCCCCGGTCCGCCCGTCATAGAGCGTCGATTTGCCGGTCTCCGTTACCCAAGTGAAGCCTTCTACCTTTTTTGCCTCCGTCAGGTATTTCCGAATTTCCGGTTCTTCGATCCCATCAAAAACGGGGGTGGCAACCTTAAAGCCGAGGGCTTTCGCTGCCACTCCGAGGTGGGTCTCAAGCACTTGACCGACGTTCATCCGGCTCGGCACTCCAAGCGGGTTTAGCACGATCTCGACCGGAGTGCCGTCATGCAGGAACGGCATGTCCTCTTCCGGAACAATCTTCGCTACGACACCCTTGTTCCCGTGACGACCCGCCATCTTATCACCCACGCTCAATTTGCGTTTGCTGGCGATATAGACCTTCACTTGCTTGATGATTCCCGGATCAATGTCGTCCCCACTCTCGATCCGATCGAGAGATCGCTCTTTCTCGAGATCCAACTCGGCGAATTTGTGTTCGAACGAACTGATTATCTCACGAATCTTGTTCCGAATCGGGCTCGGATCGATGTCGACATGATCGTAAACACCAGCCAGTTTCCGCAACAGAGTCTTGGTTATCTTCCGGTTCGCCGGAATAATGATTTCACCGGTTTCAGCGTTGACGACGTCGAGCGGGATCTTTTCCCCAAGCAGAATATTCGATAGCGCTTCGGTCAGCTCTTCGTGCAGTTCGTCTTTCTTCTTTTTGTATTCTTCACCGATCTGCTTAGCCTGCCGTTTGGTTTCGGCCGGAGTGAGTTTCTGCTTGGCGACTTCCTTGCGCGAAGAGACTTTGACATCCATCACGATTCCGTAGGTACCAGACGGAACGGTCAACGAAGTGTCCTTCACGTCAGCGGCTTTTTCACCGAAGATCGCACGCAGCAGCCTTTCCTCAGGCGCAAGCTCGGTCTCGCTTTTCGGCGTAATCTTACCAACCAGAATGTCGCCCGGCTTCACTTCGGCGCCGACCCGAATGACTCCATCGGGTCCCAGGTTTCTCAGCGCTTCTTCACTGACATTTGGAATATCGCGAGTGATTTCCTCAGGACCTAGCTTTGTATCGCGGGCACCGATCTCGAACTCGTCAATGTGAATCGAGGTGTAGATATCCTCTTTCACGACCTTTTCCGAGATCAGAATAGCGTCCTCGAAGTTGTAACCGTTCCAGGGCATGAAGGCCACCAGCACGTTCCGGCCCAGTGCAAGCTCGCCTGCTTCGGTATTTGGGCCATCCGCGATGACCTGCCCGGCGGTGATTCGTTGACCCTTCCGAACGATCGGCTTCTGATTGATGCAGGTTCCCGCGTTCGACCGCATGAACTTGCGCAACTCGTAAACGTGCACCCCTTCATCAGGTCGACTCACCAGCTTCTTCTTGGGTTCCGGTGATTTTCCATCCCTGGTGATGACGATTTGTTCCGCCGTGACGGAAGCAACGACTCCGTCCGCCTCAGCGACGATGACTGCCTTCGAGTCTCGCGCCACTTTTCCTTCCAGTCCGGTTCCCACCAACGGTGACTCGGATCGAATCAGCGGCACTCCCTGTCGCTGCATGTTGGAACCCATCAGCGCCCGGTTTGCGTCATCGTGTTCGAGAAAGGGAATCAACCCCGCCGCCACGGAAACCAACTGCTTCGGCGAGATATCCATGTAATGGATCTTACCCGGATCCACTTCCAGAAAATCACCCCGATAGCGGCAGGAAACCTTTTCGTCAGTGAAATTGCCCTGATCATCGATCGGCGCGTTGGCTTGCGCGACCAGGTAATTTTCTTCGCGGTCGGCTGTCAGATAGTCGATCTGTGTCGATACGCGACCATTCTCCACTCGACGATAGGGCGTCTCGATAAATCCGAACTCGTTGATCCTGGAAAAGGTGCTCATCGAACTGATGAGACCGATGTTCGGGCCCTTCCGGCGTCTCGATTGGACAAATTCGCCCGTAGTGCGAAGGATGCACGTCGCGCACCTCGAACCCTGCTCGGTCGCGGCTTAAACCGCCCGGTCCAAGGGCGGACAACCGGCGTTTGTGAGTCAGTTCCGCCAGGGGATTCGTCTGATCCATGAACTGGCTCAGTTGCGACCGGCCAAAGAAATCTCTGATCACCGCGCTCAGAGCCTTCGGGTTGATCAGCTTCTGGGGCGTCATTCCGTCGATATTCACATCGAAGAGGGTCATTCGTTCCTTCACGAGACGCTCGGTTCGCGCCAGACCAACGCGGCACTGGTTCGCAAGCAACTCGCCCACCGTACGAACCCGGCGACTGCCAAGATGATCGATATCGTCCAGTATCCCCTCACCCTTCCGCAGGGTGATGAGATACTTCATTGCTCCAATAAAGTCCTCTTTCGTCAGCGTCCGCTCAGCGAGATCAACTTCAATCCCCAGCTTCTGATTGATCTTGTATCGGCCAACTCGTCCCAGATCGTACTTTTTCGGATCAAAGAACAATCGCTTAAGCAATCCACGAGCATTCGCGACCGTTGGAGGATCTCCAGGGCGTAATCTGCGGTAAATATCTTTGAGAGCTTCTTCCTCGTCGTGCGCCGGATCCTTCTTGATCGACTTGATGATCGTATCGTCATCTTTGGCGTCGACGACATCCACTTCGCTGATCCCCAGCGTTAAGATCTGCTGAACGGTCGCTTTTGTTAATGGCTCAAAGGCGCGTGCGACGGTGATCTCGCCATCGCGGACGTCCTGGATCAATACCCGGGTACTGAGCTCTTCTTCCTCAAGATCGGCGGTCAGCCGAAGCTTTTCGATGTTGTAAAAGATTTTGATGATATCGCCGTCGCCACCAAAACCGATCGAGCGCAAAAAGGTCGTCGCCAAAAACTTCCGGCGACGTTTCCGGCGATCCAGATAGATATAAAGGAGATCGTTGGTATCGAACTGGACTTCGAGCCAGGAACCGCGATCCGGGATAATCCGAAAGCTGTAAAGCACCTTGCCGTTAAGATGAACCGAAGATTCGAACGCGATCCCGGGCGACCGATGCAATTGGCTCACCACGACTCGTTCCGCACCGTTGACTACGAAGGTCCCTTGCGGAGTCATCAGGGGGATTTCACCCATGTAGACTTTTTCTTCTTTGGTTCCCTTATCGTCCCGAAGCTGGAACGTCACGTGCAAAGGTGCACTAAATGTCTGTCCCTCCCGTTGGCATTCCAGAGCGGACATCTTCGGTTCACCGATGTCGTAGCTGACAAAATCCAGTACGACCTTATCGTCGTAACTTTGGATCGGAAACACCTCTTTAAAGACAGCCTGCAGTCCAACATTTTTTCGCCTGCCCGGCGAAACATCCTTCTGCAGGAATTCCACATACGAATTGAGCTGGACTTCAATAAGGTTTGGCGGCTCAATCGCTTCTTTGATCTTTCCGAAGTAAATACGCTCTGACATACGGTATCGTGTTTTCTAACCGAACGGTAAAGTTTGCTGCCGCACCACGGGCTACCGTTTCGGTGAAGGTTTCGACAACAAAGGGGAACACAAATAGCCCCACCCGCGCGGCTTGTCAAACCTGCCACGCCCATGGAGCAGCCAAAATGTTGTCTTTTGTAACTTGCGAGCGATATCTCGAGTTCCCCGCGGTTAACGGAATAACACCATACACAGATGTAACCGCGCCGCAAGAAATTTTATGATAAACGCCTTATGTGGATGGGCGAAACACTCTTATTTTTGCGAGACGCCCATCTCACATTGAATCCACCCAGACTCGAATCTCTTTCGATTACTTGATTTCGACCTTTGCGCCGGCGGCCTCAATCTTCTTTTTGATGTCCTCGGCTTCTTGCTTCGTAACACCTTCCTTGACCGACTTCGGAGCGCCTTCGACAAGCGCCTTCGCTTCAGCCAGGCCGAGACCCGTCACCGAGGCGCGGACCTCTTTGATCACCGCAATCTTATTGGGACCAATTTCCTTCAGGATAACGTCAAAGGCCGTCTTCTCTTCGACCGCGGGAGCCGCTGTGGCTCCGCCTGCCGGAGCTGCCGCCACAGCCACCGGAGCGGCTGCGCTTACTCCCCACTTTTCTTCGAGTTTCTTAACGAGATCAGCAATTTCCAAGACGGTCAGACCGCTGAGTTGCTCTACGATTTGATTTGTATCTGCCATTTTCTTCCTCTCAGTATCGTCGCGCTCCGAAGCCTCAGAGCATTTAAGAGCCCGCAGCCGCGGACCCCGACGAGGAACCATTTTTTGCTAGTGCTCGGGACGTGCGGCTTCTTTCACATCTCGAAAATTATCATTCTGGGCGTCACAATTGATCCCTCGCGCGGATCGCGCCAAGCTCAAGGCGCCGGTGCTTCAGTGTTCGCCGGTTCGCTCTTCGCCGGTTCGCTTTCCTTATCCAGTCTCGCCTTCAGCAAGCGAGCCAAGGATGCGCCCGGCTCGTTGAGCAACACCACCAGCTTCTGGAGCGGCGCTTTAAGAACTCCCAACAGGTGCGCCTGCAGCACCTCCTTGGGCGGTAGATCCGCCAACGCTCGTATCTGCTCTTTGGAGAGCATCGCTTTATCCAGAACTCCGACCTTCACCGTCGGCTTCTGGAATTCAGCAGAAAAATTCTTCAATATCTTTGCCGCCGCGCAGACATCGCTCTCACCGGTCACAATAGCGGTCTGACCATTGAGGTTCGCGGCCAAATCGGGATACCCCACTTCTGCCGCGGCCCTGCGAAGAAACGTGTTCTTAACCACCTTGCATTGGGCACCGGCTCCGGCTAAACGAATTCGCAGTTCTGAGAACTGAGTCACGTTCATTCCGGTATATTCGGTCACGATCAGAAACGGGGATTGATTTAATCTCGCAGAGAGATCATCAACGATGGAAGTTTTTTCAGGTCTCATTCTGGTCTGTCCCCTCTAGTTCAATATTTCAAAAATGGCGTTGCATCGAGCCGCAGACCCGGACTCATCGTTGCGCTCATCGTAATGTTATTAACGAACTTCCCTTTGGCCGTTGCGGGTCGCGCTTTGACGACCGCTTCAATCACCGCGGAACCATTTTCGACGAGCGCTCGAGGCTCGAACGAGAATTTTCCCATCGGGACAGCCACGTTGCCATTTTTGTCCAGTTTGAACTCCACCCGGCCGGCTTTCACCTCGCGAACAGCTTTTGCCGTGTCTTCCGTTACCGTGCCCGTCTTCGGATTTGGCATTAATCCTCTTGGACCGAGAATCTTGCCGAGTTTACGGACTTCGGACATCGCCGCCGGGGTCGCGACCGCTACGTCGAAATCCTGAAAGCCCTCCTGGCACTTCTTTATCATGTCCTCGAAGCCCACGAACTCCGCGCCGGCTTCCCTGGCAGCTTCAGCTGCCTGACCCTGCGCAAAAACCAGGACTCGCACTTGCTTCCCGCTCCCATTCGGTAAAGGGCAGGTCCCACGGACCATTTGATCGGATTGACGCGGATCCACCCCGAGTTTGAACGACAGCGTCACAGTTTGATCGAACTTCGGCGGCGGGAGCTTTTTGAGCGCTTCTACGGCCTCTGCCAATGAATAAGTCTTGGCCGGATCGACTAGAGCGGCGCAAGAGCGATAACGTTTACTGCGTTCTGTTACTTTCATTTCTTGTTGCAGTTGTGGCGAGCCTTTTGGGCTCTCCTGCTATTTTCTAAAGCGACCTCTGAGGCGGCAGCCTGTCCATCCAGACACTGGTCTGAGGTCTTCGCACGGCCAGGATGCCGGTGCCAGAGGAATCTATTCTTCTACCTCAATGCCCATTTGTCGAGCGGTCCCCACCAATGTCCGGTAGGCAGCTTCTTCCGTGCGGGCATTCATATCCTTCATTTTCACTTTCACTATATCCATCACCTGCTGCTTGGTCAGCTTGGCAACCTTCGTCTTGTTTGGTTCTTTCGAACCGGCAGCAATATTGGCCGCCTTTTTCAGCAGCAGGGCTGCCGGCGGCGACTTGGTGATAAAGGAAAAGGTTTTATCCTTATAGACGGTGATTACGACAGGTAGGATATCTCCGGCCTGCTTCTGGGTTACAGCATTAAACTCCTTGCAGAAGGCCATTATATTTACGCCGTTCTGACCAAGAGCGGGGCCTACCGGCGGTGCCGGGTTGGCTTGACCTGCCGGAATCTGCAGCTTGATGGTAGCAACAACTTCTTTCGCCATAGTTCTTAATCTCGCGATTCAGTTTGAATCACTTATCCTCTTTCCACCTGCCAATACTCCAGCTCAACTGGGGTCGATCGACCGAAAATGCTAACCGAGACACGTAGTTTTCCGCGGTCAGGATCGATCTCTTCCACCACACCGCTTTGGTTCTGGAACGGCCCATCGGCAACTTTAACCGTTTCGCCTACTTCAAAGCTAACCTTCGGCTTAACCTTGTCCTCAAGCTGCCGGATCTGGGCCAACATGCTTTCGACCTCCTGGGGTCGCATCGGCACCGGCCGGTCTTTCGTACCCGCAAAGCCGAGCACCCCTGGCGTTTCGCGAATAAAGTACCAGGTTCGCTCTACCAGTTGGTTCTGCTTGTCCAGCAGATACATATTTACGATCAGGTAGCCGGGAAAAAATTTCCGGGTGGTCTCGGTCCGTTTTCCTCGCTTGATCTCCGAAACCCGTTCAGTGGGAATCAAAACCTCATACACCAAGTCGCCCATTTCCTCGGTCTTGATTCGGCGTGTAATATTGTCGTAAACCTTCTGCTCCTGGCCGGAGAGAACGTGCACGACAAACCACTGATTTTTTTCCGGTTCACTCATATCGAGTTAAAAACTGCCTAAGGAACTAATAACTTCACGATATTGACCATCACAAGGTCCCAGAACGCAATATACCCACTCAAGAGCAACATCGCCACGACAACCACGGCGGTCGAATCGATGAGTTCTTTATATCTTTTAATTCCTTTTTCCTTCGGGTCCCAAGGCCAGCTGGCCTTTTGCAGCTCAACCCATACCTCACCCAAAAACCCTTTAATACGACCGATCATAAACTGAACGCAGCCCTCGGCTCCGCTTTCTTATCTTTTTACGCACCTCCGCGGCCCTGGCAACTTCTTGGAACAGGTCAGGAGGGACTCGAACCCCCAACCAGCGGTTTTGGAGACCGCTGCTCTACCAATTGAGCTACTGACCTATTTCTGTCTCTCAAAATAAAGAAGACGGTCCGGCAAACGCCGGACCACCTCACAACTCAAAAACTCCTCCCAGACCTTCTCAGTTAATCAACGATGTCTGAGACGCGCCCCGCACCGACGGTTCGGCCACCCTCGCGGATAGCGAAACGGATTGTCTTTTCCATCGCGATCGGGGTGATTAAATCCACCTCAATAGCGACGTTGTCGCCAGGCATCACCATTTCAACTCCGTCCGGAAGCTTGACGGTCCCGGTCACGTCCGTCGTCCGGAAGTAAAACTGCGGGCGGTAGTTAGTAAAGAAAGGGGTATGACGGCCACCTTCCTCCTTGCTCAGCACATAGACTTCGGCCTTAAACTTCTTGTGGGGGTGGATGCTGCCCGGTTTCGCGACAACTTGACCACGTTCCACATCCTCCTTTTTAATCCCGCGAAGCAGCACTCCCACGTTGTCACCTGCACGTGCTTCGTCGAGTAACTTCCGGAACATTTCGATATCCGTAACGGTCGTCTTGGCCGTGGGACGGATGCCCACGATCTCGACTTCCTCCATCTTTTTAAGGATTCCGCGCTCAACGCGACCAGTCACCACCGTACCACGACCTTCAATATTGAATACGTCTTCGATCGGCAACAGAAACGGCTGATCGATCGGCCGTTCCGGGAGCGGTATATACTCATCGACCGCTGCCATGAGCTGGTAAATTGCCTCCTTATACTTTGGATCACCCTCCAACGCCTTCAAAGCGCTACCCTTGACGATCGGAATGGTCTCGCCCGGAAATTCATATTGCGAAAGCAGGTCCCGCACTTCCATTTCCACGAGGTCAAGAAGCTCGGAATCGTCCACCATGTCACACTTGTTCAAGAATACGACAATCGACGGTACGCCAACCTGGCGGGCCAACAGAATATGTTCCCGGGTCTGCGGCATCGGTCCGTCTGCCGCCGACACCACCAGGATGGCCCCGTCCATCTGGGCCGCGCCGGTGATCATGTTCTTCACGTAGTCCGCGTGTCCCGGACAATCCACGTGAGCGTAGTGACGCTTCTCGGTCTGATATTCAACGTGCGCGGTGTTAATCGTAATACCGCGCTCTTTTTCTTCAGGAGCATTATCGATCTGGTCGTAACGCGTCGCTTGGGCCATGCCCTTCTCAGCCAGAACCGTCGTAATAGCGGCAGTCAACGTGGTCTTCCCATGGTCGACGTGACCAATCGTGCCTATGTTCACGTGCGGTTTGGATCTTTCAAATTTATCCTTAGCCATTTAAGGTCTCCTTCTACTCTTGCTTGCTGCTAATGTCTTAACTGGAATCGTCTTCTAACCACAGGACATGGAGCCCATGACCGGGATTGAACCGGTGACCTCGTCCTTACCAAGGACGTGCTCTACCAACTGAGCTACATGGGCAGCTGCCGTTTTCGGCCAATTTACAATGTTACCTGGCCGACTCTTTTCGGCGGAATTTGAAATCAAAAAGCATTCGCCGCCAATCTTAAGTCCCAATTTTAGATTAGATGCAGTAGCTTGCTGCTCAAGGTCCGTCAAGCGAGCCCGAAACTTAACAAAGAGTCCAACTCCGTCAACAGGATTCTTCGAAGGTTCCCGCCGATGCCTTTTCCGCTTTCCAAGTAGCGACTACCGATTACCAGTCACTTCACTGCCGTCGCCTCATCCGGAATCGACCGACTGGCTCCCGTAGGGACATCCGGTTCCACCACGTACGCCTCAGCCACCCGGCGAATCGATTTTGCCTTGCCCGTGGAAGGATCGATATCGACTAAGATCCCATGCAGCTTTACTCCGCCTTTGGCTACCGGAAAATTTACCGGCATACTGCTTATGAAGCGCTGAATGATCGGCTGGATTTCGCGCCCTAAGACGGATTCGGTCGGACCGCACATTCCAGCATCGCAAATGAACGCCGTACCTCCCGGGAAGATCTGTTCATCAGCGGTTTGGACATGGGTATGGGTGCCCGCCACAGCGGAAACTTTCCCATCCAGAAATCGTCCGATGGCGATCTTCTCGCTCGTGGTTTCCGCATGCATGTCGACAAAGATGACAGGGGTTTGAACTCGCAACCGGCGGACCTCTTCGTCGACGATCCGAAAAGGATTTTCCAGACTGGGCTGCATAAATGTCCTTCCCTGGACGTTGATCACACCGACTTTCCCCTTGGCCGTCTCGAGCACAATAGAGCCCCTCCCCGGGGTGCCGGGTGGATAATTGAGGGGGCGCAGTAAGCGGGGCTCAGTCTCAATGTACGAAATCACCTCTTTTTGATCCCAGATATGATCTCCACTCGTTATCACCGCCACGCCGGCCCGCAAAAGGTCGATGTTTATCTTACCCGTGATCCCTCGCCCAGCCGCCGCATTTTCGCCATTGACTACCACGAAATCAATCCCCCACTCCTGCTTCAACTTCGGTACCATCTCAATAACCGCTTTTCGCCCAGGTTCCCCAATAACGTCGCCTAGAAATAATAATCGAAGCATTGCACACACCCAAATATCAATCTTCCTATATAGGTTCTCGGAGATACCGAATCAAATTCGCAATGGACCGAGTCTTCGCTTTACTCTCTTTCGCATTTGTTATTTCTCCGATCACTTCTTTTCCGCAAAGGTTGACCCCGCTCTCTCAGGCTCCGAATTGGGATCAGCTGAATCGATTCCAGGAAACGATCACGCACGACGAATTCGTCAGTCTCCTGGAATCGGTTTACGCTCCAAACGGTGCCGGAAAGCAGTGGATCAAAGTTGATTCTGCCCAAGCCGTTATCCAGGAAAACGCTACCGATCATTTCGTTCTCAGGTTCGCGCCGAACCTGCAAACGCGAAAGGCGGTCTCACGGCATTGGATCAATCGGTTGAATCAGAACGGCGGGGCGCCCAGCGGAGCGCCCCTGGCTGGAATTAAGATCGCGATCGATCCAGGGCATTTGGGAGGAAAATGGGCTCAAATGGAGGAACGCTGGTTTCAGATGGGAAGCTCCACTCCGGTGACAGAGGGGGATTTAACCCTGCGCGTCGCTCAAATGCTGGCGCCGCGACTCCGGATCCTTGGAGCCGAGGTAACCTTGGTTCGGTCGGCCCCCGGACCAGTGACAGATGTACGCCCAGCCGAACTTCAGGATAAGGCTGAGGCTTCGCTGCGGGATCGAGGAGTTACGAATGTCCTCTCATCCTACGTCGGCCCAAGCGATGCGAAACGCGTAGATTCGATCCCATGGGAAGCCGAACGACTCTTTTATCGGGTCGCCGAGATCCACGCACGAGCCAGGATCGTGAACGAGATAATCAAGCCAGACCTCACACTCTGCCTCCATTTCAACGCCGAACCTTGGGGCGACCCGGCCAATCCTTCGCTCGTGTCAGTGAACCATCTCCACCTTTTGGTTAACGGCGCTTACAGCTCTTCGGAACTCGGTTATGACGACCAACGATTCGCTATGCTGTTGAAGTTGTTGAATCAAACCTATCCGGAAGAGGAGGCGGTCGCCGAATCTGTGGCTGAGTCGATGTCTAGAATTACCGGCCTTCCTCCCTACTGTTATTCCGGATCGAACGCCAAAAGAGTCGGTAGCTCAGGCTATGTCTGGGCTCGCAACTTGCTCGCGAACCGGCTCTATGAATGCCCAGTCGTCTACATCGAACCGTACGTGATGAATAGCCGAGAAGTCTTTGCCCGGATTCAGGCCGGTGAATACGAAGGCCTCCGAAATTTCGCAGGTGTGATGCGCCCGAATATCTACGAAGAATATGTTCAGGGTGTCGTGGATGGACTGACCGCCTACTGCCAGGCAAACCGAGGTAAATGATCGATCGTCTTTGAAATCAGCGGTTGATTTCTCCGCGATCGAGATTTAACCTCCCAGCTCTTGATCCAAAACGGGCTGTGGCTCAGCTTGGTAGAGCGCCACGTTCGGGACGTGGAAGCCGTGGGTTCAAATCCCACCAGCCCGACCAAGACCAATTCGGTGTTATTCGTGTTGTTCGATCGACGATGGCGAGGCACGGACATTCAAACGACCGATCAACAATTTGCAAAAACCCTGCCGTGATTCCCTTGGACTCCGTGCGAGAAATTTCCCATCCTCGTCCCATCTTCGCACTGCAACCGCTATGAACACCCGCTCTGTCCTTCTCCTGTCGCTGGTCTTTCTCTCTCATTCTGCTCTCCGTGCCGACGACACCACGGAAAAAGGGCTTCCCAACGTTGTCATCCTGGCGACCGGCGGCACCATTGCCGGAAGCGGTGCGACCTCCACGACGACCGTGGGCTACAAGGCGGCGACCGTGCCGGTTCAGGCTTTGATCGACGCTGTTCCTGAAGTTAAGAAAGTCGCCATGGTCCGAGGCGAGCAGGTTTTCCAAATTGCCAGCCAGAATATGACCAATGACAATTGGCTGAAGCTGGCCAAGCGGGTGAACGAACTGCTGCGACAGCCAGATGTCGATGGGATCGTCATTACCCACGGAACCGACACCCTCGAAGAAACCGCTTACTTCCTCAACCTGGTCACCAGGAGTGACAAGCCGGTCGTGATCGTCGGATCGATGCGCCCGTCGACGGCCCTATCTGCTGACGGCCCGATTAACCTCTATAATGCCGTACTGGTTGCCGGCAGCAAACAAGCCATTGGGAAAGGCGTTCTAGTCTGTCTTAACGATGAGATCAACGCTGCGAGGGACGTGACGAAAACCAACACCTCTACGACTGACACCTTCAAGTCGCCCGAGTTGGGCTTGCTCGGCTACATTCAGGGAGATCGCGTCGCTTTCTATCGACTGCCAGCGCGCAAGCACACTCTGAACTCCGAGTTCGACATCTCCGGTGTCGAGAAGTTGCCTGCCGTCGAAATCGCTTATGGCTTCGAGAACGTCTCGCGCACCACCGTGGACGCTTTGGCAGCCGCCGGCGTCGACGGGATTGTCTATGCTGGCGTCGGCGATGGCAATCCATCGGAATTGACCGAGCAGGCTCTGGCCGATGCTCGTGCCAAAGGGATATTCATTGTTCGCAGCTCCCGAGCAGGAAACGGAATTGTCGCCCGTAACAACGAAGTAAACGATGACAAACGTGATTTTGTCGTTTCAGACACCCTTAACCCTCAGAAAGCACGAGTCCTTTTGACTGTCGCTCTTACCAAAACGAAGGATACGAAAGAGATTCAACGCATGTTTTACGAATATTAGCCGTGGCGGCGGGGGGGAGTTTTGCGTTTTGGGTTTTGAGTTTTGGGTGGGCGCTCGGAAAGCGCCCTGGGATGCATCCCGGTTGTCTTCCCCAGCGGACAGGCGAATCCGCATAGAGCGGACACGCTCAGAGACAGGCTATCAGCCTATGCTACTTTGCGTAGAGCCCGTGAGCATCTTGGGTATCCGCGTGAGCCGTCGGCCTCGCATTGTGACATGGGCGTCCCGCCCGTGCTGGCACAAGATCACGGGCGGGACGCCCATGCCACAATGAGTCGCCGCAAAAAACGTATCTTCTGATTTCATCAACGCCCCAATATCGTCTAGTGCGCATCAGGAGTTCTGAGCTTAGTTAGCGCCAGGTCAGGCTCATTATGAGCAGCGACCGCCATGGAGGGTGGCCCAGCGTCTCTGACGCAAAACCCAAAACCCAAAACTCAAAACGCCATCCCCGGCGGCGCGAGTTCAAAGCGATCGAAAAGAAATCCCGGCGCAACCGTACAGCCGACCAGCGTCCAATCTCCAAGGCTGTGCGCCGATTGCCACGTGCCACCAGGAACAATTGCTTGCGGGCGCTCGCCCGCGTTCAAATCCATACCGACGTGCAAGGTAACGACATCTTGACCCTCAGTTTTAATCGAAAGTGCCAGCGGTGCTCCGCCATACCAATGCCAGACTTCGACGGAGTCGATCCTATGCCAGTGGGAAACCTCGCCGGCTGCCAGTAAAAAATAAATTGCCGTGGAAACTGCCCTCTCCTGGTATTTCATCGGATCTCGAAAGGTTTCCCCGTAGTGGCCGCCTTCCGGGTGCGGTCGCAGGTCCAGAAGGCGAATGATCTCGGACGCGGTCATGGGCTTATTAGTTTTGAGTTTTGAGTTTTGGGTTTTGAGGGTCGGGTGCGCTCCATCGGATCACGCCTGCTTTCCAACTTTTCAGATGTTCACTCGGTGGCAAGACAAACTCGATGCCAAGTGTTGGAGATACCTCTTTGGGATGGCGACGCGGTTCTTGCTTCGCTCGGTTTCAAGAGGCAAAGCAGGGACGCTTCGCTTACGCGCAGGAACGTCTGGACTCGATTGGATCGCTCTCGTTTCTCGACAATCGTTCCTAAATATCGTTCTCGTCGTCGTCCTCGTCCTTTATAGTCGATTTCTCCCGCGCAAAACGCGCCGGACCAAGACGCCGATACACCCATACGCCGATACGTTCCCCAGGTACTGGCGCACCGGCCCAACTCGCATTACCTTCGCCCTCTTATGTCCAGGTCTGCCGAGTATTCGCAGAATTCGATCATTATTCGTGGCGCGCGTCAGAACAACCTGAAAGGGATCAATCTCGATCTGGAACTTAACAGATTCCACGTGATAACGGGCCCCAGCGGTAGCGGAAAATCCAGCTTGGCCTTCGATACGATCTACGCGGAAGGGCAGCGCCGATATGTCGAAACTTTTAGCCCTTACACTCGGCAGTTTCTCGAACGGATGGACAAACCACTAGTGGACGAGATTCTCGGCATTCCGCCCGCCATTGCCATTGAACAGGCCAACCGAGTGCGCACGACCCGGTCCACCGTCGGAACCATGACGGAGATCAACGATTACTTGAAACTCCTGATGCCGCGCGTTGCGCGTGCTTTCTGCCCTGAATGCGCCCGCGAGATTGTACCCGAAACTCCGTCCAGTATCGCGTCCGCGGTCCTGGCAAATCTCAAAACTCGCACCATCCTGGTGACGTTTGGCGTTCCGGTGCCGATTGGCACTAAACCAGCAGATTTTTTCTCCTTCCTCAATCAGCAGGGCTTTCTACGCATCTGGCTGAATAATGAACCGACGCGGACAGATGCTCAGCCTCAGGTGCCAAGACTTCCTGCCGTCGTTTCCGTTATCCAGGACCGCACGACGGTAGAGCAGTCGAATTACGCCCGATTGACCGAAGCGATTGAACAGGCTTTAAAATACGGGAAGGGTCAACTCGGCATCATCACGCTGAACCCCATCGAAGAGCATCGCTTCTCCACAGGTTGGCATTGTCCCTACTGCGATATAGAGATTCGACCGCCGGCGCCCGGTCTCTTTTCGTTCAACAATCCGCTTGGAGCCTGTCCGGCTTGCCGGGGGTTTGGCCGTACGATCGGTATCGACCTGAACCGCGCGATGCCGGACCAAAGCCTCAGCATAATCGACGGCGTCGTGAAGCCTTTTCAGACCGGTCAAATGCGCGAGTGCCAAAAGGATCTGGTTTCCCGCGCCCTGGATCAACAAGTCGATATCCACTGCCCTTTCGAAAATCTGCCGAAGTCCGACCAGGAATGGGTGATCAATGGTGACCTTCGACCTGATATCAGCGCGGATGAAGTTTGGCAAAGTGGCGGCTGGTACGGAATCCGCGGCTTTTTCGAGTGGATGGAATCGCGCACCTACAGGATGCATGTGCGCGTATTTCTCAGCCGTTACCGGGCCTATACCCTTTGTCAGCAATGCCATGGGACAAGGTTTAAACCGGAAACCCTCAATTTTCGCATCGTGATCGGAGAGCAGCGCTTTACCTTGGCTGCTCTGCAGCAGATGCCGGTGGAGGAATTGGCAACCCGACTCGGGCAACTACCGATCGTCGATCGAGATACCACGACCGAGATGGTCCGCTCCCAGATCGTCTCCCGCCTCAACTATCTGGTTGATGTCGGACTCGGATATCTCACTTTGGACCGCGCGACGCGTTCCCTGTCCGGCGGCGAAGTGCAACGAGTAAATCTGACGACTTGTCTGGGCGCCTCTCTTGTCAACACACTCTTCGTGCTCGACGAACCCAGTGTCGGACTTCATCCGAGGGATGTCCATCGCCTGATCGGTGTGCTTCATGGCTTACGAGACAAAGGCAATACGCTTCTGGTCGTCGAACACGAAGAAGCGGTGATTCGAAGTGCAGATAACCTGATCGAGATCGGCCCAGGCCGAGGCGAACTCGGTGGGAACCTGGTTTATCAGGGCCCGATTGACCGCATCGAGGAAGCATTGCCCGAGTCACTTACCGCTGCTTATCTCACCGGCAGAAAGCGCATTCTCCCGCCTAAGCATCGCCGAAAGCCGATCAGGTTTCTCGAAGTAGTTGGTGCTCGTGAGCACAACCTCAAAAATATCGACGTCAAATTCCCGCTCGATGTTTTCTGTTGTGTCACCGGTGTGTCGGGTTCCGGAAAGAGTACCTTGGTTCAGGATGTGCTCTACGAAAATTTGATCCGTTTGAAAGGCGGTTCGAGCGAAGAAGCACCCGGGATTTGTGACCGCCTCGTTGGTGCCCATGATTTCGATGAGGTCGTCCTGGTAGATCAATCGCCGCTGGCCAGATCTCCAAGATCGACTCCTGCCGTCTATGTTGGAGTATTCGACCGGATAAGGGATCTGTTCTCCACCCTCCCGGAATCGAAAACCGCCGGCCTGACTCCGTCGGCATTCTCGTTCAACTCCGGCACCGGACGCTGTGAACGCTGTTCAGGTCTTGGCTACGAGAAGGTGGAGATGCAGTTTCTCAGCGACCAGTATATTCGGTGTGGCGAATGCGACGGCAAACGGTACCAACCGCACATCCTGGCCATTAAGCTCCACGGCAAGTCCATTCACGATGTTCTGGATCTGACTGTAACAGAAGCGATCGCGTTTTTCCGACCGACAAAAGTATATGAGGCGCTCGTTGAGCCGCTGGAACTCCTCAGAGAAGTCGGTCTCGGCTATTTGAGACTCGGCCAACCGGTCAACGTGTTATCGGGAGGAGAATCACAGCGCTTGAAGCTCGTCGGCCACCTCGCTGAGAGCAAGAAAAGCAGCCGGCACGCGCTCCTGATCTTCGATGAGCCCACGACCGGCCTGCATTTCGATGATATCGCCTCTCTCTTGAGCCTTTTTCATCAGCTGGTGACTCAGGGCAACACTTTGATCGTGATCGAACACAACCTGGATGTTATCCAGTCCGCGGATTACATCATTGACCTCGGCCCCGAAGCAGGCGCTCACGGTGGCGCGGTTGTCGCCGAGGGGACGCCCGAAGAGTTGGCGAAAAGCGCCTTGTCCCAAACCGGGATCTTTCTGCGAGAAAAATTGGCCGCCCGGAATCTTCCATCGAGCCCTCGGGTTCCAGATCTTCCCAAAGTAGTCGTGAGGCCTGAGATCTCGGTGCAAGGAGCGCGCCACCACAACCTGAAGAATCTCTCCCTGAGGCTGCCCCACGAAAAGATCATTGTCATAACGGGTTTGAGCGGCTCTGGAAAATCGAGCCTGGCCTTCGATATTCTTTTCGCGGAGGGTCAACGCCGCTTTCTGGATAGCATGTCGGCCTACGCGCGCCAGTTTGTCGAACAGCTGGAACGCCCCGACGTAGATCACGTCGAGGGCATACCGCCAAGCGTCGCGATCGAGCAGAGGCTCACTCAAGGAGGCGGCAAGTCCACGGTCGCGACGCTTACCGAAGTTTATCATTTTCTGCGGCTGCTGTTTGCTAAGCTCGGGACCCAACACTGCCCACGTTGCGGCATTCCAGTCACCAAACAAAGCGTCCCGGCCATCCTCGGGCTCGTGCGGGATATGATCAAGAACGGCCCCGCAACGCTAACCGCGCCCCTGGTGAAGGCACGAAAAGGGTATCACAAAGAAGTTGCGGCCTGGGCCGAGCGCGAAGGTTACCGCGAGTTGATTGTCGACGGTGAAAGATGTGCCCTAACCGAATTCCCAGACCTTGAACGATACCGCGAGCATACGATCGATGTCGTCCTGGCCCGCCTGAAGAACCCCGACGATCGAGCAAATCCAACCGCTGGTCAAAAAGGCCCTCCGAATTGGGAACGGCACCGCCTTTTTATTGCCCGAGAAAGTCAAATTGAAACGGGCATCTGACCCGTCCCTCCCGAACGAGGGGTCGGCTGGGCGGCTTGTCGCAGTTCAGAAGCCGCACGCCCGTCCCCTCTTAAACCGCGTCGTCTTAAGCAGCGAAATGACCTGTCCAGATTGCGGAGATGCTTTTGAAGAGTTGGATCCCCGCCTCTTTTCCTTTAACTCGCCGCACGGCTGGTGTCCGATATGTAATGGATTCGGTTACATTCTTCCCTTCGCCCTGGATGAGGAAAAAGCGGAGTCAAAACTTGAAGCTGAGCTGATTGCCGAACGCCGGAGTGATTCTCTCGACGAAGAAAGCGTGGAGCAATGCCCGGGGTGCCGCGGCACCCGTCTGAATCCGATTGCCCGCGCGGTCGAAGTGCAAGGTTACACGATTGATCAAATGACGGCCTCACCGATCAAGCGAGCCATTTCGCTCGTTGAGAACCTTAAGTTTTCGGGCTCGAATCGCCCAATTGCGGCGGATATTTTGGCCGAAATCAAGCAGCGCCTCTTGTTCATGCAGCAGGTCGGCCTGGAGTATCTGACACTCGACCGGTCGGCCAAGACCTTGAGCGGAGGCGAGTCCCAACGAATTCGTCTTGCTGCACAACTTGGCTCAAATTTGCGGGGGGTCTTATACGTCCTGGACGAACCGACTATCGGCCTTCATCCGCGAGATAACGAACGACTGCTCGATACCCTGAAAGCTCTGAAAGAAAAGGGTAACACCCTGGTGGTGGTTGAACATGACGAAGAAACGATGCGACGCGCGGACCTGATCGTCGATCTGGGACCTGGTGCCGGACGGCGCGGCGGCGAGCTGGTCGTCCTCGGCCCAATTGGAGAGATTCAAAAGTGCCATAAATCAGTGACTGGAAAGTTTCTCGAGCTGCCCTTAGCTCACCCGTTACGAGGTTCTTGGCGATCATTGCGAGATGTGAATTGGCTTGAAATCAAGGGAGCTCAAGCAAATAACCTGAAGCAGATCGATGTCCGCTTCCCAATCGGACGGCTCTCCGTCATTACCGGCGTCTCGGGCTCAGGTAAGAGCTCGCTGTTGCGATCGGTTCTCCTCCCGGCGGTTCATAGCCAGCTGGGAAGAGCGAGAAAAAAGAAGGCATCCGAAAATCTCGCTTGGAAAGAGATCACGGGGATCGAACAACTGGGTGCCGTATTTGAAGTGGATCAATCCCCAATCGGAAAAACATCCCGATCGATTCCAGCGACCTACGTCAAGATTTTTGATACCATTCGGGCCCTCTATGCTCAGCTTCCGGAATCCCGGATCCGGGGTTACAACGCCAGCCGTTTTTCGTTTAACACGGTAGGCGGCCGCTGCGAGACTTGCGCGGGCCAGGGAGTCATCAAGCTGGAAATGAATTTCCTGCCCCCCAGCTACATCCCTTGCGAGGCTTGCCGCGGGAAGCGTTTCAATCCGCAAACGCTGGCAGTCCAGTTCAATGGCCAGAGCATCGGCGATATGCTCGAACTGACGATCGAAGAAGCCGCGGAACTATTCAGGTCACAGCCGCGGGTTTATAAGCCGCTCGAACTTCTTGTCCAGACTGGTCTTGGATATCTCCAATTGGGCCAACCTAGTCCGACACTTAGTGGTGGCGAAGCGCAACGCCTAAAGCTGGTGAGTGAATTGAAGAGAGGGGTAACAAAGGCTTTAAACGAAAGGGTGAGGAAAAATTTAACCCCTAAGTCCACGCTCTATCTGTTGGAAGAGCCGACGATCGGTTTGCACACTGCCGACGTACAACTACTCGTCGAAGTCCTGCATCGGCTGGTCGATGACGGAAACACGGTAATCCTCATCGAGCATAACCTCGATGTGATCGCGGAGGCTGATTACATTCTTGATATCGGCCCCGAAGCAGGCGAGGCCGGTGGAGAAGTCGTAGCAGCCGGTCCGCCAGAAGAGGTTGCACGCCACAAGGAAAGTCGTACCGCTCCCTTTCTCCGCAAGATCCTCGGAACCGAGAAGAATCGTCGTAGAGCAGCCTAGCCGGCGCAAACGACAATTAGTTTAAGAAGTTCCTAAAAAGCAGCAGGTTTTTCCGGCCTGGGCCGGCAAAACCTGCTGCCACAGCCTGCATCGCTCAGAAATCTCTAAGGATTTCTGAGCGATGCAGGCTAGCGTCTTGTGCTTGCGCTTTTTTGAGCCGGAGGGCAATTTGGCGGGTGGAATGAAAAAGTCCACTCCATCATCGGCTAATGCCGGCAAGGGTGCGAAGGCCAATACCGGTAAATCCACCAAGAAGCCTGCCACAAAGAAAACAGCCCCCGGCAAGCAGATCGCGGCGGCTGAAGGACCAACAGAAACACCAGCGCCGCCTTCGTTGAAAGAACGAATTGCCGAAGCCAAGAAACTCGAAGCGATAGATCGAGGGAAAGCTTCTGGCGCGCCAGCCACCAAGGCAAAACCGAAAACTGAAGAAGTCGAACTCTCAGCGGCGAACCCCTTACGCAACAGTGATTTTCCAGAGACTTACATCAAGCAGATCTCGGTCAAGCTAGACGATCCCGACCATTCTGTGACGCTGACTTGGACAGGGCCACAGGCAGAAGGGCAGGAGTCTGGACCCTTCCGCAGTTCACCTGGCGCGGGACTGAAGGGGCTCAATTGTGACGATACGGCCACCAGCAAGCGCTCTGGCAGTAAGTGCACTCCGAAGGGGACTTTCGCCGTTTCAGGATTTCAAGGCAGTTTAAACAGTGACTCTCGCGCCACCTTCGTCACTTGGTTTGTTCGGGCGCGAGGCATTGCCCTCCATTATTTTCCCTCCGTTCCGAAATTCGCTGCCTCCCACGGGTGCGTTCGCCTGGAGCTAAAGAGAGTCGCTCAGCTCATCCAAAGCAACTCCCGCGTCGATCTGACGAGCGTGGTCATCGAAGGCACCTGGACAAAGCCATCGAAACAGTGGTAGGGCGTTTGGCGTTCGGCGTTTGGCGTTCGGCGTTCATCGTTTGGCGTTTGGCGTTCACCGTTCGGCGTTCACCGGCGCAGTGGCGCAGCCACGAAACGCGGCTCGGACGGAGCCTCGCCCTGCCGTCGGCTTCGCCGCCACCTCTCAACTCCTCAAAACCGCCTCCACGACTACCCCGACCTCGATCGAGCTCATCAACCCGTCTGGGCTGCGCACGACCCTCACATGCTCACCAAGGGGCGCCCAGACAGCTGGATCTGAGGCGCCGAAGAGCGCGACCGTTGGGGTTCCAACCGCCGCCGCCAGATGAGTTACCCCTGTGTCGTGACCAACGAAAAGTCGACATTCGTGGAGCGCTTGGGAAAGCTCCGACAGATTGGCGTGCAAAAGGCTGCGAAAACGCCGAAGACGAGAGCGAGAGCAAAACTCGCGAACGCACTCGCCATCCGCTTCGCCACCGACCAGCAGGAAATCGTCAAATGGGCCATCCAGTCGCTCCGTCAATTCGATCCAACGATCAATTGGCCAATTCTTCATCGCGGAACCGCTGCCCACGTGGAATCCGAGAGATGAAGAGGAACTGAGCTTCGGTCTGACGGATAACCTCGGAACCGAGTCGTGCAGGATTAAGCCGAGCGGATCGAGCACCGCAGCCAGCTGATACACCGCGTGAACTCCGGATCGCACTTGGCTCGAACCTGCAATCACCCTTTTCACCCCGGCCGTCGCCAGATTTCGTGCGATTGTCTCCGCGGGATCAGACAAAAGACTGATCGCCAGATCGAACACTTCCAGCCTTCTCCGGATGATCGGCGGCATCTGGGCACTGAGGAAAAGCGGGGCCAGTTCTGCCGCATCCAATCGCTCAACTCGATCAACGTATCCGGGTGCAGCTAGTCTCGCTTGGGGAAAGATACCCCACAACTCCGTGGCAGCGTCGTGATAACCGTTCCGGATCTCGCGCAATAACGGAAGTGTCAGAATTAAGTCTCCGAGGGCCCCTCCCCGCAGCACGAGAATTCTCAATTTGAAAATTCTAATGAGACTGCTGAAAGGCGGGCATCGAGCCGAATTGTCCGCCCCTTTCCCAGTCGGTCGGCTGATTCCAGGGAATCGCACTCACGGGCTGCCCAAAACGCGGAGTCTGATTGGTTACCTTGGACTCGTCGGAAGCGCATCCAATCAAAAACAAGGCGGTACCTAAGGACAAAAATACTGTCTTCATTTTGTGGCGAGTAATACTGCATCTCCTACTGCAACTTTTGAAAGATTGTCGGGGGAAGCGGAAGCAAATTCGGCAACGCAACTATTTGGCTCGACCGAGACAACGCGTAGTTGGGTTAATTTTTCTCCATTCTTGACCACCGTTAACCTGGAATTAGTCGCTACTCCAGAGTCACTTCCAAGACTGACGGTCAATGCTTTGGCCTCCTGGTTGATCGAAAGAATGCTCCCCTCCAATGGAAAAGAGGCTCTCGCTTTTCCTTTGTTGGCCGCGAGCCGGAATTGATTGAGTTCATCTTCGACATCTATCAATCGCCGAGCCAAGCCTTGGCGATCTTCCTCTGCGCGCTGCTTTTGTTCCAGATTTCTTCCCGCTTCGGTCAACGCAGCCGTCAAAGCCCTGTTTTCGCTGTCACGAGCGGTAAGTTGTTCGGTCGCCTGGTTTAGCTTGGCCTTGGTGGAATTCAGATCAGCCGTGCGCGCATCTCGCTCCTGTTGGGTCAAACGCTCCTGCGTGGAAAGGCGGTCCTCCGTTTGTTGCAGATTCTGCTGCAAATCCTTCAATTTCTTTCCAGTCTCGTCGCTGGAAGAATGCGATTCAATCAATTCCTGGCTCAGGCGGGCAAGCTTGGCCCGGTTGAGAAATCCCAAGCCAGCCGCGCCCAGGGCACAGAGAATCGAGACCATCAGTAAAAACCTTATCATCCCCCACTAACGTTTTGGGTTTGCGTTTTGCGTTAGACAACGGGCATACGGACCCCAAGGTGCGTACCACGCAAAACCTAAAACTCAAAACTCATAAACTCAAAACCCAGTTGCCCTTCTCACCTAACTGGTCCATTGAAACAGAACCGTCAGGGGCTATGGATCGCAGACTTACGAACCCCGCCAGGGCAGGAATGCAGCAACGGTAGTATGCTTTGCGTTGCCGTAGTTCTCTGACGGCCCTTTTTCCCTCGGGGATCCTGATCCCGTCTGCTGCCTTCTGTTGAAATTCTCTTCTGTTCCGTCGGAACCCCGACAGGGCCGAAGGCCCGCAGAAACCCACACTCCCAGCAGAATCCAGCGAATGACCACCCAGCCAACCCAATCCCGATCCCCTTTGTTTCCTTCGCTGCCTTCTGTTCAAATTCTCTTCTGTTCTGTCGGAACCCCGACAGGGCCGAAGGCCCGCAGAAACTCACGCTCCCAGCAGATTTCCTTTGCTGCCTTCTGTTCAAACTCTCTTCTCTTCTGTCGGGTCCCCGACAGGCCCGAACGCCCGCGGAAACCCACGCTCCCAGCAGAATCCAGCGAATGACCACTCAGCCACCCAATTCCCGATCCCCTTTGTTTCCTTTGCTGCCTTCTGTTCAAATTTTCTTCTGTTCCGTCTTCTGTGACGCCTCACCGATTCTTTCAAATCGCGTTCACCAGGAATACCCGTCCTTTTGTCCGTTCCGATCGAGGAAATGCCCATTTGATTCCGGACCAATTCTTCCAATCGCTGCGGCCAGGGATTGTGCCGATTCTTCGGGAGAGAGCGGCGCTTCTGCACCTCCCATATCGGTCCTTACCCACCCCGGAGATATCGCGACCGTGGTCACTCCGCTCGGCGCAAACTCATGAGCCATCGACCGAGTTAACATGTTCAGAGCCGCCTTTGAAATCGCGTAAGCATAATAACCGTAATCCTCTCTGGTCGAAATTGACCCAAGTCCGGAAGAAACATTGAGGATGCGCGGCCGCTCGCTTTGCGCCAGCATCGGATAAAAAGCCCGAATGACCCGAACAGCTCCGAGCACATTGGAGTTAAAGGCCTGCCGCAGAAGGTCCAGGTCGATCGTCAGAATCGATTCATCTCCAATTTCCGGCATGATCGCGGCGTTATTGACGATCACATCCAGCTTTTGCCGTCGTTTCCGGGAGGCTGCAGCAGCCTCGAGCAGATCTTCCTCCCGATCCACGGCGCACTTCACGAGGTCAATTGATTCGGGATGCAAAAGCGCCAGTTGCTTTAATTCACTTGCCTCCTCCGGCCTCCTGCAAGCTGCAATCACGATATCTCCCTGCCCTAACAAAGCCTTAGTGAGCGCGAATCCGATCCCACGATTCGCGCCCGTTATCAGGATAATTTCCATGAGGACTTTTAGTCCACAAGAAGCCAGGAAGCCAAGAAGCCAGGAGTCGAGAAGTTTTGGAGCAAGGTGCTGGAATTGTTTTCGGGTTCTGAAGAACATAAATGTTCCTTTCTCCTGGCAGACGGCTCCTCGGCCCCAGTGGGGGTCTCTGAAACAGCGAAGTCGCCGTCCGTATGTTTCTTTGCCGTCTTCACGGGCGCTCGCCCGTAGGGTGCTCCTGGCTACTCGTATTAGAGACGCCGCTTGAATTTGACCGCGGTGTTCGATTACCTAAAAGAACTTGGAAACACAGATCTCCATTCTCGCCGGCCTCCCGCCACGTTCGGAAATACTTCCCAGTGAAAATGTCGTCGTGGGCCGAGCGACCGAGGTTGATTTGATCTTGAGCCATCCCGAAGTGTCGCGGCGCCACTGCCGGATTCTGCGTGAAGGTGAGAGCTGGTTCGTCGAAGATCTCGGCAGCCAACGAGGCACCGCTGTCAACGGAAGTCGCATTTCCGGTCGAACCGCTCTGAAGCCTGGCGATCAAATCCAGGTAGGTCCTGTCCTGTTGGCACTCGGCGCCAGCTCTGACGAACCTTCGGTCGCCGCGGAATTGGTCAACCCCATTGGTTCCGTCCTTTACCAGGGAAAGCCGGCAGAAAGTATCTCGCTCGGTTCCGATTTGATCTTTGGGCGAAGCGGCGAGGTCGATGTGCTCCTGAGCGATCCGGTCGTTTCACGGCGCCATGCGATGATCGAGTCTGGGCCGAAAGGCTATCGCCTGCTTGATCTTCACAGCAAATCCGGATCATTCGTCAACGGCAGACGTTTCGATGAACATGATCTCGTCATCGGCGACCAGATCCAGTTGGGACCGTTTTTCTTCATTTATGATGGCAAACAGCTCATCCGGGTGCGCCGACTTTCCGTCGGGCGGATCGTGGCCATCGGTCTGATCAAGCAAGGAGACAATGGCCCAATTTTGAACCGCGCCGCTTTCGTGGCGGAACCTGGTCAGTTTATCGGTATTCTCGGGGCGAGCGGCGCGGGCAAAACGACCCTCTTGAATGCCCTTAGCGGACTACGTCCCGCAGAATCCGGCAAAATTCTCTTTGACCAAATCGACCTCTACAAAAACCTCAGCCAACTCCGCTCGCTGGTCGGCTACGTACCGCAAGAAGATATTGTCCACACTGAGTTAACTGTCGCCGAAGCCCTCACTTTCGCGGCACGTCTCCGCTTGCCCGCCGGGACACCTCGCTCAGAGATTGTCAAGTTGGTGGATCACACGATTGCCAGTCTCGGTTTGTCTGACCGCGTGAATCTAAAGACTGGCCGACTATCAGGCGGGCAGCGCAAGAGGGTCAGTGTCGGAGTCGAGCTACTTAGTCGCCCCCCCCTTTTATTCTTGGATGAACCGACCTCCGGGCTCGATCCTCTCGCGGAATTCAAACTCATGGAGTTGCTGCGCCGGTTGGCTGACACAGGTTGCACCGTCGTTTGCACAACCCATGTGATGGAAAATGTCTACCTGATGGACCAGATCGCCATCATCTCAGACGGGCGCGTGGTTTTTCAAGGCGCCCCCGACGAAGCGCGTTCAAGATTCGGAGTCGCCCGGCTCTCTGCGCTTTTCGATGCACTGCAGGCCATTGATGCAAAAAGTTTGCCTTCCTTCGAGCCAACGCTTCCTGGTGAACCGGAGCAGGAGAGGCCCGCCGCTTTGCCGGTGGCCAAGAGAAAGAGGGCGTTTGCGCTTCCCATTCTTTTGCAGCGCCAGCTCGCTATTTTCCGGGCAGACTCCAAAAATTTGGCCATCCTTCTCGCCCAACCGATTATCATTGGAGCTTTGGTCGCCTGGGCGGCCACTGATCCCCAGCTGGATCAATTTTTCGCCTACATCGGTACCCTTTGGTTCGGGTGCAGCAATTCGGCGCAGGAGATTGTGCGGGAACTACCGATTTATCGTCGAGAGCGGTTAGTTGGGTTGAGCCGCTGGAGTTACCTCACGAGCAAGTTCCTCTGGATGGGGGGATTAACCGCGATCCAGTCGCTTCTTATCTACGCGACGATCGCTATTGGGCGCCTCGGCACCCACGGGGCTGCTCATTGGCAGATTATCGGGCTGATCCTCCTCTCCTTTGCCGCGACGGGCGTCGGCTTAACAGTATCGGCTTTTGCCAAGACCGCGATGCAGGCCGTCATGTTGGTCCCCCTCCTGCTGATCCCGCAGATACTCTTCTCCGGTTTCACCGTACCGACCGGGGATATGACTCCTCCGGTCCTGGCGCTTAGCGAGATCATGCCCAGCTTCGCCTCCGAGCGGATCACTGACGTCAGCTTTCTCCTCGACAAGGAGATTTCCGGAAAACTCACCGCCGAGTATTCGAGAGCTTATCTCAACCTAAACGACTGGTATCGATCGAAAACCGGCGACCGACTGAAAACAGGCATGGTCTACACCAATACTCGCCCTCTCTGGGTCGCCTGCTTGTCGCTCATATTGTGGACGATCGCCGGGTTTGCCGGCTCCTTTTTGTTACTGGGTAGGAAAGAGCAGGAATAGGTCGCTAGCCCGCAAAAATCGCGCAAAAGCTGAAGCGACGAGCTCATTGCGGGCTAGAGAGCTCTTAAACAGACGCTGCGCGTCTGTTTAAGAGCCGTTTTAAAAATTGATCCATCGAAGCAAACTGTTTTTAAACTCTGCTTTCCAAAAAGCAGCGGAATTTTCCGGCGTAGCCGGAGAGTTCCGCTGCTACAGCCTGCGTCGCTCACAAATCTCTAAGGATTTATGAGCGATGCAGGCTAGCCGGCGGTCGGCGTGGAAGTATTTCCACCTTGATCCCGAAATCCGTAGACCCGCACCACTTGGCTTTTTCCTTTCAACTGGAATTCACCAAACTCCACAAATTCGTACCCAGGAGGCAACACCGTCACGAAATCCTGCGAGAGAACCAGATTTTGGTTCAGTTCCTTCATCAGACCCTCGAGGCGGAACGCCGTGTTAACGGTGTCACCAATAATGGTCGCATCTCTCATCGCCACTTGCCCTATATTACTGCTCGAAACACGGCCGAAATGGACCGCGATTCCAACTCGGAATGGCGTCTCGGTGCCGGGCCACACCCGGTTGGCGGCGAGTTGCAGAATGGTCAGGGCGACGTCAAGGCAAATCGCGCATTCGGTCCCCAGCTGATCTCTGGCTGGCCAATAAGCGAGTAATGCATCACCAATGTACTTATCGATAATGCCTCCAGCCGATTGGACTGCATTCCCAATGTCGCGAAACCAATTCCCTATAATCTGCGCGAGTTCGCGTTCGGTCAGCTTTTCCGCCATCGAACTGAACCCGCGGATGTCACAAACCAGAATTGCCACCGACAGCACCGCCTGATGCCCTTCCATGCTGACGGCCGCCAGCGTGGCATCGACATTTCCCGACGGCTCATCATCGGGAGTCTGGTCGAAGACCAGTTCGTAATTCGCTATTCTCACGCGAGCGCCCGGCTCCAATGTTACGGGCATGACCACGCGTTGATCATTGACAAAGGTGCCGTTCCGGCTCCCGAGATCCATAATCTGATACTGGAAGCCGTTATGACAACGTACAATCGCATGCTGGCGCGAAACGTGGTTGCCTGGCAATGCAATGGTATTGTCCGACGTCCGACCGATCGTGGCGGTATTATTAACTTCTCGTTCGAATGACTCTTCCCCGAGGATATTGACGCGAAACTTTGCGGGCATCGTTTTTTGGAAACAGGCGCTATGATGACACGCCACGCCTCTGTTTGCCAGCGGCAATCGTGACAGGATACTTCCGCAAAAACAAGTTGACGAGCCAGCCGGTATCCCCTAACATTCGCAAACATTCCATCAAGAGTGGCGGAGGGACTGGCCCGACGATGCCACGGCAACCGGTTTCGCGAAATGCGAAACGACCAGGTGCCAATTCCAGGTCTGAAGAAAAGTTTCAGACGAAGATGGAGAGAGCGTGAATCCTGTAAATCTCGCTGCTCTTGCTGGGATGAAAGAATATTACAATCCGCCTGGTTTATGGATAAACGCCCTTTCTTTTCGCACCTTCGCTGTCGGGAGTGTGGCCGTCGCTACCCCAAGGAGGCTATCCACGTCTGCGAGTTCGATTTCGGCCCACTCGAAGCAGCCTACGATTATGAAGCGATCGGCCAGAGCCTGACCCGCGAAAAGATTGCCGCCCGCCCCCCATCAATGTGGCGGTATCGCGAGCTGCTTCCCATCGAGAACGAACCGACGGTCGGGCTCCAAGTCGGGTTTACTCCCTTAATCCCGGCACCCCGGTTGGCTCGGCGCCTCGGGGTCAAAGAACTCTATGTAAAAAACGACACGGTAAACTATCCGACACTTTCTTTTAAGGATCGCGTCGTCGCCGTCGCCCTCAGTCGCGCCAAAGAATTCGGCATCGATACCGTTGCCTGCGCGTCAACCGGGAATCTCGCTAACTCGGTCGCCGCCAACGCCGCTTCCGCGGGGCTTCGAAGTTTCGTCCTGATTCCAGCAGATCTGGAGCCAAGCAAAATTCTCGGCTCTCTGGTCTTCGGCACCAATGTGATCGGCATCCAAGGCGCCTACGATCAGGTGAACCGCCTCTGTTCCGAAGTCGCCGGAAAATATCACTGGGGTTTTGTAAACGTGAATCTTCGACCTTATTACGCCGAGGGTTCGAAGACGATGGGATATGAGATCATCGAGCAACTCGGCTGGCGGCTGCCTCGGCACACTGTGGTCTGTATGGCCAGCGGCTCTCTCTTAACAAAAATTCACAAATCCTATAATGAATTCTCTAAACTCGGACTCGCTGAGCCCGGGGAGTACAGCATCTACGGCGCTCAAGCTGCCGGTTGTTCGCCAATCAGCACGGCGGTAAAGAACAATACAGAGGTAGTGCGACCGGTTCCCAAACCTCAGACGATCGCGAAATCTTTGTCGATCGGGACACCCGCCGACGGCTACTATGCCATCCGGACGATGAAAGAAACCGGTGGCACCGCCGAGGATTGCACCGACGAGGAGATCGTTGACGCAATCAAGCTCCTGGCTGAAACCGAAGGCATTTTCGCCGAAACCGCGGGAGGCGTCACCGTGGCCTGCGCACTAAAATTGATCCAGAGCGGACGTATTCCGCGGGATGAAAGCATCGTACTCTGTATCACCGGACACGGCCTGAAGACTCAGGAGGCGATTGTCGACAAAGTCGGCAAGGCCAAACTGATCCGGCCAAATCTGCAAGAATTTGAAAACCTCTTGGAGCACTCATTTCAAACAATCTAAACTTATGACAATCCCCGTTCGAATCCCCACTCCCTTAAGAAAACTCACCCGAAACCAGGAGGTTGTTGAAGCCAAAGGCGCAACCATCCGAGAGGTGATCAATAGTCTGGAAAGCGACTATCCCGGTTTCAAGGAGCGCATTTGTGACGAACAAGATCACGTCCGTCGGTTCGTGAATATCTTTCTAAACGACGAAGATATCCGTTTTCTGAAAGAATCCGAGACCCCCATAAAGTCGGGCGACGAACTCAGCATCGTGCCCGCCATCGCCGGCGGATAGATCGGTTTACTCGCCGTCCTCCGTGGCCTCTGTGCGAGAATTTCTTCACCTTCGTTCTTCGTAGAAGCCGGAAAGGACGAGTTTACCGATCGCGGTGCGGCTTTCGATGATCGTGTGGGCGCGTTTCATGTTAGTGGCATTGATCAGGCCGAAGTTGGCATTCATGGTGGTGCGGATCACTCCCGTGTCGACCAGGTCGGCCACTCCGTTGAGCATCCGGCCCTGTTCTTCCATGTCGGCAGTTTTATAGCGCGTCCGGGTGAAGACGAATTCCCAGTGGAGCTGGATACTCTTGGACTTCAACTTGATGATGTCCAAGGGCCGAGCTGGATTCTCGATCAGCGCAAGGGCGCCCTGCGGCGCCAGCGCCTCGACGATCTCGTCGAAATGCTCCTCGGTGTGAGTCATCGCAAGCACGTAGTTAACGCCTTGCGGCACGATCGCCTTCACCTGCTCAGCGATCGGTCGGCGATGATTGACCACGTGGTGAGCACCCATCTCGAACGACCAGGCTTGCGTTTCGGGCCGAGAGGCCGTCGAAATGACGGTCAGCCCGGTCAGTCGCCGGGCAAGTTGAATGGCGATCGAGCCAACGCCGCCAGCTCCCCCGACGACTAGCAGGGACCCTGTGGTCGCCGGTTCACCAGTGCTGATCGCCAACCGATCGAACAACATTTCCCACGCGGTGAGAGTGGTCAGTGGCAGCGCGGCCGCTTCAGGGAAGCCGATCATGGCCGGCTTGCGACCGACGATACGCTCATCGACGACCTGAAATTCCGCGTAACATCCGGCGCTGTCCAGCGAACCGGCGTAATAGACCTCGTCGCCTGGGTTAAAACGTGTCGCTTCGGTGCCGATCGCCACTACGACCCCGGCCGCGTCCCAACCGAGAACCTTGACGTCGCCGACGGGCCGACACCGCCCGGGCCAATCCCGGAGCGTATTTTCGCATCCACTGGGTTCACTGAGATAGCCCGAACCTCGACCAACAGGTCGCGGGGCCCCGGCGTGGGCTCCGGTAATTCGACATCCATCAACACATCAACCGATCCCGGCGTGTAATACCCTATCGCTTTCATGAAATTGCTTATTAATGACTACTCCCGATCCTTGGGATCTGGATGTCTGATTCTCTGCCCATAGCAAAGAATTCTCGGTTCACCCGTCCCGCCAATTGATTGATTGAGAAGCGCCCAAGACGCTTGCTTTCCAAGGTTGCAAATCAGAAAATGCGACGCTCGCTTGGAGCAAGATTTCGGAGAAAGCGATCGCCACCCCAGCGTGGTTATCGGCAAAACCATCACCATGCGGGCGATTGTCCGAGAAAAAGGCTAAAGAGCCAATCACCCATTCGGGTGAGGTCTCACGAGATTAATCCGACCTTGTAATTTGACTCCCTGCAGGGCGTCACGAAGGTGAAGCCCTATGTCTAATCCAGTTCTAGATTGGCTCGAAAAGCGTAAACTGCACCGGGAGCTGGTGGCTCGGTGGGATGCGTTAGAGAAGCAAGCTCATGCCGGAATGGTGTTTTACGAATTGTCCGAAGGCCACCGCGAGGTCGTGACGGAAAGGCTCAAAACGGACATCGAACAGCTGAGAGACGAATTTGTTAAGGCCAATATCGAACCCCCGGACGACATGGTAGAATTTTTCGAATTACTGCGGGAGGCGAAATAGAGCCTTAGAGCCATTCCTTTGCTGACCTGTTCGCGTCGCTTTTTCGGGCGGAATTGCAGGAGGCGCTGGCCCCTCTTTTGGATGGTTTTTCTAACCGAAGAGGCCGAGAGGGTTAGCGCAAAGTAGCATAGGCTTCCAGCCTGTCTCCGACGGATCACTTGATATTCGAAAGCTTCTTTTTCCCGAATAATTCTGACCGTCCCGTAGACGTTGCTTGGTGCCAACACAAAGACAGGCTGGAAGCCTATGCTACATTGCACAGCCTCTTCGGTCTCCGGGGGTATGAAGCTCTCAACGCCGCCTTATCTCCGTGCCATTTATCCCTCGGATGCGCGTAAGCGAAGCGTCTCTGCTTTGCCTCTTGAAAAACGAGCGAAGCGAGACACTTTGGCGACCGTCGCGTCGCCCTCTTGGAAAATCCGCAACCGCACGACCGCCAGATCTACACGCTCTACGGCCCGGTCGAGATGAACCACGCCTTGCTGCAGCATTCGGTTGTCAGTGGTTTACTCCGAAAGTGTTGGCTTCGGTTCCGCTCATGATATCCCTACGGATCTTCCAAGTATCCCCCTCACGGGTTATAACCCATGAAAAGTGGCCACTGTCGTTTCCTGGACCGCCGTAATTTTGAAAGACATAACTCCATGTTCCGGTCGAACGTACCTCATTGCCGACCGCAATTACCCGACCGACCGTGGTGACATAATTGCTGACCTGCCAACGCTTGAAATCGAATTTTGCATATTCTTTTTCGATAGCCTGTTGACCGTGAAAGATTGTCTGTCGCCTCACGACCTGATGGGGATTACCGCACGAAACAAAAATGGCATACGTTACCTCTGGGAAGGGGGCAGCGTGCGATTGAATAACACCTCCGTTAGGCGTTCTGTCATTGCGGGTGTCAGGATGCTATTGGTAGTTTTCGGCTACCGGCCTCTTCTCGTTTATTTCGGCTGAGCAGGCGGCGCCGGTGGTGGCGTCATGTTGTAGGTCAGCATCCGAATCTTCCAGTCATCGCCCTCACGAATATCAATACAGCCAAAATATCCCTTGAGTTGTATAGGATCGCCTTTCTGGCTTTGAACTTGAATAGTGGCGCTCCATTCTCCGGTATCCCATCTCTCATCGCCTATCATGCGAGGGGAATATTGATCGACCTTGGCGAGTGCTTGCTGAAATGCACTTGCTTGAATATGTCCCTATAATATTTCTCAATGGCCGACCGACCGTAAATCGGTCCTTCCGGCGTCACAATAACCGCGTCTTCCGCGTAGAACGCTGTTAAAGCGGCGACGTCGTTGTTGTTGTATGCCTCGTCAATTTTGTTGTTGAGCGCGTTAATCTGCTGATGGTCCTGCTCACTGGATCGGCGGTTCTTTTTGTTGGGCAAAGGTTGGCAAAGCAAAGCTGATTGCCAATCCTGCAAGGGCAACTACTAAGCGTATTTTCATTGTTTCCTCTCGGTGTCTTAATATGGTTGTCGCTAGAATGACCCGTGCGGGAAGGAAGCGTGCGAACGGTCCACATTCCACGCCTCAACCGCTGGTTCCCTGGCTGTGCAGACGAGCACCCTGTGCGACGGAAGATATTGTCTCCACATCTAGTTCTGCCGAAAATTTCACAGGAAGTTTCAAGAAAATCTGAAAAAGAATCTGTCACGAGGTTTTCAGCGCAAAAGTTTGCATTGCGCCACGGCGCCCGAGTCGAAAGACTTTGGCCGCGGGTTGGAGGGGACAGGAACTTAGCCCAGCCAACCGATTGGGCGCTTTTTCTTGAGCGCCACAGGTACTTTCTGGCAAAATCCGGTTTACTGGACGCGCTACTTGACTCGACGGCTGGCGGACGGCCCAAGTTCCTAACGACCCAGTGGGAACTGCTGGTCGCCGCATCTTCAGAGGGCGCCGCGGAAGCCCGCGCCGCCATGGAAGAGGTCTATCGCCTTTATTGCTATCCGGTTTACGCCTTCATCCGCCGACGCGGCCATGCCCGCTATGACGCGCAGGACCTCACACAGGATTTCTTCGTCCACTTGCTGGAGAAGGGTATCCTGGGCCAGGCCGATCCCCAGCGCGGCCGGTTCCGCAATTTCTTGCTCGGCTCATTGGAGCATTTCTTAGCCCATGCCGCCGAACGCGCCGGCGCCGGCAAACGGGGTGGTGGCTGTCAGTGGGTGTATTTGGATGACGATGCCGCAGAAGATCGCTACCAGCTTGCGGCGCCGGATGGGATGACAGCCGAAAAACTCTTCGAGGCGCGGTGGGCCGCCGCGCTGGTCGAAGCAACGCTTGTGCGGTTGCGCTGCGAAATGGAATCGGAGGGCAAGGGGAACCTTTTCGAAGCGCTCAAAGGTTTCTTGATGGGCCGGGACGACTCTTCTTACCAGCGAGTCGCCAATGCGTTGAATTTGAGTCTCGGGGCGCTAAAAACGGCCATCCACCGCCTGCGCGGCCGCTATCGGGCGCTATTACGCGAAGAAGTGGCGCGCACAGTCGCCACACCCGCGGAGGTCGACGAGGAACTTCGCTACCTTCGGGCTGCATTGAGTGGCTGAGACTGCAACCCGGGCGGCCACTACAATGAGTGCCTCAGCCGACAAGCCCAAGCAAACATGCGCGAAGTGCGGTACCCTGCTTCAGCTTGTTGGACAATTCTCAGACCTGTGCGCGGCTTGCTTACTGGAGTTGGGATGGGACGAGGAGGAAGTTCGGACCGCAAATGCAGAGCGCTTTGACCATTACCAAGTCGCTACCCACACTGACGGCACGCCTATGGAGTTGGGCCGGGGCGCGATGGGTATCACCTATAGGGCCTCCGACACGATCTTGGGAAATGAGGTGGCTCTTAAGGTCATCGACGCTCGCATTGCGGCCCTCCCCGAAGCGCGGGAACGTTTCCTGCGAGAAGCCCGCGCAGCGGCTCGGCTTCGCCACCCGAACATTGCCTCGGTCTTTTACTACGGGACGCGCAAGAGTGATGGTCAATGCTTTTACGCGATGGAACTGGTCGAGGGCGAAACATTGGAAACGCGCCTGAGACACAGCGGACCTCTGCCGCCCTCTCTGGCCCTGGAAGTTATTACGCAAGCCGCAAGGGCACTCGTTGCTCTGGAAACGCACGGCTTGGTTCATCGAGACCTTAAGCCGGCTAACCTGATGCTTGTTGAGCGGCCGGAGCTCACCGTCAAAATGATTGACTTCGGGTTGGCTAAGGCAGCAGCAACTGCGGAGGGTGAATCCGACATTACACACGGGGGTTTTGTCGGAACACCCTCTTTTGCCAGTCCGGAGCAA
>CAWBKA010000039.1:0-69273 GCA_963789065.1 uncultured Verrucomicrobiae bacterium | reverse complement strand
TTATTCTGCAACCAATCGCGTAATCGGCTTAAAATATTATTCTGGGATGGCAACGGACTTTGGGTTTGCGCGAAACGGCTGGAGCGGGGCCGCTTCAGCTGGCCCCAAGAGGAGACTCAAGGCGAGCGAGTCAGGCTCACCCACGAGGAACTCACGTTGCTTTTGGGAGGGATTGATCTGGAGAGAACCAGAGCGAAAAATTGGTATCGATACGAAGAAAAAAACCTAGAAAAAACTAGTAATTAACACGGTAATTTTGTTAGTTTTAACTAGCTTGAATCTGGAAATTCCCCCTTCTTCAATTCTTGAGAAAGAACTTCTAAAGCGCAATGAGCAGCTTGAAGAAAAGGTGGCACGACTCGAGAAAGAGAACCGGATCTTGCGGGACCTTCGCCGGTTGGATCTGATCAAGAAATACGGACCAGGCAGCGAGAGTTTGAGTCTCGAACAGCTCCAACTCCTTGAACTGGAGCCAGGAGTCAATGACGCTGAAGTCGCCGCGGAAGCTCAGCGCGAACCGATTCCGGCAGCGGCTAAAAAAGAGCGCAAACATCCGGGACGTCAGGAGTTGCCCGCGCATCTGGAGCGAGTCGAACAAATCATCCCATGCACGTCCGAGCAGTGCGTTTGCGGGATCTGCGGTCAAGAGAAACAGGTCATCGGTTACGAAGCCAGTGAAGTACTCGATGTCGAACCGGCCAAATACTTCGTGCAGGTGACCAAGCGCGAAAAGCGAGCCTGCAAGGGATGCGAAGAAGGCGGAGTCAGTTGTGCACCGCTTCAGGAGCGCATCATCGAGAAAGGCCTGGGAAGTGACCGGGTAGTGATCGACGCAGTCATTAACAAGTACTCTTTTCACCTGCCTCTCTATCGCCAGAGTGTGATTTTGGAACGTGAAAGCGGACTTCATCTGTCCCGAGCGACGCTCAACGGCTGGATGATGCGCGTGGGCGAGATGCTAATTCCCATCGTGAGGGCCATGGGTCAGGAACTTTTAGCGGGCAATTATATCCAAGCCGATGAAACTCCGGTTCCCGTGCAGATGCACGATGGCCGGGGAAAAAATCATCAGGCTTATCTCTGGCAATACGGCAAGCCGGGAGGTTCGACGATCTTCGAGTTCCGGCTTGGCCGGAACCGAGAAGGCCCCAAACAGTTTTTAGGAAACTTTGAAGGAATTCTCCAAAGCGATGGATACGCTGCCTACAACCAGGTGGGTGGCCCCAAAATCGTCTATGCGGCGTGTTGGGCACATGCTCGCCGGAAATTTATCGATGCAGTGAAACTTAATGCATTGGATAAAGAATCCATTGGGATCGTGGAAAAGATGGACCAACTCTTCCGAGTCGATCGGGTGGCGCGCGAGAGGGGTTTGACGCTGGAAGCTCGGCACGTCTTACGCAACGAAGAATCCAAGCCAATTCTGGAAAGGATCAAGCTCAGTATCGAAGCGGCTCGAATCGGTGGCTTACCCCAGAGTGCCAGGACCAAAGCGTGTGAATACACACTCAAGCTGTGGAACCGACTCACTCCCTTCCTGGATCATCCCGAGCTGGAGCTCAGTAACAACGCCACTGAAAACTCGATGCGCCCAGTGGCAATCGGCCGCAACTATGAACAGTCCGGAATTATGCAAAGTTTGACAGGCTCGGATCGTGATTTGGTCGCTGGGCGTGGGCTACGGTGGAAGGTGCAACAGCTCCGGTCTTTGCATAATTAGAGATTGTCCAGGAACGCTAATAGATCGGATCGGGGTCGAAACCGGACGCGCTTTTCTGTCGGCGGTTGCAAACGTCCCAACGCTTGTTCCTTCGTGAGTAGGTCGGCTTCGATGTATTGGTGGGTGGTGGCCGGATCTTCATGACCTAGCCAAAGTGCGATGACTGGAGTCGTGACCCCTGATTGGAGCAAATTCATCGCTGTCGCGTGACGAATGGTGTGAGGGGAAATGCGGCGACAGCGCAGCGATGGGCAGTTCACTTGAGCGGCTTGGACGTGCAATTGAAGCCTTTGCTGAACAGCGGTCCGAGTCATGGGCTTGCCGAAGCGATTGGGGAGTAAAGGCTGATCTGGCTTAAGACCGGCAAGCTTCAACCAGGCACGGATGTGTTGAGCGGTTTCTTTCCAGAGGGGCACCGTGCGTTGCCTTCTACCTTTGCCCAGCAACTGCACGGCACGGTAATCGTCTCGCCTGACGTCTTGCACTCGAACCGAAAGAGCTTCCGCCACGCGGGCACCGAACTGGATCCACGTCGGAAGTGAGCAAGCGGGCCCTCGGGTGGCCGCCATCATCTCGATCGTTGAAACGTGTCGCAGACTGCAGATTCCGGTGCGCGAATATCTCAGCGCCGTCCTCCCTGGCTTGGAGAACTTCCCAGCAAATCGGGTCAACGAACTAACGCCGGCGGCGTGGTTCGCCCGGAAATAGCCAACCATCAAATCCAGCCAGGCCGGCACCCACCCCGCCGACCATGTGTTTAGTCAGACGGAACCTGCCGGTCGAGGGGCCTTGCGGCGATCAAAAAACATGTCTCCTCACGAGATCATCTTGGCAACCAGCTATGGCCGCTGCCGGTCTGGTCGTAGGTGGTTCTGGGCTACTTATGCACATTTTTGGAGGGATAAATCAGGGGAAATTTCAGTGCATGGGTGGGCGGATACGGAGGAGCAGGCTCTCCATGATGTTCGTCTAGAGATAGAGCGTATGCCTACTGAAAGACCGGTGTGCAACTTGAGAGATTCATCACCAATCGAGCGGCTTTAAGCTGTGATCATAGCTCAGGTCAGATTCTCCGAGGCGATTCCGATAGCTTATTGAGATTTTACAGTTAGTGCGGAAATACCTACTCGGGAGGTACGGGAGGTCTACGCTCTTGCGAAAGGACTCGTCCCCGACGATTTGACGAATCACTTTGTATTGTAGTACAAAGCGAGTGCCATGGATCAGGATGAACTCGCAGGATTGTTCGGGCGGCAGGTATTTAATGAGCTAGCGGAAGCGGCGATTGAAGATATGCGGGAGACGGGAAAGAGTTTTGATCAACTGTTTCCGGTCGATGCGTCCGATAGCGAAGATCAGCACAAATTCCGGGAGCGGATCAGAAATGCGATTCAGATAAACCTACTTCCCATCGCAACCAGAGGAACCGTCAGTAGCTTGTGCTTTGAATGAGTACTCGCATCAAGATAGGAGAGAAGATGTATCGGGTTCGAATGGCTCCGTTCAATTTCAGCCGTTTGGGAAGCCATCGATATTCGTTGAGCCGACAGCAAACCACTAGTCCGGACGGCTCAGACTCTTCGATAAACGCATTGATCGCGGCTACGCAATCCGGCTGCATCACGGTCTCTACCTCATCCAGCCCATCGAGCAACGGCAGCAGGTAGCCACGCTGGAGCCAGAAACGAGCAATTTTTCTAGGCACCCGATACTTCTCTGAAAGCTCGTTCGAAATCCACTCGGCAATCGGCTGGTTACTCTTCCAACTTGAAGGGTTCACTACGATCGGAACTCGCTCTTTAATGTCGTCTTTGGCGCGTTCAAGAAGAGTCCGAGCCAGATCAAGCAAAGTGGTCGTCTTCCCAGAACCCGGTTCGCCAAGGATGAGCAGTAAACCCGTCGCGTCGTAAATGACGCTGACATCTCGGTCGTCCAGTGGACCGAAGTTCATTGCATTCCACTCTGTAAATTTAATCTGGCATACGATCCCAGTGGCAACGCTTCATTTCGGCAGCCGTCAGCCCTTGGTCCCAACGACTCCGACCAACTGCCGGGAGATTAAAAAAGGGACAGGTATCGACCCGGATCTTTTGCAGTTCAGAATAGAGGCTGCGCAAAAGCTTAGGCTAAAGCCGGTCCCGACCCTGCCGCCGAATTTGAAGATCTCGCCTTCGTAAAGCCGACCAGAAGTGCGCCAAAATATTTCCGAGACCCTTCCGGTTCGGTGTATCCACCGATGACGAACTCTTCCTCCAGATGCAGCTTGATCTTGATCCATGCTCCGCCGCGCTTCCCAGCCTCACACCTGGACCCGCAGCGTTTTCCAATCAGACCTTCAAGTCCGAGTTTGCGAGCCCGGTCCAATGGAAGTCGGCAAAAACATCGGATAGCATATCCGACATCAATCAGAGGAACAAAACCGGCCAAACCCGCTAAAAAGCTGGCTGTTAAAGACATCTCCTGCTGTCGATCTTGATTCCGAGTAAGCCGGATCATCTTGAGGTCACTCGCTAACCACCGTATATTGTGCCAAGTGTTTCACCGGCATACCAGATATTGGGTTGACGGGGTAAGAAACCTGTCGTATCGTCCCGCCCATTATGGAATATGAATAAACGTAGTACGATGGTAAAAGCGACGGCGCGGCACCACCACGCACAAGCGCAAATAGCGCACGAAAAACATGTCAAGTTAACCGCCGGAGGTGAACTTCGAGGAATATACCGGCGTCCAAAAAGGTCAATAACCTGACCTGAAGATCGAATTTAGTCGGCGCGTTGTTGTGACCGGAGGCGGAATCGCGACGTTTCCAGCCTCGGAAAGAACCAACCGGAGTTTCTGCAATACATTCCAAGCGACGCAAGAGGTCTTGAATCGCCTTGGGAGTGATCGACATGTAGGGCTTGAATAGTCGGGCCGACAACTCAACGCGTTTTCACCGCGAAAGTTTTTTTTATTCGGCCACCTTCCGACGGAAGAGATGTCGTGCCGAAAAAAGCTGGACCGCACCGAAAAAAGGAACCCACACCCATCCAGCGTTTGCCTCGGGAACGACTGGAACCTTATGGCCATTCTGATTGCCATTAGGGACGAAAGAGTAACCGAGAACTCCAGCACACCCAAGATGTGTTCGTTTTTCGTTCTGTTCGTGGACGGGGCCGAAACGCGCCTTGACTCCCCATTCCACCGTCTGCGCATTCTCACATCGCAATGCGGCGGAGCAATTTCAGACACCCATCGATGTTGAAATAATGAATCCCTGAACGATGCTCCAGAGAATGGATTAGGGGGTCGGACGTTCTCGCCTGCCAAAACTTGAAACCAGTGCCCAAGCGGCAATAGTTCAGGGACCGTTCTTGGCGGCTGTTCTCGCACGGAGAATATGTCGCGCAGAGAACAACAAAACAGCACCCACGAACGGGATCAAGACTAACCCTGCGTTAGCCTCAGGGACTACTGGAACGGGCCGAGGTACGGACGGTCGAATTGCGGTCTGAGCGTGCGCTAACACGGGAAGGACTAAGATAGCTCCTGATAACGCACAGAACTTGGCGAAGCGATGAGGTAGGCGAAAGTGATTCTTAACTTTCTTAGTACCCAAAATTTACAACCGAGCGCACCGAATTCATTTATCAGTATTCTTAATATTTATAGCCCTTTTGAAAAAGCTATAAAAACTGCTCTTTGGTGCATTCCCTGCGGCGATGGAGTCACGCTCCGGCGTGGCGTTTCCCTGCGGCTGGCAAAACCGGAACGGCCCACAGCGAGGTGGGCCGTTCCGGTTTTAGGCCGAATCGGGTGTCCGCCTCCCACGTTGTTTTATGATGCCATGTTTCCTGAGATCGGGTTCGGTATTTTCTGGCATTCCCATGACTTGCAATATATTCGTTGCGGTCTGGGCCTTTGGGTCCAATAATGCGGTCTCCCTATGAACGAAATTGAATTCGTCGATGCGGTAAGCCGGACCCCATTGAGCGGCGAAAAGAGGGCCTATTTCAGCCTTCCTAAGAGCGATGCCTGGAGATCTGGCCTTGGATTAATCCTGGTCGGTTCGATCGCCCTCGTGATACTGCTTATCTCCTAGGCTTTTTCATGACGTGAAATACCGCCTTTCGCGTCCTCGATCAAGCGGCGGTAACTTTAGCGTGAATCTCGGGATGCGCGACGGAATATACAGCTTCCATGTCACGTCCAATGGGACGACGCTTAACGGGATTGCGATGATCCAAAACGATTCAATCCGCGGGCTCACTTCGGGCAACGTCTTTCCCGTCGAACGCATCAGACGATATAAAAAGCCGTGCTGGCATGTTTATGCATGCAGATACGCGAACAGAGAGCAGAGTACTTATGGTTGGGGATTCCCAGCGATAGTCGCAGGCGAAGACCGCGAGGATTCATTTGCGCTCGATGGCGCGGCTGATGGAGATGCCAACGTTAAGATCTCAATCCATGGGAAATGGCTTCTCGACCTTCCTTGGCCCCTATAGTGCTCATTCGATCTCCTCGATAACCCCTTCCTCTGTGCGAGGATACTCTTGCATCGTAATCGCCTCGTCTTGAAGCTCCTCTCGGGTAACTTCGGGCGCACTGATCTGTCTGTTGACCGCAGCACTTGCCTCGAAAGGCACGGCGGTGATCATTGGCCAAGCTGAAGGTGGCCGGTTCTGGTTGCCACCGTGGTCATTGTGGCGGCTACACGGGGACTTGAGAATGCCGAAAAAAGGATGGCATTGAAGGAGACTTCCGTTTTGGACCGTTCATGGTCGGCTGATCGAAAAAAAGGGTCTAGGCAAATCGGGACAACATTTAGAAGCGGCCAATTCTATCCGTTTTCGGTTGAAATTGGTAAAACCGAGCGAATCAAAACGACCTTACGATCGTCTTGATTCAAGTCTACTTCGTCTCAGGCGGGGCCGGTTGGGGACGCTCGCTGACGGTCAACATAGGGATCTTCCAATCGTCACCCTTCCGAACATAGATTGCTCACCAATAGCCTCTTTCGAATTTGGGGCCCGTCTCGCTTTGAAGGGTACTCCACGACTCTCCGACCGACCAAGCTGCATTGTCGATTGCATTTAGTTGACAACGCTGGCCGCTAAAGGTGGTGATAGGCCACCGCTGGAAGGTGTCCGCAAACCTTTTCTCAATGGCTTCCCGACCGTAAAACATTCCGTCCGGTGCCACCAAAACCCCGTCCTCTGTGAAAAGCGCGGCGACTGCGCTGGCGTCATTCTTGTTGAATGCCTCGTCCACCTTCATACCGAGCACACCGAATTCACCAAGTGCCTTTGCATCCCCGAGGAGATCACGCGATGGGTTATTCGTTGCTCGACAGTGTCTTTTTGTTGGGCGGAGGCTGGCACAGCAAAGCTGATCGCCAAACTTACTAGAGCAAGTAATGAGCCCATTTTCATTGTTTTCTATGGGGGGTCAGGATTGTTTGCTGCCTGACGACCTGCCGTAGGATTTTTGCGTGGTTGCCGGACGCAATATAGTATCTCTCAGCACGTTTGTTAAGGCATTTACACCGTCGTAATAGCAAACTTTGGATCGTGTCTATTTTTGCGACGAGCATCCTGATGAAATCTCGGAGCGCAAGGTTGCCGACCGAGCGACTGTATCGTCGTGCCGGTGCTTGAGTATCTCGTCGGAATTCTCCGACTTTACACGGGCGACCACGGTCAGGTGCCGGGTCTGCGGAGACCACAATGACGTAGGAGAGCGTCGGAGATTGCAGCTAAGGCACGGGGGAGGGTAGCAGTGCTTCGATCGTTGTGAAGGCTTCGGCTGCGTTTTCGGCGTCAGAGCGCCGAGTCTAAGTCCAGTGCCAGTTTATTGGATCTCCCCCTTTATTTGCCGGAATCCAATTTCTTCGAACCTGCAACCCTGTGATCCGAAGTCGTAGAACGCCGCTAGGCGCAAGACGAGCCGGGGATTCTGGAAATTGCGTTAAACTCCGCGCCCCGGGTCCGAGCCGCTCGCGATTTCCGTCTTGACTAAAAGGTGTTCAAACGAACACAAAGATTAAAGCGGCTGGCCCTCCTTGGCCAGCTTCGTTTTTCAGCCGATCCGGTGATAGTTATTTACCCATTTCCAGCCTTTGATTTCCCCGACTCGTTCAACCAAACCGAGGTCTTACAAGCGGATTTGGAGGGTTCGCAACTCGGCTATATTAGCGCGAAAAAAAAGAACGCTCTGGACCGATAGCGTACCAGAGCGTCCTTCACCGAAAAAATTAGACTTACTGCTTCGGGGTCGGACTAGGCTTGGCTTCCGGAGTAGGAGAAGCCTCCGGTCCTCGGGCTTCCCGGCGGGTTTGCCGCGCTTCCTGACGGCCCTCCCGGCGCTGTTTACGCCCGGTCCGACGCGCTTCTACCCGGGCCCGACGACGGGTCTTCTTCTCTGGGGAAGGAGAGGGGGAGGCAGTCTCGGTAGTCGCTCCCTTCTCTGGACTAGGGGCTGGAGTCGGGTCAGCTGCGAAAACGCTGGATTCAGCGATAAGGCCGATGACCACAGTTAGAATCAGAATACGTTTTATCATAGTTTATCTGCTTTTTGTTCAAGGAGGTCCGTTTTTTCCGCTGAAGCCTGGTCAACCACACGGCTCTCTTTAGAGCTTATCGACCAACTACAACATGCTTAGGCAAACGAGTGGTGCAGGGTTCAGCCGCAACTCGATAAGCCCAAAGCGGAGGCTTGTAGTAATTTTCTTTTACACACTCACCTCCTCTGTTGAACACTTCGGAAAACGTGAAGTTTCGAAAAAAATTGTGCGCTCGCTTGTAATCCTCTTACGGGGATATGAGCATCATCCTGTTTGATTTAACGCGATCATGCTGTGAGCATGGTTCCACGCTGGACCTCCCTGGGTCGAGTGGGCGGATTGCTGCGAGAAAATTGTCTTAAAGTCACGGTCTTCGAAGCCGTACTGTATACCCAAAATGTCGTATGCATACACTTCTCTTCTCTCCATTTCTCAAATGGCTTTTCGGCGGGGGCGCGCCTAGTGAGGAAGCGTGATCAGCAGTAGGACCAATGAAGAGCCATCTTCCGACAAGGCAGGGCGGCGACGGACGACGAGCAGGGTCCAAAAAAGCGGAATCCCAACGAGCCTGCACTCAAGCTAAATGAAGAGAAGAAAGAACAAGGCCTGGACCTAGGCCTGGACCAATCAGTTGACGCCAACCGTCCCAATAAGAAACGACCAGAAGAACCCGAAGAGAAAAGAGTCGAACCTTCGGTGCCACAGTAGCGACAACGGGACAAATCGCCAGAGAGTGCCAACCATAACGTTGCGATTACCGGATTATTGCCGCAAGCCAGGTATGGCCAATCGAAGGAATGCTCCAAGCCGGAGTCATGGACACAGTCGAAGGATGGCAAGCGACCAACCAAGGAAGCCCACAAGGAGCAGTGATCAGCCCGCTGTTATCAAATATCTATCTCAATGGACTGGACTGGAAGATGGGCCGAAATGGCTTTGAAATGGTCAGATACGCCGACGACTTCGTCGTACTGTGTGCGAGCCAGGAAGAAGCCCAAAATCCACCCGATACCGGCTAACATCTCGATAGTGCCGCTGACGAACCCGGCCAGGCACAGGGGCAGAGCACCATCCCCGTGTGGGGAGATAGCGGCTTCCTAGGATTGCGCGAATCATTCGAACGCCGCATGAGTTTCTCCAGCAATCAAGTTTGACGGAACTCCTCTTGGAAAGGTTTGGGGTCAAACTTGACAGTCGCTCCATCATCACCGGACTAGCCGAGAATCGGAGGCAATGCATGAGGCGTCGCGAACGACAAAAGCCAAGCTTTGGCCTCGCATCTCTGATCAGAGCTGAAGAAGCGAATTTCGACTTCGGGTATTTGTTCTGAAAGTGTTGATTCGCGCTCTTCGGCAATCGTTGTCAGCACTGCAACTCGGGAGGGGCGATTCTGGGCCAAAATCCCTGGTTGTAAGATCTGACAGAGAACAGCCCAAGAGGAAGTTTCAAAGCCATCGGCTACTTCAACAAGTAACAAAAGCGGATTCTGTCGGGATCGAGCGACATCACGCACCACAGGAATGGCTAATTCGAGGTCCTCGGGCCAAAGGTGCTCCGCGAGTTTCATCACGAGCACGCCGGTCTCTTCTTTGCGAAGTGCTATCACCAGTCAATCTCCTTCTGGAATTTGTCTCGCAAGTTCGGCTGACACCTTCTTTGATTCTGTTCTTTGCATGTCACAGCAGGCGTCGTGCTGCTCTATTTTCGAGAAGTCGGAGAGACATACCCTTTGGACGGACTAGAAAATGCAATCATTCGGAATGATCGGCTTTCTCCTGCCGATGGGGAAACAGTCGTAAGCGCGGCTTGCCTAATCCCTTGTTGCGGCGGTGTAGGCGGTTTTCTTTTTTACCCCGCTGTTCAGCTTCGAAAATGCCGTCCAACTCCGAGTTTCACTTTTTGCCAAACTTTGATGCCATAGTTCGATCAACCGCCGTTTTACGCCGACATATCTAGGTGACCCGGATAACCTGTCTCTTACTTTGCGGATCTTTGGTCGGATTACTCCCGCAGAATCTTGCCCAATTACCGGTGACCACGAAATTGTCTTGGTTTGCGCGGTGATATGATTTGTCTCAGGCGTCGATCCGAGAACCGGAGTTGGAGTCGAGGCGGCGGCTTCCGGCTGCAATGAAGAAATTTCCTTCGGATAAATTTCGGGCGGGTGAGCAGGGCTACTAGTCTGTTCCGAAGTTGTTCTGCCGGTGGAATCCTTTCCGTCCAAACCCACTTCTCCGAAGCCGGTAGTGGGATTTGCATTCAGCACGAGGTCACGTTTAACTTGTCCTGTGTTCTGTGTAAGCTCATGCCTCTTCTGGTGACGCTCTTGGACCTCAACTGCAAGCACGAGAGTTGCGAAAATTACGACACCCAAGACTGCTGTTGCAACCCACCAAGTGTCGCGATTGAATCCTCTGATCATGTCACTTGTCCGGGATAAAGCCGCGGAATTCTCCTGAGTCGGCACGATAGTGTGTGCCCGATTGTATTGCTGACTGCAACTTGTCTAAGAAGCATCCGCTGCTCTCGAACTGCGGCGAGCCTTGCAGACCACGGTAGAGTATGGAGTTACCCGCTTCTCCCAGCGTGTGCACAGGCTTGAACCAACGCTTGGTGTCATTTTCATTCGTTCTCTCACCGCCAAGCAGTTCGTAGGTAAGCAATGCTGTTTGTCTAACCGCCAATCCTTTTGAGCCGCCTTCATGCGCTTTCGAGGCAAGAAAGGGCCAAGTAACATTCTTCTTGGGCCTTACAAATTCCCACACGTCCAGTTTGACGGAGAACGGGGCCCTATCGCAGAGCGATCGCTGTTCGGAATCCGCTTCAAACGAACTCCTGATTTCCGTAAACAGCCAGCAATTGGAGATTAGATTGGGACAGCAGCTAAAGGAGGCGGCAAGGTCAAGAGCGCTCGCTAAGGGAATTACTACCCGAAGAACTTCTTCCAGTTCGAGACGGGATTCCTCTCTCAAAAGGTCTGAAATCGAGCGACCCCTTGGAGGCTCAGTAATGACGAAATCAATCGATTTGTCGGAGATTACGTCCAGAAGATTCAAAAAGTGGGGATTTCGCACTGAAGCGAGTTGGTGGATTTCTGGCACCAAGTATCACTGGGACATTGAGATGTCAGTGACGCCCGTCTGAGCGTTACGGTTTGATCCAGCGCTAGGTCATGTGCCTTGAAACTGTCGGCGTCGATCATTTCCAAGATTTTGTAACGCCTTGCCAAGACCGTTCCGACAAGGGACGACCCGGTTAGTTTGCCGTCGCGATCTGACCGCAAATTGGCCTCATCATTTCTTAATCTTGGCGCGATGAGGAACAACGTTTGCATAGCCAGAATCTTTGTTTATTTCTTCGCGGATGTATCCGTTGGCGGATGCAAAAAAACTGGATTCAACTCTTGTGAAAAACTCGCGTTGACGGGTTCCGACACCCTCCAGAGATAGTTGCGCAACAACGCGATAGTTTGAGCATCGATTTGACAGATCAGGGATTCAGCCACACCCATCCGAGCTGCTATCTCAGACAATGGTATTATGCTCGTGATAATGCATCGCTAAAACTCTCTTCCGCCCAAGGGGAAGCTGTACGATTTTCTGAAAGAGGCGCGACAACGCCTCTTCATGTCCCAGAGCGGGATTTGAGCCAAACGGTCCCGAATCGTTTGTGTTTAAATCCACATCCGTTGCGGCATCCCAGTCGAATTCACCGGGCATCTTTTCGTTGCCTACCGATTGGGCAAGCTCTTCCATGCAATTCCTCTCTCCTCAAGGGACTTGGACCGCTTGCAAAAAATGAACATGAGAGGAAAGATTATCCTACAAACCAATTTCTCATGAGATATGGCAAATATGGCACCTCTTAGGTATGTGACCGACTACCTTGGGACAAGAATCAGTCTGACCGATCGCCTATGCTACGCCAAACAGCGGTCCGGACCATTCAATCACCGAACCAGGGGAAAAAGACCGTCTATTGAATGCCGAAGAATCCATGATTGCCAAGACGGGTTCTTTCAGGACGGCAACGGGAAAAGGTCAATTCAAAAACGAATGCCTTGGTCAAAGCAGTTCGATTATCGACGGAGGTACGACAAATCCAAAGGAGTAAATTCTGCTTCTGCTACGGAAGGATGTAGCTGGTTTTGAACGACGGTCCAGACATCCGCTCCGACTGAGGCGTGTGTCATTCTTTGCAATTTCAAGCCCCTATCAACCCTACTGATGTGGACGTCTGCGGATGCTGCGACGGATGCGTCTGTCATTATGACTCCTTTCTTACGATGGGGAATATCACTCCACAAACCAAGTCCTACCGCCTTAGCTTCGCGGTCCCTTGACCGTGTCGGAGAATGACACCAGCCAAAGCGGTATCGGAGGGTCAAGAAGTGGTCGTCCGATCAGGCGTTTCCTCAATCACCCTGTAGATTGATCCATCCGTGCCGCGGAAGACTTGCTCCTTCGTCATTTTGTCGAAACGTGCCTTTTCGATTTCCGAAGGTCCCGGGGGTTTTATCCGGACGTCAGGGAGGGTTTCGCTCAAGCCATGCAGGAGAATGCTCGAAGCGGCGATGCGCAATTCTATTAGGCTTCGGTCTACTCCGTCCGCGTTCTTTTTCGAGACCTCCACTAAGTAATGATCTTCGTTCGATGACAACTTACCCTGATAGTCGAAATAGATGAGGTTCATGATCGTACTCGTTAAGATCGACTTTATCATTTAAAACTAAAACACCGCCGCTGCTAAGGAACGGCGAGGACGCGACGTGCCAGTCCATGGCAGTGACAAGGAAGGGGCCCATGCGGTAGAAGTACGAGCTTCGAACAGTCTCGCGCGGCTATCGGGCCGCATGCCGCTCATTCCCGGGACACAGATCCGGATCCGGTGACGCTGCCGCTCAAAACAAAGACCACCCGACCGGCGGGATCGACCGCCACGGAACGCGCACCTCCTCCCAGTGGGTAGGGCGACCCGACGGCCATCAGAGCCCCATCATCACGGACTTGGTAGACTGAGATAGAGATGGGCCTTGGCACAAACAAACTCCGCTTGTATTGGCGCAGCCAGCGAAACCAAGGCCTATAGTGAGCGCTGCGAGTCCCACATAAAATTCTCATATGTAGAGAATATGACTTCTGCCACTTTAAGGGGATGGCATGCTTCGTGGCGATAAACGTCCACCGGCTGGAGTCAGTAAGAAAGCGTGCGTCTCTCCGTTGGCGACTGTGCCAGAGCCGACAATTTGGCCAGCGTCATTGATGGCCGTAGCCACGACCAACGTCCAACCGGAGTTAGGAGGCAGCAGACTATTTAGATCGTGGATTAGGCCGTCGTTGTAGAGAAAGGCGTGATTATTGATATTGGACGAATTGGCGGACTGGCCGACCACCTCGCCGCGGTTGTTGATGCCAAGAGCATAGCTGTCGCCACCGAGGGTGCCGAGATCCTGCAGTAGCCCTTCGCTGTAGAGAAAGGCGTCTTGGGTGCCCTTGCCAGTGAAGGACTCGCCAACAATTTGGCCGCGGTTGTTAATGCCGAACGCTTGGCTAATGCCTCCGCTGAAGGCACCAAGATCTTGCATTTGACCTTGACTATAGAGAAAGGCGTGGGAAGGACCAAGTCCACCGGTCGAGAATACGCCTACGATCTGGCCCCGTTCATTAATTCCATTTGCCTGGCTGATCAAGCCACCGCTGAGGGTACCAAGATCCTGCATTTGGCCATGTCTGTAGAGGAAGGCGTGATAGGGAAAGGGAGCACCGGTAATCAAGGAAAATCCGACGACCTGACCGCTGTTGTTGATGCCAAAGGCTTCGCTGGTAGGACCGCCAAGGGTACCAAGGTCCTGCATTTGGCCATGGCTGTACAGAAAGGCGTGGTAAGGGAAGAAGCCGGTAATAGTGGACATGCCTACAATCTGGCCGCGGTCGTTGATGCCAAAGGCGAAACTAAAGCTGCCGCCGAGGGTACCAAGATCCTGCCTGTGTCCGTCGCTGTAGAGAAAGGCATGTGTGCCGGTGTTGGCGGAGGCCTCGCCGACAACCTGACCACGGTTGTTAATGCCGTTAGCCTGGCTGAAACCGCCATTGGGCTCGAAGCCGCCGCCAAGATCAGTGACGGTATAAAGGCTCTGCGCCTTAGCTGTAGGCAAAAGCGATTGACAGGCGAATACCACCATGAGCATTCGACCTAGAAAACCAGCGGTCCAGTTCTGTGTTGGTTGGTGCTTGAGCATAATCGCAAAAAGAGGAGTATTTGTTGATAATCAGCAATGCTGTCTGGAAGTTACCGGCGGCAGATAACCGGAGATTTACACAGTAAGTTGTAGAACTTGGCTTTTCGATCAGGCCTCTGAATTGCAGGCTTACTCTTCGTGTTCGGTAGAATCTTCTCGGAGAAGTCTGAGATTCAAATGGGGCGATTCCCCTTGATGCTTGTCATTGTCTCCTCTTCCGTGGTTTTCGCGATGAGCATCCTTGTGGTTACCATATCAGCGCGGGCAGGATCAAGGAAGGGCTACTAAAGCGCATACGTGCGGACGTCGTCGTGTAACTCGGTACTTTGAATTTGTCATGATCATTCGACCTTCGATCTGCGACTTCTATTCGGCACAAATCTTCAGTGCAGCCGATCCTGGGCGATGACGGCGACCATCTGCATTTGGCGCAGGTCAGGACAACTCGATGAGTACTGGCGACCACGGTTGTTTCGCAGGAGCGGCAGATGTCATCTGCTCGACGATTTGTGACGGACGAACGATTCCTCCGTGATAGCCTTTGTCGACCCTCCCAAGTTCGTGTCATGCTGGCGTTGTTGACCCAGCGATGCATTAGGAAATTTCATTTGTTCAAAAGAGAGTGCTTGACGATGTCAGACAGACTAAGCGAGAACAAGCGCTAAACCAGACCATCAAGTACTTTTTGGACCTTTGGTCGAATCAGTCGCGCAGAATCTTGCCAAATTACCGGTGATGGCGCACTTCTGTTCGTCTGCGCGTTGATATGATTTAATTCAGACGTGATTGCGAGAACGGGAGCTGGAACCCACTCTGCGGCTTCCATAGGCGAGGAAGGATTTTCCTTCGGGAAAATTTCAGTGAGCGGATGATCACCTCTACTTGCCTGTCCCGAAGTTATTTCCCCGGTATATTTCCTCTCCTTCAAACCTACATCTTTCAAGACCATGGCGGAATTGGCACTTAGCAACAGGTCGTCTCCGGCGTTCGCTGCTTTCTCTGTGAGATCAAGCGCCCTTGAATGACGATCTTGGACGACATCGCCACATAAGTGCCGCGCGGAAACCACTGCACCCAGCACTAGCGCTGTAGGCCAATCGGCATCGCGATTGAGTATTGCATAGCGCGTTCGTTCTTTTGGAATTAAACAGCCAGTCCAAAACAAATATTGCGCATGTCTTGGTACTGTCACTACTTACAAACGGTGTAGTCGTATTTACAATGCCGCATGCCGTATTCCAATCGAGTCGGATAGTCAAGAAGGGGCTTGACCCCTTATGAACGGCCAAGTGAATACGCCGGAGCCCGTTCCTCATCCGAAACGAGAAGTCCAGTGAGAGTGGTTTTGGCAAACGGCGAGCTTAAGTCGAGCGATAGACGGTGATGTTCACTAAGGCCTGGGATCGGCTTACGCTTAAAACCACTCAGGGAAATTCTGAATATTCCGGCTTTAAGGCAACAATGAGTATACAAAGAGCGAGGAGCGCCACGAGCACAGCCCAGATGACCCGCATTTTTACTTCCATGAGATTTGCCCAAGTTCTTGTTCGCGGGTTGAGGACGTTTTGGATCTGGGCCGGGTAAGAATAAAACCACCCTCATGCCGACGATAAACGTGTTCGGACGAACAAAGGTCAGCCAAGTACGGTCGGGCGACATTCCTATGTTTTAACCGCCGATGAAGACGTAGGCGATTGGCCCGATGTTGTAGTAGTTATCGGCCCAGCCTCCAATCTTTACGTCCTGGCCGGAACCGGCCTCGGGCGGAAACGGTGCCCGATCGCGTGCTGCAAAAGTATTTCGTCTTCGTCCGCCGAGGTCCAGCTAACGCTGGTAAAAGCAAGGACTGCTCTAAGGCCCGACATTCGCGACCGCAGACTTATTATCTTCAACCTTCTGGCGGTCCTGATACGCTCGGAGAATGCAAATTGGGGGAAGAATGCAAAGCGAGATCATCGTGATCATTCCACCGGCGATGTGGTGTTTTGCCATTGCGACAATCGATAGCACGAAACTCGATAGGAACAACGGAGCTGAGATGAAGATGAATCCGCGCGAAACAACCACCAGAGCGATCCCCGCGATTAAGCATGAGAAGTGCCGCCCGAAGTTCATGGTCGGTCTCGGACCGTAAGCGGTACGAAACCACGTCCGGCAGATCCAAGGGTTTTGACAGCAGCGATTCCAATCTTCCGGTCGTTATTGTGGTTCGCTTGCTTCGGATTTACCCAAGAAATCGGAGGCAAGCAGTGAGGCGTCGCGAATGACAAAAGCCGCGCTCTGGCCTCACATTCCTGATTGGGGCCAAAGAAGCGCATTTGTACTTCCGAATTCAATTTGTTTTTCGGCTCTGCGGGATTTGGTGTCAGCATCGCAACTCGGGAAGGGCGATTCTGCGCTAAAATTCCCGGCTGCAATATTTGACCGAGAAAGTCCCAAAGCGGCATGTCGAAATCTCTGTCTACTACAACAAGTAACAAAAGTGGATTCTGTGGCGATCGAGCAGTATCATGCACCACCGGAATGGCTGATTCGAGTTCCTTGGGCCAAAAATGCTCCGAGAGTTCCATCACGAGCACGCCGGTTTCCTCTCTGCGAAGTGCTATCACGAGTCAATCTCCTTCTGGAATTTGTCTCGCAAGTTCGGCTGACACCTTCTTTGATTCTGTTCTTTGAACGTCACAGCATGCGTCGGTTCGATCTCTCAGAAAATCTTCAATTTGACCCGAGCTTCTTAGTCAATTGCAGAATAGTTGGTATGAGAATTCCCCTCGAGAACTATGAAAGAGACCATCCGGCCAACGGAGGACAAAAATGAGCGATGAAGCCCCACTAGAACCCCCGCCAGCCCCGACAGGCGATTAAAGCTCGGCGAAGAAATCGTTGCGAGCCAGAATCGAACTTCCGGATCAAGGCTGCGTCCCCGGCGGCAAAGGTGGTTCAACTCTCTCTGCTGGCGAGTTTCGAGATTGATCTCGCGTCCCTAATCTGAGCAAATCGTCCACACCATGGACTGGAAGCCTTTCAAGGATGGACTACTCGCAGAGTCGAAGCACGGATACTACATCGTGGAACGGGAATTTCACCACGAGTTTGGGGGTCACCGCTGGTTCGTCAAGTATGAAGCCGATAACGGAGGGGGAGCGTTTAGAGAACAGGGAGATCCAACGGGTTTGCCGCATGGTTATCAAAGTCTTGAAGATGCGCAGGCGTTCTCCGAGCAAAATGCCCATGAAATAGACCAGGCGCTCTAGCCCCCGACGGCAAACGTGGCGCAGTTGACCCAAGTCGCGTGGCTAATAATTACTCAGATCAGCCATTTGAATGGTGAATCATTCACAATTGTTGGCTCAGGTTCTCTTCGGTATTAAGTCGCAATAAAAAATGCCGAAGACTGCTTCAATGAAGTATCTTCGATTAGACGACCGCATTCGCAACTTGTGCGCCACAGTAGCCACACTTTGATTTTTCCCGCGCTGGCGTATGCCGGTACAGATAACGGTAAAGGCAATGGAGGCCAAAATAATGGCAATCAAAATGGCCATAAGGTTCCGGTCGTTCCCGAGGCAAACGCAGGATGGGTGTTGGTTCCTTTTTTCGGTGTGGTTCTGCTTTTGTCGGCACGACAGCTCTTCCGTCAAAAAGTGACAGAATAGAAGGCCTCATCATCGGCGGCTACACCGAACCGGAAGGGTCTCGGAAATATTTCGGCGCGCTGCTGGTCGGCTTTTTACGAAGGCGAGAACCTCAAATTCGGCGGTCGGGTCGGGACCGGCTTTAGCGATAAGCTCTTGCGCAGTCTCTATTCTGAACTGCGAAAGATCCGGGTCGATACTGTCCCTTTTCAAACGTCCCGGCAGTTGGTCGGATTCGTTGGGATCAAGGTTTGACCGCTGCCGAAATGAAACGGTGCCACTGGGTCAAGCCGGTGATGGTCTACCAACTCAAATTTACTGAATGGACACGTGATGAGCGCCTTCGCCAGCCGGTTTTTCTCGGGATCAGGGAAGACAAGAATGCGATTGAGGTGGTGAGGGAGAAGGCGAGCTAAGCGAAGCCACGAAGGTGGGTTTGTCTTGGAGGTACGTTTCCTCTATATAATTTGCCTCTGGGTGAACGGACAGGACTCACAAAGCGAAAATCCTTGATGTGTGCCCGTGCCATAACAGCGAGGACAAGCCAGGCATAGCAGAATCTAGTCTAGCTACTGTGTCGCAGACCCCGACGCTCCGTTCGCCTGCCCAGGGCGACTTAATGGGGGAGTGAATCCACGACCAGCGGTCGTTTGACGGGACCGGTATGTGCCCCTTAATCTCGTGACTCAGTCACGAAATTGGAAGTGCCCGGATCGCGCACGGCCGCGTCACGTGGCAAAACGCCGATACGCCGACACGATCCTCCCCATCGCTCTACTTCAGCTTGAGCGCAGCCGCAATCGCCGGAGCGCGTTTACCCGCAATGACCTTTTTTAGAAACAAGGGAAATTCAGGCTAAAACCTTGTGCAGGAACGCCCCCTTTCGGGACCGCCTGCAACGGTGGCGAGTGCAGATTTTTAGACGTGCGGGCGCTGGCGTAAATTCATCGTTTTCTTTAAACAGACATAGTCGAATTACGCAAAATTCCAACGACCTCTCCGAGATCGGCTTACGGGGTGCCTCCCTCGTAGCGGATCTGAGCCGGGATTTTATTGGCATAACCCGGCACATCAGGCCCGAATTGAAGGGTTAGTTGGCGCATTGCTCTGCCAGATCACCGAATTCGTTGCGTAGTCTAAATTTCCACCGCGAATCAGTGTAGTTTCGCCATCCGGGTCAAGTGAAGAGTAATCCCCACTTGCATCGCTGATGGTGCTGTAGCCGTTATTCCCCAGGCTGGGATAACCCAGCCGGTAAATCACCGGCTGCAGATTGGTCTCATAGACCCAATTCGTCGGGGGTCGGCGGGTATAAAGGGCCAACTGCTCGAAATCTGAGGCGTTCCAAGCACATTTCCGACCAGCGTAAAAAAAACGGTTATACCGATCGATTGATATCGGCTTCTGATTGTTGCTCACCCCATGATCCGTTCCCAGGAAATGGTTCCTGAACAGACTCTGATGACTGATGATCCCCAGTAATAGTCGCTCTGGAACTCCGGTGCAGTATTGCTCTCGTATAGATTAATCATCGGATGCGCTCCGTGACATCCATCCATCGACACGCTCGACACGGTCGGGTCGGTATTGTGGGTGTTGACGATGTAATTGTATCTTATGACCCCTCCGCTGGAGCCGCCAGCCAGAATCATCGGCGCATATAAGTTGTGAAGAATGTTGTTCTCAAAGCGGAAGTCGCTTGAAAACCGCTTCGATCCATAGCCCGAATCGACAGCGTATCCACTGTAAGCATCGTGGAAACTGCTGTCCCGGATCTCGATAATCGAAGTCTGGTAAAGGAAAGCGTGCCATTGAGCCGCTGCAGACTCGACATTCTTAATCCAGCACCGATCCGAATTCCAAAACACGAAGTGGAAACTATTATTGCCCCCGATGTCATTTAGTTTGAAGTTCTCCAGGCCAATCCCATAAACGGTACTGGGAATGACCGCTGCCTGCGGGCTCAGACTACCGCTGAAGGTCCCAATGCAGAGAGGGATAAAAACTGATCGTGTTCCCACTAATCCCGGTACGCTGACGATTTGCTGCACATCTCTCTGACCATTGTGGTCACGATCCGAAAAGGTGCCAATTGCCTCAGTGCTGCCAGTACTGTTGACAAAGCTGAGATCGTTGATATCGCTGATCTGGATCAGATCTCCTACGATTACCATCCGTGGTGCCGGACCCGCCCAGACGGTGGTTACAGCGAAATTGGCCTGCGGTACACAGGAAAGCCACTAAAACCAAATAAAAGGTTTTAGAGGCCATCTCCGGGTGATACTTCTCTGAAACTTGACGTGTGACGTGGACTTCAGGCTGCCTTTGGAACTTCAACAAGGTCAAATCCAAAAGCGTTCGCGCGTTTGCGTAAAGAGTTCAGGATTTGATCTTTGTATTTAAGTTCATAAATGTGCACGTCGGCTTCTTGGTAACCTCGGCCCTTTTTGATGAGGCGGTAGATCAGACAACCTAGTTTCCTTGCCGTAGCTGTAATGGCCTTTGGAGCGCCGAGTTGAGCGCGTTTTCTGCGATAGAACGAGCCCAAGGGGGTGTTGCTATGGCCCACTATCATCGCCGCCAGACGTAAAATCGTGGCCGCACGGTTGACCACTTTGCGGGTGCGGGAGCTTAGCACTCGCTGCCCGCTGATCTTGTTGTTGGGGCTTAGTCCCAGCCATGAGACGAAGGCCTTCTCGTTGCGCCACTTCGCCATGTTGGTTCCGATCTCGCTTACCAGAGTCAAGATCGCGAGAACGTTCAATCCAGGGATGGTCGTTAGATCGACTCCCAGGATCCGCTTCAGATGCGCGGCCAAACTTAATTCCAAGGCATCTTTGGGCTTGGTCTTGCGTGGTTTACCACGCGTCGAATCCGACGATGATGGCGTTCGCTCTGAGTCTTGGCTTGGGTTGGTGCAATCGGCGATTTGAACCAGTTGCTTTTCAACGCGCAGATCGCACTGGGCGATTTGTTGCTGGATCTGGCGGTAGTTCTGCAGCGCTTGGCCGAGCACGAAGAGCAGTTCCGGTCGGTAATCGCCCGTCAGCGCCGCTTCGATCTGGGCTTGGCTTTTCTGAACTCGATAATGTGCCAGCGAGGCCAGCTTTCTTGGATCGCGTTCGCCGGCGAGAATCGCATCTAGAATCGCCAGGCCACTTTGTCCGCTGATGTCACTGAGCACGTGATGCAAGTGTAGATTCATCTCATCGAGAGCCTTCTGGATGTGCTGAATCCACATCGACGCGTAGTCGCCCAAGCTCTTGCGATGTCGTTGCAAGCTGCGTAAGCGGCAAATGGAGTCTTGAGGACGAAACGCCGCTCGCAACAAACCGTAACTGTGCAACTGCTGCAGCCATTGGCAATCTGGACGTCGCTCTTACGTCCAGGCACATGTTTGGCTTGGTGCGCATCGACCAGCAGAACTTCCAAACCAGCTTCTTCGAGCTTCTGGTATAACGAAATCCAGTAAACTCCCGTCGATTCCATCGCCACGGTTTTTATCGCGCAGTCTTTGAGCCACTGCGCTAACTCATCGAGCTGGGCGGTGTAAGCGCCAAAGCTGCGAACCAACACCTTATCCCGGCCTTCGGGCACTGCCACATAATGAACTCGAGCTCCGATGTCGATCCCGGCGGCATCCGGATTGGTAATCGTGAGCTTGGAACTAGCGGGTTTGGACCTTCGCCGGTCGCCTTTGCCTTGCGGGCAATGGCTACCTCTGGCCTTACGCTGTGAAGCTGAGCGTTGAGCGTCGGATCCTTTTCTTTCTTGCTCTTGTTGCCGTGCCGTTGACATGGTATTTCTCCTTTGCGACGGCTGGGCATCGGCTTCCCGGCAGGATCTTGAGGAGCTGATACGGTGTAAAGTTAACCGTTGGTGACTTGAAGTTTTGTATGTGGCTAAGCTGAAGAAGGCCCAGAAGGATCTCGTCATCGCGATCTTAAACTTTCACTCTTCTCTCCGGGTTGATTACGACTGCCAGTCGTCGCAAATCTCACCAATAATTTCATCGTTTACCGGGAAGAACCATGCTCCTGATCGGGCTAGGGAGCTCGCATTCCCCGCGCCAGTGTCTTATCGGTCTTTACTTCCGATGCTCGTCCGTACAACCTACTTTTGCGCGTGAACCAGCCCAGCGCGAGTTTCTTCTCAAATCTTCACGCGGTCGCCCCGTGCCCTGCTCCTGACAGGGATTTTTGGTCGCAGGGGACCAAGCGGCGCCAATCCCGCCGGAGAGAACGCGGAGATTGTCGCGCCGCGCGGTGAAGACTGCGAGCACTGTCCCTTGACTCTCGGGCTTGCTTTGGGCGCCGTGATTTGGATAGGCTCGCACTTGGCGGTGCTCAACGCTAAATGGCTCGCCCGGGGACTGCAAGCCTTGGCGAAGTCCGAGGTGTCTGAGCGCCACCGCTCACCTCCCCCGGAAACCATGCAAGATCCCGACGAAGATCTGCCGTCCGAGATGTCGCCCGAAGAGTGGGAGAAGCTGGCCGAAGTGGCGAAGAAGATGTCCGCTCATTTCGAGGCAAAGATGGAGCAAGCACAAACCAGGGCCGAGAGCACATTTAAACCTTTAAGCCGACGACTTTCTCAAAAAGCGAAAAAGTCGGTCATCCGCGTCGGGGATGGACGGGGCTTTGTTGTGAATCGCAGGCATGACCGACTTATCGTGACTGCGGCACACTGCTTGCCGTTCTTTCCGCCCTGTCACGGTGCGTCATACACTGTAGAGCGAACCTATCAGGCGTTGCTTGCGCCTCTCGGCAGCGAACCTTCAGTCTGGGCGGAATGTCTCTTCGCCGATCCAATTGCCGACCTGGCTGTACTAGGATCCCCTGATAATCAGGCCCTGTTCGAGGAAGCCAACGCATATGAGGCTTTGGTGGAAGACTTGCCTGCTTTGCGGATCACTGACGCGCCCGAGCATGGTCATGGCTGGATGCTGTCGCTAGACCAGAAATGGTTTGGGTGCACCGTCGAGTACATGAAGCCAGTCGACGGTGACCTTTTTATTACGAATGCTGCCCAACCAATTGTTCGCGGCATGTCTGGTTCGCCCGTGCTTTCAAATGATGGAGCGGCGATAGGGGCTGTCTGCATAGGCAGCGGTCATGGCGACTGGATCAATCCCAGGCTTTTCCGCGATCTTCCCGTTTGGCTTTTGAACGCACAGGCTATGACCAAAGTGTCCAAGTGAATCGGAACACGTCTCCGGACCGATGCCGCGAGAGGCGTGTGTTGAGGAAGGCCGGGTAGACCTCAACCGGGATGCAATCGACATTCTTGATGGCCAGATAGCCAAGCCTCCTCCACGCGGTCTGGAAGCGTTTGGTGACCAAGAAAGGAATTGTTTCGGGCTGGATCGACTTAAACGATTGGTGCGACGACATTCGCGAGGTTTTATGGTTTTATCGGCTGTGATGCGTAAGCTTGACAGTAGCGCCATCGGAAGCGCGGCTGCGTGTTTGCTGTCGACCCGGCACGCGGATGCCTCGCACCCGATGCACAATACGTTCCGGACTAGATCGCAATAACTTGCCTTTTCCAAACGACTGGATTTTTTTCAAAATCTTAGCGGTTATCGGGTGCCACTGGGAAAGAGGTCTGGTCCCTTTCCCGGCGGATGGCATGAAAGGATGGGCGAAAAGATCAAGCCGACCATCACGACGGGAACCGGTAAACGGCTTCTTTGCTAAAAGACATAAGCCGCTGTTAATTTTAGATTATAACCAAGGAGAATCATAGATGAAAATCCTTAAAAGCACAGTGATACAGGCAGCGACGATCCAGATGGAGGATTGGGAGGATGGTTCCTCCGAAAACCGGTATGCCGTTTTGTGGAAAGCTTAAGACGAAGAGAACCGATTTTCGGCAAGATCATTACAAGATGCGGAGGAATATTACGATTACCGGTGCCTCATAGTAAGGCTGAAAAGAATTTAGAGAAGTTGGCATCTTAGCAGACACGCTACAAGAGGCACAGGGTTATCCCTCGTCCGAGCGGGCACCCACGCGATGTAGCTTCACCAGGTATCGATGATTGCCATGAAATCCGGTCACTACGATTCCGGCAAGCCGTGCACCCCAAATGCGTTCCTCAAATGGCTTCCTAGCTTTTTCGAACACAGCCTCGAGCACGCGATCGAAGTTCGTAGTGAGGACGGGGCCGCGCGGGCAAACTTAGTACTCACGTTCTGAATTACGGTGACGTATTCGTCAGGCTGCGAGAGCCAGCCGTTTTGGCGGCGATCTTGGCCAGAAGAGAATGGAGATCGTGGCGGGTGAAGGTCCAGTTGAAGGGCGATGCCGGGCGCTCATAATGGGACTGAAAGGCAAGCAGGCGCTGTTGGAGCTCCTGTAGAGATGAGAAGTCGTTGGGGGTGAGGACCTTTCTCTAAAGGATCGAGAAATAGATTTCGACCTGGTTGAGCCAGCTAGTGTTATGTTGCTAAGATAACTATACATTAATTCAGGCGGCTTTCTTTAGCCGTTTCTTCGGTTTTGTGCATCCAGGAGAGATTTCCTCCAACCGCTGGCGACACCTTTCGATCTTCGCCAAGATGTCCTCGGCTTTGGCTGTCCAGACAAATGCCGTAGGCTCTGCATTCCATTGCGCGATGAAGTCAAAGATGGCTTGGATTAAGTCAGGTACGCTGGCAAAGCTGCCTCGCCGTACGGCCTTGCCGCTGAGTTCGGCGAACCAGCGTTCCACCATGTTGAGCCAACTCGAACTGGTCGGGATGTAATGAACTTTGAAGCGCGGATGGCGATCCAGAAAGCGGCGCACCTTCTCATGTTGGTGGGTGCCGTAGTTGTCCATGATCAAGTGTAATTCGAGATCCGACTCATATTCGCTATCCAGTCGGCGCAGGAATTTGATGAACTCCTGGTGGCGGTGATGTGGATAACATTCGCCGCTGACCTTACCGCTGGCGGCGTTGAGCGCAGCAAACAAGGTCGTTGTTCCGTGCCGGACGTAGTCGTGAGTCCAGGTGCCGCAGCGCCCCTTTTTAAGCGGTAAACCGGGCTGGGTACGATCCAGCGCTTGAATCTGACTCTTTTCATCGACACAGAGCACGACGGCGTGTTGAGGAGGATTGAGATAGATCCCGACCACATCGAGAAGCTTTTCGACGAACTTCGGGTCCCGCGAGAGTTTGAAAGTCTTTTGCCGGTGAGGTTTGAGTTCGTGCTCCTGCCAAATTCGCGCCACCGTACTGGCGTGGACTCCCTGCTCCTTGGCCATCTTGCGCGTGGTCCAATGGGTTTGCCCTGAGGGCTTGGAGTGTAGAGTGGCTTCGATGATTCTCTGAGCTAACCCAGCTTGTGACTTGCGTCCCCGACCGGCTTCTACTTCCCAGAGACCGTCAGCCCCGCGGCGAGCAAAGCGTTCTCTCCAAAGTCGACAGGTGTGCCGGTTGATGTCCAACTCCTTGGCAATGGCTTCATCTGACTTTCCATCGGCGCTTCGCAGAATGATTTGGCAGCGTTTGACTACTTGCTGAGGCGTGCGGTGAGCCCGCACCCACTCTTCCAATAATTGCCGTTGCTCTCCTTCCAGTTTAATGGACTGGCGCGACGTCTTCATCGAACACCACTATAGCGCACCGAATTTATTGTCTAGTTATTTGCGCATCACTACACTAGTGGGCTCCTTGAATCCATATTCCCCTCTTCGTGCTTCTTCCGCTCTTTCCCCTGCTCTCCACGATTGCGTGTAAGATCCTCTGCTGCTCCTCCCTCTTTCTCCGTCGCCTCCCTGGCGGAGCATGGTCCCCAAATAGCTCCGTTGCTTCCTCTCTTCGTCGCTAAACAGATCGAATTTCTTTTTCACTGGACCTTCGTCCCTAGGCGCTTGGTTCGTGGAATTCTCGTTGGGTCGTTGTATCCCAAGATTAAATGATGAGTGCGGGTCAAGGAGAAGCATTTCCGCAGATCTAAAGTTGCGACGCAGTTGGTCGTATTGCAAAGCATGCCCAAGCAAACCAGTCTCCGTTATCAGCCGCGCCTCAATATTCTCGGTTGTTTCGCACTCCTTCACGCGTTGCGAACGGGAAAACCGCAAAGCATTTGCACCCGTTCTCCACGGTCTCATCAAGAGCGGTGATATCGCCTTGCCCGAGGACGTTTGATTCAGGGAATTTCGGCACGGAATTCGGGAGTGCATTTAGGTATTTACGATGGCGCCGTGCCCACTAAAGCTGCCAACCCGACCGACTCTGTTTTTCAATAACCCAAGACCCATTGCGCTTCTTCTCCGCCTGGCTCTTCTTTGCCTTCCATCCATCCATGGAGTGGTCTGCGGTGAAGACCTATTGCGTCAGCTATTTCGGGAACCCGCTGAATACGATGATGCGACGCGAAAGGTCCGATTCCAAAGTGGGCAGCCTGGGAACCAATAATGCGATAGTCCCATGGGCCTCAACCGCAGTCTCCACGGGACTACTGACATTATCCGAAGACGAGAGGGCTCCGATTAAATACACAGACTGACCGTGCCTTCATGCGAAGCGGACATGGAAATTGAAGGTTCTTTGTATTTACCACTGAATCCCCCATTTTACTGTACTTACGGGCTGACGGCGATGGAAGACGCACCGCTTGGCACAGCGAACGGCGAGACTTCAACGGGCTTCAGGCTTCCCTTCTCACTAATGCGATAGGCCGCGACAGAGTTGCTCTCCGCAACATAGAGGAAGCGACCCGAGAGGTCCACCGCTGCAGAGCTACCGCCTCCAGTGAACGGCGACCCGACGACGGGCGTCAAGGCTCCCTTTGTGCCGATGCTGTAGACCGCAAGATTGTTGCTGCCTGAGTTCGCTACGAAAACGAACTGCTCCTGGGGATCGATCGCGATCGAACTAGGACTGATATCGGCAGATACGCTCCCGTTGGCGAATGGCGATTCAGCAATTTCCGTTAGCAATCCGTTGGCACCGATGGTGAAGCCTGAGATGCTTCGCGGGCCGTCTGAGTTTGCCACATAAAGGAACCGGCCTCGGATGTCGACCACCAAGGAATATGCCAACAACCCGGCAGGGACTTGCGCATGAGAGGCCAGTGCCCCGTTACTTCCGATGCCGTAGACCGTGACGTTGCCGGAGACGAGGTTTGTCAGGTAAGCGGATCGGCTCACCGGATCAACCGCCACAGCACAACCGTTTGTCCCATTATTGGGGAAAGGTGAGCCGGGAACCGGCCTCAGGGCGCCGTTAGTACCGATGCTGAACCCGTCGACGGGCTCAGGTTCACCGGGACCTTCAGCACCATGGGTTGGCACGTAAAGGAACCTGCCTAAGACGTCTATCGCTAAGTTCGTGGGTTGGCTCTCCGTTGCGAATGGCGAGCCGGGAATTGGCGTTAAGCCGCCCTTTTCATCAATGCTCAACGCCGTGACGGATCCGATGGCGTGGCCACTCAACATGTAGACAACCCGACCCACGGGGTCCACGGCCACTGAACGCGCTCCCCCTGGCACTGGGTAGGGCGACCCGACAGCCACCAGTGCCCCGTCTTCACGGACCTGGTAGACTGAGATGGAGTTGGGCTCTCCAACGCAGACGAATTCCGCGTATATTGGCGCAGCCAGCGAAACCAAGCCGATAGTGAGCGCCAACATTCCGCCATAAGAAATTCTCATATTTGAGAGTATGACTTCAACCAAACGAGAACGTCGATTTAAGGTGGGGTATCGCACAAGCCATGCCGCCAATATCCATATTCACTATACCCTGAGATGAATAAAGGTGACCCTAGTTGAGAAATCGCTCGCGCCAGATGGCACAGACTGCCATCCCTAGCGTTTTAGAGCCCCGGGTGAATCTCGCACTCCTCGATGATTGACCCTACGAATCGGCATTTGCCTACACTCGATCGAGACCTGTTCCGGAAGTCCTTGGCACATTCTGTTCGTCAGCCTCGAAGACGTATTCGAGTTCTCCAGCATCCACAGCGAAACAGATCAACCGGTTGTGTTGGAACCGTTAGTAATAAGAGCTATATCAGGACTACCGCGAGGTAACGCATGGGATCGAAGTTAAGCTTCCGGTCAGCGTTGCATCCCGACCCCGGGACGACCACACGGGATCAGGCACGTCGAAGCCGTAGTGCTCGCGGAGACGCACACTGCTTTGTCGGTGCAATTCTTCACAGCTTGCCCCGTCGGGTTTGAAGAAGACCAGCATGCATGGGCGTCGTAACCGGTCTCAGATGTTCAGGTAAAAAACGGGCGGGCAAACTTCATGCTCCTAGTCGAACGCGAAAATTTCCAGGTTGTGATTTCGTTGGGAGGCTAGCCCAAGGCGAATATCCAGAATTCACGTGTGCGTTGCTCACGCGAGACCAGTTGCTTTCTCGCTTTTCCCTTAGTTTATCGAAAGTGCATCGGACGATTCTGTGAGTGGGCGCTGAGATCTGGGATTGCCAAGTGGTTTAGCGTGGGGCGGCATTTCGCCTCGCTGCCTTAAAGTTCAGTAGCGGAATTTTAATTTCCTACGGAGCCGTTCCAATCGCGCCGCAGCCATGTGCTAGCAACCATAAAACTGGCGAGATCGGCTCTCGGAGCCAATCTTCGAGGCGAAAACGCTGTAGTGAATGGTTCCTGGGCCGAGGTATTTAATCAGAAAGACATCAGAACGCGTGAACCGAATAACATCGCACGCGCTCTGGAGGTCCGAACTGAACCGATTCTTTGATAACCGACTTGAAAACAATGCAAAACACTAAATGCGCTCCATTCTATTTGGCCCAGCCGTCGGCGCAGTCGATTGGGAAGCTCTCTGACCAAAAAGGTGATGATGGCATAACACCTACCGAGCGCGTGCTGGGAATCGCAGATCACATTGGTCGAACAGGAGAGCGCGGCTTCACGATCGTCGAACTCATCGTGGTTGTGACGATCATATCCATGCTCTCGGGTTTGGCCGCAGGCGCTTACAACAAAGTCGTCAACGATGCTAAGCAGGCGAACGCCAGCGCACTTGTCTCGACGCTTGCGACTGCCAAAGCCGCATTTGTGGCAGACCCGTCGACGTCGCCGACAGAGATTCAGCAGTTTAACGCGGCTCCCGATGCGAACTTCTCCTTGATTGCGCCATATATCCGAGTCAATGGCGTTCAACCAGCCAGCGAAGATGATCTAAGGAAACTGGACGGGCTTCCGGCAAGCACATCAATCACGCTCGGCACAGTCGATGACTCGGGGCTCGGCGGTAGTAATGCAGATCAGGCCCCGGCTGTAACGTTTACACGCGCACGACATTGAAACACACTAATCTGACGTCGAACACGCACATGAGATTCGGGAGCAAATGCATGGAAATACGTTCCAAAGCCTGAAATGAAGAACGTCCCTGGGAGCCTTGCCCGGTGAGCCTTTCGCCAGAGCCGCCAGGTGGAGCGACAACCCGGCTAGCAGCAAGAGTTAACCACTATCCTCCCTGTCGCTCCTTGAGAAGGACTTGCAATACCAGAGTCGCCGCCGTCGAGCAGAGGATGCTTGTGGAAGAAGGAGCCAAAGTCGGAGCTGGCTTGGTTTCAGGCCGCAACTGTGTCAGCCAGACAACCTCGAGAATACTCTCGACCAAAGCGCTCAACGGGATGCCGCATATCTGGGCTAACCGTTGCAATTCGGCGTAGAGCGGGAGGCACGCCAGGAGGCGGTTCCAGCGCGGTTGCTGGGTGGGTTAAGAGCTTTCCTTGCGAATTAAGCGTTTAGCCGCCTATCGCTCTTTCTTGGCCTCATCGCGTTTACGCCATTTAAGGTGGCACCACCTTTCGACGCAACGGATTAAAGTACCTTTGCGGACGTGGGCCATATGGTCGCTTTCCTCCTGTCCTCAAATTCGGATGCCGTCCGCTCCGAGCTGATTTCTGATTGCCGTTTCAACTTAGGCGTTCTGGCTGACGCGCTGGCGTTTGGCCCCTAGTTCGATGGCCAGCAGAATCTCTCGAGGAAACCGGTAGCTGCCACGTTCGCGTGGAACATAATCTGATCCTTTCGGGGGCCTGCCTCGTTTGGCCATACTCCAGAGTATTCACCATACCGTTGCCGATCGGAAGCTAAAATTGTACGACAAATAATTGTCGCTGAGCTGTAAAATTTATCCGTAGTACAAGAGTAATGAACGAAACAAAATCGAAATCCATTACGCTGCGCCGTGACGGCAAAGGGCCGCTTAAATTTAGCGGCGAACGAATCGGCGATGCCAGCCGGACCTATAAGGTGGATCTCAACGACGATGGCGAGGGAAAATCCTGCGAGCTTTCCAGCCGCCTTTTTCGTACAGGGGGTGGAAAATACGTGCTTAGCGCGGAAATCTATAATCGCACTGATGAGGCCTACCACGCCCGGGACGGCGTCGTCAGCGTTTCTCTGGAAGGGCTGGTTGCCCAGATCGAAGAAACCCGGAAATTGAGCCCTGCCCTGAACTCGCTTGACGACGATATCCTGGCGGAACTCTTCGAGAAGACGGAGATCGCCGACAGGTTCATCGAGCAGGTCGACTAGCCCTTTCCCCAAGACTTTCCCCAAGAGTCGGGGAAAAATCCAGGGTCCGTGCCGTCCGCGCTGCTTTAAAACCTGAGAGCACGGGAGCCTAGAGAATCAACTTCAACCCCGGGACGGTAGAATATTTGTACCTTCCAGTCGTCAAACTCGGCCCACAGCCCTCTGCGGAAGCGCGCCGGGGCATCCTCCGAGCCTGTGGCCAACGTGAGAAAACGCCGAGAGGGCTTTTTAGGGTCATTGGTGCGGGTCAATAAACCCTGTCCGGCGGCTGACCTCGGTCCCTGAGGCTTCCAGGCCCGGGACGGGGCATCCTGAACGTGGAGGCACACTCGCTCCGAGCGTTTCAAGCTGTCTTGGGTATCGAGAGGCAATCGCCTCCTCCAGAATACTCTCGATCAGGGCCCTCAACATCATTCCGCGCGCTTGGGCTTGCCGTAGCAACTCGGCGTTAGAGCTCGTTACTGATACGGGCGGACACAGAGCGCCGCTCTTTGCGCCGGCGCCCAGATCCAGGCCGCGCGCCGCCGCGGGTCGTTTTGCTTACTGGCTTTGGCATCTTGGCAACCACCTTAGGCTGATTGAAAAATGCGTTCAAGTTTCAATGTTCATGGCCGTATATCAACAGACATTCAATGACAACAACGCTCGCAACCTTTATTTTGATTTGCGCTAGCTCCAATTTGTCGCCTTCAACGCTGGTCACGACCATCATGAAAATGCAACTAGCGGTCGAGGTAGTGGACCTGAAGGATTTCAACTCGCCTTTCCCTGACGAGCCATGGTACGACCGTGCGTTGTTTCCAGGTACGCGCCACGATCCACGAAAGTTTTGGGATTCCGTGGCCGAGGGCTTTGACTGGCGATAGATGCCACAGTGTGGCATTGGATCAATTAAGGGCACACTTTGAGCCGACTAGCGCGCCAAGAGCGCCTTGGCGACGTTCTCTTTACGAATCGCAGCACGCAAATAATCCTGCGTAATTGTCCGCTATTTCGCGCCGACCACCATCGGCGCGCCTTTCTCCGGGACCTCAACTCCTGAGGCGCTAATCTCGCGGCTTTGAGCGTCTGGCTATAGGTATTCATCAGGTCGCGGAAATCGTCCATTTGGCTCTGGCTGATGTTGTGGCCTGCTTGCGCCCATTTCCAGAAGCCGGCCACAAAATCTTTGTTTGATGTGCTGCCCAACTTGAGCGGGTTAGCGGCCTGGATCGAGCTCTGGAGACTCTGGGCGCGCGCCTTTTGTTCAGCCGGATCTTTAGCGCCGCCAACGTAATCAACGAACAACTTCTTGGCGCCGACGGCATCCCCGCGATAGAGCGCATCGACAATCGAACGAGCGGTCGGTGTATGCACGCTCGGCGTTGCCGGGTCGCCAAAAGGCCGGCGATTTCAGCCCAAGCCCCGCCTCGTCGTTATACCGTCGCAGCATCGAACGCAGTTCGCCAACCTTTTGCCGGGTCAGCTCTTCCTTGATCACGTCCGGCTTAAACCCGAGCGCGCCAGATACCCGAGCCAGCCCTGGGCAAGGTTGGCATCAGCGCCATCGATGAAGATGACCGCCAGGGTACGGCCGTAGCGATCCAGGCCGTGAGTGTGCAGCTCCACCTGGCGCCCGAATATGAGTTCACTCAAATGTTGTTTGGAACGTTGGCCGAAAGCTTGACCGCTCTCCGGCGCGTCAATGAAACTGAGGCGAATTCGCGGTAATGGATTTCCGGGCGCGAGCGCCTTTACCATGTCTCCATCGGTTATGCCGATGATTCGCGCAGAGACAATTGTCTCCTGGCCAAGAGTGTGGCCGATTAAGCCAAGCAACGCGAGGCGCGCCAGTACTGGGCGGTTAGTCATTCGTGGGAGCAGAGGTAAAGTTTGAATTCGCTGAGATCCTGTCGCATATAACGCCAAGTTGCCACGCCAGGACGGAGCGGACCCATGCGGTGCCCTGGCATATCGTAATCGACACTATAATGCGATCGCGTGAGTCTTCCGCCATCGACCACAACCGACTAGCCTGACGCCTCTCCGATGATCCGCGCGTGGCCGGCTGCCAGCCTGACATCGTCAAGAAGCCGGCCAAGAGCGCGACCGTGACGACCTGACGACCGGCGCGCTGAGCCACGCCAAAAGGTGGAGAACGCTCTTCCAAGCGCTCCTTGGTCGTTTTGGAGCTTTGGTGAATGCCTGTGGCCTACGCCGGCCAAGAAGTTCGTCCAAGGCGCCGTCTGGCAATGAGCAATCAAACTCCGGCCGGTAGCGGGCGGCTTGTGGAACCGTGTATCTCAACTTGCTTTCTCCTTCTTTCCCATCGCGCGCTGCAACAGAGTCGCGTTCTGCTGAATCTTGGCGCGCAACTCGATCGGCAGAGATGGATTGATCCTAGTCAATGAACGCTCTGCGCGTGCGATAAAGTCATTGAGATGCAGCCAGGCCGACGTGTACTCGGCACCAGGCGAACCAACGCTCATTGTTGCCGCGACAATTGTTAAATAAGCCAAGGAATCGCAGGCGATCTCGATAGCAACCTGTGTTTCGTCCGCACGTTTATTGTTGGAGGTTCTCACGGTTTTTGAAGTTTTTCCAGGTTCAGAGCAGGCCCAAGTTTGGAAACCGTCGGCGCTTCTTATTTCCGACGGCTTCCGTTATCAGGCAGCTCAATCCTTAAGCACCCTGCTCCAAAAGATTGTGAATCTGGTATTAGCGAACAGTTTGGTCTCGACTTTAGGAGTTTTTTGCAGCCGCTTCACCAGTGCTCTTGACCATCAAGGTGATGGTGTTCTTTAGTTTTGCGGCAATCGGCGCTCGATGCGGGCGAGGATGCCCTTCTGCCGGTTTATGCCGGCCAGACAGTCCTGGCGCAGAACCACGAGCTGCTCATCGCTCAGCTCATTGATCGCCTCATCGATTTTCGTGTCGTTGTGGATGTTATATTGGATTTCGTTAACTTCGTCGTACTCGTGTGTTGTTGGTTCCATAGTGTTGTTGTGCCCCGCAGAAAATCGGCTGCGGGCGCCCGAGGTTTAATTCTGTGCTGCTCTTTCGGTCGGCATCTTCCAATGCGCTTTGCTGCCGTTGGACAAACAAATCCAGGCGCTCATTGCCCACGCGTGAGCCGCTTGTGAATCCAGAACAACTCCAGCTTCGGCTGCGGCGGGAACCAAATACTCGTGCACTTCCTTTAAAACGATAAGCATGGCATTGGCGACCTGTGTCGCCTGAGCCCGCACCGCAGCGACTTCCGCGGTGTCTTTCCACGGAGCCGGAAGCTGCTCCTTGGTTATCGGCGCCCTCGGCTCAGACTCAAGCTCCGTCTCTTGATGGATATCCTCGAGCTGCCGCGTCTTGCGAATATGCGCTTCGTTGGCAGCCTTAGCCAGCCCTGGATAAACGTCACTGATTGTCCGATAAATTTTATAGACCACGCCGGCCCTCACGTCGCGCGAGTCAGTCTTAGCCGCCAGCTCGACCAGCCCAGGGTTATCGCTGGCTATCCGCTGCCGCAGATATTCAACGCACCGTGCAGCGATCCAGTCTTTCTGCCGCTTCTCGTTAGTGGCCTGCTCTTGAGACGAACAAGTGCCGTTGTTGCTCAAGAAGCTTTTGGCTACCGCTTCGGCCGTAGGCGCGCCGTCGCCTTTGAGCCCCTTATTGAAATGCTCGAACGCCAGACCACAAAGGACACTAGGCGCAAGCTTAGGGAGCTTGATTTCAAGCGACGAAACACAATCAGTGTCTCTTCGACCGTCCTCTTGGAGACCGCTCCCTTCGTCATTTAGCCATCTTTACATAATGAGCGAGAGCTTGAGCTGGCGTCTCGCCTTTGATTTTCATTCTCGACCAAACAGACACGTACTTCACACCTGCTGGCCGACAGAGTATCGAAAGCTTAATTCCGTTAATCATGTGCAAGCCGCCAGTTCCAGTTGTTCCAGTGATACCAAGTCGCTTCCGGCGCTCAGCCCATGCGATAGCTTGTATCGGCGTGATGCCGTATCGGACACGACCTATCACCGACTTGTAATTTACCTCCGCACGACGGCATGCTTCTGCGAGAGATTCGCCTCCCACATTGAAGTGGGTTGGTCCGGGTTTTAAACCGACAGCGAACCGATATGAAGAGTTGGCCGGCAGTAGGGAAGAGCAGGCGCAACAGATCGCAAGCACGGCGGCATGGAATCCCGCTCGCTCCAGAGGTCGCGTTGCTCTTGCTGTGCCGCAGTCTACGCGGCGCGACAACTGGCTTGGAAGCCAAACCAAAACAAGATGTTGTAATGCGTTTAACCCGTTTGAATTACGAGCCTATAATAATAAGACTTTACATAATGTTGCGTAGCGCGACCATGAGATAGATAGGGGCACTAAAATTTGGCGAGGATTGGAGAAAGCCATAAAACTGCAAATCGCTCGACTTCAGGAGGAGAAAGAGAAAGATGAGCTTCAAATCGCGCCAAAGAATCAAATTGGCTGCCGGTCTTTTTGTGAACCTGGGCAGGGGGATTCCTTTAATCTCAAATGCCATAAAACGGTGCAGTACCCACCTCATCGAAAGAGGCGTGCGTGCGCCAGCCAGTATTCCCGGAAACGGACTATCCTGCAGTACCGAGACAAAGAAATACGCGAATCAGATCGCCAATCCCGTATTGCCGCAAACAAGTTCTTCGCTTGCACAACCGCCGTTGGGTCTTTCCGGGTCGAACACCAGTCAGGTAAAACAGATTTGGATCTTGGCGAGCGCGATTCTCTGTGGATTATCGGGCTTTTGGTTGATCTCTTCTCGATTGGGCAATCAAGCTGAATTGGATCGGGCCATACTGGCGGAGCCGTCCCCAACGATGACGCTCGAAGAGGGAACGAATCGATCGGCATCTGTTCAGGAAGTGAGACGAGCAGAATTGGTGATTTCACCGCAGGTCAGAAGAGCTGAATTAGTAAAGCTGCCAACCCAGAAAACCCATCGAGAGAGCAAGGAAGACACGGCCGCCAGCTCAAATGGAGGCAGTGATTGACGAAACGCGGAATGCCAGGAAGCACCTGGAACAGGCGCGAATCGAGTGGCGCACTTCCGCGCCTAGAGTTTGTACGTTGGCGCTCGTCGATGCAACCAAGGTTCGACCGGACTAGGATCGCTCCAAAGTCCGCGCCGCTGCTCTCTGGCCTCCGCCTCAATCGACACCAGGACATTCGAGTTACGCCGGAGCTAATTCTTCGATGTCAAGATGCGCATCAGCTTCTTTCGCAGCCTGCACTTGCGGTAAACTGTCCATCAAGCCCTGCATAGCCTCGACAACCATCATGGAGAGCCGCCGGCCTTTGGTCCGGGAGATCTCGAGCGGCGTATCAACCTGGTCTGGGCGCGCGGCTTCAAACACGAACAGGAAAAGTTTGTCGGTGTCAGTCATGCGACCTCCGGCTGTTTGAACTCGACAATCTTGGCGCCCAACAGGTGCCCCAGACCGATTGAGACTCGCGATTTCGCGTCCACATATACCTGGCTCGTGACGCGGATGTCGCTATGACGCAGCGACCGGGAAGCTTGATGGATACCGGTTCGTTCGCAGATTGCGCTCCCGAACGCTTTCCTAAGTTCATGTAAAGGTTTGGCGCTCATTACGCCGTGCCCTTTAAGCCACGTGGTAAGCCGTTGGAAAACAGGCTCGCATCGATAAAAATTGTACAGGACACTTGCCCGCGGCGAGCCGCCGGACTCAATGACAAACTCCGCTTTGGGATTGCGAGCTAAGTACCCGCGGAAGAGCGTCATCAACTCAGTATCGACCGCAATATCCGCAGAAGCGTCGAGCGTCTTAGGAGTTCCCCAGAACACCTGCGGGTTCTTAATGCGGGAAGTTTGCTCTCTTCAGTTGGCGATCCGCGTTTTAGTGACGGCTCATTTTTTTAGGCAAACCTGATCTAGTTTCTTAAGAGTTCCCCAGAACGCCTGCGGATTCTTAATGCGGGAAGAAACCATTCGCTCTCCTTGGCTGGCCATTTATATTTTAGTGACGGCTTACTTTCTTAGGCCAACCTGATCTGGTTTCTTAAGAGTGAAATGCTTTGTGTGCTCAATTCGGATGACTCCTTCGTCCCACCGGAAAGCGGACCACGGCAGGAGGTCAAAGCGCAAAAGGCTGAACGAGGCTGGTAAATGGCCACCTACTTTATAGTCGAATAAGGCGCGAGAGAGCGATTTTCGGCTAGCGAGCTGCTCGAGCTTTTGATGTTTGCTAACCCGAGGCCGCCTCGAGAGCCAAAGAACCGGAAAGGCCGGTTATTCGCCAGCTTGCGCAAACGAATGGGTTCGAGGCGTCTGCGAGAAGCCTAGAATCCGCTGTGCCGATTGTCCAAACCGGCGTTTTATTCCAGTCACCGACGAGGTAACTCGACGCGTCCTCGGATTGCTCACTCGTACAAATCACTATCGCTCAGTCGATTACATGATTTATTACGGCTCTTAGGTTGTTGACTCATAAACCGACTCATCCTTGACATGTCATTTGCAGCCGGAGTAGCTTGTGGGTTGGGGTCATGGCGCCAGCGCCGGCGCGAAGCGCTCGGAAATCCAGGGCCGGCCCCCGCAGCCGCCTAAGCCCACTGGGGGGTAGCCGGAGGCCCAAAGTACTCGGGCCGAGTAGTTTCGGCTTGAAGCGATTCGCTTAACCCAACGCCCCGCGGCCGGAGGCCCATTCGATTAACGCATGCTAACTGGCCGAGGTCGCACGATACGCCGCCGTAGTGTTATCCGCCCGGCGCGCCGAACCGCCAGTTCCACTTCCAAAAATTTGTCTTCGATCCTGGTACCATTAAAACCGTTGAGGTTTACTGACTAAATGAAAACTATCGCCGGAACACTACTTCTCTGGATCGGCTTTTGCGCCTTACTATTTGCCGACGACAGACCTTAGGGTGCTGTAATTGAAGGAAACGATACGACGAGTCCATTTCGCGAAACGCTCCATCTTTCGTTCCGCTGTGGCTGCTGCTAGTTCCGCTTGGAACTCCTTGTCACGCCTCCACCGGCTCAACGTGAAGTCGTTTATGCCAGCCAAGAGTGCCGCTTCAGCATCTGTTAACCCCAGCGCAATAGCCCTGACCAGTTTGGCGATGACTTCGGGCGACTTCTTCGTTGGACGACCTCGCATTCTATACAATGCCACGTCCGTTTTTCTTAACACCACGAAACTCACGCAAAACGCGCCCATTTTACCGCACTCAACAACATTAACCTCAAGCTATGCATAACATCATTTTTTGTTATCCCAATAAGGCAATCGTGCATTTTGCTTTTTCGGACGATTTTTCAGGCATCTGGAAATTCGCATTTGGTCTGGTATTCGGGCGTCCGGAAACTATTGAAATACTTTTCGGAATCCTCGGACAAAACCGCACTTCTTCCTCGTGGAAAGTGTCCGAAAACCCTTTTCGGACGGTTCGGACAAGCGGGACTTGGGACGAACAAAAAGGGGGAGGTTTTATCCTCCCCTTTTTGGTCTAGTCCTACGGTTTGTCCGGAAATCCGAAATACTATATACGGACGACTTAGTTTTCGGACGATTTTTAATAGTCACGAAACGGTACTATTTTAGGGGTGCTTGATCGTTCCATTTGGCCTTCGGAATTCTCAAAGACTTTCTTACTAATTTCTAGATCCTTCATGAGGTCATAGGCTGAACTTTTAGGAATACCGAGTTTCTCGTTCGCCTTCTTGTACCAGTGGCTGCGTTTCATGTGATCATCGCCCAAGATATCGAGCATCTGACCTTCGGAATATTTTGAGGGTCTTCCAGTCTTCTCAACGGCGCCGTCCACTCTGATGAACATCGGGTATTCCCACTTTGCCGCGAATGGCAGGGGGGTGGGATCTTCTCTCATTCCACTGAATTGGACGGTGATGCAGTCTTCCCCATGGATTTTAGTGATGGAGTCTTCCTTACAATCGAGAAAGGACGCTACGACGTCGGGATCTCGGCTCCAAACGCCTGAACCGCTTTGGAGGTCATTAGGATTACGACTGCTCACGTCACCTTTTGGGGCGTGTCCAGTAACCCCGATCGAAGATCCGCCTTCCTCCGCAATCTTTTCGACTTCGTTCATGAAGTTTGCGATATCTCCCGCCTTGTTCTCGTCACGCCATCCCAAGCATTTATATGCTGGGTCCAGATAAACCATTTTGTATTGGCGCTCTTTCATCCTCGCGAGGATGCGGCTTACCATGACGGCGATATCGGCAGATTTACCGCGAAGATTCCAGAAGTCCACGAGGTGCCCCCTTACTGGGTCAACGCCCATTACTTCACAAATATCTAGGACACGGTTGTTCAGGGTTGAACCCTTTAGTTCCAAGTTAACGTAGAGGACTGGAGATTTGGTGCAGGCGTGTCCAAGCCACGGTTTCCCAGACCCTATGCACAAAGCTTGGTGGATTTGGAGCCACGTTTTTCTTGCCTTTGACTGGCTGGTAAAGTTCATTTTGGACTTTTCTCGCAGCAGACCGTCAATCAGGAACGCATCCAAGGTCATGCGTGTGGCCAAGAATTGGTCCGGGCTTTCAATATCCGGCAACCCGTCCTCTAGAGGGAGTCCCTTGACCCATTCGTCCCAAGGTTTTCCGTGGATGTTAACGGCCAGTAGGGTTTGGGGATCGAGGATTGGTCGCCCTTTAGAATCGAGTATTTTCTCGTCTGTTTCGTGGTCCCGTCTAGTCCTCTTCGCTCCTGGGAGTCTGCAGTAGCGGCTGGGGTTTTTATTTTTCTCATCCATCTTCAGACCCAGGCTCTCTACGCAGTAGCGCCGGATGATGGCGAACCTTTCCCGATAGATTTCCTCGTTCGGGGCGTCGATAACCAAACGGCCTTGGACGCTTCTATCTCCCGAATAGACAATGGATGAAATGGGTAGCCCGATTGAATGAATAGCGCCGAGCTGGTCCTCGTGCTCGCCTTCGTCGGCTTCGACCAAGATTTCTCGGAAGAAGGCTACGTCTTTATCGGTCGAGCCTTCGTCGCTCTTCATGGGATTGACTCGTACGAAAAGACCTTCCAAGAATGGGAAGACTGTGTCCATTCCACGCTGCTTAATGTCGGCAATCCAAGCTTCACGGGTACGCACTACACCCTTTGAGATCTGTTTCGAGATCTTGCCCTGATTGTCTTGGTGTATGTATCCGTTGCCTATAGCAACCCATTCCCCCTGCTTGAACGTTTCCAAGAAGGTGATGGCGCTGTTGGCCAGCGGTGGAGGCAGTGACTTAGGGAGGAAAGTGATTTTCCGGTAGGTCGGAACCTCTTGAGACGATCCATTGTTAGGCTTAACGGCATCGTGGGAAGGGGCGCAGGCATCTCTTGGAGCACGAGAAAACGCAGACTGAATGGTCTTGAGCACCGAAGATCTATCTAGACCGTCTGCCGTAGCTCTAGGCACCAATTCCTTTATCGCTTGGTCAATCGAATACCGGGCATCGCGGAACTGGCAGGCCGCATCCAGTAAGGCATTATTCCGGTTGCCGTTACTTGCTCCGTTGGCTAGATAATCCTGAGTGACCTTTGGAAGGTTCATGAGTCCTCCTTCTCGAAAGGCTTTATGTGGACGGAGACGAACCTGTTCCTGTTTCGGTCGAGTTTTTTAAAGACATCGACCCAATATTTTTTCCCGTCGATGACCGTCACTCCGACAAAATCCGGAGCAGGCTCCCACTTGACATTCTTCGGCGGGAAACAGCTCGCCCAGTTTGCGCGATCTTCCCATTTTTTACCTTCCATGGATACCCCCTCCGTCGAAGTTGACGATGGGGGGGTTAGCGATTTTTATTGAACAGCGGATATGCATTTGTGCCTTGACGGTTGCGGCACAGAAGTACATAATCGCGCTGTGCCTTAATGATTGATTTGGTGTGGTAACCGGATTGATTTTTTGGTGCGATGTTTGAACAAGGTAAGAAGAAGGTTTGATCCGATGGCAGTCGGTCAGACCTGAATTTTAAGAGTGTGCGCTGGTCGGGTGATCCTCGGTCAGCGCATCTTTTTTGCGGGTATTTCATTTTATTCAGGGTAAGGAACGATTTCTCTAACGCGGCGATATCTAGCCTGAGCCGCCTCTCGACCGCACCGGCATTCGGCAACATCTCTCATCATCATGAGGGCAACGTTTTCGGCACAATCAACATGCAGATGGATGCTGACTTCTTCAGTGTCGTTACCCCAGTGGAACTGAATGCACTTCTCGTGCTGGGAGATGAGCTTGCCGCAGCTTATGCATTGCTGGTTTTCGGAAATTCCGATCCAATCATCTGGACCAAATTTTCCGCCTCCAAGGTTAAACGGGAATATCATGAATTGATCAGATTGGAGAGTTGGTTCGGATCGAGCTTCAGTCCATCTATCCGGATCGTCTCAACCTCATTCGCTATGCGCTCTAGTTCATTAAGCTTCATAAACTCGATTGCGAGTTCCAACCGTCCTGAGGTTAGGATATCTCGAAGAACCTCCTCAAAGGGATAGTGTGTTGGATTTTGACTGAACCTCCAGATAGCATCTCCGAGTTCGGCAGTGCTGGGGACCGTATGGGATTCGACGTTACTTTGGTGCATAGGGTGGGATTGATTTTCCCCAGAGACCATGGCACCTTACCTGACGAGGTTGGTGAGGTGCTTTTGGCTTCCGGGAAGGCGGGTTTTGCGACCCGCCTTTTCTGTTGTTAAGTGAAGGTCAGTTCGCTCAGGACATCCTCGGTTGGTCTCTTGTTGGATCGATAGGTCTCAAACTTAAGCTTGATCAAGGTTTCAGAAAACTTCGTCCTCGATCGATCGATCTTATCGGCTTCCTCCTGAATTTCGTCGATAAAATCTACTTCCAAATAAACGGTCGTTGGTAGTTTGATCGGTCTTTTGTTCATAAAGGGATTTTAGTTCAATTAACTTTAGTTAGTGTTCCGGCGAACTCAAATTATGTTTATTCAGAAATATCTCTGGTTCAGTCACTTACGAAAACATCGACTTGACATCTCCCGTCATTAGGTTCCGGTATTAGCTTGACATGGTCTTTGGTTAGGATCGGTCCGCCACATCTTCTTAGGTGAACCTAATTGCGTGTCGGCAATTTGGTGCGCCAAGGTCTGAGAGTCAGCGTGGCTAAATGTCTTTCCATCTCTGTAAGCCTCAATGGATGCCCTCCCGATCTCTTCAAGAATCATCATCATAACTTCTCTGCCTTTGGCTTGCAGATAGGGCATAAGCAACGCCTCAAGTTCGCGTAGCTCTTCTCGCTTGCGGACTTCCCAGCAGGCGTCAGCGTAGGTCAATTCAGCTTTCTGGACTCGTACACGCAAGTCCTCTGGCAGCGTGTCTTCCGGTGTTTGTTTTTTCCTCATATCTGGCGCGGCAGGCGGTCATCGTGTCCACGGCTCATCATTATCCGATCCTTGGTTGGTCGAACGTTCTTCGAGCCATCGTGCAAAGTCTTCCACCGTCGCCTTGACGACTGCGGCCTCGTGCGGGCCTATGTTGGGGTGCAGTACAACTTCCGATCCAAACTCCCGTATTTTCTCTGCCGCCCAACCCAGAGCCCGTCGTCCCTCCGCTTTCATGAATCAAACTCCTCGTGCGGTATGTCACGCCCTCCGCAAGCCTCGAATTCGGGTTCGTTGTCTTGGTATCGGTCTAGATGCCATTGATGGACGGCTTCTTTTGCTTCATATAACGTCGGAAAACGCTGTTCGATATCTCCAATATGGGACATGTACAGCATCCCATTCTGGGAATCTCGCCGTGCGACGAAATCAATTTTTCCAGCTTCGTCGCAGGCAAAGAAAACTACGTAGAGCCAACGATCCGTTATCGCTCGCCACTCGGTGATGTCACCGGGCTCGCCCAAGCATTCCCATTCAAGTTGGTCGCTCATTTGGTTAGTGACTTTGCTTTCGGGTGCCTTTTCTTTCGACCTTTCAGAAGTTTCAGCGCTGATTCCAGGGTTTTCTCTAGATGTGCGGCGGCTGCTTTCGTCTCTTTCAATTGGTCTTCGGTGATCACCTCATCAGCGACACGGAGTGCCGTAGAAAACTTTAGGAAAGCCTCAAAGGTCTGGAGCCCCATGTGTTCGATGAGACGCTCCCAGTCTGCATGTTGCTTCATTGTGCCGGTCCCCGGATAAGAGACGTGTGAGCCTCTTGAACCTTGGTTGCCCATTGCTGCAGGCTTGTTGATTCCTCAGCGAGGGCTATAGCGAGTTCTAGAGGCACCTGGGCGTCGCCGCATCCTTGGCAAATCAGCGAAAAGCAGACTGCTTCGCGAGGGCTCAACGCCTTCATTTTCTCGATCTCGCCCTCCATCCGAGGGTGTAGGCTTGCTTGATTTGGGTGGCTAAGGATTCGACGGTCATAGCAACTCCAACTGCTGCTGACCCTCAGCCTGTCGTTTTCGATAAGCCTCGATCTTCTTCCAAGTCTCGGCAAGTTGCTCATCAGTCAAAGATCTCCGCATGACGTTAGCAGACTGGACATATCCACGGACGTCAGTGATGTATTAAATCGTTTCACAGTCGGCTCCAATCTGAGAGCCCATGCAACTTGGAGCCGTGCACGGCCATCGATCAGTAGACCCTCTTCGTTGATCGCGATCGACTCCGAGAACCCGATCTGCGCAACGGATCCACATAACAACTGAAACGTTTCGTCGTCTGCTTCTGGGATTATCTCCAATTCCGGGTGGATTCCGGCGATACCGTAGTGAGAGATGATCTCGGAAACAGGTGTGCGTTGGTATTTCATATAAGAGTGGTTTGCTTGAATTCTTGAACCAACAGTCTGGACTGCAGTGCGCTAACGGACATCTGTAGATCGTAGGCGAGGTGATGGATGCACTCAGGTCCGATACCAAGAGCCATGCTGGTCGGGTCAGTAAGCGGCCTTCCGCACCGGCAACAGATCCCAGCTATCCTTGCTCCAGCTAGCATGACCTCCTCGGGCGCTTCAGCGAACTTTAGGATCTCAGCAATACCCAACTCTCGGAGTTCGGAATTGATTAGGAACCGTTCCTTGCTCGTTTCGTAATGCAATTCCTGGATGCCAATCTGATTCTCATACATTCGGTGACTGAGAAACAAACGAGGAGCCGTCCATCGGGGACCTGTCCACCATCCGCCCGAACCGGGTCTAATCTGCACAAGCATCACTCCGTCTTGAGCCTTTCCTGCACGAAGATTGAATCCCTGGCATTTCCCATTAGCCCTTTCAGGGCTTTCCCATACCGCCCATAGCCGTCCGTAGCCGGGTTCGAATTCAAGCTTAGGATCGAGAAGCTTGAGCCTTTTAAGAGCGCTATCCATCTCTGGGGAAAATGGGATAGGAGGCGCGAAGGTGGGTCGCCGGTCAGGACTGGTTTCCCGCTGCAGGCTCGTCTCTTTGACCGCAAGGTCTACTAACTCGTTGACCAATGTGGGAGCGATAGCCGTGCAGACGATCGTTTTTATTAACTCTTTGTACTGTTGGTCAGATTGCTCAAACAGGCGCTTGTCGGTCGCTTCATTCGCGATCCGTGTTTCTTCGTTGAGTTTTTTCCACCTCTCCTTTTCGGCTATCTGTTCAGGAGTAGTGTCTCGTTCCAGTTTTAGATCCCAGATCCAGCGGCGAAGTCGGTCGTCGGATTCGTTGATACAAATTCCAGCAAACAAACCGGTCTTTGTTTTAACAAACGCACAATATGCGTGATTCCCGTGCTGTTCCTTTTTGGAAAAGATCGTCCCGTTTTGAAGGTCTTCGTCGGTCGGATCTAGCTCGAAAAACTTTATGATTTCTCGAGCTTTTTTGTCCGATCGAACTCTAAGGACGCTCCCTCGAACTTCCTTGAATCCGAATTTGGTCAGGAAATCGTGTTTGAATTGGTCGTTCATCGCGCCTCCTTCCAGCCGATCTGGTTTCGGATAATAACGCTATCCACCAACTTCCAGTTACCGATGAGACACCAGTCGTGATCGAGGTAGTCGATCGCCTCTTGTCGGGACTCGAACCCGTTTGATGCCCAAGATTCTATTTCTGAGGTGTACTTGTTCCTTGCGGTAATCCAAATGTTCCACTCGTAAAGATGTTCTGGTTCGTTCATCGTTTGGTTATTTTGTGGATGTACCCGTCTTTCTTTAGCCATAGCTCCATTTGATCTGACAGTTTTTCGCCATAGTCTTGGTCATCCAAGACCCGTTCGAACTGCGACTCATCGAGGCATATCAGGCAAGGGTCTGGATACTCACAATGTGTGGGAGCAGCTGACTCTAAATAGAAAAATCCCGGAACATCTCCCTCGCCCACGATGCTCCACGTTCTGTAAGAGTGAGGGTGATCGAAGAGGATTCTAGCCTTTTCAAAAGGAGGTCGAAAAGGATGTCCATAAGGATGGGCTTTAAGTTTGTTCTTCATTTGCCCCTCCCGGTAGCCAACTTGGTGAGTTTCTCGATTACGGATGTCTGGCGAAGCCAGTGCCGGTATCGGATGAGATTTTGGTTGATCCGTGGAAAATTTGCACGGATAAGGGTCGCAGATTTTGATGTCATGGTAATGCATGGCGTTGAGGTTTAGTTGCCTTGGTTCCGTTCCTGCGGGACCTTGGCAACGCTTGTTGGTTTAGGTGAAAAAAGTGGAGATCTGGGATTCAGGAGCGTATTTACCACGGTATTCATCCGCGTGATCACGCTCGTTAAATACGAGGCAACACCCGTCTCCCATGGCTATCACAAAGTCTTCATTCGGGATGTACGTCGCTTCCTCAGGCTTTGCTTTTGCCTCTTCTATGTACTGGTCCAGAGAGAGAACTTTCCCTGAACTGAATTGCATGTGGAATTGCCTGTGATGCCGACAGCACAACCAGCGAACCTCGAGAGGTTTTGAATAGTCTTGGTGATGGGCGTCTGTGTGCGGCGAACCGCAAACTTCACACAATCCTGCTATAAGTTCCCCACGGCGTCTCATCAACGCCACTTTGTTGTATGCCCTCTTAGCAAGAAGCGTTTGAGAAGGGGCTGTGTCGCAAATGGTGTCTCCCAAATTCATTTTGCCCCCTCCAAGACCATCTCTCCCTTCTTCTTTGGGTGAGCAAACGGTCGCCCATCCGGCAGTCCGTCCATCAGAGCCATCAGGCTATCGAAATTGACAAACCAAACGCCCTTTTCCTTACCTTCTTGCATGTAGTGCTTGGCAAGCAGCGATCCGTCATCTAAATGACGCAGCAACATATTACGTGAGAACCCGCTTACCCGCATAGCAGCGGGTAGCCGAAGCCACTGGGGTGTGATACCCTGGACGATATCCAGGGTTTGAGTTGCAGCCAAGTTAGCAAAAGCCCGGCTGTGAGTTTTATTAATCTGTTTCATTCTGGGGTAATCATTCCCCCAGAAAAAACAGTTAATTCAGTGCAACCTTCAGATTTTTTTTGTCAGTGATCTCTTGCTGGGTTTTGGTCCAGGACGATCAGCCTTCAGATAATCCAATCCTGCAGCTTTCCAGATATCGGACCATCGCAAATTCTTGGGCAGCAGAACCTCTTTAATCTCTTTGGCGATCAAATGTTCGACATCGCGAGGCTGTTCATCGTAGGCGTAGCAGACGCGGATGGATCTCTTGATAAAGATAAGCCGGTCGATAGCCCAGAATCGCAAGACGATTTCCCTCATTTGTTTCTTGGTGGGCTCTAACCCGGCATCGACAAATTTTTTGTATAGCGGGTGGGTCCAACCAAACGTGGCACCGGGGAATGTCCAAGCCGTGTAAGCCCGGTTGATGATCTCCATGACCTCTAAGGAATGTCCTGACGGGATCTGGTCGAGTCCACGGGAAATCCTCGTGAAGAAATCTGAGTCTTTATTGTTCAAAGCCGTGGCAATTTCGGTGATCTGCTTGAACGAAGGGGAATCGCAGGTCTCCAATGCTTTGACTATTCGTCGCCTAGCCATCTCATTGAGTTCTGCCTCCGATGGGTTGTGTAGGTTGGCGTTTGGGTCTATGCGGCGACGCTCTCTCCAAGCATGAGAAAGACACCATAAATCATAGGGTTCGCACATCACCGACTTAACCCTTAGAGCGACGTCTTTGGCGTGCCCTTCAGGACCCTTCAAGGACCGGTTCATGGCGTTTACGGTGAAATGAATCCGATCGTCTTTGGTCTGTTGCTTGTTCATTTTGGCAACCTCGGGATCAGTTGGACTGATTGGCGTAGCAACGCCGCGTCTGGGTGGATGTACCGCTGGATGACGTCACCCTTGTGCTGGCTAACCCTACGGGCGATGTCTTCCGAGGCAGACTTGTTGTAGACAGCAGACACAGCGCTATGCCGGAAACTGTGGAACCCCAGTGAACTTTGGTTCCTCCCTTTCCCTTTACTGGTATTGAGTGTACGACCAACCAGACCGGCTTTAGCCATGATTGCAGAGAACTGTCGGCTCAACCCGTTACCGCCAGAACCCGATTGACCGGCGAGCGCTGGGAAAACGTATTCCTGCTTCTCCACGTTGGCGTGCTCCAAAAGCCAATCCTTGAAGTCAGGATGCAACCCCAGACAGGCAGCTTTGCCGGTTTTTCGTTCGGTAAAACTCAGGAGATCGTTTTCCAGATCAACGCCATGCCACTCGAGATTTGCAGCGTCCATTAACCGCATGCCGCTGCAATAGGCTAGAGTGATCAGCCCAGCCCAGTCCGCCGATGGAGCCGCCTCGATCAGGCGCATCGTGTCCTGAGCGCTGAAGACATCCTTGGTCTCCGAGTCATTTGGTAAAGACTCGCAGGCAGCAACCGGATTGTATCGGATCTTCCCAAACTTCAGGGCTCGGGCGAAAGGAGTCGAAAGGTTACTTTTGACCATCTTATTGACGGTGGAATTGCGTAGCCCACTCTTCTGCAGGTGTTTGATGAAATCGGCGATATCGACTTCTGTGATCGATTCCATTGGAGCGTTCCTGCGATGACCCAGGAACTCGAGGAATTCGGTAAATGCATGTTCGTAGGCGGACCGAGTTGAGGGACTGCACTCTTTGCTGGATAGGAAGTCAGAGAACGATTTTTCGACTCTGAGAACAGTGATGGCACGTAATCCAACGCGGCGAAGAGTCTGGTTGAAGATGTCTAGGATCTGATCCTCTGTCGCGTGACCGGTCTCCGCCAGTCTTTCGGCTTCTTGCCACCCATCACAGATTTCCTGTGCTTTCTTTTTGTCGGTCTCCTTGGTAGAAACCATCCTGCGTCTGCCGTCGCTGGTTCGGAAACAGGCAAACCAGTATTTGGAGAACCCCCTAGGATCCTTATGTATGCTAGCCATATCATGATGTATATCATAACATCCCAGAATGATCTAGGTATATCGCGGAACAATTTCTACGAGGGGAGGGGACTGTTCCCTGGGGAGAAAATCGTACGTCACCTACTATTCAATTATTGGAGATCGTGGCGAGAACAACTCCCCGAATAGCTCGGATGGAGTCGTGGCCTACCGCAGTTCTCATTTGGACGGATCCAAGTCGGAGAAGATCGTTCCCTATTGGCATTCTTATGTTCACAGAAGTCCAGAGGCCATCGCGGAAGTAAAAAGAATCCTACTTATGCCAAAAGCAGAGGATCATATTTTTCACCGCATGAGCTCCTCCCAAACAGCAGCGAGTGAGTGAAAGAGCAACGGATTAATAGCTAGCTGAAATTGCTGTTGTTCAGAAAATAAAATAGCGAGAACAAAAATGGGACGCTGCGATAGACTTCACCAGATCGAAAAGCTCGACCCGAAGCGTGACCACGTCGAGATCTATCACCTTATTTTTGGTTGGGAATTTCCATGGGACATGACGCGCGCCCTCGAGCTGGCTCTCTATAGGACTTATTGCGTGCCGAGCATCTCAGCGCTGCTCGACAGGACAGGGGAGTTCTACCAGCGCACACAGAAGCGCTACGACGACACGGCGCTGATCGTCGCCGAGATGGCCAAGTGGGGCTATGACAGTGAACGGGGCCGCGAGGCGCTGCGGAGGATGAATCACGCCCACAGTCGCTTCGATATCTCCAACGACGATTACCTTTACGTGCTCTCGACCTTTATTTACGAACCGGTTCGCTGGATGGACCGCTTCGGTTGGCGCAAGATGACGGTGAATGAGAAGCTTGCCAGCTATTACTTCTGGTGTGAGGTCGGGAGGCGAATGGGGATCAGGGAAATACCGGAGAGTTATGAGAAGCTCCAGCAGTTCGCCGGCGATTACGAACGTGATAACTTCCGGTTCGCGGAGACGAATCAGCAAATCGGAACGGCTACCCGCGATATGTTCGCCTCCTGGATGCCGCGCATTTTCACACCGCTGGTGCGGTGGGGCGTCTACGCCCTGCTCGACGATGCGATGCTGGCGTCGTTTGGTTTTCCGCGCCCGTTGCCTTTCATGCGGAAGCTGGTCCGCGGCGCGCTCAAAACGCGAGGTTGGGTCGTCCGCATTCTCCCCGCCCGGAAGACATCGAATTTCTTCTGCGACAGGCGCAACCGTACCTATCCGCGCGGTTACGAACTCGCGAAGCTCGGTCCGCCAAAGGTGGATTAGCTTAGCCTTTATCAGGGTCGCCCAGGCGATCGGCGAACCACTTCCGCCCGCGCCAACCGCTCCAAAGTCTGAGCGCGGGCCCGGCCGCCCACCCGGACCCGAAATGACAGCGTCGAAAGCGGCCCAACGCCGAACGTTCGACGTTGAGCGCTTTTGATACGAGCTTAAGGGCCGAGCAATCAAGCCGATTGTTTAGACAAATGTGTACGGAGGCCTTAGCTTAGCGGCCACCATGACGGCACACAAGGCAGACGCTTTTTTTTCCAATTGGAAGCTTGATCGGTCAAATGGGGTGTTGTTGCACGTGCAAATTGAGCGGTTGCTTCGCGATCTGATCAGTCGTCCTCCGTACTCCAGTGGGGCGTTGTTGCCGGACGAACTGACTATGGCGAGCCAACTTGGGGTCGCCCGTGGCACTGTTCGCGAAAGCGTCCTTAACCTGGTTCACCAAGGGTTCCTGGAACGCAGGAAGGGTGTGGGAACCAAGGTGGTTCAAACTGGTTTGGTCGATCGGGCCAGTCTGACAGGGGAGATGCGGAAAAAGGGAATCGAGGTCCAGTCGTTTTTGTTGGAGGTCTCGGAGAAAGCCGCCAAGGGTAAGATGGCCTATGCCCTCCAGGTGCCGGTTGGAACACTAGTCAAATTTTTAGACCAGGTTCGCGGCTGGGATGGCCGGCCCATCTTGCAATCGAGGTCGTGGTTTCATCCCAGGCTCAAACTTTCCGGAAAAGAAGACTTTCGGCGACCGCTTTATAAACTTCTCAAAGAGGAGACGAGCGTCGTGGCCGACCATGCCCGAGAAGAATTTTTGGCCGTGCCGGCTGATGGGCCAATCGCGCGCCGACTGAAGATCAAAAAGGGAACGCCCGTGCTTCTCCGGCGTCGGACCTCGTTCGACTCTCAAGATCGTCCCATTGAATATGCCGAAATTCATTATGACACTGGAGATGTTTCGCTGACGTTAACCTCCCGATGGAATCCGGGGGATTGATTCAGAAGTCAGGAGTCAGGATCTAGAGCAGGAATCCCATTCCCTTTTCGTGCCTGTTCCTTCTTGTCTCGTCGCTCCTGACTTCCAAGGAACTCTTCAACGTCATTTGCTTCATCTTTGTTTGTACCGTCTTGATTGGTCATGAACGCCCTACCATTGAGCTAGTTGATATCTACAAATCGTTCGGAAGCACTCGGGTGGACGGAACGAGCGATCGGTCCTGCAAAAGCGTTTTCGTTAGCGTTCGAAGCGATATCCCAACTCATCGGTATAGTCCCTGGGGTCAGCCCAAGGATGAGCCCAGGGTTTAGCCCGGGGTTGAATGGCGCGAAGTTAAGGGCTGTTTCGGGTGGTTTTCTCACCGAAGACGCCGACGGGGCTAGCGCAGAGTAGCATAGGCTTCCAGCCTGTCTCGAGCCGATCAGTTGATATTCGCACGCTTCTTCTTCCCGCGAATACTCCCGACCGCCCCGAAGACGTCGCTTGTTGCCACCACGAAAGACAGGCTGGAAGCCTATGCTACATTGCACCGCCTCTTCGGTCTTCGTGGGTATGAAGCTCTCAATCCTCCTTATCTTCGTGCCATTCAGCCCAGGGATTAGCCCTGGGGTGCTCCCTGGTGACTTGCGGAATGCAATCCAAGCTTACCTTGGAGAAATTGAACGTGACGTTTTCTGTTAGTCGGTCCTCGCCTCCCGTGCCGCCCGTCGAGAGGGAACTGACAGACACCACATCCATCGTGATCTTAAGATATTCGAACGGCTTATCACCAGTGGCACCGGCACTTTCGTTCCATTTACGACACTCAGTGGATGCTATAGGAATGCGGCCATGGCACTCTCGAGAACACCCGGTCCAGAAGGATTTTGGGAAGACAGCCGGGCGGTTGATTTAGGAACGCTGGCAAGAATACCTTCGCTGCCGCCTGGCCCCATCGGTCTTCGGATCAAGCCCAAGGTTCTGATGGCGCCTAACGCCGCAGCGCGCCGTCAACTCGGCATCGCAGTCCACCAGAAATCGCAGATAAGCGCGCAGGACTGGGTGAAGAAGATAAACGACAGCGACGATGTCCCCGACTATTTCAAGGAGCAGATCAAGTCGAAAGGCAACGTCATTTATGTGACGAACCCGAACAAGTTCAAAGTTCCCACGAACGTCATTTCGAAAGATTGGCTTGGCGATTGGCTGTCCGCCTTCAATGCCGAAGAATGGGAGATGACTACGGGCTGCTTGGACTACTCCGTCAAGAAAGGTGATTCTGCTGGGCCCTTGATCACGGTCGTACACAATCCGGACTTGAATGGTGAAGTCATCGATGGCTTCACGAAGTACACGATGACGGTAACCAGTCGTGGCACCAAATCCGTCATGATCGAAAGAGGCAACACGCTTCCGACCGGAGTCGCTCTCAAAACTGGTCGAAAGCTGATCGTGGTCGCCAACAGGATTGCTTTGAATCTTGGAGGCAAGACCAAGACATTCAAGTTCGAGGACTCTGAACTTCTCGAGGTTTGGTTCCACGAGATCGCCTGCCATGCGGGGCGTAACACCGAGGGAAAGCCTGATGTACACGGAGACAAAGAGGTCGAGAGATGGGAGAGTGACATCGAGGCCATGTTTCCAAAGGCTACGACCGTTGCGAAGGTCTTTCTAGAGATGCAGGGCTTCTTGAAATAACGCGCCCCAAGAAAGGTGAGAATTTGGAGCTGAGAAAAATTTTCTTTCGGAACTCCCGGCTACTGTCGTACTAATTGCTCGTCTCCGCGGCTGCGGCTGAATTTTGTGGTAGCGCCCATCGATCGTCTCTGCGCTTAACTCTAAACGATTTATAACGCTGGTCACGGTAGCCGACCAACTCGCTGTGGCGCTCGGTTCGCGTGATATTAACCCGCCTCCGTTGCTGGAGAGCTAACCACCCCCGAAATCTACCTCGACTTTTCGCCTACCTATCATAACTAAGTCTTGAAATAACCGAATCGATTGGGCCTTTGGTTCTATTTACACTTGAGCGCGACGAGCATATATACGGCACACCTTAAAAAAAGGAGGCCTTTTGGAATACAAGCAGAAGAATCGTTCAATACAGGTGAGCACGCCACTCGGTGCCGACGCAATGCTAATTACCGGATTCCAGGGTACCGAATATCTGAGCCATCTCTTTTCCTTGGAGCTGAAATTAATCGCCCAGAATTCAACATCGATCGATTTCGGCCAGCTGGTCGGGAACGACCTCCTTGTCCGGATTGCTACTCCGGGAGAAGGGGAGGCAAATGAGTGGCGATATTTCAGCGGAATTTGCGCCCGTTTTTCGCAAGGGGATCGCAACGAGGAATTCACGAGCTATTACGCAGAGTTAGTGCCTAAAGTCTGGCTTCTTACTCGTCGCGCGCAAAGCCGGATTTTTCAGCAGAAGTCCGTACCGGACATTCTCAAAGAGGTGCTGAAGGGTTTCGATTGCGACTTCCAACTGCGGAGCCAATACGAAGAACAGGGAATACTGCGTCCAATACCGGGAGACAGATTTCAATTTCATAAGTCGTTTAATGGAAGAGGAGGGTATTTTCTATTTTTTCGAGCACAGCGAAAGCGGCCACAAGATGGTGATCGCCGACTCTTCGGTGTCTCATTCCGATGTGCCAGGGTTAACCAAGGCCAGGTACAACGTCATTGAGGGAGGCACGCCGAACGGGGATCACATTTTCGAGTGGCGAAAAACGCAGGAGTTGCGCGCTTCAAAGTATACCCTGTGGGATCATTCTTTCCAGCAGCCAAAAAAAAATCTCGAAGCAAAAGAGAGCATCCTGGAATCGATACAGGCCGGAACGGTTGCGCATCGATTGAAAGGCCAACCAAATGACCCGCTCGAAATCTATGATTTTCCCGGCGGATACGCTCTTCGGTTTGACGGCATTTCCCCTGGTGGTGGCGAGCAAGCCGAGCGGCTGCAGAAAATCCTCGAGGATAACAAACGAACAGTCAAACTCCGGATGGAGGCCGAGGCTGTGCAATCCCTGATTATCCAGGGGAGTTCGGGCTGCAGAAACTTTGTCGCCGGCCAAAAATTCGCGTTGAAGGGCCATTTCGATGCCGACGGCGACTACGTGCTGGTCTCAGTGACGCACGATGCATCCATGGGAAGTGCTTCCCGCACTGGAGCGAGCGGGGGAGATCTTCGATACGCAAATGTTTTCAACTGTATACCGTTACGACTTCCTTACCGGCCTCAACGTCGGACCGCGAAACCCTCTATTCAGGGAGTGCAGAACGCCTTAGTTACCGGTCCGCCTGGAGAAGAGATTTTCACGGATAAATACGGCCGGGTGAAGATTCAGTTCTACTGGGATCGTCAAGGGAAAGAAGGACGCGAATAGTTCCTGTTGGCTGAGAGTAGGAACTCTATGGGCCGGAAAGGGATGGGGCATATAAATATCCCCCGCATCGGTCAGGAGGTAATCGTCGCTTTTGTTGAGGGTGATCCCGATGAGCCGGTGATCGTCGCCAGCGTTTACAATCGAGAAACCATGCCGGCAAATCCGCTGCCAGACAAAAAGGTGGTGTCTGGACTCAAGTCCAATACTTACAAAGGAAAAGGATACAATGAATTGTCCATGGACGACACTGCGGGCCAGGAGAAGATCACGATCCATGGCCAATACGACATGAATACAACGGTGGAGCATGATCAGACCGACATAGTCCACAATAACCGCTCAATTACCATTGATGGCACTCATACCGAAACAATCAAGAAGGACACCACCATTAAGATAACCGAAGGCAAGCTGGTGCACGAAGTTAGCAGCCAGACGGCGGATTACTCCGTCAAAGGAGCGGTTACCGAAAGGTTCGACGCGACGCAGGAGACGACGGTTAAAAACAACATCACGATCAAGTCTGCAGAAGGGGAAATATTGATCGAGGCTGCGAAGAGTATCACCCTCCACACCGGTGACAGCAAGATCACGATGGATGCAAAACGGCGATATCACTCTCGAGGGAGTCAATATTAGGAGTATTGGTAAGACCTTGGTACACTGTTCCGCGCCGACCGTCGAGGCGGCGGGTACGCAGACGGCCAGCATGGGGGTGGGTAGGCAATCGATTACCTGCGATACCTCAAAAGTTCTGGTCTCTGGAGCAGGCATAACCGCAACCGCAGTAGGAGTCCACGAGATCAGCGGGGCGATGGTGAAGATTAATTGATAGTGCCCGATGAAAAAGCTTTTTGCCCAGCTTGGCAAAGACCTGCGATGCTTTATCGAGCAGCGGGACGACTTGATGCTCTTGGCCGATTGCACTTCTGCTGACAGCGCGCTAGTGCTGCAAACACTACGGGACATCGAACAAAATCTGGAACGGACGTCTTTTTGCTGTTCGCCGACAATTTCGTCGAGCCCGATTGCTTCGTCAGCGCTGCGGTCGACCGGCTGAACGAGGACCATCGTCTCGCTTGCGAAGGACTCGCGGAGGAGGGGCGTCATCCATTGCCGCCGATGCCTGCGTCACTTTTTGACCAGTCGCGACCCGCGGCGACCCGATTGGCGGAGGCTATTGGGTTCGCTCGATCTTTGCTGCCGACCGGGGGAGACCACCGCTTAGTATGGGCGATGATGCCTTTGGAAATCGCGGATTGGGCCCAATACTTGCAGCTGCTCTCCATGCTGGCACCACGGAAAGGCATTCAGTCTCGGATGCGCGGCGTACGGTTGTTGTTTCGTTTTCAGCGGAAGTTTGATCCGGGCGACCTTCCGTTAGCGGCGGCGCCACGGGTGCGGGTGCAGGAAATCGACCTTGGCCCGGCTGCGATCGAGGCAAGTTTGCTTGCCGAAGCCGAGGACCCCGAACTTTCCGACGAGGAGCGCATGCAAGCATTGTTAACAGCCGCTTACCTGGATTCCGCTCATAACCGCTCTGAGGCGGCGATCGGTAAGCTTAATCTTTTGCTCGGATATTACCAGCATACCGGCAACCTGTTGATGCAAGCTTTGGTGATCAAGGGGCTCGGTGATGTTCCCTATCGAAACAATAATCTCGAGCAAGCACAGCGCTGGTACGAATGCGCCTTGCTCCCGGCTTCGGAGGCAAAAGAAGCCTCTGTCCTAGCCGAGTTGGTTAAGAACCTTGGAGAGATCGCTTATAAGCAGGGGCGGTTTGCGGACGCGGAGCAATACTTTGATGGTCTGGATAAATTGAGAGCGCACTTGCTGGATCCCGAAGGCAAGGCGCAGGCATTGGAATGGCGGGGTCTCAGCCAAGAGAAACAAGCCGCCTATGACCGCGCAGGCTCGAGCTGGGAGGGAGCAGCGCAATTATGTCGTAGTATAGGATTGCCTCACTTTCTCATGACAAACTTGCGGCATCTCGCACGAATTTACAAAGAAGCGCGGATGACGAAGAGACTTTCTGCCGTCGAAGCGGAACTTCGGCAGCTCAACCAGGAGGCCATAGCATGAATCTACCCCGCGTGCCGCCTTCATTCCCTCCGAGCCACCCCACCAACGCCCTTCATACCGTTGCGGCGGGTATCGGGGCGGTGGTCGGTTTGCCGAGCCGCGGCATTAACTTGCTAAATGAGGGTTTCGCATCGGCTACGAACGCCATTTCGCAAGCCCTGCCCTGTTTTTCGGCAGCTACCCAGGGAACGGTTGCTTTCGGAGCGCCCCATGCCCACACCCTTCATCCCCCGAGCGGTCCTCCCCCGGTTCCTCCGACGCCCTTGCCATCGATCGGGCCGATCATGTTCGGAAATTGTGTCCAGGTTTTGATCAACGGCAAGCCAGCCGCCCGCTGCGGCGATCTGGGGATTGCCCCCACCTGCTGCGGGCTTCCCCCCATCTACGAAGTCTTTACCGGCTCTTCCAAAGTGTTTATCGGCGGGGCGCGGGCAGCCCGCGCCATCGACATCACGTACCATTGCAAACCTGTGCCTCCCGCAGGGGCAGCGGCGCGGGGAGCGCGCGCAGCTTTGGCGACCGCCATGAAGGCGGCAATGATCGCGGGCATGGCGGCACAAGTAGCCGCCATCGCGGGCGACGCTGTCGAGTCCGAGAGAGCGCAAGACGACTCCGCACTGTCAGCCGCGTTGGGCATGAGCGCGAGTATGATGGCAGCCCAAATGGCGAATGACGTGGCCGCGATGGCCATAGGAGCGATGATGGGTAAGGATCTCTGCGTGCCGCCCGGCACTCCGGGCGTGATTCAAGCGATCAACGCTTCGCCCAATGTGGTGATCGGTGGCTTTCCGATGCCGAGTTGGATGGCTATCGCCAAAGGTTTGCTGAAGCTCGTCAAGGGACTGAAAGCCCGTAGCGGAGGCCTCTTTGGCAAAGCGGGATGTGGATGCTGAAGCCTATCGCAAAACCCATCACTTCGCTGGCGCTCGCGTGACGGAGCTTCCGGGATTGCCCCTTTACCGTACTAGATTGTGAGTTTTTATGGAACCAAAACCCGCGGGTAAAATCGCTGTCGGCCACCCTGTGGATGTAGCCAGCGGAACGCTCTTCCACGAATTCGATGACTTTACTTTACCGGGTCGGGTCCCACTGATCTTTAAGCGGCGCTACAGCACCGCTTTGATCGCCAAGAGGGATGGCATGTTCGGTCAAGGATGGTCGTCTCCCTGCGAAATGAGCTTGATCCGCGATATCGACGGTTGTCGTTTGATTGGAGAGGATGGTGAGGCCGAGATCGTATTCAATGACCATGAAGCAGTCCTGGAATCCGGAGGCGTCCTTTACAATTTTGGCGCCTTCCATGATCTCCGGCTCCAGGGGGAGCATTTCATCGTCACTCGCTGGACGCCGGACGGCGACGACGTCGTCCGCTTCGTGTTTAAGGCGAATGACGATCAGCTTTGTCCCCTCGTTTCCCGAACTGACGTTGAGGGGCAGGGCACTGACATCCATCGCGACGGTCAGGGACGGGTCGTCTTGCTGCGCCAGCGGCGAGAACGTAGAGCGCTCAAGCTGGTTTATAGCCCCACCGGTCGGGTCATTGAAGTCCACGTCTTTAGTCAAGACCGGGAACGAACTGTCCTGCGCTACAGCTACGACCGGAATGACCGCCTGTCGGAAATGACCGGTCCACTGGGCCATCGATGCCAATATGAGTATGACGACGATGGTCGAATGACCCGTGAGATGACGATCGGAGGTCTGGAGTTTCGCTTTAGCTATGATTCAGAGGGCCGATGCGTGGCCACTTCCGGCCAGGCTGATTTTGATCTTCACTCCTTGGAGTATTTCGACGCCGCCAGGGTGACGCAGGTGAAGAACAGTCTGGGTCACATCACCAGCTACTATTGGAATCAGAGCGGACAGGTCGAAAAAGAAATTTCACCGTTAGGTAACACAAAATTGACTGGTTACGACGAATTTGGCCGCATCATCGAACTGATTAGTCCTGGCGGCTCGACCACGGCTTACCAATACGACGAACGTGGCAATCGGACCAGAATCATCTTGCCCACCGGGGCCATGATTGGGTCCGACTATGATGAGAACCATCAAGTCACGGCAGTCATTGATTCGGCCGGCTATCGGTGGGAAAATCGCTTTGACCCCCTTGGACATCTGATCGAAGCTCGTGATCCTTTGGGCAACACGTGGTCCTACTCCTATAGTCAGCAGGGCGATCTTTCGACCATTACGAATCCCTTGGGCTTCAGCCAAACAAGGACGTGCGATGCCTCGGGGAATCTTACCAGAGTGACTGATTGGCTGGGCCACCCGACTCTTTACGAACACAACGACCATGGCCATGTCACCGCTATGATCGACCCGTTGGGGCATCGGACGGAGGCTTCGATTGACGCGTTGGGAAGAATTGCCCAGCTAAAGCATCCCGACGGCACGTCTTGCCAATATGATTGGAACGTGTTTGATCAAATTATCCGGTACCAGGATGAATTGGGTGCCGTCACCCGTTTGGATTATACGGTTTCTGGACTCGTCTACCGCATCACCCGGCCGAATGGAGGGCAGGTTCGTTTCCAATACAAGAGCGTTCCAGGCCAGTTGACCTCTATTATAAACGAGAACGGCGAACGTCACCTTTATGAATATGACGCGGATGGCCGGATGATCAGAGAGACAGACATCGCGGGCAGGGTCACGCGCTATGAGTATGACATGAGCGGCCGAGTGGCCGCCATCGAGAACGCCGCGGGACATCGCACCAAGTTGGAGCGCGACGCCAATGGCGCGCTTTTAAAAGCCGCGTTCGATGACGGTTCAGCGATTACTTATGAATACGATTCCAGAGGATACCTGACAAAGGCCGACAACGGCGACTGCCCAGTCGGGCGGGAATACGACGCCGCCGGCCGGCTGATCGTTGAAACCCAAGGCGAGCAAACTGTCGTCAGCGAATACGACGCCGCAGGCAACCGTATCCGCCGCCGAAGCTCGTTGGGCCGGGAAACCGGTTTTGCCTGGGACGGCAACGGTCTGGTAACCGCCATTCGGACAGGAACCTTTGATCCAATCCACTTTGAATACGATGCCCGTCAAAACGAGGTATCGCGTTTTATTCCGGACGGGGTTCGGATCAATCAGTTTTTTGACGATCGCGGCCGAAGCGTCGAACAATGGACGGGAAACAGCCGGCGCCCGGGCGCGGTTGGCGTTGGCCTCAATTCAGCCCGGGGGATCCATCGCCGGTACGCCTACGATGCGGCGAGCAACCTCACTGACACGCTTGACGCGAGATGGGGCCCGACGAGATACGTCTACGATCTCGCTGGACGCGTTGTCTTGGCTGAACACCAGAATTCATTCACCGAACACTTTGCTTACGACGCGGCTGACAACTTCACGAAAGTGGATCGCCTGGTGGGCGCAGCAGCGAGGTTGGGTTTACCTGGCGACGGTGGCACACCAGGTTGGCAGTATGCCAAAGGCTACTCACTCGTCCAGCGAAATGGCGCTACCTATGTATATGATGGGCTAGGCCAGCTGGTGCGAAAGAAGGATAGCAAAGGTGAAACGGCTTATGAATGGAACAGATCCGGGCAATTAAGGAAAGTGACCTTGCCTGGTGTTAAGGAATGGATATATGAATATGACGCATTCGATAGGCGCGTAAAGAAAAGCGGTCCATCGCGCGAAATTAGCTTTGTGTGGGATGGCGACGTGATTTTGCATGAATCTCATTCAAGTGATGAGGATGATGTCTTGATTACTGATTGGGAATTTGATCGGGATGGCTTCGCCCCGATAGCAATGATCACCAAGGGAAAGCGCTATTGTTGCGTCAACGATCCCGTGGGAACTCCGCGCGAGTTGGCTGACAGCAACGGAGATGTGGCGTGGGCGGCGGATTTCGCTGCTTTTGGAGAGGCTCGGGTCCAGGGTCTTTTGGAGGTGGGTTGTCCTGTCAGATATCCGGGGCAGTACTACGATGGGGAGACCGGATTGCACTATAACCGCCACCGGTACTACGACCCAGAGACCGGGAGGTTTATTAGCCCTGACCCCATCGGACTGGCGGGTGGGTTGAATCTTTATGCCTACGCCCCGAACACCAGCGGCTGGATTGATCCGCTCGGACTGACGGTGAGGTGTCCAAAAAAGATGCCGAAGCGGTTGAAGGATGAAGCCGATCGATTTCAGCGGAGGGCGCAGAAGAGTGGGGAGAAGGCAGCTTGCGTAATTTACGATGCCAAGACCAATCAAGTCTATACAGGTCTGTCGGGCGGCCCATATCCCCGCGAGCAATCGAAAGGCATGCCTCAACTCCTGAAAGATAGTTGGTTACACGGACGGGACCCGCAACACTGTGCGGAATATAAGGCGCTTAACGCCGCCCTCCTAGCTGGGGCCGATCGTCAAGACCTGCATGTCTTTACTTTCAACCCCAGTACCGGGATTCCTATGCCACGTTGCGGAAACTGTCAAAGAAGCGTGGCCGGGGTGGCGAAAATCTGGAGCGACTGATGGATATTTCCGTTTTTCGGCCTGACACGATCAAACTCCTGGAATCTGCCGGTTGGTTTCCTGCTCGCCTTATCGATACAAGTCGGTTGGTGACCCAACTAAAAGCGAAGCGTTATCCTATCCACGCGGTTGTTATCGAGTTCTTGGCACGCTTCGGAGGGCTGAAGATTGTCTACCCCTATACTTACAGTGAACCTTCCGGTCAGGACGAGCTGTGTCTCGACCCGATTTTCGCGGCCTCGTTCATCCAGCTTCGAGCGGTTCGGGCCTATGGTAAAAGGGTGCAGGCGCCCCTGTGTGTCATTGGAACCTATAACCATCTCCATGATACATTAATGATGGCACCCAACGGGAAAGTGTACGGTGGTTTTAGCGAGTACCTGGACCTGGTTGGTCACTCGGGAGAAGAGGCGATCGACAACATTCTTAAGGGTAAAGATATGTGGTACGAGCGCATTCCATGATGAGAACCAGTCCATGGGGGTCAAATCTCTCCTTGCTCAGAGGGTCTGGTTGTCTTATCGACACGGGCTGGGCGCAGGAGCGAGCAACGTTTTCGCTGGGTTTGTCGTCCAGGTTTTCGGATATCCCACAGGTTTGGATGGTTCTTCGTCCCGAAGTGACAGGAGGATCCAGCCCAGGAGCTCTAAGATAATGCGAGGCACTTCGATGGCGATTGGTTTTGTCCCGGAGGGACAGCACGATAGTAGCCAGGCACGAAGTGCCTGGAATCACGAGGAAAATACCCCGTCCCAGCGGGACGATTGAACCGATTCTGCTGACACGGGGACTGACCATGACTTCGACCGTCCCTCCGGGACGGAGCCGCTTTACGGCTCGACTCGCAGCCGAACCGACCGCAGGAGGTTCTTGAGTGACTCATGCATGGATGCCTTCGCACTCAAAAGAGACCGGCGGAGCGGCCGTTCGCGAGACTGCCAAGACGGGCCATCGCTGGAGAAATCCGGTCTGGCGAAATCAGTCGTTCGGGTCTTATAGTACAAATAGTGCGTCGAGCTTTCGCTCGTTGCATCCCCGAGATCCCCCGTTATCTGGCAAACTGATTAACCCCACACTGAATCCACATGTTTAAAGAGCGTTTCCCTCTCCTTCTTCCCAAACTCGTCACCGGCTTTGTCGCGTTGAGCGTTCTCGTTCTCTCGTCGGCACAAGCTCAGACCAAAGCTGATAACTCTGATCAGCTTTACATCGAAGTCTCGGCTCTCGGCAGCCTTGACTATTTTTACGATCACAAAATGGGTCTGCAGGAGGCTGGCAAAGCCATGGGTGTGAAGACGGAATACGTCGGCCCAGCCGAATACGATATGTCCGCGATGGTTACTGCTTTCGAACAGGCGATCGCCCGAAAGCCGGCCGGAATTATCGTCGTCGGATTTGAATCGTCACTCAACGCGATCGTCGACAAAGCGGTGGATGCCGGGATTCCTGTCGTGACCGTCGATGCCGATTTGCCAGGATCCAAACGAATCGCCTTTGTGGGCACTGGCAATTTCCAGGCCGGTTACGAGGGCGGAAAGAAGCTCTCCGAGCTGATCGGCGGAAAGGGGAAGGTCGCCTTAATGACCAAGCCGGGTCAATCGAATCTGGAGGAACGCATCGCCGGTTACAAAAAGGCTTTCGCGGAGAACTCCGGCATTAGTCTGGTCCAAATAGCCGACACCCAATCCGATCCAAGTGTCGCCGCACAAGCTGCTGCCTCATTGCTTCAGAAATACCCTGATCTGGCGGGGATTGGATGCGTTGAAGCAGCCGGTGGAAGCGGCGCCGCGACGGCGGTCAACGAAGCGGGCAAAAAAGGGACGGTAAAGATCGTCTCGATGGATCGCGGGAACGAAGTGCTCGACGCCATTAAGCAGGGAGTGATTTCTGCCAGCGTAGCTCAGCAGACGGCACTGATGCCCTTCTATGCTCTGCAAATCCTCTACAACCTGAAGAACAATCCGGTCCCGATCTCAAACGATAACGCCAGCGCTCATGTGACCGGTGTTCCGGCGGTGGTCGATACCGGTGTCATCATCATCGACCAGAGCAATTTCCAGTCTTTTGTCCGCAAATAGAAGTTGCCATGTCCGGCGAGCACATCCTCGAACTTCGGGGAATCACTAAAGATTTCCCCGGAGTCCGAGCAGTCAATAAGGTCGATCTCGATCTGAGGCGCGGAGAAGTGCATGCAGTGGTCGGTGAAAACGGAGCCGGCAAAAGCACGCTGATGAATATCCTTGGAGGTGTGCTCCAACCTGATTCCGGCGATCTTTTCCTCGACCGCCGGCGGGTTCGATTTGCGGATGTGGCGGACGCCGGCCGCCACGGCATCGCGGTGGTCTTCCAGGAGTTGAGTCTGGTCCCCTCGCTGAGCGTGGCCGAGAACATCTACTTCAACAGGCAGCCGACCGACCGGATCGGATTCGTCGCCTCCAGGAAACTGCATCAGGCGACGCGGCAACTGCTGGCCTTGTTCAAACTGCCAGTCAGTCCGGCCAGAGGCGTTGCCGAACTGTCGATGGCGCATCGTCAAATCATTGAGGTGCTAAAGGCGATCTCACTTCGGCCGAGAATTCTGATTCTGGACGAGCCAACCTCGTCTCTCAGCGCGACGGAAATCGATAGGCTCTTCGACAACATCCTTCGGCTGAAATCGGAAGGCGTTTCATTCATCTACATTTCTCACCATTTGTCAGAAATATTCCGCATCGCCGATCGCGTGACAGTGCTGCGTGACGGTAAAATTGTCGGCACCTTCGCCATTGGAGGGGTGGACGAAGAATCGCTGGTGAAACGAATGGTTGGTCGCGAATTGACTAACATGTACGGGCAGCGAATCAGTCAGATCGGGGAGACCTACTTTCAGGTTGAAAGATCAGACGGCGAAACGGAAACGGCGCCCAACCTTCGCCTGGCACTGCGCAAAGGCGAGATCCTCGGCATCGCCGGCTTGATCGGTTCCGGGCGCTCTGAACTGGCAATGGAAATCGTCGGCATCACGCCGAATCGTCAATGCCTCGTTCTCCTGAACAACCAACAGTTTCGATTCCTGCACCCGGCGGAATCTATCGAACAGGGAGTTGTTTACTTGACCGAAAATCGGAAAGAACTCGGCCTGTACCTTTCCATGTCGATTCAGGACAACTGTGTTGCTCCCACCTTACGCAACTACACGAACCGTCTCGGGTTCATTTCCGATCGCCAGATCGGCTCGGCCGCGCTGGATGCTCGTCACCGATTCAATATCGCGACACCGAGCGTTCGAAAACTGGTGGGACAGTTATCGGGTGGCAACCAGCAGAAGGTGCTCCTGGCCATGTGGACGGGCGCTCGCCCTAAGGTATTGATCGTCGACGAGCCGACACGAGGGGTTGATGTGGGGGCCAAGTCAGAAATCTACCGGTTGCTGCGCGATCTGGCGGCTTCGGGAATTGGGATCATAATGATCTCTTCAGAACTTCAGGAAATTCTCGGCATGAGCGATCGTATCCTCGTCATGCGCAACCATCGCTTGGTCGCCGAATTTAATCGGGAAGAGGCGACCGAAGAGAAAGTGATCCTGGCAGCGACCGGTTTGGCGGAGAGAACAAAAAAGCTTTCCGGCCAGGAGTTATGAAAACGGACGTCGAACCGACAGGCGGACCGGCTCTGCAGAACCAACCTTCTCATTTGATGTTCGAGCGCCTGAGACGGCTAACCAGCTTCAGAGAATTCATGATCCTGGCCATCGTGATGGCCGGCTGTCTGGTGATGTGGATCACCACGCCGATCTTCATGACGTTCGGCAACTGGTCTGCCCTGCTGCTCCAGGTGTCCGTCGAATGTATCGTCGCCATCGGTATGACCATCTTACTGGTCAGCGGCGGATTCGATCTGTCCGTCGGGTCCACCTTCGCGTTCGCCGGGGCGATGACCGCCATGACCATGTCCTGGGGACTGCCGCCGTGGGCAGCCTTGCTGGTCGGTTTGGCCGCCGGAGCGGTCATCGGGTTCTGCAACGGTTTCATCATTGCGAAAATTGGCATCAATCCGTTTGTCACCACGCTGGCCATGATGAGCATGGTCCGCGGAATGTTGCTGGTGATCACCCGGGGCCGAAATATTTCCGGACTCCCGGAATCGTTTCGAGTGATCGGCCAGGGCAACATCCATGGAGTGCAAAATCCGATCTGGATTGCCCTCTTCATGGTATTGGTCGGCGATATTCTCCTCAGGAAATCTCGGTTCTTTCGGCAGAACTATTATCTGGGCGGCAATGAACGGGCGGCCATGCTGTCAGGAATCAGGATCGATCGACTTAAAATCTTCAACTATTCACTAACCGGTTTGCTAGCTGCCTTTGCCGGTATCATCATGACTGCTCGACTCGGCGCAGCTTCCGTCACGGCCGGGACAGGTCTGGAGCTCAAAGTGATTTCGGCCGTGATTATTGGAGGCGCCAGTCTGAAAGGAGGCGAAGGAACAATTCTGGGCTCGTTTCTTGGGTCCCTGCTGATGGGAATTCTGGTGGGCGCTCTGACCATTCTCGGCGTGGACGTCTATTGGAACACCTTCGTGATTGGGGCAACGCTCCTGCTGGCCGTGCTCATTGATACCTTCGGGCGATCCCGCCGCCAACTGCGATAGCTCGCAAACAATGATCGTGTGACAACCCCACTTCTTGCCATGAACAGACTCAAAGACAAGGTTGCGATCGTGACCGGCGCCGGTGATGGCATCGGCCGCGGGATCGCTTTGGCGTTCGCGAACGAAGGAGCGAAGGTTGCCGTGTGCGATTTGAATAACGCGGCTGTTATGGAGACGGCGGCGATGGTTCGCGAGAGGGGTGCAGAGGTCATCGCGGAATCGATCGATATCCGGAACCCTGCAAAAATCCAGGCGTTCGTCGCTGAGGTCAAGCATCGTTTCGATCGGATCGATTGCCTGGTTAACAATGCCGCCGTCATGCCGGTTGCGTCGGTGGACTCCATTGAGGCAGAGACCATCGACCTGATTCTGCAGGTCAACTTACGAGCGCCGATTCTTTTTTCTCGCTTTGTTATTTCCTCGATGCGGGAGATCGGAGGCGGTTCGATTATTCATATGGCGAGTGTCACCGGCCACAACGGCCATCCGGGCATCACAGTTTATGGAGCCACCAAAGGCGCTCTGATTGCCTTAGCACGGGGCCAGGCGATTGAACTGGCGAAAGACAACATCCGGGTCAATACGGTCTCCCCTGGCACTGTCGATTCACCGATGCTCCATCGATTTCTGTCAGAAAATGCTTCGGACGTGAAGAAGGCCAGAATGGCATTTGACCGCCTCCATCCAAGAGGAAAAGTCGGTTCGATCGCGGAGGTCGCTGCGGTGTTTGTCTTCCTGGCCAGCGATGAAGCGGCAAACATCACCGCAACCGATATCCGCTGCGATGGCGGTTACGCCGTTCAAGGTCAACAACCGACCGCCTGATGACAAGTGATCGGATCCATATCCTCTACAGAACCCTCTCAAGGTCACACAGCAGTAGCCGTGGGCTGGTTCGGAAGTTTTGACAGCGGTGATGGTCTTGAGCCACTTTGGTCGGGCTGAGTAGGAGACGGGCCCGAAAACGCCGCCACCAGACGGTCCATCGCCGTGAACAGCAGGTCGACGCTATACCCTGCGACGAATGCTAGGGCCAGAGGTGACAACGCACCCAACCCGGCCCCGGTGGACTTATCCGGCGCAAAGAACCAGCCAATCGCGAGCCCGGCGATAACGCCCAACCAAGTGCGTAACGAGTCTGCCGTCTCGTTCTCCACGCGGTAGAGGCGGTCTCGGCTCTGCTGTGCCAACGTCCGAAGCGCATAAGCGATCGCCCCCAATCCCCCGTACAGCATGGGCAGAACGAATTGCTGGAGCACGTCGGCCACGTACAAGCTCCCAACCACCACCTGTTTAATCCATCCGGGTTTGGCCTCGACCTCTCTCGGTTCATGGAGCGGGGGATGAGCAAACGGTCGGTACCAAGCCCGAAGCTGACGCGCCAGCATCAGTTGCTGGTCGGAATTCGCCTGTGACGGCGTGGCGTTCAGCGGCCGCGACCCGCTCGACGACACTGCGGTGGCAGTTTCGGCCACCGTTAGGTTTCGGATGAGGTTTGTGCCGGCCGCCCAGTAGAATTGCCCGCACAGAAGCACGATTAGAATGATGAAGCCTAACCGGAGTTTTCGGCGCGCAGCCAGCCTCGCACAGGAGAGTCTCTGCGGCTCTTCCCAAGGAAAAAGCCGCGTTTCCTTGCCGTACTCATCGAGAGAGGCCCTTAGACTCGCCACGGTAACAGGAGCGATCTGCGAGGCGAGAACTGCAAAAGCCTCGTAGAATTTCTTCTGCGCCTCGCCGCTCAGTTGCCCTTTATCGAGCAAGTCGCGCGAATCGGCGACGGTTTCAATGGCATCCTGAACATTTTGCACGTTGTTGCGGATGGCGTACGCGACGAGAACTTCCGCGCCAGTCACAGCTTCGTTTCGCGCGCTTACCGCGGTTATCGTAGTTTGTTGCGGTCTTGACGCACCTAAGCCTCCTAACGCCGCAAACCAAGGCCGGACTGTTTTATTCCTGGCTTCCTGGCGCTCGTCCGATGTTGGCATTCCGCTATTAACTACGAATGAATCAGCAGTTTCGTTTGGCATGGTTGTGTGTAATTAGGTTGAATCGCGGGTGTTTCAGGGACCCGGTTCGCCAGGCTTCATCCTTTACAAATGAATTGTGACTTCAGGGTTTCAGGATTTGCACGAAATATTTACGTTAGGACTATGCTTGGACTCGCACCAAGATCTCCGCGCTTTTCGAAGTCCTCTTTTTCCACGAGTGAACGTTGGTAGATGTAGGCAACTCCGTCATGCAATAGGCCGAGCGCAGTTATTTTTCGCTTCTCTCCAACCCAGACCTCGATTCGGCTGAAAGGGCGGTGCATGCTGCAACGGGAGCACTGAGGGCTCCTTCGAGCTGCATGCTTTTTAGACCAGGCCGCTGTTGCGCCGTCTGGCGATCGATCGATCCTTAACTGCAAAGAATAAAATATGCTGGAAAAACCCAAAGCAGATAAGCCGGCCGTCGATATCGAAGACGCGGACGACCTGCTCAGATATTTGCGCCAAACCGGGCGAATCGAGCGAGATGAAACTCCGGTCATTCGTACCCTGCGTGGCGGCGTCTCGAATAAGACGATCTTGCTGCAGCGTCCGGACGGCTCTCGCTGGGTGCTGAAGCAGGCCCTTCCGAAACTGCGCGTCCAAGTCGATTGGTTCAGCGACCCAGCTCGAATCCACGTGGAAGCCAATAGCTTGCGTTATCTGCCGCGTATCACGCCTCCCAACAGCACCCCCGTGCTCCTGTTCGAAGACAGGCCACAGCATCTGCTGGCGATGGAAGCGGTGCCCGAGCCCCACCAGAACTGGAAAGAGCAACTGCTCGGCGGCACCCTCGATCGCGATCTGGTCCGACAGTTTGGGCGGCTGATCGCGACGATTCACCGCAAAAGCCATGAACTGCGCCACGATTTGTCTTCGATCTTCGAAAGCCGCGTCTTTTTCGAAACGCTGCGACTGGAACCCTACTACGAATTCAGCGCAGAGAGGGTCCCCGAAGCCAAGCCGTTTTTACTGGCCTTGATCGAGGAAAATCGCGGGCAGTGCGTCACCCTGGTCCATGGGGATTATAGCCCGAAAAACATCTTGGTGCATGAAGGCCGTCTCGTGCTGCTGGATCACGAAGTGGTTCATTTCGGCGATCCGGCATTCGATCTTGGTTTCAGTCTGACCCATTTGTTGAGTAAGGCGTTGCACCTCGAAGCGCATCGATCGTTGTTTCTGGCGGCGGCGCTCCAGTACTGGGAAACCTACCTGACGGAAATTGACCCGGCTCCCTGGTTTGAAGGCGTTGAGAGCCGCGCGACAAAAAACACTGCCGCTTGCCTCCTTGCCCGAACGGCGGGGCGATCGCCCCTTGAATACCTTTCTGATTCGGAACGCCGCAAACAGCGGGACGCGGCTCTCTGGTTAATCACTCACTGTCCGGCAGCCGTGCCCGACCTCATCGAGAGCTTTGGCCAGAAGATACAATCATGACAAGAATCAAAGGCGTTGATGCTTGGGAGATTTTGGATAGTCGTGGCCGTCCGACCGTGGCCGCAGCGTTGCTGCTGGAAGACGGGACCATCGCCTCAGTCTCGATCCCCTCTGGCGCATCGACCGGTCGGGCGGAAGCCAGGGAACTCCGCGATGGCGGGAAACGGTTCCGCGGGCTTGGATGCCAGCGAGCGGTCGCCCATATTCGTGAACCGATCGCGGCGGCGTTGATAAACGAAAGTTTCGACGACCAGGAGCAGTTGGATCGCCGCCTTCTGGAGCTTGACGGTACGATGGATAAGTCACATCTCGGCGCAAACGCCTTGCTCGCGGTCTCGCTGGCATTTGCTCGAGTGGCCGCCGCTCGCGGCCGGATGGAGCTGTTCGAATATTTCGCGTCGCTTCTTCCAAATGCCTCGCCACGCCTGCCGACGCTGACGATTAATCTCTTCAGTGGAGGAAAACACGCCTTCGGGCATGGGGCGATCCAGGATGTGCTGGTCGTTCCAAAGGTGGGCTCCAGTGTCGCGGAAAGGCTGGCACAGACCTATGACATCTATCAAGAGGCAGCGGTGCTTGCGATGAAGCGATACCAAGCCCCTGCGCTCACCGCTGACGAAGGTGGGCTGGCTCCTCCTTTTAAGAACAGCTCGGAAATGCTGGAAACCGCTGCTGAAGCGATCCAGGCCGCTGGGTACGAACTCGGCAACGAGGTTGCCCTGGCCATCGATGTGGCGGCCAGCCATTTCATCACTAACGACGGGCTTTACGATCTCGACGGGGGAACGCTGTCTCCGGCACAGTTAATCGATACGATCGGATCGTGGACTGAACGCTATCCGATCATTAGCATCGAGGACGGACTTGCCGAAGAGGATTGGGATCACTGGCCGGCGTTGCGGCAAAGACTATGGTGACCGATCGTTGACGTTAGCCGACGATTTAACCTGCACCAATTCCGCTCTGATTCAGCGCGCGATCGAGACCCGTGCGGCCGATGCGTTGCTGCTCAAGGTGAACCAGATCGGTACGTTGACGGAGGCCAAAGAAGCGTACCTTTT